>NZ_SJUT01000003.1:0-428140 GCF_004336795.1 Exiguobacterium sp. SH4S7
ATATCGTTCTACAACCATGATCGTCTCCAGAAACGACTAAACGGCTTGAGCCCTGTCGAATACAGGGCTCAAGCCGCCTAGGCTGGTTTTCATTATTTACCCTGTCTACTTGACGGGGAGCAGTTCATCATACACAAGTTTGATGGTCTTTTTTCACTCCACCCCAAACCGATAAACCGTCCGCGAATGATACAACTCACCCGGTTTCAGTTCGATCGATGTGGCGATGTCTGGATAGTGCGGCGCGTCTGGAAGCGCCTGGGCTTCTAAACAGATGGCGCTATGCTTCTGCCGTCCCTCGAGCGTGACCGGTGTTTCTTCACTGAGGAAGTTCGCCGTATAGACGACCATGACCGGTTGGTTCGTCTCGACGTCGAGCACGCGTCCGCTCACCGGGTCGTGCAACCGCGCCATCCCATTCTTCAAGATGAACGGATGATCGAGCCCGCCGGCTTTCGCGATGGCTTCATCGTCTGACGTGATCGCCTCGCCGACTCGTTTCCCGTCGCGGAAGTCGAACGGTGTCGCATCGACAGGCTGCAGTTCCCCGGTCGGGAGCGACTCATCATCGAGCCGCGCGACGTGGTCGGCCGGCAGCGTCAGCACGTGATCGTGGATCGTCGGTCGCCCACCGAGGTTGAAATAGTTGTGATGGTTCAAGTTGACCCACGTCAGTTTATCCGTATCAGCCGTCATCGTGACGACGAGTTCATTGTCGTCCGTCAGTTCATAGATGACTTTGAAGCGGACGTTCCCCGGGTAGCCTTCTTCCCCGTCCGGACTTAAGTATATGAATTGAATCGCCTGTCCGTCGACGTCCATGTCCCAATACCGCGACGTGATACCGTCCGTCCCGCCGTGGATATGATGCGGGGCCTCGCTTGGGGTCAAGGCCACACCATCAATCTCGGCGTTACGGATTCTTCCGGCGATACGGCCGACGACCGAGCCCAAATAGACCGGGTTCTCGAGGTATTGATCCAAGTCGCCATATTTCAAAATGACAGAGTCCATGTTGCCGTCACGGTCCGGTGCCGTCAGTTCGGTCATGGCACAACCATACTCGATCGCCGACAGCCGCATCCCGTTCTTGTTTTCAATCGTTGCTTCTCTCATTGGCTCACCTACTTCGACTAGTTTACCTGTTCATTCCCGTAGTCGACGCGCCGTACTCCACTTTATCGACGTGACTCAAAAATGAGCTCATGAACGCCGTGAAGCGCTCCTGCCCCTCGACCGTCTGTTTGAACACACCCGCGTCCTCTAATCCTTTGACGAACTTGTCGACGACGGCCTGGTCGACGATCATCCGAGCGTCACCTGACTTCGTCTTCAACTCCTCGGCCCACGCCTTGTGCATGTCCGCGACCTCGACGTCCTCGCCTTCGATGAAACGGACGACTTGTTCGAGCTCTGTCTTGAGTCGGGCCGGCAACACGGCGAGCCCCATCACTTCGATCAAGCCGATGTTCTCGCGCTTGATGTGATGGACGTCGGCGTGCGGATGGAAGATGCCGTCCGGATGCGCCTCGCTCGTCCGGTTGTTGCGAAGGACGAGGTCGAGCTCGTAGCGTCCATCGCGGCGCCGGGCGATCGGCGTCACCGTGTTGTGGCGGACGTCGCCCGTATACGGAACGATGTCACCGTCCTCGTAGTTTTGCCAGTGGCCGAGCAGTTGGTTCGCCAATATAGCGAGCTGCTCACGCTGCGTCGAACGGAGCCGGACGACCGAGAGTGGCCATTCGAGCGTCTCGATGTCGACTTGGTCGTAACGGTCCGAGCGGTACGTCGCGACGACGTCGGCATCGTCCATCGCAAACCGGTAGCGGCCGGCTTGGTAATGGTCGTGCGTCAAGATCGAGCCGCCGACGATCGGCAGGTCCGCGTTCGACCCGGCGAAGTAGTGCGGGAACTGACCGACGAAGTCGAGCAGACGCTCGAACGCCGATCGGTCGATGACCATGTCGCGCACTTCGTTCGACAGTAAAATCGAGTGTTCGTTGTAGTACAAGTACGGCGAGTATTGGAACGACCACTCTTCCCCGCCGAGCGTGAGCGGGATGATGCGGTGATTGGCCCGGGCCGGATGCTTCAAGTGTCCGCCGTAACCTTCGTTCTCGATCGCGAGCAACCCCGTCGGATAGTTCGTCTCTGGCGCCGGTTGCAGCCGGGCCCGCGCGATCTCGCGCGGGTCTTTTTCCGGCTTCGACAAGTTGATCGTGATGTCGAGCGTGCCGTAGCGGGTCGGTGCCTTGTACGTGATATTGTTTGCGATCCGCTGCGTCTGGATATAGTTCGACGCCTGGCTCATCTTATAGAAGAAACTCGTCGCGGCCTCGACGTCAACTGCCCGGAGCGCGTTGAACGTGCGCGTCACCTCGGACGGTTTCGAGACGAACACGTCCATGACCTCGGCCATGAATCGGTCCTTCTCCTCTAATAAATTCTCGACGAGCCCAGACTCGACCGCGTATTCGGTCAACGTCTCGAGCAAGTTCGAGATCGAGTCGCGCGGCACGAACGTCGGCTTGTCAAAGTCGAGCTTGTTCAATCGCGCGAGCACACGGTTCCGCGAGTAGATGCGGTCTTGCTCCGTGATCAGTTCCTCGCGGATCGTCGCCTCGACGAGCGCTTCAATCGTTGCATCGATCATCGTCTCGCCCCCTCTACGTGTTTGTAGCCTTCCGGATGTGACTCGTGCCAGTTCCAAGCGTCTGTGAGAATCATATCGACCGTCGAGCGCTCTGGCGTCCAACCGAGCACGCGTTTCGCCTTGTCCGGTGACGCGATCAACATCGCCGGGTCGCCGGCACGGCGTGTCCCCGTCTTGACCGGAATCGGGTGTCCCGTCACACGGCGGGCCGCCTCGATGATTTCGAGCACCGACAGTCCCGTCTCCGTACCGAGATTGAACACGTCGCTGTCTCCGCCTCGTTTCAAGTAGTCGAGCGCGCGAACGTGGGCGTCGACGAGGTCTTGGACGTGGATGTAGTCGCGGATACATGTGCCGTCCGGCGTGTTGTAATCGTCGCCGAACACGGTGATCGCCTCACGCTGTCCGTTCGCCACTTCGAGGACGAGTGGGATCAGGTGTGTCTCCGGTGTGTGGTCTTCGCCGATTTCACCCGACGGATCAGCCCCGGCGACGTTGAAGTAGCGGAGTGCGACGAAACGGATGCCGAAGGCGCGGTCACACCACTTCATCATCGTCTCCATGGCGAGCTTCGTCGCCCCGTACGTGTTCGTCGGGTTCGTTTCAGCCGTCTCCCGGATCGGCATCTCGTCCTGATCGCCGTACGTCGCGGCTGTTGAGGAGAAGACAATGCTTGCGACGCCGTGTTTGCGCATCGTCTCGAGCAACACTTGTGTCCCGAAGACGTTGTTGTCGTAATACGCGAGCGGCTCCTCCATCGACTCACCGACGAGCGAGTTGGCGGCGAAATGAAGCACTTCCGTGACGTCCTCGTTCGCGAACGTCTCGTCCATGAACGCACGGTCACGGATGTCGCCTTCATAGAAGCGGACTTGTTTCGGAACCGACTCGATATGCCCGGTCTGAAGGTTGTCGATCACGACCACATCTTCCCCGCGTGCGAGCAAGGCGCGGACTGCATGGGAGCCGATATAACCGGCCCCGCCGACGACGAGTACACTCATTTGACTTCCTCCTCTACGAGTTCACGCGCGCCGTCCCCGACGGACGCGATATAAAATGTCGGCGCGTAGCCGATCGTTGTTTCGTATACGGTCGACACGGTCTGGATGACGGCTTCTGTCGACGTCTTGTCGACGATGGCGATGGCGCAGCCACCGAAACCGGCACCGGTCATGCGGGCGCCGATGACGCCATCGCAATCTTGTGCTGCCTGGACGAGCGTGTCGAGCTCGATACCGGTCACTTCGTAATCGTCACGAAGCGACGCGTGCGAGTCGTTCAGAAGTTGCCCGAACACGTCGAGCTTTTCGTCTTGAAGGGCGGTGAAGGCGAGCTTCGTCCGCTCGTTCTCCGAGATAGCGTGGCGGGCCCGTTTCCGGAGCGTCTCCGGGAGTTCCGATGCGACCGTCTCGAACGTCGCGACCGATAGCTGGCCGAGCGAGGCGACATCGAACCGCTCTTTTAGCAGGCCGAGTGCCGTGTCGCACTCGGTCCGGCGCTCGTTGTATTTCGAGTCGGCCAGTTCGCGACGCTTGTTCGTGTTCATGATCAAAATGTCGTAACCGTCGAGCTTGATCGGCGCATAGTCGTGATGGAGCGTATCGCAATCGAGCAGGATGGCGTGGTCGGCCTTGCCCATCCCGATCGCGAACTGGTCCATGATGCCTGAGTTGACGCCGATGAAGTCGTTCTCGACACGTTGACCGAGATGGACGAGGTCGATTCGCTCGAGCCCGAGGCCGTACACGTCATTGATCATGAGCGCCGTCACGAGTTCGAGTGAGGCCGACGACGACAATCCGGCGCCGTTCGGGATGTTGCCGGCGAGGAAGAAGTCGAATCCTCCGACGTCGTGTCCGTCTTGTCGCAGGAGCGCGACGACCCCTTTGACGTAGTTGGCCCAGTCGTGACCGGCGTCATACGTCCCGTCCGTCACAGGGAACGTGACGACGCCGACGTCCTCGAAGTTGAGCGAGTAGACGCGAATGATACCGTCCTCGCGCTTCCGGACGAGTCCGTACGTGCCGAACGTGATGGCACAGGGAAAGACGTGACCTCCGTTGTAATCCGTGTGTTCGCCGATCAAGTTGATGCGGCCCGGTGCGAAGAAGATCCGCTCAGGCCCCGCCAAAAACACGGTCTCGAACTGTTCGTTCAGGTGTGCTAAATCAAATGCAAGCATACGACTCCATCCCTTCCATCGCTCACGCCGGGTGGATGACCAGGCAGTAAGCGTCATAATCGATTTGTTGTGTCAATGTGATCCCTTGTTGCATCAAGTAGCGGCCGCTCAAACGTCTTCCTTCATATAAATAGACGCGGTCCGGGTCGAGCCCGGCGAGTTTGAGGCGCAACTTGTTGTTGCCGTAATGACGGCGGTCTGCGTTGACGAGGGCGACGTAGTCCTCCCCGTCCGTATAGCCCATCGCGTGGAATCCTTCTTTCTTGAGTGAAGCGAGACGATAGCTCGTCCCGTGCTGCACGAGCGGGCGGATCGACTTGTACGTCTCGATCCAACGCTTCGACGCGGCTAGGTCTTCCTTGCTCCATTCGAGCAAGTTGCCGCCGATGCCGAGCGTGCCCTGCATCGCGCTGACGAAGCGATAGTTGAGCGGGAGTGCGCGGGCGTTCAGCCAGTTCGGAGCGTCCGTCACCCAGCAGCTCATCATCTTGGCGTTATAGGCGTGGGAGAATCCTTCCTGGATCTCGAGCCGGTCGAGTGCGTCGGTATTGTCGCTCGTCCAGACTTGTTCGACGCGCGAGAGCACGCCGAGGTCGATCCGACCGCCGCCACCGGCACAAGACTCGAAGGCGACGTCCGGGTGTCTGTCCCGGAGCGTGTCGAGAATGCGGTAGACCGCTTCCGTATGACGGAGCCACAACTCTTTCGCGTCACCTAAATGCGGGCTGTCCGGTTCGGAGAAGGCACGGTTCATGTCCCATTTGATGTAGCGGATCGCATGGTTCTCGAGCAGATCGTCCAACAGATGCGTCACGTGCGCCTCGACTTTCGGCAGCGCCAAGTTCAGCACGAACTGGTTGCGCGACGTCGTCGACGGGCGTCCATTCGTGTGGTAGATCCAATCGGGATGCGACCGGTACAAATCCGAATCAGGGTTGACCATCTCCGGCTCGACCCAGAGGCCGAACTGGAGGCCTTTGTCCTCGACGTAGCGGATGAGCGGCTCTAACCCGTTCGGGAACTTCGTCTTGTTGACGTGCCAATCGCCGAGACCGGCCGCGTCCGAGTTCCGTTCGCCGAACCAGCCATCGTCGACGACGAACAGCTCGCAACCGATCGCAGCGGCCTCATCGACGAGACGTTTCTGCCCGTCCTCGCTGACGTCGAAATACGTCGCCTCCCATGAGTTGTAGAGCACGGGACGCAGCGTCTCGCGCGTCCGTTCCGGCATGATGACGTCGCGCTCGAAGTCGTGCGCGTTCCGGCTCATCGCCCCGAAACCAAGTTGTGTGTAACCGATATAGGCCGCTGGCGTCGTGAACACGTCACCTGAAGCCAGCCGTTTCGCGAAGTCGAACGTGTTGAGCCCGCCCGTCACTTGCGTGAATCCGAACTGGTCACGCTCGAAATGGATGGCCCAGTTGCCGGAATGGCCGAGGAAGCCGTAGATGACCTCACCGTGCTGTTCCGTCGCCGCATCGTCAAGTGCGAACCACGGATTGCTTTGATGGCTCGTCAAGCCGCGCCGGCTCTCGATCGTCTTCTTACCTGGGAGTAACTCACCTTGTTGTAATTGGAACTCGCCGGTCCATGCCCCTGAAAAATGACTGAGGCGCAGATTGCGCTCGGTCAACCCGAGGCTGAACGACTGCGCGCTCTCGAGCGTGACGTCCGTCCCAGCTTGAACCGTCATCTTCCGTGCAATGATGTCGTACGCCGGATACACGGTGAAGTGGAGCGTGACCGTCAGCTGTTGGATCGAGTCGACCAAGTCGAGCTCGAGCGTGTCGTTACCGATCCGCGCGTCTTGGAACGTGAAGGCGTGCAGCCGTTCAGTCGCCGTATGGCTTTTGAGTGTCGGCTCGGTGTAGACGAGGTCGCCGAACGAGACGAACTCGTACGCGGCGACGCCTTCTGGTGTCTCGAACGACGAGTGCAACACCCGACGATCTGGTAGCTCGGTGTAATCCGTTTCATAGAGCCGATTGCCTAGGTATTGATGGATGAGCCGGCCCCGAGCGTCGACGTCGAACACGTAGGCAATCTGCTTCCCTTCGATGACAAACCGGTTGTCGAAGCGATAGATCATGCCCCCACCTCCCGTTTCAACATAATGACGTCGAGCGGTTTGAGCTCGAGTGTCCCCGAGACCGCGTCCCCGTCGAGCGTCTGCCATTCGTCACCGATCTCGACCGTCGACGTGACGTCCGTCGAATGGTTCATATAGAAGCGGATGACGTGACCGTCGCCGTGACGATCGACTTTCTCGACGTCGTCCGGAAGACGCGTTGCGTCGATGCCGGCGCGCGTGAGCGCCTCGTTGTATATTGTGTCAAGCATCGTATCGTCGACCGATGAGCCGATGTACGTCACGTCGCCTTTATACGTGTGACGCGTGACGGCGGCCGTCCCTTTGTAGAACGCCTGCTCATACGTCGCGAGCACGTCGGCACCTTTTGGCGTGATCAAGTCGCACCAAATGTTCGCCTCAGACACGTAGTCGCCTAGGCGAACCTGGTTCGACTGGACGGCCTGCAGGCTCTCGTACTCGTCGATCTCGATGCCGGCGTACTTGGCAAACTTGCCCGGTAACGTGTCGAAGTGACAGCGGTTGATTGGATCTTTGACGCCGGTCCGGTACGTGAAGATGACGTGGCCGCCGTTCTCGATATAGTCGATGAGCGATTTGTCGAACGTGTCATTGCCGAGGAAATAAAGCGGCACGACGACGAGTTTATACTTGTCGAGCGCGTCCCCTGGGAAGACGATGTCCGTGTTGACGCCTTGGCGCACGGCCGCCCCGTAGAAGCGAACGAACTCTTGCTTGAAGTTGAACGCGTCCGAATGGGGCTGGTGTGTCCACGCCCATAAGTTCTCTTGGTCGTAATAGACGGCGACGTCGGCCTTATATTCGGCCGCGTTGATCGTGTCACCGTGCGTCGTCAACTCTTTCATGACGCCCTGTACTTCATCGAATTTACGTTTCGGCTTGCCGTCGTGGTCGATGATGCCGTGGCAGAACTCCTCGGTACCGAAGTGCGCGGCCCGGAAACGGAAGTAGACGATCGCCTCGGCGCCGCGTGCGACGGCTTGATGTGTCCAAAGACGGATGTGGCCCGGTCGTGGCAAGTAGCCGATCCGGCTCCAGCCTTGGGCGCCACTCAACTGCTCCATCACCCAGAAGCCTTTACCTTGTTTCGACGAGCGGCACAGATCGTGGTCGTGCGCCGTCTTCTCGAACCGGTTCGGCTCAGGTAGCCCGCCCCAGACCGGATAGTTGTCGAACGAGACGTAGTCGAGGTCTTGGGCCATCTGTTGCTGGTTGATCGCCATGTCGCTATAGACGAGGTTGTGCGTGATGAACGCATCGTCATGGATGAGCGGACGGAGCGTGTCGACTTGGAGCTTGTTGAACGAGCGGTACGCGTCCGAGCAGAAGCGGTCGAAGTCGACGAGGAGCGACGGGTTGTGCTCTTGGAACACGGTGCGAGGGACCGGAATCTGGCTCCATGCCGAGTATGTATGGCTCCAGAAGACGGTCCCCCAGGCCGCATTCAACGCGTCGAGCGTCTCGTAGCGGTCTTGTAGCCATGCTTGGAACGCGACTTGGTCGACGTCGCCGTACGAGCGGTCCGATTTCTCGTGGCCGTACTCGTTGTCGGTCTGCCAGCCGATGACGCGCGGATGCTTGCCGTAGCGCTCGGCCATCTTGCGGGTGATGCGCTCGCAGTACTCGCGGTACACCGGGCTGTTGACCGTGTAGTGGCGCCGGGCCCCGAAACTGATGCGGACCCCGTCAGCCGTCACCGGCAAGATGTCCGGATATTTCTCGATCAGCCAGGCGGGCGGTGTCGCCGTCGGCGTGCCGAGGATGATGTCGAAGTCTTGGCCGAACTTGTCGACGACCTCGTCCCAAAACACGAAGTCGAACTCACCGTCGGCCGGTTCCATCATCGTCCACGCGAACTCGGCCATCCGGATCACGTTGACACCTAACTCTTTCATCAAGCGGACGTCCGTGTCCCACAGGGCACGGTCCGTCTGTTCTGGGTAATAGTCTACTCCTACATACATGTTAGTCACCTCAATCGATTATTTGACCGCTCCCGAAGTCATCCCTTTTTGTAAGAAGCGTTGGAAGAAGATATAGAACACCATCGTCGGCAAGCTGATCAAGACGAGCGAGGCGTATAGTTTACCCGGGTCCCCGCCGAGCGCTTCCGTGAAGAACGTCGGCGCGAGCGTCACCGTCTGCTTGGCCGGGTCCGTCATGAACGTGAGCACCATCAAGTACTCGTTCCACGAGTTGAGGAACGCGTAGATCGTCGCTGTCGCGAGCGCCGGTTTGGCGAGCGGCATCATGATCTTATAGAAGATTTGGAACGTCGACGCTCCATCGATATGGGCCGCTTCCATCAACTCGTTCGGCAGCTCGTCGAAGTAGCTCTTGATGAGCATGAGTCCGAACGGGAGGAAGAACGCCACCTCAGCACCGATGAGCCCCCAATAGCTGTTCAGCCCGTCGAGCGTCCGCAGCGTGAAGAAGAGCGGGACGATGAGCGAGGCGACCGGCAGCATAAGCCCGGCCAAGACGAGGTTGAACAACAAGCGTTTCCCGGCGAACTCGAGCTTCGAGAAGCCGAACGCCGCGAAGGCGAGAAACGAGATCGAGATGATGATCATGAAGAAGGCGACGATGAAACTGTTGAAGACGAACTGGGGAAAGTTCGGGTTCTGTAACGTCGCGATATAGTTACTGAAGCCGTTGACCCGTAAACTCTCTTTGAACATGACGAAGATTGGGAACAACCATATGATCGCCATAAGTGACAGGCCGACATTGGTGAGCCATCTTCCTTTTTTCGTTTGAATTTCCATAGGTACCCCTCCTCAGTCCATTTTCTTCTGCACACGCGTCTGGAAGTACGTAATGCCGAGCGCGATGATCAACAAGATGATGGCGACGGCACTGGCGTAACCGACCTCTTGGTGCAGCATCGACTTGCGGAACAAGTACGTCGAGATGACCTCGGTCGAGTTACCCGGTCCGCCTTGCGTCGAGATCCAGACGATGTCGAACGTCTTCAGTCCACCAATGACCCCGAGGATCGTCAGCGTGAACGTCGTCCCTTTCAAGTTTGGGAACACGACGCTCCACAGCGTGCGCCAGAAGCCGGCACCGTCGATATTGGCCGCCTCGAACACTTCACGTTCGATCGCGAGCATCGCCATGTAGTACATGATCATCGACGAGCCCGTCCATTGGAAGATGTTGATCAAGATAATCGAGTAGAGCGCGACGTCTTGGTCACCGAGCCAGTTCTGCTCGAACGCGCCTAAGCCGACCATGCGTAAGAATTCGTTGATGTAACCGAACTGGAAGTCGAAGATCTGTGAGAACGCGGCGCCGAGGACGACCGGGCTCAGGACGACCGGGAAGAAGAACACCGATTTGAAGAACGTCCGGCCGACTCCTTTCGTGTGGAGCAAGTACGCCAAGACGAGCCCGAGCCCGGCTTGGATCGTCACGGTCAGGACGGTGAAGATGCCCGTGTTCTTGAGCGCGTTATAAAATTCAGGGTCGCTGAACATGCGGCCGAAGTTCTCGAGCCCGATGTACGTCTTCTCGAACGAGATGCCGTCCCATGAGAACACTGAGTGATACGCGTTATAGAAGATGCCGTAATAGATGAAGGCGATGACGAACAGGACGGTCGGGGCGACGAACGCCCAACCGATCAAGTTCTTTTTCAGCTGCGCCTTCTTCTTCACCGGGTCCGGCCGTTTCGGCGGCACTGCGGACAGCTTTGGTTCCTGTTCCGTTAAGTCGGTTGCGTGTTGCATAGTGTTCCCTCACTTTCCGCTAAAAAAATCGAGCACCAGTCAGGCTGGCCACTGGCGCTCGTGTCGATTATTTACCTTGGTCGGCGATGGCTTGGATGCGTGCGAGTGCTTCTTTCGCATCTTGTCCGGCCGCGATGTTCTGGAGTTCTTTGCCGAGCGTGTCGTACACTTTCGGGTCACGGATGCCGCGGCCCGCGACGGCGTTTTTCACCGTCTCGTTCAAGATCTCGTACGATTCGCGCTCGACGTCAGACGTGAACTTGTCCTCGTACGCGACTTCGATGTCCTTGACGGCTGGCGCCATCTCGAACTTCTCCATGTAGAGCGCTTGGCCCTCACCTTGCGTCATGTAGGCGATGAAAGCGGCCGCGCCGTCTTGTTGCTCTGACTCTTTGTTGACGCCGAGCGCCATGTCGATCGAGGCGATGACCGGTTGCTCAGTGCCACCCGCGAGGTTCGGGAGCGGGACGAATCCGATCTCGTCTTCGAAGTTGTTCCACTTGTCACGCTTCTCGACCGTCGTCATCGAGTGGGCTTCCCATGAGCCGATGACCCACATCGCTGCTTTCTTGTCGAAGAAGTTGTTCATGCCGTCCATGTATGTTGCGAGGCCGAGCGCTCCTTCTTGGAAGACTTTGTCCTCGAACAGTTGCTGCCAAAGTTCGGCCGTCTCGACCATCTCTTTGTCAGTCCATTTCGCTTCGCCTTCGAGTACTTTTTGGATGTATCCTGGTGCGACCTGATGGCTCAACACGTTGAACACGTCCGTGCCGACCCAGGCGTCTTTCGCGCCGAGCTGCATCGGGATGACCGCGTCGCCCGAGGCGTTGATCGTCTCGATCGCTTTGACCGTCTCGTCATACGTCTTCGGTGGCGTCACTCCGTATTTGTCGAGCAACGTCTTGTTATACATGAGGTAGGCCTGACCTGTGAAGCCGACCGGCACCGCCATCTGTTCGCCGTCGACCGTCGTCTGTTCGACGCCGAGCTCGATCAACTTGTCTTTCCAGCCCGCGCCGGCCGCTTTGTCCATGTAGTCTTTCGCCGGGACGAGACGGTCCTTGTATTGCGGGATCATCGGTTCTTTGAGGCCGATGACGTCCGGGCCGTCGCCGCCGAGCATGGCGACTTGGAGTTGCTGCTCATAGTCCTCGAGACGCTTGAACTTGACGACGTAGTCGTCTTGCGACTCGTTGAACGATTTGGCGAGTGCCTCGCCGACTTCCGGTTGCGGCGCCCAGCCCCACCAGTTGATGACCGGCTTGCCGTCTTCCGTCGTCGCGGCCGCCTCTTCTTTCCCGCCGCAAGCTGCGAGCAATGATGACAAGACGAGTACCGATGATGCGAGTGCGATTGTCGATTTTTTCATGTCCAATTCTCCTTTGAATGTTATGCGACCAACTTGAGGCAAAGCTCCCGAATCAAGTGGTCTGGCATCGGTTGATCCCCGAGCCGGGTGAGCGTGTACGCGATCAGTTCCAAATCAAACTGCCAATGGTCGTCTATGTACGAGCCGACGACGTACAGGTCCGCCCCGAACGGCAGCGCGTCCTGTTGCTTCAAGCGCCAGAGCAGCATCTCGAACAGTTCGTCGAAGCTGTTCGCCCGCTCGGCCTGGTTCAAGTCCGAGACGCGGAACAGGCGGATGTCGCGTGCCTCCTCGTCATATAGCCGGAAGATGCCGTCCCGCCGTGAGCGGGTGACGACGACGCCGTCCGCTTTTGTGAACGCTTCCAATTCATCAAACGTCGAACCGTCCCTTGTGAATAGCCGCGTCGCTCCGTAGCGACCGAATATATCGTGAAACTTGTCTTTCAGCAATGGTGTCTCTATGTCCATGTCTACCCCTCCACTTTCCCGTTTGAGAGTGTCACCCCTTACTTAGTAAATTAAATTTATTATCTAACTACAAACAGACTATACCATATGGTTTTTATATTTGTAAACGGTTTCATTTAAATTATTTTTCGACACAAAAAAATCGCCCTCGTGTGAGAGCGATTGAGTCATTGGATTTCGCCGAACAGCTGGTTCGTGATGAGTGCGGCCGCACCGAGCGCGCCGTGGTTAGCGTTCCACGGGACGACGCGGATGTCGGTCTGGCGCGCGTCCATCGTCAACGCCGTCTGGGCGACGCGTTCCTGGATGTTCGTGACGACTTGTGGCGCGTAGTTGAACAGCGGCCCCCCGAGCAAGATCCGGCTCGGGTTCAATAGATGAATCATATTGAGCGTCGCGATGCCGACGTATTCCCCGGCCCGCTCGTACAGCTTTTGGACGTCCGGGTTCGTCCCGACCGCGTCGCGCATGCCGTCGAGCGTCAAGTCATAGAGCTCTCGCGCCTCGTTCAAGATGGCCCGTTCGCCGGCGACCGCCTCCAAGCAGCCGCGGTTGCCGCACGAGCAGATCGGCCCGTCGAGCATGATGCGCATATGGCCGATCTCACCGGCGATATGGTGTTCGCCGTCGATCAACTCACCGCCATGGACGTAGGCGCCACCGATACCATAGCCGGCGTAGACGTAGAAGAACTCGTCGATGCCGATCGCTTCACCGAAGTAGAGCTCCCCGAGCGCGAGCGTCCGGACGTCGTTCTCGACGAAGACGTGCTGTTTCAGGCGTGCCTCGAGCTCTCGCTTTAGCGGAATGTCATGCAAGTGGAAGCGCGGCGCGAACAAGACGACGCCCGCTCCGGCCTCGACCATCCCGTGGACGGACACCCCAAGTCCGATCACGTCCCCGGAAGTCTTGCCGGCAAGTTGTATGTATAGCGTCACGATGGCGTCGATGAACTCCTCGTTCGTATCGAACCGCTCGTCGTGCCACGCCTCGTCAAGTAATTCTCCATGAATGTTCGTCACGACGCCGTGCAATTTTCGTTGCGTCGCGTCGATACCGATGACGAACCGGTCGCTCGCCGCCAGCTCGAGCATGATCGGTCGCCGCCCCCCGCTCGAGACGCCGAGCTCACGCTCGTTGACCAACCCTTCTTCCTTTAGTTCGTTGACGATGTTCGAGATCGTCGGCTTCGTCAAATTCGTTGCCTTGGCGAGCTCGACCCGGGACACCGGCTGATGGAGCCGGATGAGCCGGAGGATGAGCGAGCGGTTATACGTCCGCATCCATTTCGAGTTCCGTGGTGTCGTCTTCCCCATAACTAGTCCACCCATTTCTGTGCTTTTTTCTTAGTATAGCATGTCAGGGAAACCGGTCATGGGTTGACTGAAAAATTCTGGCAAATCATTTCCTTTCGGTCGCGACGACGCTGTCAAAGAAGTCGCGCACGTGATAGTCCTGCGGATACGCCGACAGTTCTTTCGCATACGCAAAATCCCCGAACAGCTTGTTCATCGTGACGTTTCGGTCGACGAGTTTTCCGATGACGCCGTTGAACAGACCTAAGCGCCGGACGCGGTTGCCGTGGACGGCCCCGATCATCGAGACGAGGTCGGACGTACACACGTAGTCCGCGTTCTGGGGATGGAACGTTCCGCTGTCTCCGTTCAAGACGATGAGCGCTAACAACTCGGACAAGTTGTCGATATGGATCATGCTGCGTTTATTCTGATAGCTCGGGAAGAACGGGACTTTTTGAGCAAGGCCCGCCAATTTCACGTAATTGCCTTTCGAGCCCTTCCCGTAAATCATCGGCGACCGGACGTTCGCGACCACGAACGTCTCGTCTGCCAACTCCGCGAGCTTGTTCTCGGCTTGGAGTTTGCTGTCGCCGTAAAAGTTGGTCGGGTTCGGCACGGTGTCGCGCGTGATCAATTTCGCGTTCGTCGCGTCCCCGTAGACGATCATGCTGCTGAGGAAGATGAACTGCTTGACGCCAGACCGCTTCGCTTTGGCTGCGACTTCCGCTGTCAGCTCCGTGTTCACCTTGTAGTAGAGGTCTTCCATACTTTTATCCGTCGACACATGGGCGATCCCGGCCACGTGCAAGATCGCATCGTAACCTTCAAACGAACGTTGTCTCCATGCGCCGTCACGCATCCCGACCGTATCGACGTGAATCTGCTCCTTGTAGTACTCCTCGATCCAACGCTTGTATGAATCGCCGACAAAACTCGTTTCCCCGGTAATCAACACTCGCTTCACGGTATCGCCTCCGATGTATGGTTCAATCGCCCTTTCCACTTTCTCTACAATTCTTCCCGTATTTGTCGATAGGCACACATAAAAAAGAACGCTCATTTACGGAGCGTCCAACTTCTAAATTGCTTGATCAAACGAAGTCAACTTACGGTTAATTCGGATGGCATCCATCGCCGAATCACCTTTTTTGACCAAGCGGAGAATATTCATTGATATTCAATTTTCGGATGTTGCTCCACGGTCGCCTTTCGACTCCATACCTTATCTTAGGGAGATATTTGATATAAGGCCTAGGCTTACGTGCGATAAGGCCGTTGGTGCATCGGGGATATCAATGACTATACTCGAAGTGACCCTGGGAAAACAAACGAGCGCTCGAGAAAGAGCAACCAATGAACACAATCGATGATCAAATTCACGAGTGGGAGCCGATGATTCGTTACGTCATCCGCCACTTGCACATCCATCCGAACGAACAGGAGGACTGCGCCCAAATCGCAAGGATTGCTTTATGGGAGGCGTTGAATCGCGGCTGCACGTTATCGAAAACGTACTGTTTCCAGCGCATCCGGGGAGCGATCCTGAACCACCAACAAAAGAATGCCCGTCACTTGAAACATGAAGTCGCCGCCGAACGACTACCCGAACAATGCATCGAGTCCGAGCGTCACTTCTACGACTGGCTCGACGAACAACGGATGTTGCTGTCACCACGCCATTTCGAACTCCTCTGCCACTTGATCGACGGGACCGAACAGACGTTGCCTTACTCCCCGAGCCGGCTCCGGGCGTACAAGGCGGACGTCCAACGCGAACTTCGAGAGGCAATCCAGATGAAGGAGTGAACACGATGAAGAAGATGTTGTTGAACGATGCGATCACTGTTTATTTGAAAGACTTGGAGCTACGACGTGAGAAGCCCGAGACGACATTGAAATCGTACCGCAACACGCTGCGGCGCTTTGAACAGTTCGCGCTAGAGCGTGGTGCCGTCTATATCCAAGACGTCACCGAGAAGAAACATGCCGTCCCTTACAAACAATCCATCAACGACAAAGCCGACAATACGGTCCGGTCCTACATCATGGCGGTGCGAAGCCTGTTCACGTTCGCAATTGAACGAGGCTGGGTGAAACAAAACCCGTTCAGCCGGATCATCACGCGCGAGAGCGTCCAAAAACAACCGACCATCCTCAGTCGCGACCAGCTGAACACCGTCCTGTATCACGCGCGGAACACGACGCTCTATACGATTTATCTCGTCGGGGGTGACGCCGGTCTCCGGATCAGTGAGATTTTAAATTTAGAACTGAACCATCTCGATTTCGAAAACAGCATCCTGATCGTCTGGAAAGGGAAAGGCGCCAAAACGCGATTGATCCCGATGACGCCTCGACTCGCCCAAGAACTGAAGACGTACATCGAGAAGGACCGACCAAACGTCGGAGACTCCAACTATGTCTTTCTCATGCCAAGCGGCCGCGTCGTTCAGGCGAACTTTGTGAACGAGGACTTGAAACAGATCGCGAAAGCGCAACTCGGCCTCCACTTAACGAGTCATATGTTGCGTCATAGCTTTGCGACGACACTCTATAATCAAAGTCACGATATTTTAGCAGTCGCGGATCTGCTAGGCCATACATCGACCAAGACAACAGAACGCTATCTGCATGTGTCTCAAGAGCGGAGTCGTAAATTGATTGAAGGGTTAAATGAATAAGCAAATCGAATAATTGGCAGATAGCTTCTATAAAGAGCTATCTGCTTTTTTATAATTCATCGATATCGATATCGTTTAAGGAGTCATCAATTCGCAGTTTTAAAATCTTTCTAATGCGACGTAACTTCTCAAACGTCTTATGTTTTTTTCTTAAGTATTCGTTCGAATAAGGCTTAATTCTTTTCCGTCTCGACGATACTTTCTTCGAAACTGCGTACGCAATACTCATCTCTATATACCGACAGCTCTTTGGCATAGGAGAAGTCACCGAACAACTTGTTCACCGTCACATTTCGGTCAATCAGTTTGTCGATAACACCGTTAAACAATCCAATCCTTCGAACGGTATTACCGTGAATTGATCCAATTGTCGATACGAGATCCGTCGTACAGACATACTCCTTGTTTTGTGGGTGGAACGTCCCGCTATCCCCGTTCAACACGATACGTGCTAAAAATTCAGATAAGTTATCGATATGGATCATACTGCGTTTATTCTGATAGCTCGGGAAGAACGGGATTTTTTGAGCGAGGCCTGCGAGCTTCACATAGTTGCCTTTCGAACCTTTCCCGTAAATCATCGGCGGCCGAACGTTTGCGACCATGAACATCTCGTCTGCCAACTCCGCAAGCTTGTTCTCGGCTTGGAGCTTGCTGTCGCCGTAAAAGTTGGTCGGGTTCGGTACCGTATCAGCCGTGATGAAACGCGCATTCGTCGCATCTCCGTAGACGATCATGCTGCTCAGGAAGATGAACTGCTTCACGCCAGACTGCTTCGCCTTGGCTGCGACTTCCGCGGTCAGGTCCGTGTTCACCTTGTAGTACAAGTCCTCCATACTCTTGTCCGTCGAGACGTGGGCGATACCCGCCGCATGTAGAATGACATCGTACCATTCGAACGAGATTGCTTTCCACTCCCCTTTGCGCATACCAACCATGTCGACGAAAATATCATCCGTATGATGTGATTCGACCCACCGCTTGAACGCGTTACCGACATAGCTATTCGCGCCGGTGATCAATACTTTCTTCATCTGTCGTCCTCCTCATAAAAAATAACAACCTCATCAGCCAACAGGCATGAATCAGTTGTTACTAACTACTTTTAATTTACCATATACAGGTATTTCAAAAATATAAAATTTTACTTTTCAGTAGCCTATACTAATATTTTTTGAAATAGTAACATGAGGCAGTATCCCTTATGCTACTTACATTTAATGAAAAGAAGTCCATCTCGACTTGATTAGAACTACTATCTCACCAACATTGTGCAAAGACAACTTCTATTTCGCACTGTACAGCTGTTGTAAGAACGGTCTAGAGAAGAACTGGTTGTTGTAGAAAATGTTACGCTTAAGTCATCGCCAGTTGCCTTTCTAGTTTAGCATTCACAATTAGGGTATGAAGTCCCTTACGGCTATCACATAGTGATACATGGTGCACCTTTCCCGTAGCAAATTTATCGACGAAGACGTTTGGTTACACTTCTCTCTTCAACGTACGCTGTAGCGTACTGATAGAACGATAAAGCGTTATTCACGTGGCGCCCGAGATTGAGTTCAATCTAAATTGTAGTGACTTTCAAGGCATGTCCGCGGCAAAGGCGACGACGTCTTTTGGAACGGCGGATGGCCTTTCTCTGATACACAATGAAAAATGAATGTCGTGTGCAGCAGCAAGCGTTACACAAAAGACATGATTTCTCGTCGGATGATATCTGGATTTAAGTATACGCTGGAGATGGGAAGATTAATTTGATAAACTTTTAGGATAAAAGGAAACTCGAATCACGGTTTGTCTAAGTAACACTTACGATATAGGGTTTTCTTTTTTATCAGGTAAATCCATTATCATTTTAAACATTAGAACTCCAAGCAAAACTAGCCCTCCCCTCATAGTTTCACCTTTGTAATTCGCTAATAATAGCGATAGTATTAGGCTAATATTAATTACTATTTGAAAATGCTTACCAATAAATTCTGAGTTAGTTGTTTGTAAAACATATCGTGCAATAGATCCGTATAAAATTGACACATAAATTACCCCACCCATAAACAAATCATTCACAAATCCAATGTCCGAATGCGAAAATCCATTTTGTGTAGCATACTCTCCATATACCCTGTGACCCTCACCAATAAGTATTGAAATTCCTGTAGGGAAAAACAAGTATCTTTCACCTAGCACAGAAAAATTACCGGATAATTCACCGTATATTAAAAGTTTAACGGTGTCTTCCACTCCTCCCATAATCCACTGATAGGTATACGGGACGTTTAACTTCACAAAATAAATGAGTACTGTGACGACTAAACTTATCATTATAATTGTTCCAAATATTTTAAATATATTCTTCCTGACAATAGCACTATAAATAAAACTAATGGTCAGACAACAGAAAAAGATTAATAATCCAAACCGGCCATTTAATAGAACCATTATTAATAGAAATGGGATATAAAAATAATATTTTTTTCTATTTGTAAAAAACGCTACCATAAAAGCTATCGATGCAAGGATACTATGAAAAATAGGAGTAAAAAATGTGTAATCGCCACTGATTCCATAAATTCTATTTCTGGAAATGAAAACATTCTCAAATCGTCCCATATAGTAAAGATCGAGAGCGATTTGCTTGAATGATGGAAAAATTAGCATTATGCCTACTAATAAAAATTGAATCATAGTAACGTTCAAAATAAAAGTAAATATATTCGACTTGGAATAATTCAATTTATAAAGGATATTAATTATTAAATATAGAGAAAACGAAGATATAATTATCCATAAATTTTGAAACAATCTTATTTCTTGTGAAGAGAACCAGGCTATAATTGTAAAGTAAAAAATTGAAAATGAAATTCCCGAAATTAGTATAATATAATTCTTCTGAAATTTAATTTCATCAACTTTAAAATTTTGTAGGATTAAATATATAAATAACAATGTAAATAGGATACCCACTAATAAAAATTGTACTGGAATTCCAAACAACAAATCAGTTATCTGTGGTGCATATATAACCATAAAAGTAGCTAAATACATAAAAAACATTATAAAAATTTTACTGATTTTTTGTTGTAAAGAAAGCACCAATGTTACACCCCATTTTATCCATTATTTACGTTGACTAAGTCTGACTTAATAGAATAGTCGTATGTCTTAATAATTAAAAAGATATTACTTATTACTCCTATTACAGAGAATGTTGCAACGGCTATTAGTGCACTATTTGTTAAGAGAGCAGTTACGACTATTGATATTATTCTAATTAAAGAAACGATCATAGTAAACTTTAATTGAAATGATTGTTTAGACATAACCATTAGCGCTTTGGTGCTTGGTCTATTTATAAATAGAAAAAAGCTCCAAAATGAAATCCATTGAGCATATTCCCCAGCTTCACTCCATTTACCTCCAAAAACAATAGTAAAGATTGGTGGTCCGAACAGTATTATTATTCCAAATGGAATAACACCTATCAAACATAACAACCCAGTTACTTTCAGAATTTGAGGAGTTATCTTAGAGTTATTATTAAATTTTTCTGCCATTGCAGGGTATAAAACATTTCCTATCGATTCACTAACCAATTGTGTCGGTTGACTAAGAACCATGATTGCCAAGGAATAGTATCCAGCAGCACTAGGAGAAAACAGGCTAGTCAAAACAATAACAGGGACACTGTGGGCCGCAGCGTTCAAAAACATTTCAGGGGATCGATACAATGGGAAATCACTATATTTTTTAAGAGACTGCTTAACGCTATAACCTGTAAATATATTCCCCGTCTGAAATTCTTTCAAAATAACATATATACCATTTTTCAACAAAATCACTATTTGTACTATAAAACCTAACATGGTTAGTATAATTAGTATTAATGCATTTGAAAAGTATAGACCCACTCCTAATTTAGATGCGTTTGAAATTATAGTTCCAATTAAAATAGCGTATGAATTATCTTTAAATTTACCAAGTTTAATATTTAAAGTCTGAAAAATTAATAAGATACCAGACAATAATATTCCTAATGGAACTAGTAGAAAAAGACTATTTAAATTCTCTATTTCGAAAGTTGAAATTATATATTCTTTTGAGAGAATCAATACAAAAAAAATACCAATCGATCCTATAATCACTATTTTCAAACTTGAAAAAGTTAATTTTAATACCTCATTTTTTTCCTTAGGCAAAGGTATTGCCAAGTACAACGATAGTGAAATTAGAGGAAGACCAATGGTTATTAAAGAAGTATATAAGCCAAGAACTCCAAAAGAATCAGGACCATAAATCCGCGTAAGCACAGGTGAGAATAAAAAGTTGATAAGTTGAGCTCCAGCAGTACCAGTAGATAAAATAAGCACATTTTTTAAGAATGTGCTCTTAAATGCATTAATAATTTGAGTATACATCTTGTCCCTTTTGTCCTTTTCACAATATGTGTTTAAGCGTTCACCCGTAATAAATCTAATGTTTTTCTTAATTGAGTTGAAGACGTACCTTGAGTATAGGGGAAATACACAATTTCCACCCCCAATGATTTGAATTCTTCTTCATATTTATTCCATTTATCCGTACCCTTCCAATCATCCCCAACAAACATAATATCAAAGCGATTACTTTCCCATGCTTCAATTTTGTTCATATCGGTTTGTGCAACTACCTTATCCACATACTTGATGCTTTCAACAATTTTTATTCTTTCTTCAAAAGGTATAATAGCTTGTTTGTTTTTATATGAAACTAACTCATCAGTCGTTACTCCTACAATTAAAAAATCACAATGTTCTTTAGCTCGCATTAACAAATTTAAGTGACCTATATGAAACATGTCATACACACCAGTAGTATATCCAATTCTATGTTCTTTCATTCTTATTCCTCCCTAGCTTTAAATAGCACTCACTAATTCATTTTTTATCAATTCTAAGAGATCATCTTCTAAGACATGAGCATTTAACTTCGGAGGATTTGGCCAATCTTTATCTATCCATTTTTGTTCCACAAAAATAATTGGATGCTCGAACCGAGGGATAATGTGGAAATGAAAATGCTTATCTACCAACATCAATACAAAGTAGTTTAGAATAGTAAAATTCATTTTGCTCTTCAAAGTTTTTTCAATAATTCTATTCATATTCATTAAATCCAGAGCTTCCTCATCTGTGACTTCTGAAAGCGAAGAACAAGGTCTTTTAATAAATAAAATACTTGAGCCTATTACAGGATGTGAAGGTCTCAAACACCATTTCCAATGATCTGATTCAAAAATTAGAAGATCGTTGGTTCTAAACTTTTCTTCAAACTTAGAAAGAGCTATACTTTTCTCCATTTCCCTACCCCCAGATTAAATAAATCCTAAGTCTTTCATAATTCTTTCACTAGCCTGGTTATCAGTATAGTAGTTAAATTCTTTTTTCACTTTTTCTCTCTTCTCTCTCCACTCGTCATTATTTAAGAGTACATTATCGAAAAAAGTGCATAGAGATTCTTGATCAGGAATTTTCATTCCCGGCATAATATCAAGCGGGTTATTAACCATAAACCCTAGCTCCTGTTGGTATTCACCTAAATCATCAATCGTAAAGCCTATTGGTTTATCAATCAAAAGATAATCTAAATAAACGGACGAATAATCTGTCAGGAGTGCATCAGACTGACCAAGCAATTCATATAATTCGATTTTACTATCAAAAATAAAATCATTCGTCAAAATTTTCACGTTAGAAAAATCCCCGGAAATGAAATATTTTAAATCTTGCGCTGGATGAACTTTAATAATCAGAAAAATTTTGTTTTTTTCTAGATACTGGTTTAATTTCATCAATTGCATAACATTATTTACAATGGGAAAATCTAATTCTTCTTCTAACTTTCTTGAGTCGTTTGTCTTAGCATTTTTATGCCTTCTAAAAGTAGGAAGCCAGAACACGACTTTATTGTATGCCTTCTTATTCACGCCAATTTTTTGTAAAGAATCTTTTTCTGTAAATAAAAAATCATTCCTTGGAAATCCAAGTATTTTTAATTTTTCTGTCCCACCTTCATAAGTTCTAACCCTAAGATCTCCTGCAGTTTTGGAAGTAGTTAAAATATAAGTACTTTTCTTGAAAGAACTATGTCTTCCAGTCGAATTCTTGAGAGGTGTTCCATGAGTTAAATTAAAAAAAACTTGATTTTCAGTAGGCGGTGAAATCGAAAAATTTCTATGAGTAAAGAAATAAAATCTTGTCTTAGACAGCAAAAATTCTATTTTGGCTAGTGTGACTAACTTATTGATAATACTACCATCAGATTTTATAGAGAAAAAATAAACATTTTCGTATTTCTGCGTTTTAATCTGTTTCGCATCGTCAACTAGCCACACAATTTTATAGTGTTTATTCACATTGTATTTAATCATATTTAAAAATAACGCTTTAGAATTATCACTAAAGTCAGACTGACTTTCAAAAACTATTATATTTTTTACTCCTCTTACACTAATTACTTTTTTTAAAGTATTTGAATATGCATCAATTAAGATTTTCCTTATAAATTTATATGCCACTTTCGTCTCCTCCTTCCTTTTTTTTGACAATAAGTTGAATTTTTCTTATTTCGTTGTTTAATTTCCTCTTGTGATATGCTAATTTTATACTTCGTAATCCGTTGGTAAATAGTGATTTCTTTTTGAAATAATCACTATATTTTTCATAATAAAATAATATTTGTGACTGTTTTTCATTTCTTTGAATTGACGTATTTAGTCTATAAACTATTAATGCCTGTAATCTATAGTTCAACAGCGCATTTCTAATATCTTTATTTTCACCTAATTCGGTTGATATTAAATACATTATCGACTCATAATCAGCATCAATCTTATTAAGATTAAATGTAGAAAGTTGATTTGGAGAATGATCAACATAATAATTTGTTAAGTAATCTCTGACAAAAGTGATTTTTTTAGTGTTAAATAAGACTTTACAAAAAAATTCAAAGTCTTCTCCCCAGGAAGTATTTTCTCTGAAATAAATTTGATTATCTTCGATATATTTCTTTTTAATTAGCCATCCATTTGTATGAATTGATGTCTTGCCCTTTATATAATTATTTAATACATTTTTTGTTTTAAATGAACAAGATACTTGTTTAGATATACTATTTGATATTTCACAATATCCACAATACACTACATCTGATTTTTCGAGCTTGGCTTTATCTAACATTTTATCTAAAAATCCATCGTTAAATTCATCGTCAGCATCTAGAAAACAAACGTAGGATCCTTGTGCCATTTGGATACCTGTATTTCGTGCTATTGCCACTCCTTCATTTTCTTTTGAAACCACTTTAATATTCAGTTTTAAAGCATATTTTTTGATTTTCATTAAAGTATTGTCAGTACTTCCATCGTTAACTATCACAACTTCGAAATTTTTATAATTTTGTTTCACTAAAGAATTTAATGACTTTGAAATTTTAAACTCTCCATTGTATACAGGGATAATTACACTAATCATATTTTCCATTAACATACTCCATATTTTTAAATTTTATATATTTTTTTCCATTTTTCCCGCCATTTTTTTTCGTCAGTTAATTTTAATGCTTCTTTTTCACATTTCTCTCCTACTACCATTCTAAGTTCTTGATTGGAGAGAAGCTCTATTGATTTCTTCATCAATTCTTCTCTATTATGATAAATTAGGAAAGGAATATTATTCGCAATAGTCTTCAACCCTCCAACTGGTGGAATTAAAATTGGAGTCTTAAGAATCATTGACTCTATTGCAACTAAACCATACCCTTCACTTTTTGAAGTCATCACCACTAATTTTGCGTTTTTGATATACGAGTACGGACCTTCAATAAATCCTTTGAGATCGATATTGTTATTAAGATTATATTTTTCTATCAACTCTTCGCACTCATTCCGAAGCGGTCCATCTCCAATCATTGCAATCTTTAAATCCGGGAGCTTTATCGTTAATTTTTTTATATAACTTATAAAAGCTTGGGGGTTTTTCTCTTCGACTAGTCTTCCAACAAATACTATATCGTAAAAATTCTTATTATCTGATTTCGCACCTTCAAATATTTTATTTATATTTAGAGGATTTGCAATAACCTCATGGTTTTGCATATCTTTAAATAGAATAGAATTTTCAAATACTTGATCAGATACAGTAACTATTTTGTTGAATCTATTAGCCACCAAAAAATAACTTAAACTCCTAAAGTTAATTGTTTTAATCCACTTTGGATTTTGATGGATGTGAGAAATTTTTTTTACTTTTTTAGGGATCAAAGAGCTTAATATGCTAACTCTAAAATCATGTGCATGAATAATATCAGGTTTTAATTTGTATACTATTTTTGTCAAATTTAATAACGTGACTTTATCTAAATTTACGAATTCAATATTTTCATTCTGCAGAGTATTATTTATTGGTCCTGCCGGAGAAACATAAATGCCTTTGCACTTATTTTCTAACATTTTTATACTACTTATTGCTACATTTTCAGCACCGGAATAGCTATTGCTTGAAAGTAAATGCAAGACTTTTTTCATTTTTACACCTCTACGGAACTAGACTTATAATTTTTTATCGTATTATGAAAATGCTTAAAAAACATTATCTACTTTAATTGTTTATTTTTCACATCTTTTAGTTAAAATTCTTGATGTGTTGAGTTAAATATCTTTCATGATTATGAACCATTTTAAATACTATATTGTTAATAAGACCTATAATATTTTTCGGTTTATAAGTTATCTCATTTAATTTCACTATAAATTTTTCTCATACTTTTCTTAGTTATATTAATATCGTATTTTTTAATATATTCTTTGTTGAATTTCCCGCATTCAACTCTAAATGAATCATCCATATACATTTTCAAAATGGCTTCAATGTAGTGTTTCGAATCATTATTTTGAATCAATATCCCTCCCCTTTCTTGTTGAATTAAATCGACATTCCCTCTTATTCCAGAACAAATTACAGGAAGTGAAGATGCCATTGCTTCCATAAGTGCAACTGACAGCCCCTCCCTTAAAGAGGGAAAGACATATGCATCAGCAGAAACATAAATTTTCTTAACATCTTGCCTAAATCCTAGGAAATGAACTTTATCTCTAACGCCTAATTCATCAGCTAAACGGACTAAAGACTCTTTTAAGGGCCCCTTTCCACAAATAGCATATTGAATATCATAGTCTTTTAAATAAAATAAAGACCTTATAATTATCTCATGGTTTTTATTCTTATTTAATTCACCAACAGATAATAACAGAAAACAATTTTCGTCAATCATTAATTGTTTTCTCATCGCGCTCCTGCTTGTATTCAATGAATTTATTTCTTCTAAGTTAACACCAATCCCATTCACAAACTCAATTTTATTACGATCAAAGAACTTAGAAGCATTACCAAAGTCCTCTTCATTGATAGTAATAATCTTATTAGTTATTTTCGACAATAAATATTCAACTGGAAAATAGAATAGCCAGTTTTTAAATGAAGATCCTTTGAAAAAATGAAAACCATGTGCTGTGTAAATTGAAGGAGTTCTATATTTTTTTGACACTATTCTACCTATCACACCTCCAATAGGTGAATGACAATGAACAAATTCGAAATTATTCTTACTCATAATGTTGCTAAGGGCTAAGTAGCCACTGAAATTCTCAAATAAATTAAACACATTTCTTGCAAAATTAATGTCATAGTACCGAACATCAATTTCCTCTAAACGCTTTTTGAGACTAATTATTTTTTCTTTCGAGCTTGTATTACCTCTTTTAAAATTTGCGGCAATATGAATCTCATAACCGGTTTCTTTTAAAGTATGAATGTCGTTCATTAAAAATTGATCTACCATTGAAGCGACAGATGTTACAATCAATACTTTTTTCAAAATCAACACACCTACCATGCTTTAATGTATAAAATATTTATTGAATTTAGACAATTTTTATATACCTGTATATCTTATTTTTAAATCTCAACTACTATTTTTTCGGAATAAAGATAATGCGCTGTTTTTTCTTGTAAAAGCAAGCATAATTCTTTTCGGAATTATTATTCCTCTGCATAAATATTAATCTGTATGGTAAATTTTTAATACAACATTTATATCTCAATTCTTTAGCTATCTGATAACTACTATTTCATTTGTTTTTTTTGACCTTCTATTATTCCTTCTCCTATAGTTACTTTACTCAGCGTTCTAGTAAAACAGTAAAAATCCATCTTAACTGATATTTTTTTTATATAATCCCCATCTAGTTTTGCCTTTACTTCAATTGACAATTCATCTCTTCCATTAATTTGAGCCCATCCTGTAAGACCTGGCAATACAGCATTCGCACCATATTTCTCACGTTCTTCAATCAAATCATACTGATTCCAAAGTGCAGGACGTGGTCCAATTACAGCCATTTCACCTTTTAAAATATTGATGATTTGTGGCAATTCATCGAGACTCGTTTTACGAAGAAATTTCCCAGTCTTTGTGATGTACTTTTCCGGATCTGTTAACAAATGCGTCGGTGTATCCTTCGGAGCATCGACGCGCATCGTGCGAAATTTTAAAATATTGAAGTGCGATTGATTAAGCCCAACACGTTTTTGTTTAAAAAAAACAGGACCTTTTGATTCAAATTTGATTGCGATCATAATTCCGATAAACAATGGCGACAGCACAATCAATCCGATTAAAGAAAGAATAAAGTCGATTTTCCGTTTTTGTTCGCTATACTTCATCATTCACACTCCATTTTTTTAGACCGTCTCGTGTACGTCTTTATTTACGTTCAGATTATTTAAATCTAAAGAATCGTTTGCCCAATTAACGAGATACAAACCGAGTGCTTCACTCGTTTTTAGTTCATTCATGCGATTTAGTTTCTCTTCCAAGTTTGTTTCTTCACTCACGATACCAGTAAAGATTTTCGGGTAAACTGCCTCAGAATGGACTTCGCCTTCTTTGAGCAACTCCTCGAACATCTTCTCACCGGGACGGATCCCGCTAAAAGCAATCGAAATCTGTTCTTCAGTGAACCCACTCAGTTTGATCATATTGCGGGCGAGATCGACAATCTTCACCGGTTCACCCATATCGAGGACGAACACTTCACCACCGTCAGCTAACGTTCCCGCTTGAATGACAAGACGGCTCGCCTCAGGAATTGTCATGAAGTACCGCGTCATATCAGGGTGCGTCACCGTAACCGGTCCACCTTTTTCAATCTGGGTCTTAAATAACGGAATGACCGATCCGCGGCTACCTAACACATTACCAAACCGAACTACGGCGTATTTTGTCCGACTCGTCTTCGCCAAGTTTTGAATGATCATCTCGGCGACTCGTTTCGTTGATCCCATGACATTCGTTGGGTTGACCGCTTTGTCGGTCGAGATCATGACGAAACGAGATGCACCGTACTCATCCGCCATCTCGGCGACGTTTTTTGTGCCGTAGATATTATTTTTCACCGCTTCATGCGGGTTCGCTTCCATTAACGGCACATGCTTGTGCGCTGCCGCGTGGAAGACGAGGTGTGGTGAATGTGTCATAAAGACATCGCGTAACCGTTCGACGTCTTGGACGTCGGCGATGACAGGAATGAGTTCTACCTCTAAGTTCAACTCTCGCAACTCGCGTTCGATTAAGTAGATACTGTTTTCTCCATGACCGAGAAGGAGTAGCCGTTCTGGTTTAAACTTTAAAATTTGACGACAGATTTCGGATCCAATCGATCCACCAGCACCTGTCACCAAAACAGTTTTCCCTTCCACTTCAGACTGAATACCTGAAATGTCGAGCTCGACTGGCTCGCGTCCAAGAAGATCTTCAATCGATACTTGACGCATCTGATTGACTGCTACTTTACCGGCTGCGACTTCTTCAATCATCGGCAACGTATGCACGTTCGTACAAACCGCTTTCGCCCGTTTGATAATGGCTAGTCGCTCTTGATACTTCATCGACGGAATGGCGAAGACGATTTTATCGACCGCTTCCTTCTCGACGATATCTTCTAACTCATCAACTGTCCCGACAACTTTGACACCATTGACGGTAAGTGTTTGAAGATGACGGTTGTCATCTAAAAAACCGACCGGGTTCATCCGGTGGTTATCTGACTGATTCATTTGCCGGACGAGCATGCGTCCGGCCTGCCCAGCACCAATGATGAGCGTCCGCTTCTCGTCTTTACGTCGCTTCACGTTGCGGCCTCGCAAGATTGAAAGCTGATCGTGTTTCCACGTCACGTAAATACGTGACCCTAAACGAATGCCACCTAACAGTAGAAGCGATAAACAGAAGCTGAGGAACAACATCCGCTCCATCGCTTCCCCGTAAACGGCGAACTGGATGAGATAAAGGGTAATCGTACTCAAGAAAAGCGTCATCGCGAGACGGATCGCCTCCGACATACTGGCAAAGCGCCAAGCGACACGATATAGCCGGCTGACGCCGGCCATGACGATAAATAACGCACTATACAAAATGGCTGATTCAATAAAATGATTTTGATCAATATTTTGAATGAATTCGACTGGATATAAGAAAAAATAAGTGACAACCATCGACGATAAGATTGCTGCCATATCGAGGATGACTAGTATACTTGTCCGTAACGATTTTCGACCTAGTTCAGGAATGGACAATCGTTTTCCCCTCCCTTTCAATTGACCGCGTTCATAGAAGACTGTTCTTCTACTAATTGTGTCATCATCTTTAAGACATCGTCCCGTAAGTCTTCACGTGCCAAGGCAAACTCTAGCGTCGTCTGGATAAAGCCGAGCTTTTCACCGACGTCGTAGCGCTTACCTGTGAATTCAAAAGCGAATACGGGTTGGACTTCGTTCAATCGTGTGATCGCATCCGTCAATTGGATCTCGCCACCAGCGCCTGGCGCTTGCGTCTCTAAAAACTTAAAGATTTGCGGCGTGAACAAGTAACGACCAAGGATCGCCAAGTTCGATGGCTCTGTGCCTGGTGCCGGTTTTTCGACGAACGACTCGACTTTATGTAACCCGCCTTCAAGTGACGATTGAAGGTCAACGATGCCATAACGGTGTGTCACGTCACGAGATACCGGTTGAACGCCGATAATCGAACTTTCTGTCTTGTTGTACTGTTCGATCAATTGACGTGTACAAGGCACGTCCGCTTGGACGATATCATCACCAAGCATGACAACGAACGGTTCGTCACCGATAAACGCTTTCGCTTGAAGCACGGCGTGACCAAGCCCTCGCGGCTTCGATTGACGGATGAAATGGATGTTAATGTTCGTCGTCTCTTCGACGAGTTTCAAAAACTCAGATTTCCCTTTTTCAATCAATTGCTGCTCAAGTTCTGGCACCGAGTCGAAGTGATCTTCAATAGCTCGCTTGCCTTTACCAGTCACGATCAAGATGTCTTCGATGCCCGACTCGACCGCTTCTTCAATGATGTATTGGATTGTCGGCTTATCGACGATCGGCAACATCTCTTTTGGCATCGCTTTTGTCGCAGGTAAAAACCGTGTTCCGAGACCCGCTGCCGGAATGACGGCTTTTTTCACTCGTTTAATTGTCATCTATCCCACTCCTCTTGGATGGTTCTATCTATTATGTCTAATCCATAGAAAAAAGGATGTATCTACCATCCTTTAAAAAAATTATAAATTAAGGGTATCACGTTCGAACCACCTAAAAAACCAAGGAAAGGAAATTAAAACATAAAATCGTTCGACAGATGTCGACAAAAATCATAATGATAACCTAGTTGTCAACCGTTTATTGTTAATAAAGGGAAATCATTTCTTCCATTTCCCTCTCCAATTTTTAATTGGAAGAATAGGGGGGTCGATGAAGACGAACTCGTCTTTCAAGACCGCTTCGGCGTTGACGACGTAATTGTCCCACTTGTCTTGGCCGAGTTCTTTTGTGACCGCGTCTTTGGCATCATCCCAATAGAACGTGCGGCGACCGGTACTATGGGCGTCCGAGGCGATCAAGTGGCTCAGTCCGTTACGAAGGAACGTGAAGGCGAGGTCTTGCACGTTCTGTCCGAACTCACCTGTCAAACTAGCCGTCGTGATTTGTGACAAGGCACCAGACGAGACGAAGTCCATCAAACGTTTCGGGTTTGTCGCGAACTCTTTGTTGCGCTCGGGGTGGGCGATGACCGGCGTATACCCTTCCGTCTGCAGTCCAAAGAACAGTTGCTCGGCGTAGGCCGGGACAGAGTCGCTCGGGAACTCGACGAGGACGTAACGCGATCCGGCGAGCGACAGCGCCTTGCCTTGCTCGAGTGCCTCGACTAGCTCGCCGAACACGCGAATCTCTTGGCCGGCGTATAGATCGAGCGCGATGCCTTCATGGCGCAACACGTCTTGAAGCTTGGCGACGGCGTTTTGGACGTTCAACTCGTCCGTCTCGAACTGGGGGTGAAACGCGTGGGGGGTGACCACGATTGCGGTCACCCCTTCGCTTGCCGCGCGTTTCGCCATTTCTACCGCTTGTTCGACCGTCTCCGGTCCGTCATCGACGGCCGGGAGCAAGTGACAATGGATATCGATCATGGCGTTGTCTCCTTTTTACTCGTACGCGTAGTAGTAATAGTAATCGTCGCTGCCTTGCGGCTCACGCTTATTCAAGACGACACCGAGGATGTGGGCCTCGGCGAGCGTCAATTGTTCTTTCGCTTTGACGACCATCTGGCGGTCCGACTTGTCGCAACCGACGACGAGGACGACGCCGTCTACTTTCCGGGCGAGGACGCGTGTGTCGGCGACTTGCATCATCGGCGGGGCGTCTAAAATGATGATGTCATAATTCGTTTTCAACTCGTCGAGCACGCGGTCCATCGTCTTCGACGACAACAGCTCCGACGGGTTCGGCGGGATCGGTCCCGCCGCCATCAAGTCCAAGTTCTCGACTTGTGTCGAATGCGTCGCCTTCTCGATCGTCGTCTTTTTAGCGAGGACGGTCGACAGTCCGATCCCGTTCGATAGGCGGAACGTGAAGTGGGCCGTCGGGCGGCGCATGTCGCAATCGACGAGTAAGACACGCTTGCCTTGTTGGGCGTAAACGACGGCGAGGTTCGACGATGTCGTCGACTTGCCTTCGCCAGACGAGGCCGACGTGATGACCATCGTTTGTAAGTCGTCATCAACGGCGGTGAACTCGAGGTTCGTCCGGATCGTCCGGTATTGCTCGGAGATCGGCGACTTCGGTTTATGGACCGTGATCAAGTCGCGTCCGGTCTTGTCATACTTGATATGTTTGTGTTTCTTTTTCCCGAAATTAAACATGGACTTCTTCACCTTTCACTTTCGCTTGGCGTTGTTGCTGCATCTCGACACGGTCAATGACCGGGATCGACCCTAATACCGGGAGTTCTAAAATCGTCTCGACATCTTGCTCCGTCTTGATGCGACGGTCGAGCACGACTTTGAGGAAAGCGATGGCGACTCCGATCATCAAGCCGAGCACGGTCGCGATCGCCGTGTTGAGTAAGATGTTCGGGCTGACCGGCAACATCGGCACGGACGCATCCGACAACACTTTGACGTTGTCGACGCCGCTCATTAGTTCTTTCACTTCTTTCGAGAACACCGTGCTGATCTCGTTGGCGATATCCGTTGCGAGCACAGGGTTCGTATGTTGGACCGCAATGTTGATGACTTGCGAGTTTTGTTCGCTGTTGACGGTGATCAAGTTACTGATGTCCTCAGGCGCACCGACGACGTTCTCTTGGACCGGCTCTAAGATGGCCGGGCTTTGGATGATGACGCGGTACGTGTTAACGAGCGCGACCGACGACTGGACTTGGCCGGTGTCGATCATGTTGTTTTGTGTCTCTTTCGGTGCGACGAGCACTTGCGTCGAGGCCTCATACGTCGGTTGGATGACGTACGAGCTGACGAGGAAGGCGATGAGTGCCGTGATGAGTGCTAAACTTGCGATGAGCCATTTGCTCCGCTTCAAGATGGAGAACAGTTCTCCAAGGGAAATCGTTTCTTCATTCATATTCGTGTTCTCTCTCCTCTATTCTGTAAAATCACGACTGGAAAATTTCCGCAAATAATATTTTTACTGACAATACCAAAACATTATAGCAAAAATTCTCTCCCGTGATGACCCATTTTTTAAAAATTGGGTTTTTTGGCATGCAAATCTGCTAAACTTTGAAAGGAATAACTTTACAAAAGGGGGAGACAATAGTGCACGTTAGTGAGCGCCTACTCCAGCTATATGCCGATGTCGATGCGTCGACACGTACAAAATTACAAACTTTAATCAAACAAAATCTAGGGGACGGCAAATCGTTGACCGTTTCTTTTGAAGAACTGACCGGTGCGACGAAAGCCTCACTCCCGACCGACGAAAAATCAGCGGCCGACTTCACGGCTTGGATCAAAGACGGGAAGAAAGATGCCACGTTCCTTCCATATTATGTGTCTTTACTCGAGAAGCATGATCGGGTGCTGAACAAAGAAGCGACGGTGCCGCAACCAATCAAAGTTGACAAGACAGTCGTCAACGAGACAATTGCCGACGCCGTATCGGAAAAAACGCCACAATCAGCAGCACAGACTCAGAAGCCGCGTTACGTGCCGGAGACATCGGTCCCGTCACGCGCCGAACGGGCCAAGCGAATTGAACCGGCCCGCCCTCGTAAGAAGAAAGGCAAATGGCTCGGTGGCCTGTTGCTCGTCGCAGTCTTATTAGGCGGCGGTTATATCGGGTATCCATATGTAGCGGCGCTATTTGAACCGAGCGAGACAACGGAAGTCGAAGCCCCGGCGCCTGAACCGGAACCTGTCGTCGAAGCACCGGAGACGAACTACGTCTGGCTGGCGACGAAAAACGTCAACCTCGTCAGCGAACCGAACGGCACGACAGTCACCTATATAGGAGATATCGGCGATCGCTACGAGATTGTGAACGAACAAGACGATCATGTCGAAGTCGACCTCGACGGCACGACGGCTTGGGTCGCACTCGACGCCGTCACGACCGACTGGCCGTCACGCGATTTGACTGACAGTACGCTGCTCGACTGGGCCGAGACGAACCTAGACAACGCTTGGCTTGGTGAAGCGCTCCCGGATTTCTTCGCGATGAACGAGGCCGCGCTCACCGAGACGATCGGCGCACCGTACGGTCGTGAGACCGACGCCTTGAACGCCTATGCGTTCTACAACGGCGGCTTCTTCGTCATCCAAGACGACCAAGTGCACGCCATCGACTGGACGAACACGCAACTCGCGCGTGAGGCGTTCGACCCGCTCGGTGAACCCGTCATCGAGACGAGCGACGCGCTCGTCTATGAGAGCGAGACGTACTCGCTCCGCTTATTTATCGGCACGAACGGACAGACCCGCGTGCGTTTGACAGAAAAATAATAGTTTTCTTCGGAAGGAGTAACCCCTATGACTACGATTTTAGTTACAGGTGGTGCCGGCTACATCGGCACCCACACCGTCCTCCAACTACTTGAGACCGGACACGACGTCATCGTCCTCGACAACTTGTCGAACAGCCGCCGTGAGGCGCTCGACCGTGTCGAGGCGCTGACCGGTAAAACGGTCGAGTTTTATCTCGGCGACATCCTCGACCGGGAGTTATTGGAACAGATCTTCTTGAAACATACGATCGACGCCGTCATCCATTTCGCCGGACTGAAAGCCGTCGGCGAATCGGTGAACGAGCCGCTCCGCTATTACGAGAACAACGTCGTCGGGACGACCGTCCTGCTCGACGTGATGAACGCGTTCGACGTGAAACGGATCGTCTTTTCTTCTTCTGCGACCGTGTACGGCATGCCGGAACGGACGCCGATCGACGAATCGTTCCCGCTCAGCGCGACGAACCCGTATGGCCGCACGAAGTTGATGATCGAAGACATCATGCGCGACTTGGCCGTCGCCGACCCGGCGTGGAGCATCGCGCTCCTCCGCTACTTCAACCCGATCGGTGCCCACGCGTCGGGCCAGATCGGTGAGGACCCGTTCGACGTACCGAACAACTTGATGCCGTACATCACGCAAGTCGCCGTCGGCCGCTTGAGCGAACTGAGCGTGTTCGGTGACGATTACGACACACCGGACGGCACCGGCGTCCGCGACTACATCCACGTCGTCGACTTGGCGGAAGGCCACTTGAAGGCGCTCGACTACGTCATGGACCACACCGGCGCCGAGGCGTTCAACCTCGGGACCGGCACGGGCTACAGCGTGCTCGACCTCGTCAAGGCTTTTGAGGCGGAGAGTGGAAAAACTGTCCCTTATAAAGTGACGCCGCGTCGCCCAGGCGACATCGGCAGCTGCTACGCCGACCCGACGAAGTCGAAAGACGCGCTCGGCTGGGAAGCGAAACACGACGTCCGCGCCATGTGCCGCGACGCCTGGAACTGGCAAGCGAACAACCCGAACGGTTACCGGGCATAAGAAAAACCCCTTACGCGAGAACGATTTATCGTTCTTCCGTAAGGGGTTTTGTCATGTCATCTTCTATCAGGTCTTCTTCTATCAAGTCTTGTCGCTCCCGCGCCCCGAGCACGCCGTAGTCGAGGACGACGATCAAGATGGCGATCCCGGCGAGCGTCCACGCGGCGTCGATGGCGAACTCGCCAACGATGAAGCCGAACAAGACGAAGGCGCCGAACGTCAGGTAATAGCCCTTGCGCCAAAGCGATCGGTATTGATTGGCGACGTCACGGTCCCATACGTAGAGGGCGACGTAGCCGACCAAGGCGATGAACAGCGTGGCAAACATCCAATAGAGAAACGACTGCAGCGTCAAGCCGAACAAATACGCGAATAAAGGTTGATTCATGGAAATCCGCTCCTTCGGTGTATGGTCGTGTATGTCATAGAACTTCCTTCTATTCCATTTTCTACCTAAACACCGAATGCGTCAATACGACTATTCACCAAAACTGATTTTTGGTTCAAAAGCCCTATTCTTGTTTGAGCCACATGAAGTCGTACGCCTCGAGCACGACCGCCTCGACCCATTCTCCCGTGAACAAGTTCGTCCCACTCGCAGCGATGACGACCCGGTCGTCCGACACGTTCGTATAGAGTAGAAGTGTCTCGCCTCCCCCACTCCGCTCGACCGTGAACACGCGTTTGTCCGTCGCGACGATGCGCTGCTCGGCATACGGCGAGAAGGCCGTGTGCGTCCGCTTGACGTTCAGCTGGCTCAAGATGCCGGAGAACACTTGCAGGCGGTACGGGTCCGTCTTCAACTCTTGGACGAGCGCGGCCCGCTCGACCGGCGTCGTCACCCCGAGCAGCGTCCGGTAATCGACGGCCGGGATGCCTTGCAGCGAGAACAGGACGCTATGGGCGGCGAGCAACATGTCGACCGACGGCTCGAGCAAGTTCTTCTCGAACGGGTCCCGCTCCGGGCTCGACAAGAAGTTGAAGTACGTCTTGCCGTCCCCTGGCGCCTCGATGCGGTCGGCCCATTCGGTCAACCCTTTGGCGTTGCCTTGGGCGAAAGCGAGCAACGTATGGGACGCCAAGTCGAAGTGACAGATGACGTCGGCGACTTCGAAGTAGGAACCGGTCCGGTCGGCGTCCCCTTCATAGGCGAGGACGAGCTGCCCGTGCGGTTTATAATGGTGGAGAATCAATTGCCATAGTTCGAGCACGTGCTTGATCCGCTCCTCGGGCATGCCCCGGAACGATTGGACGTGGACGCGGACTTTCGTCGCCCCTTGTGCGAGCCGTTCGATGAAGGCGTCGGTCTCGTCGAGCAAATCGACTTGCAGCTCATTATAGACGTCCGGCGTCATCTCATACATGAGATCAAACTCGTCGTGGAAGCGCCCGAGGTCCTCGAACAGACGGATGCGCGGGTTGACGGCCGTGTCGGTCGGCTTCACTTGATGCGGGAACAGCGACACGAGATACAAGTCGCTGATCGACGATCGGACGTGGTCTTTCAATAGCGTGTGCAGCGCGTCGAGGTCTTGCGTCCCGTCTGTCGTGACAGCGTTCGCGTCGACGATGAGGACGCTCGTCAGCTCGCTCGGCGCCTCGTGGTCGTGCCACGTGTGGCCGGCCCACTTGTCGAACAGACGGCGCCAGTCGTCGGTTGTATGATCGTCTTCGAGTCGGTTGATTATCGGTTCAAGTTTGTCCCAAATCATGTGATCCCTCCTAGTACTGTCTCTATTAACAGTCCCACCGATGTGCCCGTTTCAAACGCACGAAAAAAGCCACCCGAGAAGGGCGGCTTCAGTCCATCAAACGCTTCAGTTCGGTCTGGACGCTTGCGAGCGAGTCCGGATTTGGGTTCCAGTAATAAATACCGTCTGACTCCAGCCCGCCCGCCCCTTCGATCCGGAGCGTGCTGGCGTTACGGAACGCCTGCATGTAGTCCGTCGACAGACCGACGAGCTCGTTGAACTCGATGTTCGTCTTGGCACGGTTGCCGGCGACGTCCAACAGTTTCGTCACTTTATCGACCGAGAAGTCGGAACGCCCTTTCTCGACGATGGCCGCGACGACGGCGCGTTGTCGCTCTTGGCGGCCGAAGTCCCCGTTCGGGTCGTCGTAACGCATGCGCGTATACGACAATGCCGACTCACCCGTCAACTCAACTTCACCGACCGGATACGAGTAACCGTCCGACGCGAACGCGAAGTTGTTCGTCACCGTGATGCCGCCGAGTGCGTCGACGACCTCGGTGAACGCCTCCATGTCCGTCTCGACGACGTAGTCGATCGGGATGTCCAAGAGTCCTTCGACCGTATCCATCGCCATCTCGGCCCCACCGAACGCGTAGGCGTGGTTGATTTTGTCACGCATCCCGCGCCCGACGATCTCCGTCTTTGTATCCCGCGGGATGCTGAGCATCGCCCCTTCGTCCGTCTCCGGGTTGAGCGTCATGACGATGATCGAGTCGCTCCGCCCTTGCTCGGTGCCGCGGCGGTCGACGCCGAGGAGGAGGACCGATACGGACCGTTTCTCTTCGATTGTCTGCACTTGTTTGCGTTCTTCAGAGATTTCTAAATTATCGTTCACCCGTGTCACCGTCTCATTGACGTCCCGGTACATCGACCAGACGAACAGTCCGCCGGCGATGAGGATGACGGTCATGACGCCTACTGTGAGCAATACCCATTTCTTCCATGATGATTTCTTGCGATGTCTCGCCATCAGACCACCTGCTTTCATTAAATCTATAGTATGAATAATTCCCGCTTACCGTGTAGTATTATAGCACGTTGCCAAAAAATGCTAACGATTTCTTTCGGATTTTCATGGGAAATGTGTGCGCTGAGGCCGGCGTCGCGTATGACCGGGCCAAGCCGCGTTGATCTCCGCCCCGAGCAGCATCGTCGCCGCCGTCAAGTAGAGCCAGATCTGCAGCAAGATGACGATTCCGATTGTCCCGTACGTGTCGCCGAACATCGAGAACTGGTCGACGTAGATGCTGTAGCCGGTCGACAACAGCTGCCACGAGATGACGGCGAAAGTGGCGCCTGGGAGCGTCTCCGTGAATGTGACGTGTTGCTGGGGCGCGAACTTATAAAACAGCGAGAACGCGAAGATGAGGATGAAGGTCGAGACGGTATACCGGGCGAGCGTCGCCAACCGTTCAAACTCCTCGAGCATCGGGAACCACGCGTACATGAGCTCGACGAACTCGCGGCCGAAGATGTGGAACACGATCAAGATGACGGCGCCGACGCTGAAGGCGACGAGCGTCAACAACCCGATGAGCCTACGGACGATGTAGCTGCGCGCCTCGGTCTCGCCGTAGGCGAACACGGTCAGCTTGACGAGCCGGGCCGCCCCGTTCGAGGCCGACCAGACGGCGATGACGGCACCGACCGAGATGAGCCCGGCGTTGATGTCGCCGCTGACGTCATAGACGACCGACAGCATGTCACGCACGCTCGCGCCCGGGATCAAGATCTCGATTTGCTCGATCAACAGGGCGTCGTCGATCCCGAGCCACGCCATGACGGCGAACAACAGGACGAACGTCGGGAAGATGGCGAGAAACCAGAAGAAGGCGAGCGTGGCGCTATAGTCGTTGATGTGATGGTCTTTGAAGCGATGGCGGACGTCGATGATGAGACGGATCAGTCGGTCGAGCACACGGGTCACCCCTTTTCTTTTCATTATCGCACAAATTAAAACGCCCCATCCGCTTTGGATGAGGCGCCATTGTCATTGTTCCATCAATTCGCCGAGATACGACTTCACGTCTTCAAGTGAGGCCGCATCCGGGTTCCAGTAATAGATGCCGTCGTCAGCCTTGCCGCCAGTGCCTTCGAGTCGAAGGACGTCCTGGTTTTTGAAGGCGGCCATATAGTCGGCCGATAGTGTCCGGATGTCTTTGAACGTCATGTTCGTCTTCGCGTTATTGCCTAAGACGTCGAGCATATTGTTGAATTTCGAGATCGAGAAATCGTCTTTGCCTTCGTTGACGAGCGCCGTGATGACGTCACGCTGACGCTCTTGGCGACCGAAGTCACCACTCGGGTCGTCGTAGCGCATCCGCGTGTACGCGAGCGCCTCGGGGCCTGACAAGTTGATCGTGCCTGGCTCGAACGAATAGTCGCCTGACGTGAAGGCGAACTTGTTTGTCACTTCGACGCCGCCGAGAAGGTCGACCGTGTCTTGGAACCCTTTCATATCGACTTCGGCGACGTAATCGATCGGGATGCCGAGTAAGTTCTCGACCGTCGCGAGCGCCATTTCGGCACCGCCGAACGCGTAGGCGTGGTTGATCTTATCGGTCGTGCCTTTGCCGACGATCTCCGTCTTCGTGTCGCGCGGTATGCTGAGCATCGCGCTCGCATCCGTATTCGGGTTGAGTGTCATGACGATGATCGAGTCGCTGCGGCCTTGTTCGTCGGCACGGCGGTCGACACCAAGCAACAGGACCGATACCGGTTTCTTGTCGTTGATCGTCTGTTTATTCATCCGTTCCGGGCTGAGCCCGGCCGACTCGTTCAAACGACTGACCGTCGAGTCCACTTGGTTATACAAATAAGCTGCCACCCCGACTCCGATGAGCAGGAACAGTCCGACGACGATCCCCACAATCAACGCGATGCGTTTTGCGGGCGCTTGCTTCCTCCGACGTTTCTTGACTCTCTTTTTCTTTTGCTCTTCCATGACATTGCACCTTTCCTCGAACCTGTAGTCAATTTCACATAGGTTTTATTTTAGCATGCACATTATTTTAATATTTCCATTTTTTATAAAAGAGGTAAATGGTTGCCGATTGTTGTCGAATCATTCACTCGCTTATTTCTATCGGCCAGTTTTAAAAAAAGGTTTAGCTTTTCTAGCATATCTTTTTTAACCCTACCCTGAGCTTCAAAAACCGAAACCGCTGCCATTCCGATCATCATGGGCACAAGGTCGCAACACGCAGTTCTAATTCTTACGAAACCGATCGGGGACGTCCCCGATCGGTTGTTTTTTTAGGTCCGTTTCCTTATTTCTAAAAAGCCTTATAGTACAAACGCATTATTTTTTGTAATATTTGTATAAGAAATCATGTAAATGTAATTGAAATCCAATTATTTTGCGAAGGGGATAGACGGATGCGTTTCGTCGTCACGTGTTTTATCGAGAAAAAAGAGCCATTTTCATTTATTATTTATGGGAGTTCGAGGCACCAGGCCGAACGGACATTTAACCAGACGCTCCAGTTGGCCAATCCGCTCAACGACTTCATCGAGGCGAGTGATGGACAGAAGATCCGAATCGGGTCGATCCTCGCCTACCGGATCGATGATGTGAAACCCCTCTTTTGAATCCTCCCCATTTCGGGTAACCCTTATAAAGACTAAACCAATCGATTGGGGGAACGAATATGGAACTAGGAATGATTGGACTTGGCAAGATGGGACTCAACCTGGCGCTCAATTTGACGGATGGGGGCCACCGCGTGCTCGGTTACGACCCGGGCAACGTGTCGACGAGCCAGTTCGAGACGCTCGATTCGCTCGAAGCGGTCGTGGACGGGTTGAAAGCGCCGCGCGTCGTCTGGGTGATGGTGCCGGCCGGTGACGTGACCGAGCGCGTGTTGAACGATTTGCATGCACTGTTGTCCCCAGGGGATATCGTCATCGACGGCGGCAACTCGAACTATAAGGAGTCGATGCGGCGGGCCGAGCATTTCAACGACAAGCTGATCTACTTCTTCGACGTCGGGACGAGTGGCGGCATGGAAGGCGCACGCAACGGCGCCTGCACGATGATCGGCGGCGATATCGAAGCATTCGGCAAGATCGAGGAGTTGTTCCAAGACGTGTCGACGGACAACGGCTACTTGTACGCCGGTCCGAGTGGCAGCGGGCATTTCCTCAAGATGATCCACAACGGCATCGAGTACGGCATGATGCAGGCGATCGCCGAAGGGTTCGAGATTCTCGAGAAGAGCCCGTTCGATTACGACCACGAACAAGTCGCCCGTGTCTGGAATCACGGTTCGGTCGTTCGCTCGTGGCTGATGGAGTTGACCGAGAGCGCGTTCCACAAGGACGCGAAGCTCGACGAGATCAAAGGCGTCATGCATGCGTCCGGTGAAGGCAAGTGGACGGTCGAGACGGCGCTCGAATACGGCGTCCCGGCACCCGTCATCGCCATGTCGCTCATGATGCGCCAACGCTCGCTCGAGGAGGACACGTTCTCCGGCAAGGTCGTCGCCGCGCTCCGGAACGAGTTCGGCGGGCATGCGGTCGAGAAGAAATGAACGACAAAAAGGCAAATCCTTCACGTTTGAGGGATTCGCCTTTTTTTGTGTCTCATTGTCTGTCAGTCTTAATCTCCAGACTGACGTAAGACGTCTTCAATTCAAGTTGATACAACGTCCTGCTGTCCCCGAACGGGCGAACGTTTCCGAACGAGAACTTGCCCGTCTCCAAATATGTCCCTGCCTGCAGACGGATGAGCATCGTCGACGGAATCAGCATCTGCTGGCTGTTGATTTCAATCGTGTCCTCAGTATAAGCGACCTCGATGTCTGCTTGTTGATACAGTTCGTACTTTTGATAGGCGTCATACTGGGTGAGCGCCTCAAGGTGCAGATACGTCCGGTCAATCATCTTGAACATGTCTTCAAACGAGTCTTTCATCGTCGCCCAGCCCTGTCCTTTCGAGCGCCGTTCATCCAGCACGTCGTCAGGATGGATAAAGTGCGACACGAGTCCGAAGTTCGCGATCGCGTCGACGACAACGAACTGGTCGTCTATCGTTTCATTATATCCGCTCGAAATGCGCGGAAAGTTATATAAGTGTTCATAAATCGGATCGGGGCCGAACTCTTGGACGTAACTGCCTTTCGAGGTGTCCCCGCTGTACAGGCTAGCGATGACGAGTCCATTGGGGAATGCTTCGTTCAAGACGGAAAGGCCTGACGCTCCGATAATGTTTGATGGGGGAACGTAGCTCCGAATCTCTTCCTTCGGTATATAATAGCTAAACGTGTCGACGACCCGTTCGACGGCGCTCCGCATCTCCTCTCGACTCGCCCACGCCGTGTACCCGAGTTCCGGGTCCATCGTCTCCCCGTTCGTCACTAACGGCTGGTGGTTTAATCCGTGCAGCCCGATCTCCCCGTCCACTTGCATGAGACCACGCCCGTACTCGAACATCGATGCCCGAATCTTTTGAACAAGTTGGTCGACATCCTCTTCACTCGTCGCTTTATAGCTCCCGATCATGAACCCGGTGTAGACCAAATCATGGTCGCGGGCAATCTGTTGCACGTCCTGCCACCAGACGTCTGAGAAGAAATCTTTGATCGACAATCCGTACGCGTCCTCGATAACCGGAATTGAATTATCGGGCACCGGTGCCGGGAAATAATCGTCAGCGCCTGCACCATCAAGCCGCGTGAGTTTTTGTCAGACAAGGAAGTCGTGTTCCAAAACATGACTTCACCGTCACCATATGGCGCCATCCTTGAACTACCCCCACCTACGCTTCGCTTAGAGGTGGAGGATTCCTGAGTCATCCGGTCTAACGACCGGAACCTGATCAGGCTAGCCCCGTCGTCCCGACGGTTGAAGAGGCCAAGATTCGTTCAGCCTCTAGTTTCAAGTTCAGTCCTGCGTTCACATCGCGGTCGTGATGGATTCCGCAACCCGGGCATGTCCACTCACGCAGACCAAGATGCTTCACGTCTTTGTGTTGATGTCCACAACTTGAACAGAGTTGACTCGAGGCAAAGGTCTTGCCGATCTTCACGACTGTCTTCCCGTACCAGCCGGCCTTGTATTCGAGCATGCGGAAGAACTCCGACCAACTCACCTCCGAGATGGACTTGCTCAACTTCCGGTTCTTCTGCATGTTCTTCACCTGCAAGGTCTCGATGCCGATGACGTCGTGGTTTTTGACGATCTCGGTCGATACCTTGTGCAGGAAGTCGGTACGCTTGTTGGCGATCTTCTCATGGCTGCGGGCGACCTTGCGCTTTTGTTTTTGATAGTTCTTCGCCTCGGACAGCTTGATGTTCCGGTTCAGTGCGATGAGCCGTCGGCGCGATAGCTTGCGTTGCTCACGCGCCAGTTTCTTCTCAAGCGTGCGGAAATAGCGGTCGTTTTGGTACACCGTGCCGTCGGACAGGATAGCGAAGTTCTTGAGTCCGACGTCGACGCCGACGGTTGAGCCGGTCTTCGGCAGTTCGTTGATTTCCTGCTCGACGAGGAGGGAGACGAAGTATTTACCTGAGGCGTTACGTCGGATCGTGGCGTTCAAGATGCGGCCCTCGACCTGCTTCGAGTTGGCGAACCGGACCCACTTCAACTTCGGAAGTTTGAGCTTGTTGCCGACGATCGACACCTCAGGAAGTTGAGACTTGCCTTGGATGTTCGTCTTATAGGATTGGACGGGGTTCCGCTTCGATTTGAACCGTGGCCGTTCGTTCTGCTTCTTGAAGAAGCGGTCATACGCCTCGGCTAGATGTTTGACGCTGGTCTGGACAGATGTGCTATCGACTTCTTTTAGCCAGTCAAACTGTTGCTTCAAGGTAGGAATTTCTTTCGAACAGGAACCGTAGGACAAGCCTTTTCCTGTCGTCTTGTAGGTTTCTTCCCACTTCGCTAAGAAGTGGTTGAAGACGAAACGTGAACAACCGATTGTCTTGGCAATCAGGATTTCCTGCTCCTTTGTCGGATATATTCGGAATTTGTAAGCCTTATGCTTCAACATGATATTCACCCCCTTTGGGTATTTATACCCAATGGATAAACAATTCAGAGTCTAGCGGCAGATCGACATAGCCCGGGAAGAGTTCTCGTTCAAAGATAAGCCCGTTGACCCCGTCCAGAAAGTCCCCGAAATCGCTGACGCCGACGAGGTCGGCCCACTTCGCATCGATGAAACGTCCGGCGATATAGAGACGCCCCCCTTGTTCGACGAACTGTTTGATCGTCTCGTACGACCACTGCTCCGTGTTTTCCCCGCTCAAGACGAGCATGTTATGCGGTGACGGGGCGAGCCCCTCGATTTGTGCAGCCGTGATCGATGTATATGGGAGTTTGGCGTAGTCGAGCGCGTATTTGAGGTTCGTCAAAATCGCTTCGGACAATTCGTCCTCGTTTTGATGAATGTAGATGTCGATCGGCTCTCCTTCAAGTTCTCTGCTCTCACCCGCTAGCGTCCTAAACTCTCTCGCTTCATGGGCTTTGGTCGGGATCAACCGGTGGCCATAGTCGAGTCTAAGCAACTGGACAAATAGAATTCCGACCAAGAGTAGCGAAAATAAGGCAGCGACATAGCTGATCATTGATTTGTTCACCAGACTGCACCTTCTAACCGTCTAAGAATGAACCGCCTGTCTTCTTGGATGGTGCTTTCCGGCACCATATCTTTCATCTGGTCAAGCAACGGGCGAAGCTCGGCCTATCCCTCGTCTGCGAGCACAAGTTGCCCCGAGCTCAAGGGACAAGGTCGATTTATCCTCACGTTTCGTCCGTGGCATGCATGTCACCGCGCGAGCCGGGTCGTCGATCATGTGATGGCACATCGCTTTTACGAATGTTATGACCGTTCCTTGAATTAGGTGTATACTTTGAGACGCATGATTCGCTCGTTTTCATATTACGGGTATGCTGGCCTGTCGGCTGACACGTTCAGCGCTTCGAATCACAGTCTCGCTACGATCACCCCCCGCTATCATTATATGGAAATAATATACACAAAAAATATATAATGTGATTTCATTCATATTGGTGCATACATATAAACAATCGCCCCATTCTTCTAATGTCGCGACGTTTTAGGTCTATTTTACCGTTTTATTGACTCTTCACTCAAACATATTTACTACTCGTCAAATTATGCGTATATTTGTAAACGCTGCTGTTTTTGTAATGATTGGAAATGAAAACCTGGAATGCTTTACCGTTCCTGACTCGATATATTCAGATTAAGGAGGAAACTATGACTCGGTTCAACTGGATCAATCCGCTCAAATCTCGATTGGCTGCCACTGACTTACCGATCGCACTCGCTGACGTCACGAACGACCGCCACTTCATCGAAGGACACCTCGACCCGGTCTTCTTACTCGACATTCACGGGAACATCGTCGATTCCAACGAGAAACTGTCGCTCTTGCTCGGCTACACGAAGCGTGAGCTGTTCACGCACTTCGCCCGCTTCACGACCGAAGCGGACGCCGAACGGATCCAAACGTATTTCGCAAGCGCCCTGTCAGGAACTGAAGAGACGTACACATGCATGGCGAAACAGAAGGACGGCCGCATGTTGAAGCTGCAAATCACCAACATCCCTGCCTATGACAACCACTTGATCGTCGGTGTGTACGGGATCGCCCGCGACATCACGCAAGACGACCGCTTAAAGGACGAGGTGGGACGGCTTCGCGACTTATACAAGCACGTTGAGGCGTCCATCTATCGAAAAGATTTACGGACCGGTAAGCTCGAGTTTTATACCGCCGGATTTGAGACGTTGTTCCAGACGGCACCGCAAGCGATGGGTGAGGACCCGACATCTTGCCATCACGCGATCCATCGGAACGACTTGGCCAAAGTCCGGGCCGCCCATGCAAGTGTCGAAGCGGGGCAGGAAACGACCGTCCTCTACCGGACAAGCTTTACCGACAGCGTCAAATGGGTCGAGGAACGCCTCATCCCGAAGTTTGACGACGACGGCACGGTCATGGCCGTCATCAGTATCGCCCACGATATCACCCGTCTGAAGACGCAAGAAGAACAGATTTGGCAGCTCGCCATGCACGATTCGCTCACCAGTCTGCCGAACCGGAGCCTGTTTCTCTATGAGCTGGGCGAACGGATGGAGCAGCACGAGCATATCGCGGTCCTGACGATCAGCTTCAACTCGATTCACCGGATCAATCACGACTTCGGCTACGCCGTCGGAGATGACTGGATCGTCGCGGCCACGTCGGCCCTGCTCCATCGTTTGCCGAACGGCAGCTTCGTCGGTCATCTCGGGGGTGACGAATTCATGTTGCTCTTGCCCGATGTCACGGATGAGCCCTCGTTGATCATGAACTGCCAGTCTTTGCTCAAACTCGGGGAGAAGCATATCCAAGTCGGCCCGTACGAATGGCGACCACCCGTCTCGATCGGGGTCAGCCGCTATCCGCATGACTCGACCGTCGCCGAAGAGCTGCTGCAGTACGCCAACACGGCACTCGGCCGGACGAACTTGCCGGGTATGGACCGGTTCGTCTTTTACGCCTCGAGCTTCAATATCGACTCGTATCGGCGACATCAGCTCGGCAACGATTTGCGTCGCGCCATCGAAGAAGACGAACTCTTCCTTGAATTCCAACCGAAAGTCGACGCTTGGTCGGGCCGGATTGTCGGGGCCGAGGCGCTCGTCCGCTGGCAACATCCCGAATGGGGACGGATTCCGCCGAACGACTTCATCCCGTTGTCTGAAGAGAGCGACCTCCACATCCAACTCGCCGATTGGGTGCTCCATCATACGTGCGCCCATCTCCGCGACTGGCAGGACAAAGACCTCCCCGTCGTCCCGGTGTCGATCAACGTGTCACCGAAACGACTGTTGCATGGGCACTATGCCGAGACGGTCACGCGGGCGCTCCGCCGCTATACGCTCACGCCGTCGCTGCTCGAGATCGAGATACTAGAGACCGATGTGTTGAGCGACAATCGGAAGATCCACGACACGCTCGAACAGCTCGACGCCGCCAATATCCGTGTCGCCCTCGACGACTTCGGGACCGGCTACTCGTCGTTATCTTATTTGCAGCAGTACCCGATCAAGACGATCAAGATCGATCAACAGTTCGCCGCTGACTTGCATGAGAACAAGAAGTCACAGGCGATCGTGCGGACGATCCTGTTCATGGCCGAGGAGTTTGCGATGGACGTCGTCATCGAAGGCGTCGAGACGCTCGAACAACTCGATGTCGTCCGACGCCTCAACTGCCGCATCGTCCAAGGCTACTTGTTCAGCCGTCCGCTCGGCGCCGAGCAGTTCGAACGGGCGCTCGAGCACCGCTTCCTAGCGACGACGGAGACGGTCGGTCCAGCCGCCACGCGACAGGCGTTCTCGCTCGAGGCGAGCGTGACGATCCACAAGTTCCACGACCGGGAGCTGTCGATCGGCTCGACCCCGATTCTCGTGACGAAGAGCGGGCTACAAAGCCTGCATTTTTACGCCCGGGTTCGCCTGCCGGTCACCGAGGCCATCGAATTGAAGATCCTCTTGCCACAAGTCGGTGACAAGACAGATATCCTCGTCCGACTCGTCCGTGTGACCGAGCTCGAAAGCGGCTTGTTCGAATACGAGGCGAGCTATCTCGATACGAGTGAATCGCACCGTGTCATGATGACGCTTCAACAAAACACTCAAGTCCCGAAAAGCTCTTTGTGATCAGTCGAGGGCACTGAACAACCTCCGTTTTGTCCGAGCATCCTTTTTCCTTGCCATTATCGTGTTTTAGACAGGCTGCACTTAGCTAGACTATAAAAAGAAAACAGGGTAGTGTCACCCCATGCGGGACGACACTACCCTGTTCAAAGTATTTAAAGTTTTTTCACTGGAAGCATCACCTACGTGTTCCTCGTCAAACAAGATCACGGCTCGGCTCGGCTCCTTCTTCAATCGATTTACTTTTCGCATCGAACTCCGCCCGCGTCATGACGTCCTCGACATGCATATTCACCTCGATGACATCAAGGCCGGTCATGTCATGCATCGCCTTCTTGATTTTGGTGACGGTCTCAGTGAACTACTCACCACTTATTTGCTTCGCAACTTGAAGTGGGAGCTTCTTGGGAAGACCGTGCTCTTACCAGCCACGGTTGTGGACCAAGCTCGTCGGGCAGTCCCTGCCCTGGAGTGTTTCAGTCGGCGAGACCCAACAGGTTGAGGCTCGCGTTGACGTCGCGGTCATGGTGCGTGCCGCATGCGGCGCATGTCCACTCGCGGACGTCTAGCTTCTTCTTGCCGCCGTTCTCGCCGCAGGCCGAACAAACCTGGGTCGAGGCGAACCACGGGTCGGCCTTGATGAGCGTCCGTCCATAGAACCTCGCCTTATATTCCAGCTGGCGGACGAACTCGCCCCACCCGGCGTCCCCGATCGATTTTGCCAGGCGGCGGTCCTGCATCATCTCCCTCGGCTTCAGCGTCTCGACCACGACGACTTGGTTCTCGTCGACGATGCGTCTTGACAACTTGTGGAGGAAGTCCCTGCGTCGGTTAGCGACCTTCTCGTGCTTCTTGGCCAATAGGAGCCGTGCCTTCTCGCGGTTCCTGCTGCCGGGCTTCTTGTGGGAGAGCGCGCGCTGCGCCCGTCTCAGCCGTTCCTCGGCCTCGCGCAGGTTGCGCGGGTTCGGGACCCACGGCTCGTCGTCCTGCTCGACGAGGAGCGACACGAAGAACTTGCCCGTCTTCGTCATCGACACGGTCGCCGACCGGATCTCGCCGTCGAAGATTCGGTGCTGTGTGAAGCGGATGAATCCGACCTTCGGGAGCCGGACATGGCCCCCTTCGATGCGGATCGTGCCGTGCTGGTTGTTCGTCGTGTAGGACGCGCGCGCCTTCCGTCTCGACTTGAACACCGGGAAGCCGGCCGTCCCGGCGAAGAACTTCGCGAACGCCGTGTCGAGGTGCAGCTTCGCGTTCGCGAGCGCGAGGCTGTCCGCCTCGCAGAGGAACGGGAACAGCGGCTTGTACGAGGCCGGCGTCGGCGGCTTCCGCTTCGGCCCGCCGTTCGCCTTCGCCTCCTCGTGGAGGGCGATGCGGTCCTCGAGCAGCTTGTTGTAGATGAACCGGGCGCAGCCGATCGTCCTGACCAGGAACTCGGCCTGTGCCGCCGTCGGGTGGAGCCTGTATTTGTAGCCCTTCAGCATGTCTGCCCCTCCCTTCCACCAGATAGTAGGATGATTCTCTTCTCATTCCGATACCCGCGGCAGGGGATGGGGAATCTGACAGAATCACGAACTTCCGTTCGTCATATCTGTCACAGGGGTGGCCAAAAGGTTTATGTACGGGCGATTCATCTCCCACCTACGCTGGGCCTCGCCCCAGACGCTTAGAGGTGGGAGAATTCTCGCTTAATTATGTTAAAGATGTCCGGTATACTCTTTCCGTATTCGACGATGACCCGTAAATCGAGCGCGACTTGATGTTCGCCGATTTCGGCGTCGATGCCTTTCGTGATGTCCTCTGTACTCCGGAACCGGTCTGCGAACCCGCTCATGAAGCCACCGCTCATCGACAAGATGCCTTGGACCTCACCAGTCGCAAGTCCCGCAATCTTTTTGATGACTTGGTCTTCAAACGTCAACTTGTTTTGACGCACCGGTTCGTCTGACACGCTCGTCTGGACATTCGTGTTTTCGCTTTGCGTGGCCCTTCTCCCCTTCCTAACCCTCGAACTGACTCGTTCCGTTTACTTCCGCGTGAAAAATGACACCCATTCGTCTACCCGAAGCACACCGTCCGCCCACTTGCCGAGTAAAAATCCAACGAACGCCAGCGACACGATGAGAAGCGTCCGGCCGAAGCCGATTGTCAGGAACAGTACCGCAATGACAATCCCGACAATGACTCCGAGCAGACGGAATCGGTAAGGGAACAACATCGTTTTCACATCCATCACGGCACTTCCTTATACGACTCGTTCTGACGTTTGACGTTTCGTATCTTGAATGTGGAGTGACACGTCAGTCACCGGCAATTCAAGCAACGCTTCAAGCCGTTCTTTCACGTGCGTCTGAATCTCTTTCCCGAGCGTCGGCAGCCCGTCACGATTGAAAACCGAACAATCGATATGGACGTGCACGCTCTCTCTCTTCGAATCGATGTCGACTTTGACGTCCGGCGCCCGCACTCCTTGGAACGTCTTCAACGATTCGTACACCATCTTCTCGATCTTCTCGGTCGAGATGGTGATTCGTCCTTCCCCTGTCTCGATCGTATATCGTTCCGATTTCGATTTGGCGATGAGTCCGGTCAGAAGCATCAAGATAAACACAATGCCAGGGAAAATGGAGATCGCGAGGATGGTGTATACGTACTCGTCTTGATCTTGCCACCGTTCTAGATAGGAACTGAGTCGTAGAACGTCATAGACTCCGAGCAACAGCACCCCAACACTGACCAGCCCGACAATGCCCGTGATGACCAAAATGAATCGATTCAATCCATTCATGCCCCTATCCCCTTTTCGAATAGCTTATTTCACGACATAACGTTCATTCTCTCTATGTATATACTTATAAATCCCCTTTCAGACGGGCACAAAAAAATTCATATTATGAAATTAAAAGTAGTTTGACGACAACCAAAAAGAAGCCCATGTTAGGCTTCTTCATCGTCCGGAATGGTTATTTTATCGAACTGTTCGTCGCGACAGAGCGTGATCGCTTGCATCGCGAGCTGATAGTCCTCTTGCGGCAGGCTGATCAATTCCGTCGGCAGCACCCATTCTTTATGGTTGTACAGATGGATGACAAGTTTGACGAGGACGAGCTCGCCCTTATCGAACGTATTGTCGTCGATGATCGTCGATGTGTTGATTCTCCCTGTCTCGAGGTTGACGTACGGCAGCAGGATGTCGCGCACCCGCTCGTTCCCCGCGATCACGTACAGCGCCGAGAAATATTCTTTCCCCGCCGCCCCTGGGTCTTCTAACCGCCGTGCCATTTGTTTGAACACGCGATAGTGGTCAGCCGACAAGAAGTCAATGTTATTCATAGTGTTCAGCCTCTCTATCCGTATTTCGCTAGATATGTATCATTTCCACGCTTTGTCAAAACGTAACCCTCTCCGCAGCCTATTCCGCAATCTTTACATTTCGCGACGACAAAAAAAGCGGCAGCCCTTCAGCCGTCGCTCGTCCCGAACAGTTCGGTCCCAGGCTTCACCCGTCCATCATCGTATTTGTAGATGATGTGCTCGGCTGAGAACTCGGTCGGTATCGTGAGCCCGGCCGCGGCCGTCAAGTTGTACAGCCCTTCGCGGAGCGAGATGATATAGTTCGTCACCCGGAAGCTCTTCTCGTCGACGACGAGCGCCCGTTGCAGCTTCGGGTCCGTCGTCGCCACACCGACCGGGCACCGGTTCGTATGACACACTTGTGCCTGGATGCAGCCGACGTTGAACATGAGGCCACGGGCGATGTTGACGAAGTCCGCACCGAGCCCTAAGGCGATGGCGACTTTATCGGCCGTCACGAGCTTGCCGGAGGCGAACAGTTTGATCTTGTCGCGCAGTCCATGCTCGATGAGGAGACGATGGACGTACGGCAACGCGGCGTGAAGCGGCAGTCCGACCGCGTCCGCGAGCTCTTGGTACGTCGCCCCGGTCCCGCCTTCCCCGCCGTCGACGGTGATGAAGTCCGGATATCGATCGGACGCGGCCATGGTGGCGATCAGGTCATGGAGGTCATCGAGCCGACCGACGACGAGCTTGATGCCGACCGGCTTGCCCCCGACGTCGCGCAACCGCTCGATGAAGGCGAGCATCTCCGTGTTCGTATGGAACTCGTTAAACCGGTTCGGGCTGTCGATGCTGACGCCGACTTTGACGTTGCGGATCTTGGCGATCTCCGGCGTCACTTTCGTACCTTCGATGTGGCCGCCCCGCGTCTTCGCACCTTGGGCGAGCTTCAGCTCGAAGGCGCGCACTTGTTTGATGGCACTCTTCTCCTGGAACGCCTCCCAGGAGAACGCCCCGTCCTCGGTCCGGACACCGAACAATGCCGGTCCGATCTGATAGACGAGGTCGACGTCCCCTTTCAAGTGATAGTCAGACAAGCCGCCTTCCCCGGTGTTCATCCACGTCCCTTTCGCCCGGCCGAGACCGATCGAGAGCGCACTGATGGCGTTCTCGCCGAGCGAGCCGAAACTCATTGCCGACTGACCGATGAGGCCGCGCACTTGGAACGGCTCCCGGCACGTATCTTTGCCGATGACCGGTGCGTCTGCAAGCGGCAACAAATACGGCGACACCTTTTGCTCGACGATGTGCTCTTTTCGCGTGAACAAGTTGTCGGCGTCGAGGTGATACATATGCGTCGTCACCGTCTCGTCACGAGCGATCTTCAAATCAGTTCGTTGCGTCGGGAACAAGGCGTTCTGGACGTAGAATCCGTTCGCGTCGAAGTCCCGTTCCGAGCCGAAACCGATGAGCCGCGACTTATATTTCCCGGAAATAACGGCCGATTCGTACTCGTTCCGCGAGAACGGCGTCGCCTCGTTGTCGTTCAAAAATAAGTATTGGCGCAGCTCGGGGCCGATCATCTCGAGGATGTAGCGGACCTTACCGAGGAGCGGGAAGTTGCGGAGGACGGCGTGCTCGCGCTGATTGCGGTCTTTCATCCATAAGTAGAACAGCAGCATGAACGGCATCGAAATCAAAAGCACCATCAATATGAGCAGTACGACCAGCATCGTCGTGTTGAGCGACATCGTCCTCTCTCCTCCCGTAGCGTTCGGTTGTCCTTATCCGATACCACGTCGGGTGAACGATGAAACAGCTCCGACCCGTAACGTCCTGGGTCGGAGCTGTCTTCACATACGACGGCGTGAGATGGCTTCTCGCATCTGACGGAGCGCACCCCGTCCCGTCTCGCCGCGTTGCATCATGACGACCGTGAACAGAGCGTCAATTAAACTGAGCTCGGCGATACGCGAAGCGAGCGCCTCGGAACGGAACTCGGTCTCTTGCGACACGGTATACAAGGCGACATCGGCGAGTTTCGAGAGCGGTGACTTGGCGTAGTTCGTGATGGCGATAATCGGCACACCGCGATCCCGACAGACGTGCGCGACGTCGAGCGTCTCTTTCGAGGCACCCGAATGCGAGATGAGGACGGCGACGTCGTCTGTCGTCAGCTGTGACGCCGACATGAGCTGCATATGTGATTCTAAATTCGCCGTGACGAGCAGGCCGCTACGGACGAATTTGTGGTACGCGTCAAGTGCGATCACAGCTGAACCGCCACTCCCGAAAAACTCGATGCGGCGGGCCGACAGCAACAAATCGACCGCCTGCTGCATCGTCGCCTCCTCTAAGATTTGGCGGGTCGACTCGATCGTCTTGACGTTCGTCGCGAAAATTTTTTCGGCGATTTGAAGTGGTGTATCGTCTTGCGTGATGTCTTCATGGATATCTTGGAGCGGTGCGACGATATCCGAGGCGAGCGCAATCTTCAGCGCCTGATACCCTTTGAAGCCGACGCGTTGACAGAAACGGAACACGGTCGACTCGGCGACATCTAAGTCGTCGGCCACTTGGTTGATCGTATGGTGAATGATCAGTTCCGGTTGTTTCAACATATAGTCGGCAATTCGTTGTTCCTTTTTGCTGAGTGTCGAATAGGCACCGCGGATACGGGCCAGTCCATTCATCGATTCCATCATCTATCACCCTTTCGTCTCTCTTAACGATACCTTTCCGAAAAAAATTCCGCAATCTCTATTGAAAATCGAATTTTATTTGATATTATGGACTAGAGACGGAAAAAAATTCTTTTTTGAGGTGACGTTATGAAAATCGGTTTGATTGGATTAGGTAAAATGGGTTACAACTTGGCGCTCAATTTGAGCGACCACGGTCACACGGTCATCGGTACGGACGCGTCGAGCGTCGAGGCGACGACAGCGTTTGAGATCGTCCCGACACTCAAGGACGTCGTCGACAAGCTTGAGGCGCCCCGTGTCGTCTGGGCGATGGTCCCAGCTGGTGACATCACGGAGACGGTGCTCACTGAACTCTTCGAGCGACTCGAACCTGGCGATATCGTCATCGACGGCGGCAACTCGAACTATAAATTGTCGCTCGCACGCGCCGAGCAGTTCGCAGAGAAGAACATCTCGTTCTTCGACTGTGGGACGAGCGGCGGGACGGACGGTGCACGCAACGGAGCCTGCACGATGGTCGGCGGTGACGCAAAGGCGTGGCCAACCATCGAGCCGATCTTCAAGGACCTCTCGGTCGAGAACGGCTACTTGTATACGGGACCGGCCGGTAGCGGCCACTTCCTCAAGATGATCCACAACGGCATCGAATACGGCATGATGCAGGCCATTGCCGAAGGGTTTGATATTTTAGAGAAGAGTCCGTTCGACTACGACTACGAACAAGTGGCCCGCGTCTGGAACCACGGCTCGGTCGTCCGGTCATGGCTCATGGAACTGACCGAGAACGCGTTCAAAAAAGACGCCAAGCTCGATGAGATCCGTGGCGTCATGCATTCTTCAGGGGAAGGAAAATGGACGGTCGAGACGGCGCTCGAACTTCAGGCGGCGGCCCCAGTCATCGCCATGTCTCTCATGATGCGCTATCGCTCGCTCGAGGACGACACGTTCTCAGGTAAAGTCGTCGCCGCACTCCGCAACGAGTTCGGAGGCCACGCGGTCGTCAAAAAATAATGTTCGGGAGAAGGTCAGGGGTGGCCTTTTCCTTTGTAAAAATTTGTAAACGGTTACACATACGGTAAAGGGGGAACTACATATGTCAGGCTCTACACTTATCTTGATCGCCGTCGCTGGCATCTTCTTGCTCTTATTTTTGGTCATGCGGACGAAACTTCATGCGTTCGTCTCGCTCTTGCTCGTCAGCTTGCTCGTTGGGATCGCGGCCGGAATGCCGCTCGGGGATGTCATTACCTCGATTCAGAACGGGATGGGCGGAACGCTAGGTTTCGTCGCCGTCGTCGTCGGACTCGGTGCCATGTTTGGTAAAATGTTAGAAGTATCAGGTGGCGCGGAACGTCTCGCCCAGACACTCGTCAACAAGTTCGGCGAGGACAAGGCACAATGGGCACTCGCCATCACCGGTTTCATCGTCGCCGTCCCGGTCTTCTTCGACGTCGGCTTCATCATTCTCGTTCCGATCGTTTATGGCCTCGCCAAGCGGACGGGTCGCTCGCTGCTCTACTACGGCATCCCGCTCCTCGCCGGCCTCGCCGTCACACATAGCTTCATCCCGCCGACACCAGGTCCGATTGCGGTCGCAAACCTCATCGGTGCCGAGCTCGGTTGGGTCATCTTGTTCGGAGTGATCGCCGGGATTCCGGCAGCGATTCTCGCCGGTCCAATTTTCGGGAAGTACATCGCGAACAAGATTCACGTCACCATCCCGGACTATATGGAATTTGAAGAGATCGATACATCGAAAGAACTGCCAAGTTTCAAAATGATCATCTCGCTCATCTCGATCCCGCTCGTGTTGATTCTTGCGAACACGTTGTCTGCGGTACTGTTAGATGAAGGAAATACGATTCGTACGTTCTTGACGTTCATGGGTCATCCGTTCGTCGCTTTGACGATCGCGACGCTCCTCACGTTCATCTTCCTCGGCACGCGCCGTGGTTACACACGTGACGAAGTGCAAGAGATTGCGACGAAAGCGCTCGAACCGGCCGGGATCATCATCCTTGTCACCGGTGCCGGCGGCGTGTTCAAACAAATCTTGATCGACTCAGGTGTCGGTGACGTCCTTGGGGAGATGATGGCCGGGTCACCGCTTCCGGCGATCGTGCTCGCCTTCTTGATTGCGACCGTCGTCCGCGTCGCCCAAGGTTCAGCGACCGTATCAATGGTCACGGCGGCAGGACTCATCACGCCGCTTCTTGAGATTCAAAACATCACTGGGGCCGCGCTCGGCTTGATCGTCATCGCCATCGCTTCCGGTGCGACTGTCCTCTCACACGTCAACGACTCGGGCTTCTGGCTCGTCAACCGCTACTTCGGTCTAGACGTGAAAGACACGCTCAAATCGTGGACCGTCATGGAGACGATTATCGGACTGACCGGATTTGCGGTCGTCTTCTTGATCAGCCTATTCATCATTTAACAAAGGAAGTGATTGTGTGTACACCATTGGCGTCGACATTGGGACGACGAGTACAAAAGCCGTCCTGTTTCAGAATCACCAACAACTCGCGGTACATAACGTGCTGTACCCGCTCCTCACCCCGGACACGGAGACGGCCGAGCAAGACCCGGTCGTCATCTACGGGGCGGTGCTTGAAGCAGTCAGTGCCGTCCGGGCGCAAGCCGACGGGCCGATCCGCTTCGTCTCGTTCAGTTCAGCGATGCACAGCTTGATTGCACTCGATGTGTCAGGGCGTCCGCTCACGAACAGTATCACCTGGGCCGATAGCCGGGCCAACCCGTACACGCAGGAGATTAAACGCGACTTTGACGCGAGCGCGCTCCATATGCGCACCGGCACACCGGTCCATCCGATGGCGCCGCTGTCGAAACTGCGTTGGTTAAAAGCGGAACATGCGGACGTGTTCAAGCGTGCCGCCAAGTTTGTCTCGATCAAAGAGTACGTCTTCTATCGCCTGACCGGACGCTTCGTCGTCGACCATTCGATCGCCTCGGCGACCGGTCTGTTCAATTTGAAGACGTGCGACTGGGACGCGGAGGCGTTACATATCGCCGGCGTCACACCGGACCAACTGTCCGAACTCGTCCCGACGACCGAGATCATTCAATTAAAGCAAGACGTGCGTGAGACGCTCGGCTGGGACTTCCCGCTCGTTATCGGGGCAAGCGACGGCGTGCTATCGAACCTCGGTGTCGGGGCGTTCGAACCGGGCGTCGTCGCCGTCACGATCGGGACGAGCGGTGCCATCCGGACGGTCGTCCGTGAGCCGGTCGAGGACCCGAAAGGCCGGATCTTCTGTTACGCCTTGACCGACAAGCATTGGGTCATCGGTGGACCGGTCAACAACGGCGGCATCATCTTGCGTTGGCTCCGGGACGAGTTCGCGGCGAGCGAGGTCGAGACGGCGAAACGGCTCGGCATGGACGCCTATGACGTGTTGACGCGCATCGCCGAGACGGTCAAACCGGGTTCTGACGGACTGTTGTTCCACCCGTACTTGATGGGCGAACGGGCCCCGCTCTGGGACTCGAACGCGCGCGGCTCATTCTTCGGTCTGAGCATCCACCATAAGCGTGAGCACTTCATCCGTGCCGTCTTAGAAGGCGTCATCTTCAACTTGTACACGGTCATGCTCGCACTCGACGAACTGACGGGCGCACCGAACCGGATCCATGCGACGGGCGGTTTCGCCCAGTCGAAGCTATGGCGCCAGATGATGGCCGACATCTTCGACACGCCGGTCGTCGTGCCGGAGAGCCATGAGAGTTCGTGCTTAGGTGCGGTCATGCTCGGCGAGTATGCGTTCGGTGACATCGACGACTTCACGGCGGTGCCGCAAGTGACGCATGAGCACATTCCGGACGTAGAGGCGACGACAATCTACCGGGAGTTACTCCCGATTTATATTCGCTTATCGCGTCATTTCGCCGAAGAGTATGAAGCGATTGCTGCGTTTCAGCGGAAGCATGTATGAGAGAAGCCGAGTCCTTCACGGGCTCGGATTTTTGATGACATTAATTAGAGATGCTCAAGTCTATTCGTCATCAGAGTATCATCATTCGAACAAATAACCGGATTATGGAAGGGTAATGAATTACATATATAGAAAATATCAATCGTACTGAAGTTGTCGACGCTTATCTGTGAAAAGTTTTTTCATTATAAGTTAACGAGAAGGGAGGAATCCGGTGGCCATTGCGATTGGATATATCATTGCATGTATAGGTGCACTTGCGGCTTATTTGCTTAGTACAGGAGAATCGAGAAAGAAAAAATATAAAATATGGGGCATCGCTCTGATGATTCCCATTTCGCCCGCTTTAGCTTTTTCGATCGGACTCTCCTATGCAATTAGTGTCGAAAATGGTTGGGCCGGATTAATCATGTGGCTTATCTTCCCCATTATTTTCTTAATCGGACTCACTCTGCTGTTAGTTGGCATTTTCAAAAAGGAAAAGGAGGAAAGAAATTGAATAAAGCGCTTTTAATTATAATTAACATTATAACTGGATTGGTCGTTACCGTTCTCACTATTTTCGCTTACGGAATAAGTGGTATGGCAGAAGGACCCCAACCAGCATCTAGTATGTACTGGTTACTTTTATTGGTGGTATGGTTTATAGGTTTGTTAATGCAGTTTAAACAATCAACTAGAGTTATCGGTTTAGTAATCACTTTCCTTCCTATCATTTACTTTTTTTCTCTCTTTATTGTTGAGTTCTATAATTTTTAAGTTCATCACCATAACGTGAAATCAGTCACACATTACGGAAATGAACTACTTCCAATATATTTCTTTACGCACAAAGGTTTATTTTTCGTACGTCACCATGACGAACTGTCCGGACGCGCGCTGACTCGTCAGTTTCAACTTCGTCTCCTTCGTGCCTTCCGGGAACATCGGGATCCCTTCTCCTAATACGACCGGGGCGACGATAATCTCGTAGCGGTCGATCAAATCGTGCTCCATCGCAGCCTTAATTATTTCCCCACCACCGACGATCCAGACGTCCCCATCGATGTCTTGTTTCAACCGCTCAATCAACCGTTCGATTGGCTCATCCGTGAACGTGACATGCTCTGCTTCCCGGTCCGGGTTCCGCGTCAAAATATAGTTCGGGATGTCCGGGTACGGATAACCGTCTGACGCTAGCTTCAATACTTCCTCGTACGTCTTCCGCCCCATGATGACCGCACCGACCGTCTTGAAGAAGTCGGCGTAACCGTTATCTCCCTCACCAACGACCTCGACCAACCAGTCGAGATCGTCGTTCGTCCGAGCAATCTTTCCATCTAGACTCATCGCGATATATAAGACGACGTTTGCCATGATGATTCCCTCCTCGGTTCGTGATATGTTCAGCTTAATGTACGTGAACGAGCTGCCGCATGATCTCGAGACGAAGATTGCGCTGCTCGAGAAAAATATTTTAGGGCTCAGGGAAAAGACCGTTCCACCGGCACCGTTCGCGAAAGAAGTGTATGCGGCGGTCGCACAAAAACGCAAAGTCGAGATGACGTATGCGACGATGAAAGGGAGCAGGATGTTCGTCGAGGTCGTGGCTCCAAACAAGTTGCGAGAAATTGTGGGGGTATACATAAAACATGACGCATGCCGCTAAAGGTGTGCGTCATGTTAGTGAGGTCGAGTTTTGTCTTATTGAAGCTGTCGAACGGATTCGAGAAGTCGCTCAGCATTTTTCGGACTTTGCAGCAAATACATCGTTTCTATCAATTGATTGTATTCTTGCTCAGGCATGATGACCGTATTCCGTCCATTTTCCCGAGCGATAGTGATTGCTTCGCTATTGTCGCGGACTTGATTAAGGATTTTCTTCAAGTTTTTCCGCGCTTCGCTATAAGCAATTATAGTCAACTGACTCACCCCTCTCTCATATCCCCTTTACCTTGTTATACCCAAAAACGACTGGTGACTTCAAGGGTATCCAGTTCTTCAAAACACCATCAGCCATCAACTGAAACGAGCAACGCGAATCATCCATTTCTTGTACAAAAATATGCTGTTTCGCCTTCTAATCGGGTAAAGAGTAACGTATATTTCACGCCGGCACCGTCCAACCCCCGTCGACTTAACGTTAGGAGGGTTTGTACGATGAAGAAGAGCTTGATTTTGTTCGTGTTGGCCTGTCTGTTGCTCAGCCCTTTGTCGCCAGCAAGCGCGGCGACGCCAAAAGCGTACAACGACCGCAGCCTCATTTATTTGACGTTCGATGACGGGCCGCATCGTCAGACGGGCGCGTTGCTCGACGTTTTGAAGAAGCATAAGGTCAAGGCCACGTTTTTCATTCTCGGCAACAATATAAAAGGCAATGAGAAACTGCTGAAGCGGATTGTCGCCGAAGGACACCTCATCGCTCTGCACGGGATGACGCACGACCGGCATAAGTTTTACCGGACGCCGACGACAGCCGTGCGCGAGATGCAGACGGTCCAAAAGCTCGTCTTCCAAGTGACAGGCGTCAAATCGAACATCGTCCGCACCCCATACGGCAGCAATCCGTACATGACGTCAGCGCACAGGCAAGCGATGGCGAAAGCCGGCTTCCAAATGTGGGACTGGAACATCGACAGTCTCGACTACCGGTATAAGTCGGACAACCGCCGCGTCCAAAATCAAGTGTTCGCCCGGCTCGACGCGAACTACAGAGCGAGAATCGCCTCGATCATCCTGACGCACGACCATTCGATCACCCCGACCGCACTCGACTACATCCTCCGACATTCGAAGAAACGCGGCTACGAATTCAGGACGCTACAAGGCATCAAAACCCCGCACAACTTCTTCAATAAATGGAAGCCAAGACAGTAAAAAATGCCGAGTCGCATGGACTCGGCACTGCTGTTTACATCTCGAGCTCTGTGAACGCGAGCGGAACGAGTTCTTCGAGCGTCACTTCTTTGACGTCGGCGTTGCCGTTCGTGAGCAACACTTTAAAGTCCGGATCACCGAACTCGACGAGCACTTGGCGGCAGATGCTGCATGGTGGTAAGAAGTCGACCGTGTCACCTGACACCGCAACGGCTTCGAAGTCACCTTTTTTATAACCTTGCGCGATGGCCGTGAATACAGCCGTGCGCTCGGCACAGTTCGTCGCTCCGAACGAGACGTTCTCGACGTTGACGCCGTCGATGACCGTCCCGTCCTTCATAAGAAGGGCCGCTCCGACGCGGAAATTCGAATACGGTGAGTAGGCGTTGTCTTTCAATTGACGGGCGCGCTCGACTAATTGTTGTTGGTTCATGGGATTGTATCCTCTCTGACTCAAAATGAACTGATGCCAGTTCCCGTGCCTCGATTTTTGGGCAGGATTTTTAGCATACACCCCACATCGACCAAAGTCAACGTCTTTTTGATGGCGCTTTCACCTAGACGAAACAGGAGCCGTGTCCCACCAGACACGGCTCCTGTCGTCTACAATTCCCCTCTCCGGTTCATCCGGATCAAGAGGTAAATCAAATACGGTGCCCCGACCATGCCGGTGATGACCCCGACCGGATAGCGGACGGTGAAAGCGAACTGTCCGATCAAATCGGCGGCGAGCACGAGGACGACGCCGACAAGTCCGGCCGGAATGATCGTCGAGCGTCCATCCCCGACGAGCCGTTTCGCGATCGGTCCGGCAAGGAAAGCGATGAAAGCGATCGGTCCGGTCGTTGCTGTCGCCAGCGCGAGCATGAGCACCGAGGCGATGATCAAGAGGATCCGGGTCTGGTTCGTCTTGATGCCGAGCGACGTCGCCGTCATCTCCCCGAGTTCTAAAATCTGCAGCTGCCGGCTGAGGCGGAGGATGACCGGGAGACAGAGGGCGACCGCGAGCATGAGCGGCGGCAACGTCTCCATCTTGACCCCGTTCAAACTGCCGCTCAGCCAACGCATCGCCGTCCCGACATCGTTTTGGCGACTAATGAGCAATAAGTAGTTGATGACCGCGGTCAGCATCGCTTGGATGCCGATCCCGACCAAGACGAGACGTCCGATCGAGAAAGCGGCGCCTTTTGATAAGACGTAGAGCACGATCACCGTCGCGAGTCCCCCGATGACCGAGATCACCGAGACGAACGTGTTGCTCGCCTGCAAGACGACGATGCCGAACACGGCGGCCGCACTCGATCCTGTCGTGATGCCGATGACGTTCGGGTTGGCGAGCGGGTTTCTGAGCATCGTCTGGAACACTGTCCCGGCGATGCCGAACGCGAGTCCTGAGAAGACGCCGGCGAGCATGCGTGGCAGACGGATCGTGCCGACGGCGAACGAGGCACCCGGTACTTGTTCCCCGAACAAGACACGGACGACGTCCGCAACCGGATAGATCGTATTACCGAGCATGAGCATCAATGCGCTCAAGGCGAGCGCGAGCACGAATAGCACGAGCGTCACGAACACCGTACGCTGCCGGCGCTTGCGACTATTGTGAATGATAGGTTGAACTGACTGTTTCATCATAGGCCACGCACCTTCACTTTCATCGTCAAGGCGATCAAAATCGGTGCCCCGACGAACGCGGTGACGATGCCGACTTCAAGTTCACCCGGACTGCCGAGCAAACGCCCGACCACGTCGGCGAACGTCAACAGGATGGCGCCCGATAAGGCTGACATCGGAATGATATACCGTTCATCCGGGCCGAGCACGAGACGGATCAAGTGCGGGGCCAACAGACCGATAAAGCCGATCGGACCGGCCAATGCCGTCGCTGCGCCACACAAGATGACGCCGGCGAACGAGGCGATGACTTTTAACGAACCGATCCGGACCCCGAGTCCCGTCGCCATCTCTTCGCCGAGCGCCATGATGTTGAGTGACGGGGCCGCGAAAATGGCGATAAAAATGCCGGCGATGAAGAACGGGAGAAACGTTACGATCGAGTCCATCGTCCCCGCCCCGACGCTGCCGACTTGCCAGAACCGGAACTGGTCCATGACGTTCGAGCGCGGGATCATGATTGCCATGACGAGCGAGGACAAGGCCGCACTCGTCGCCGCCCCGGCCAAGACGAGCTTGAGCGGGGTCGAGCCGCCCCGCCCGAGCGAGCCGATACCGAACACGAACGCGGCCGTCAAGAGCGCACCGACGAGGGCGAACCAGATGTAGTCGCCCGCAGTCGAGATGTTGAAGAACGCGATCCCGACGACGACGAACAGCGCCGCGCCCGTGTTCACCCCGAGAATGCTCGGGTCAGCGATCGGATTACGTGTCACCGACTGCATCAAAGCACCCGACACACCGAGCGCCGCGCCGCACATGAGACTGAACAGCGTCCGCACGACCCGTTGCCGGACAATGTCCGCTTCATACGACTGAACAGCCGGACGGAATAAACCGTCAAGCAGTTCATCCCATCCGACTGTCCGTGAGCCGAAAGCAAGTGAAGCGAGCATGCAGACGACGAGCAGGACGATCGACCCTACGAGCAGGAGCGGGAAATGTCTCGGCGTTTGCAACTTCTTCAGCGTATTCATATGATTACTCGACTTTCCCGATTGCTTCTGACACGAGCTTCAGGTAGTCGTCGATCGTGTATTCGATCGAGAGCGGTGACGGTGTCCCGGCAGCCGCGAGCGGCGTGTTGTCTTCGATCATGACGACCGAACCGCGCTCGATGGCCGGTACTTTGCTGTAAAGCGGGTCAGCTTGAAGTGCTTTCAACGTCTCTTCGTTGCCGTAAGCGACGAAGATGTCGACGTCGTTCAAGATGTCGGCGTTTTCCGAGCTGAGCTCGAGGTAGAAGCTGTTCTCGTCTTTAATTTGGTCCGTGATGTTTTTTGGGTACTCCATGCCGAGCTCTTCGATGAAGGCGCCACGCGGGTCACCCGTCGTGTAGATGTAGAACTTCGAAAGGTCGTCCGGGCTGAGCGCGATGAAGGCTGCTTTTTTGCCAGCCATGTCCGTTACTTCAGCCGCTTTGTCAGCGATGAGTTTCTCTGTGTCTTCGATCAACTGTTTGCCTTCTGCTTCCATGCCCATGGCGATCGAGTCGTAGAGGACCGTGTCCTGCCATGATGAGACCCAAGGCGTTTCTTGGTAAGCAACGACCGGTGCGATTTCGCTCAACGTGTCGTAGTCTTCTTGCGTGATGCCTGAGTAGGCAGCCAAGATGACGTCCGGCTGTGAGTCAGCTATCGCTTCGAAGTCGAGACCGTCTGTGTCTTGGTAAATGTTCGGGTTTTCTTCCCCAAGGTCTTTTAGCTTCTCAGCCGTCCATGGCAACATGCCGCTGCCGTCTTGGACACCGTAGTTCGCAGCCGAGAAACCGACTGGGACGACGTCAAGCGCAAGGGCGACGTCTTGGTTCGACCAAGCAATTGTTGCGACGCGTTCCGGTTTCTTGTCGATGACCGTCTCGCCTAACGCATGTTTAATCGTGATCGGATAGCCTTCTGCCGTTTCGGCAGACTCATCTGTCGTGGCCGCATCTTCATTGTTCGAGCCGCATCCTGCGAGCACGAGCACGAAAGCAGACATGATGATGAACATATGTAGCAATTTCTTGTAACTTTTCATGTTCGAATCCCCTTTTCCTATGACAATGCCTTTATAACGACATTGATAATCATTATCATTTATGAGTATAGGATGAACGGCTTGACGTTGTCAACGTGAAGTTTAAGGAATTCATAAGTTGTTCCATTGAAGAAACTAAAAAACCTGCTCTTCTCCATCTACAGAGAAGGCAGGCTCAAGTCAAAATCGTTCTTTTAGAGCGGTTTCCCAAACTCAGGGCGGCCTTCCTCATTCCATATAAACACTTGGGCCCGCGCATGACGATTCGGATCGTACAGTGGATCACCTTCGATCTCTGTATACGTCCGTGCATGGTAAACGATGACGTCTTCACCGTTCTCGTTCACCGTGAAGCTATTGTGTCCGGGCCCGAATTGATTGACTGCTTCATTCGTTTGGAACACCGGCCGAAACGCTTTCGACCATGACGCCGGGTTCAACACATCAGATTCGCTTGATGCACACAACATGCCCAAACAGTAATTCTCATCGGTCGCACTCGCAGAGTACGTGATAAAGATGTGGCCGTTCCGCTTCAATACTGCTGCTCCCTCATTGACGAGGAAACCACGAGTCTCCCAATCATACTCCGGCTTCGTCAGCATGACTTGCGGTAATTTGATGGTCCATGGATTTTCCAGTTCGGCGATATATAAATTTGAGTTCCCGTCGATGGCGGGATCTTTTTGCGCCCACACAAGATAATGTACGTCTTTATGTTCAAATACGGTCGCATCAAGGGCGAACGAATCCCATTCGGTCTGGACTTGACCTTTTTCGACCCATTCCCCGTCAAGCGGGTTCGCCGATTCGTTCTCTAACACGAACATGCGGTGGTCGAACAAACCATTGACGATGTCACGTGACTTCGCGGCAGCAAAGTATATATACCATTTACCGTGAATGTGATGTAGCTCAGGCGCCCAAATTAAGTCGCTCATCGGTCCCGTCTCATGCTTCACCCATGCGGTCACCGGCTCGGCCGTCTTAAGCGCTTGAAGTGATTTAGCCCGACGTAGCTCAATCAAGTCATATTCAGGCACTGACGCCGTGAAGTAGTAATAGCCATCGGTATGCAAATACACCCACGGGTCGGCCCGTTGTTCTAAAATCAAATGTCGATCTTCTACTTGCTTCATCGTACAGCCTCCTCGTCACGAATCGGTCGGCCGAACACTGGGCCGACTTCATCCCACATGAACGGTTGGACACGCGTATGTCGGTTCGGGTCCCATAGCGGGTCCCCTTCAATCTCTTTGTAGTTGCGGGCGTGATAGACGAGGATGTCCGTCCCGTCATCTAGCGTCGTAAAACTGTTGTGACCCGGTCCGTACTGGCTTGCCGTTTCATCGGTTCCGAAGACCGGTTCGGGATGTTTCGTCCAACTCCGAGCGTCCAATAGAGTACTCGTCTCCTCGGCGCGCAGTAGACCCATGCAGTAGTTGTGGTCCGTCGCACTCGCAGAGAACGTGATGTAAATGTGACCATTCCGCTTCAACACGGCGGGTCCTTCGTTCACAAGGAACCCGACCTTCTCCCAGTCATACTCCGGAGTCGCAATCATCGTCTGTGGACCCGTGAGCGTCCACGGGTTCTCCATCTCCGAGATGTAAAGGTTCGAGTTGCCGTCGATTGCCGGGTCTTTTTGCGCCCATACATAATAGAGACGTCCCTCGTGCTCGAACGTCGTCGCATCAAGGGAAAACGACTCGCACCATGTCCGGACTTGCCCTTTCTCGACCCATTCTCCTTCTAACGGATTCGATGAGCTATTCTCGAGCACGTACATCCGATGATCGAAAATGTCGTCTTCCCGCGCGGCCGCGAAATAAAGGTACCATTTCCCATGGATGTGATGTAGTTCCGGAGCCCAAATATTAGCGCTCATGATTCCTGTCTCATGCTTGTTCCAAACGACTCGTTCTTCCGCCTCTGTCAAGCCTGCGAGCGTTTTCGCTCGACGGAGCGGAATGCCAGTGAAGTCAGGCAATGAGGCCGTGAAATAATAATAGCCATCTGTATGGCGTGTGATCCATGGGTCCGCCCGTTGTTCAACTAATGGATTCGTGATCGTCTCTCTCATAAAGAACGCTCCCCTACCTCAGATTGTGTTCGGTTCAAGCTCATATGTTTCAATAACGTATGTCGTTCTCTCAAGCGGTATGCCTCTCTCCGACTGCTCGCTAACAGAAGTGAGGAGACCCCGATCTCTTCGGGTCGAAGCGGCGCCTGTAACGCGCGGAAGATGTGTTCGAGCTCTTCCCGTGTCGGCATCAGCTCGGCCCACGTCCGTAACGAGTCCGGTGTGTTGGGCCAGTCGAGCATCGTCGTTTTATACGTATCGATGAGCTCCATCGTGGCGATGGCGACTTTCGTTCCATGAAGGACCGCTGGACGATGGTTGGCGATAAAGTCCATCTCCCAATAATGGGACAAGTGATGTTCACCGCCGGAAGCTGGATGTGAATGGCCAAAAATCAACATGGCGATCCCCGACAACAGTAGGGACTCCATCAGTTGATCCAACCCGTCCGCGTCTCGTTCATAGATGGCAGGCAAGTTGTCCACACACGATTGTAACGCCTGTTCTGTCAGCGATGCGGCGACCGGACAAAACGGTTCACCACCGTCAAACGCTCCAAACCGCCAGTCCAACAAGGACGTGTACTTCCCAAGCATATCGCCGACCCCGGCTGCAATCAATGCATCGGGTGCCTTCCGAATCACCTGGTTCGGGACGAATACCGCAATCGGAGAAACGAGTTGGTACGTGATTTTTTTGCCTCTTACAATGAGCGGCGCCCCTTTTGACGTAAAACCATCCACTGATGGTGCGGTCGGCACCGAGATGAATGGCACTTTCGTTTTGGCCGCACAGAAACGGGTGACATCGTGAATCGTACCTGCTCCTAGCGCAATGAGCGCGTCGACGGTTGCCTCTTGGGCAAGCAACACTTGAACGACCGAGCGTTCATTCGCCAAGACGTCACCTTGCTCGTCCGCTTGGAGCGAAACGAGCGACACATCGACTCCGATTTTCATCAAGGCTTCTCGTAGCGGGAGAAACCCGACGCGCTCGGTATTGGCGTCGGCGACGACAAGGACACTTGTCCATCCTTTTTCTTGTACAAATGCGGCCAATTCGTCCCAGACGTAATCTGACGCGACCATCCGTTCAATCGTGATCGCGTGATGGGGATTCCCGCAGTCACAGGCTTGCACACGTTGGTTGATCTGTTCGAGGTTCATCGGCTGACTCCTGTCTCGACTCGGTACGTCGTTTGCCAGCGGTACGTGTCTCCCGCCTTCAAGCGAATCGACGGGAACGTCTCATGGTGCACCGCATCAGGGAGGTGTTGCGGTTCAAGACAGACGCCGTAGTAACGTCTCGACATCCCTTCACGCAATGAAGTCGTCTCGTTCATCTGATTCCCCGAATAGAGGACGATGGCAGGGACGGTCGTCGACAACGTCAACTCACGCTGTGACTCTCGGTCATACAATCTCGCTTCACGTCGATCAGTGAAAATAAACGGATGATCGTAGCCGTTGACCAATTCATTTTGCGGATGTGTCGAGGCGACACCATCAGACAAGGCGCGACCTGTCCGGAAGTCGAACGGTGTACCGTCCACTTCAAGCAAGCGTCCCGTCGGAATCAAATCATCACGCAGCTCAGCGAACGTGTCGGCGGACAACGTAAGCTCATGGTTCAAGATGTCCCGCTCGCCTCCGCTCAAGTTGAAATACGTATGGTTCGTCAAGTCGCACACCGTGTCTTCGTCAGATGTCGCTTCGTACATGATGGTGACACCACGGTCGACCAGTTCGAACGTGGCGCGGACATCGAGCGTGCCACCATACCCGTTCGCTCCGTCCGGACTGACGCAATGAAGCGTCACACGGTCGGACGTCCTCTGTTCGACCGTCCAGACGCGACGGTGTAAACCATCCCCGCCGTGCAGATGATGCATTCCATCATTCGCAGGTAAGCGATAGGTCGTGCCGTCAAGATCGAACGTGCTGTTGTCGATCCGTCCGGCAACTCGACCGATTGTCGCTCCTAAATAATACGTGTCCTTCATGTATTCCTCGACCGTGTCGTATGACAAGATGATGTTTTTCCAACCCTCGTCTTGAATCGAGAATTCTTGCAACGTCGCACCGTAAGTCAATATGTTCAAGCGACACGAGTCATTTTCGAGTACGATTGTTGACTCTGTTTGCTGCTTCATGACATCTACTCCTTTTTACCAAACGTTCAATGGGCAGTGCTTCGTCGCGAGTCTGGCCCGATATGAGACATAGCACCCACATTTTAAACAGGTGTCTTGTTGGTGGAACGGACAAGCCGCACAATGCGTGAGTCGTGCCTCATATTCGGCATCTGGGACTTGGTCCATGACTTCCGCATCGATGGTTAACAGCCAGTCCGTATCCGTTTCCTGAGGAAGACATGTCCGGCATCGTCGCGTCTCCACCACTGTCATCTCAGCGGACCGCGATCGTGATGACGCTCATCGCCGGGACGTCGAAAACGAGCTTCCCGTCTTCCGTGACAGTCACATCATGATTGCGTGGTGAGACGAGATCCGGCTGTTCGAACGTGTTATGGGCGTTCAAGTGGTCCGCCGTCAAGATTCGGGCCGACACGTCAGAGATGGCGCCGATGCCCCGTAAATCGATTTCGACCGTATCGCCTTGCTCATGGTCGAGTTGGCACAAGCTAATATGGAGCACCCCGTCCGCATTTCGCGAAGCAGTGGCGTTCACCGCCGGAATTGCTTCATCTTTGGCCACATAGTTACGTGTATGCGCGGCGAGTTCGACGCGCTCTGCGTCTTGGTGGACACTGTACATCTCGAACACATGATACGTCGGAGTGAGGACGAACTGGTCTCCTTCTGTCAAAATCATCGCCTGCAACACGTTGACCATTTGGGCGATGTTCGCCATATGGACGCGGTCGTTATGGTTATGGAAGATGTTGAAATGGATTGCAGCCACGAGTGCATCCCGAATCGAGTTTTGTTGATACAAGAAACCTGGGTTCGTCCCTGGCTCGACATCGAACCAAGTGCCCCACTCGTCTACGATCAACCCGACGCGTTTCTCCGGGTCATACTGGTCCATGATTTGGCCGTGCTTCGTGATCAACTCATCCATATGGAGAGCGCGCTTCAATGTGATGAACCATTCGTCCTCCGTGAAATCGAGGGCTGATCCTTTGCCCAACCAGAAGTCGCCGGGGATCGTGTAGTAATGGAGACTGAGTCCATCCATCATCGTCCCTGCTTCCCGCATGAGGACCTCTGTCCATTTATAGTCATCGATATTCGCTCCGCCAGCAATTTTATAGAGTTTGTTGCCGTCATAGTTGCGGACGTACGTCTGGTAGCGGCGATACAGATCCGCATAGTATTCCGGGCGCATGTTTCCGCCGCAACCCCAGTTCTCATTCCCGACGCCGAAGTAGGTGAGTTCCCACGGCTCAGTCCGACCGTTCTCTTGACGCCAGTTCGACATCGGTGACTCGCCGCCGAACGTCATGTATTCCACCCATTCCGACATTTCTTGGACCGTCCCACTTCCGACATTCCCGCAGATGTATGGCTCACACTCGAGCAGTTCACAGAGGCGCATGAATTCATGGGTGCCGAAATGATTGTTTTCGACGACCCCGCCCCAGTGCGTATTGACCATCCGTTTACGATTCTCGTTTGGACCGACTCCGTCCTTCCAGTGGTACTCGTCGGCAAAACAGCCACCCGGCCAGCGGAGAACGGGAATATTCAATTTTTTCAGGGCAGCGATCACGTCATTTCGAATGCCGTCGGTGTTTGGAATCGGGGAGTCAGGACCGACCCAGAGGCCTTCATAAATACAACGACCTAAATGTTCAGCAAAGTGCCCATAAATGTGCTTGCTGATTTTCCCTTTCGATAAGTCGGCATTGACGATGATCTGCGTCGTTCCTGTCGCCTTGTGCATCGGTTTAATGAGTTGGTTGTTCATTGTCTCTCCTCCATGAAGAAGGGCCATCAAAGTGGCCCTTTAGATTATGGTCGATAGTAAAGTTCGTTCCACCGTAGCTCGTTGTTGAACTGGACCGTCTCGGTCTTGGCGTCGATGACTGCGATTTCAACGTCGAGCAGTTCCGCAAAATCACGCAATTGATCGGTCGTCACTTCATAGGAGTAACATGTATGGTGCGCGCCGCCGGCTTGAATCCAGTTTTCGACCGCTTGCGCCATCGAAGGCTCTGTTTTCCAAAGAACGCGGGCGACCGGTAAGTTCGGCATCGCTTCTTCCGGCTGGATGCCTTCAACTGTATTGACGAGAAGACGGAAGCGATGTCCGAGATCGATGATACTCGCATTCAACGCCTTGCCGCTCTGTCCTTCAAAGACGATACGTGCCGGTGCTTCCCGGTCACCGATCCCGAGCGGATGGACTTCGATTCTTGGTTTATCGACAGCAATCGTCGGACAAATCTCAAGCATGTGGGCACCGAGCACCATTTCGTTACCCGGTTCAAAGTGGTACGTATAATCTTCCATGAACGACGTCCGCTCGTTGTTCGCCATAATTTTCATGAGACGGACCAACGCCGCCGTTTTCCAGTCGCCTTCTCCAGCAAAGCCATACCCTTGTTCCATCAAGCGTTGGACGGCAAGACCTGGCAACTGCTTCATGCCATGCAAGTCTTCAAACGTCGTCGTGAAGGCGGTATAGCCGCCTGCCTCGAGGAAGGCTTTCATCCCAAGCTCGATGCGACCTTGATAACGGACGGATGCGAGGAATTCATCTTCAGCCATCCCTTTATTCGCGAGCTCATAGCGAGACGCGTATTCATTCATTAACGCATCGAGGTCAGCGTCTGTCACGGCGTCCATATATGTGACGAGATCGCCGACCCCATACCCGTCAACCGTCCAGCCGAGGCGAATCTGCGCTTCGACTTTATCGCCTTCTGTCACAGCGACGTTACGCATGTTGTCACCAAAACGCGCCACTTTTAACGCCTTACTCTCCGACAACGCATGCGCGACTTTCATCCAATTCGCCATCTTGCCGCGTGTCGCCTCATCTTGCCAATGGCCGACGATCACTTTGCGTTTGACGTTCATGCGACTCGTGATAAAGCCGTGCTCCCGGTCGCCATGTGCCGATTGGTTCAAGTTCATGAAATCCATATCGATTTCATCCCACGGGATATCGCGATTGAACTGTGTCCCGAAATGGAGCAACGGTTTTTGCAGGACACGCATGCCACTGATCCACATTTTCGATGGCGAGAACGTGTGCATCCAAGTGATGACACCCGCACACGAGTCGTCCGCGTTCGCTTTTAACATCATCTGACGAATTTCTTCTGAATTTTTAACGACGCCTTTAAATACGACTCGATCCTTGAATGCGTCGTCCGCATCGAGACCGACCACCATGTCTTTTGAGTTTTGTTCAACTTGTCGGAGCACGTCTTCGCCGTAAAGCATTTGGCTTCCTGTCACGAACCAAAATTCGTATGTTTTCGCTGTCAACATTCAAAGTCCCCCTAATATCAAGGCGAGTGACGGTCATTTTTGGCCGTAGTATGCGTTCGCCCCGTGTTTTCGCAAATAATGTTTATCTAATACGCTCTGTTTAATCGGTGTCAGGCCTGGATTTAAATTCAAGGCATGAAGGCCCATCTTCGCGACTTCTTCGAGGACGACCGCGTTATGGACGGCTTCATCCGCGTCTTTGCCCCAGCAAAACGGTGCGTGGTTCGCCACGAGCACACCGGGTACGGCGACTGCTTCGAGCATTAACTCATCAAGCGTTTCCAAGATGACATGTCCCGTCTCGAGTTCATACGCCGTTTCGATTTCCTCGTCTGTCAATTCACGGGTGCATGGGATCTCGCCATAAAAGTAATCGGCATGTGTCGTTCCAAACGCCGGGATGGCCCGCTTCGCCTGTGCCCAACTTGTCGCCCATGGCGAATGTGTGTGCACGACACCACCGATCTCAGGGAGAGACCGGTAGAGCGCGAGATGGGTCGGTGTGTCTGATGAGGGACGCAGTTCACCTTCGACGATGTTACCTTCGAGATCGACGACGACCATATCCTCCACGGTCAATCGTTCGTACGGAACGCCGCTCGGTTTGATGACGACCAAGCCGGCGTTGCGGTCGATGCCACTGACGTTGCCCCAGGTGAACGTGACCAAACCGTGCTTCGGAAGAGCCAAGTTCGCTTGTAACACTTCTTCTTTCAAGCGACGGCTTACCATACAGGCTCCTCCTTCACACGTGAGGCTTCAGCTTTTATTTTTTTCAAACGTTTCATCACGTCATTCTCGCCGCGACCGAAGTAATCGTATAGTTTCGTGTATTCGGCGAACAAAGCGTCATACGTCGCGACGTTTTCCAAGATCGGCTTATACGTCTCTTCTTTGACGCGGCCCATCTTCGCTGCAGCTTCTTTGATCGTGGCATAACCTCCCCGCTCCACGCCGGCAGCTACTGCTCCGAACATGGCGGAGCCTAGAGCTGGTGTTTGTGAAGAGGCTGAGATTTTGATCTCCATGTTCAAGACGTCCGCATAAATTTGCATCATGAGTGCGTTCTTTTCGGCAATCCCACCTGCGGCATACACTTCATGCACGGGGACGCCGCTGTTGCGGAACGCTTCCACGATCGTCCGCGTCCCGTATGCTGTCGCTTCGATTAACGCCCGATAGATGTCTTCCGGCTTCGTGAGCAATGTCGCTCCGAGAAGGACACCCGTCAAATTCGTATCGACGAGCGTTGACCGGTTTCCGTTCCACCAGTCGAGAGCAACGAGTCCACTCTCACCGACACGTTGACGGGCTGCTTTCTCCGTCAACAGCTGATGGATACCGATACCTTTCAAGGCGGCCTCTTCCACGTAATGCCCTGGGACACATGTCTCGGTGAACCATTCAAAATGGTCCCCGACACACGATTGACCAGCTTCATAGCCCATCAAGCCTGGAATGACACCGTCTTCGACGACGCCGCACATGCCTGGGACGACTTGTTCATCTTCACCGAGCAGGATGTGGCACGTCGATGTGCCCATGACCATCAACATCTTGCCAGGTTCTGCAATCCCGACGGCCGGCACCGCCACGTGGGCGTCGACGTTCGCAACCGCGACGGCCGTGCCCGGAAGGAGTCCGATGCGCGCGGCAAACGCTTCTGTCAGTTCGCCTGCTTTGGCTCCAATCGGCGCGATGTCACGCGATAGTTTCTCTTCGACGACGTTCTCCAACCGAGGGTCAAGCGCTTTGAAGAACTCGTTTGACGGATAGCCGTCTTGTTTATGCCACATGGCTTTATATCCAGCTGTACAACTGTTTCGAACGACACGGCCCGTCATCTGAGAGACGACCCAATCCGTCGCTTCAAGAATCTGATCTGCTTCCTGATAAATCTCCGGGGCCTCGTTCAAGATTTGCCACACTTTCGGGATCATCCATTCCGATGAGATTTTACCGCCGTATCGTTTCAAGAAATCCTCGTCCCGCTCGGCCGCGATGCGGTTCAACTCATCCGCCTCGTCCTGAGCGGCGTGGTGCTTCCAAAGCTTCACGTAGCTGTGTGGATTCTGTTGATGTTCCTCACGGAAACAAAGTGGATTCAAATGTTCGTCTATCGGTAAGATCGTGCATGCGGTAAAGTCGATGCCGAGCCCTATGACTTGCTCCGGCGTGATCCCTGCCTCTTTCACGACGGCCGGGATGGTGATTTCCAGTACTTCTAAATAGTCTTGTGGATGTTGGAGCGCCCAATCATGCTCGAGACGGGTCGCCCCGTCCGGTAAATATTCATCCATCACGCCGTGTGTGTACGGTTTGACCGCTGTCGCCACTTCTCGACCTGTCGCTACGTCGACGAGGACCGCGCGTCCTGATTGCGTCCCATAGTCGACACCGATTGTATAATTGGTCATATTCATCACCCTACCTCCAAAAGAATACGCTTACATAAAGGATGAAAAAAATAAAGTGTGTGGGCACTCCTCTCCCTTTCATCCGTACAACTATTCAAATAACGTGCTTGATTCATACAGAAAACAAAAAGATACAATCAAGTTGTACGTATAACTTACACCTTGATTGTATCAACTATTTTAAATTAATCAACTGTTTTCAACATTTCATTCGAACATTTTTGTAATTTTTCTGAGCAATTTGTGACAAGCTACTTAAAATGAATCGACAGAAGTTGTACGGATATTTATAACTTTTTGCCGATAAAGACATGACCTTGGTCAGACAATCCGGCAAATACGAGCGTCTCTCGCCAATTCTCCCAATCCCAGCCCGGTAACACATACCAAGTGATTCCTTCGGGACCGTAGAGCTTGATGCTCGCATCCGCCAGTTTTTCAAACCGTCCTCGTTCGTCATGCTCCGTCACGAACGTCCCGTCAGCCAGGAGTTCAATCTTACTCGAATGTAGGACGCCATGGTACGTCCGGTCCATGTAAATCCACTCCCACTCTCCGAAGAGTTCTTGCATCTCGACAGGACGTTCCGCTTCCCCGGCATATCGTTCCGGAGATACGAGCGGCCAGCCCGATTTCGTCCAGATGATTTTCCGGATATGCAGCTCGTGCCAATGCGGATTTTGCTCACCTCTGACGTGATGGACGAGATAATCATCGTCCCCGTCTTGTAAGACGGAGTTATGCCCAGGCCCGACCCAGCCCTCATTATCCCCGAACCGATAACCGCCTAAAATCTTCATGCCAACTTGTTGCGGGTCGATCTCGAGGTCGGTCATGACGTTCCCATCAAAATCGACGTACGGTCCGGTGATCGAAGTCGATCGGGCCACACGGATGTGATAGTCCTTGAACAAGGAGTCGTACGAGACGAACAAGTAGTAATGGCGATCCTCCTCCCGGTAGACGATATACGGTCCCTCGACCGCCCCTTCGACACGTTGATGCCGTTTCGCGATCAACGTCTCTTCACTCCCCGGACGTTTCTTCCCCGTCTCCGGGTCGACCGGGAACACGTACAGCCCACCGAAAAAACTACCGTAGACGAGCCACGGATCCCCATGCGCATCGAACGTGATATTCGGGTCAATCGCGTTCGGTCCCGACGTACCGGCCTCACTTTTCACCACGAGCCCGTGATCCCGCCACGGTCCATCGATTGTTTCCGCGCTGGCGACACCGATATAAGAACGCGTCTGTCCGAACTGTGAAGCTGCATAATACATGACGTAGCGGCCACCCATGAATACGACTTCCGGCGCCCAAAGTCCCGGCGCCCCGGTCCATTCCACAGCCTCGTGCGGAAGCTCTTCAAGCGCCAAGCCGACATATTCCCAGTGGATCAAGTCCCGCGAGCGACGCACTTGAATCCCGCCGTTGATTTGATGCCCATGGGCAGCGTCCGTCGAGAACACGTAATACCAGTCCCCGACTTTGATCGAGGCCGGGTCGTGGGCGTTGTGCGTGCCCCACATCGTTTCATTCGTCAATCGTTCCAACACATAGCGTTCTTCTCGGTTTGGACTGTTCAATTTTTGCATGGTCCCTCTTCTCCTCTTATCGTTTTTTGCCCCATACGGCGGTGCCATCCTCGCTCAGACCAGTGAAGATGATTGTCGGTTCCCAAGTCTCCCAGTCCCAAGCCGCTCCGACTTGCGCCTCATACGTCTCCTGTCCGACTTGGACCTCGAGGACCGAATCATTCAATTCCCACGACCCGTCCCCGTCTTCGAGCGTTCCGCCTCGTTTCAACGTCAATACACTCGAGGTTTGCTGTCCGTCGTCAAACCGTGGGAACGTGATGACGTCCCAATCCCCGACCAGGTGCGTTTCGTCGACCTCGATATCGCTCTCCCCCGCATAGCGTTCGGGCGAGACGACCGGCCAACCGTCTTTCGTCCAATACACTTTCCGGACGTGCAGCTGTGACCAGTAGATATCTTCACTCGGCCGCGCCTGATGCAGCACGAACGTATCGGTCCCATCTTGTAAGAATGCGGAGTGACCGGTCCCGACGTATCCGTCATCTCCTTCGAAACGATACGGCCCAACGATTTTCATGCCCGTATCAAACGACTCATCCGATTCGTCTCGTAAGTCCCGGCCAACCGAATCGACGTACGGTCCCGCAATCGATTTCGAGCGACCGATCCGGACGTTGTACGTATCCTCCAACCATCCATACGACACCATCAAATAGTAATAGCCCGTCTCGCCGTTATATAAAATTTCTGGCCCTTCGATACCCATCGACATGTCTTTCCGCTTGGCGAGCAGTGTGCCTTCTGACGACTCATCCACTCGTTTTCCTGTGTCTGGGTCAATCTCCGTCAAAAAGATTCCGCCAAAGTACGAACCATACGTCATCCACCATTTGCCTTCCGCATCTTGCGTCACGTGAGGATCGATTGTATTGGCGACACCCCCGTCACCTTCTTTCGATGCGATGACGGCGCCCTCATCTTCCCAAGGTCCTTCAATCGTTGTCGCAGTCGCTAGCCCGATATACGACGTTCGACTCCCGACCCCTGAGACAGAATAGTATAAGTGGAATCGATCTCCGATTTTCGTGATCGCCGGGGCCCAAAATGTGTTCCCGCCGGCCCAAGCGAACGCCTCCTCAGACACTTGATCAAACACACGACCGACGAATTCCCAATGAACCAGGTCGGTCGATTTGCGGATTTGAATGCCGGGCGTCGGAGGACTTCCTACCATGTAATCCGTCGAAAAGACGTAATAGGTGTCTCCGTCTTTCAAAATCGCCCCGTCATGCGTGAAGTTCGTCGTCCACTCACGCTCTTTGTTGAGCACCTCCGGCGTCACATCGTCCACTTTCTTTTCAAACGGTGCTTTCGGGAGTGCTAAATCATTGATTGACGCACTCGTCGTCCGCCAGAAAAAGATTCCTCCGATTGCTACGGCGAGTAGTGTTAGCCATACCATCATTTTTCTCATGTTAAATCCCCTTTCTCCATCAAAAAGGCACCCGCCTTTTTAAAAGACGGGTGCCTCTGTCCTGTCACACCTCAGCCCTTCACACCAGAGATCGCAATCGACTCGATGATCTGTTTTTGGAAGATCATGAAGACGAGCAACATCGGGAGTAATGCCACGACAGACGCGGCCATGATTAACGGATAATCACTTTGAATTGCATAAGATGCGTTAAAGTTCGCGATGACAAGTTGAAGCGTCTGTTTCTCCGGCGAGTTCAAATAGAGAATCGGCCCAAGATAGTCGTTCCAAATTGCCATGAACCAAAGAATCAACTGCGCGGCCACGGCCGGCTTGATTAACGGGAAAATAATCTTGTAGAAGATTTGGAAGTACGAGCACCCATCAATCTTCGCTGCTTCGATAATCGAGTTCGGGATGCTGTTCAAAAATTGGCGCAAGAAGAAAATCATAAAGATGTTCCCGAATAACCCAGGCACAATTAACGGTAACAGCGTATCCACCCAGCCGATGCTCGAGAACATCATGAACTGGGGAATCATGAGCACCGGGTATGGGATCATGACAGAAGCGAACAAGAGAAGGAAGATTTTATTCTTGCCTCTGAAGTTCAACTTCGCGAAGGCGAACGCCGCCAAGCTTGACGTGAACGTCCCGACAATCGTGACGGATAATGCGACAATCAAACTGTTTGATATCCCTGACAACAGCGGACCCATACTCCAAATTTCCGTGTATTTACTAAACGAAATATCAGTCGGGATCCATACCGGCGGGAGCGCGAATACATCTTCTTTTGATTTTAGTGACGTCGACACCATCCAGAGCAGCGGCGCGATCATGACGACCGCTCCGATGGATAGGAAGATAAAAATGAAGAAATCCGTGATCCGATCCTTCTTCTTCACCGACATCGTTTCCACGTTCTCTTTTTTCCGTGAGAGAGCTAATTGCATGGTTATTCTCCTTTCCTATACGCGAATCGCTCAATCAAGATCGAACGATGATTTTTCATTCATCCGGAATTGGAGCAACGTGACGATGAAAATGAAGAGCCCAAGGACGAGCGCCATCGCCGAAGCGTAACCGAGTTGGAAGTTCCCGAACGATTTTTGCCAAATATAGAAGACCGCAGAGGCAGACGAGTACTCCGGACCCCCGGTTGGTGTCATGACGTTGATTTCCGTGAAAATTTGCGCTCCACCGATGATGTTCGTCACGATGATGAAGAACGTGACCGGTTTGACCATCGGAAGCGTGATGTGCCAAAAGCTTTGCCAAGCGTTGGCTCCATCCAGTTTTGCCGCTTCATAAAATGATTTCGGAACACTTTGGAGCGCCGCCAAATAAAGGAGCATCGTATAGCCGAGCCCTTTCCAAATTGCCATGAGGATAAGCGCCGGCTTGACGGTATCGGTATTTTGGAGCCAGTTCGGCCCATCGATGCCGATCAAAGCCAAAAATTGGTTCACCAATCCGTAGTCTCCGTTGTACGCCCATTGCCATAAAATCGATACGGCGGCAATCGACGAAATGACGGGAATGTAGTAAATCACGCGGAAGGTATTCGTCCCAAAAATCCCTCGATTCAACGCAAGAGCGAGCATGAGCGCGAGGGCGATTCCAATCGGGATTCCAATCATCATAAAGAGCGTGTTGTACATCGATTTATAAAAATATTCATCTTGGAACAAGTTAACAAAGTTCTCAAACCCGATAAATTTCATTTGACCGAGACCGTTCCAATTCGTGAAGGCGCCGTAAACAGAGTACATCAACGGGACGAACGCGAAGAGGAAAAACCCAATGACCGGTGCCGCAACGAACAGATAGGCGTATCGCTGCTCTGTTCGATATAACTTAGAAATCGATTTTGTCTTCATTGTTCTTCCATCCTTTCAACGTCAGAGACGCGGGTGGCGAACATCGCCACCCCGTTTCGACTCTCTGATCAGTTCGCCTGTTTCTCTTGTTCGATCGCCGCATCGAGCAATTTCTGCATCTTCGGCTGCGCCGTCTTCACATAGTCTTCAACCGACGTTTTGCCGTCGAGGACAGGCTGGATGTTTTTGAAGAACTCGTCATACCATTCTGCCGTGTATGTTTTCTCAGCTGGGAAGCCGCGGCCATAGTCATTGATCAAATCAAGGAACTCTTGTTTGTTTTCTGGTTTGATCGACGTGTCAGCCGCCCAGTTGTCTGCAATTTCCATACTGTTCGGCAATTGGACTTGCGCATCTACGAGCGCCTGTTGTCCTTCTTGGTCGGCAGACAAGTACATGGCTAGTTCCGCTGCTTCTTCTTTATGTTTCGTCGTTGAACCGACACCGATTCCGAGCGAACCGACCCATCCTGATGCTTTACCCGTCGAACCGGCTGGCCACGGAAGTAAATCATACTCAAATTTCAGCTGTTCTTTAAATGCCGCCATGTCCCAAGGACCGACAGGGAAGAAGGCAAGTTGTCCTTTCAACCAACGTTGGTACGTGTCGAGCGTCTGTGTTTCCCCGATCGACGGTGTGATACCATGTTTCAACTGCTGGTCGACGAAGAACTGTAACGCTTCGATGAATTTCGGATCATCGATCGTCACTTTCGTGCCGTCCTCGTTGATCCAGTCCGCCCCATTGCTCCAAACGAACGGCTGAAGTGCCCAGTTTACGTTGAAGCCAGTGCCGTATTGATCCATTTTTCCGTCACCGTTCGTATCTTTCGTCAACTGTTTGGCAACGTCCACGAACTCATCCCATGTGTACGGTTTGTCTTTATCCGGAAGCGCAATGCCCGCGTCTTCGAACATCGTCTTGTTGTAGCCGAGTGCGAACGGTCCTAAATCTTTCGGCAGTCCGTAAATTGCGCCTTCTCCAAGCGTCTCACCATCGAAGCGATACTTGTCGACACCCTTCTCCCAAATATCGTCCAACTTGACGTCTTCTGAATTTTCAACCGCCTCTGTGATATCGAGTAGCACACCCGAGTTTACGTATGCTTTCACTTGGGCAGGATTATAGAAGAAGACGTCCGGAATCTTCCGACCCGCGATGGCCGACTTGAGTTTTGTATCGTACTGATCAGGGGCCGTCTGGACCATCGTCACCTTCACGTCTTTGTTGGCTTCTTCAAAACGTTTCACCGTCGCTTGATAGGCTTTTAACTCTTCTGGATTTCCACGGAACATAAATGTCAGTTCAACTTTTCCATCAGCGCCTGCCTCATCTCCCGAACAGCCGGCGAGCGCCAAAGAAGTTGTCATCAGTGCTGACATCGTTAACGCAAACATTTTTTTCGATTTACGATTCATTGTGAATTCCTCCATCACTTTATATTCATGTGCAAAGCATGATAAAGATGTACGTACATGTTGAGTTAAATAAAAAAGCAAACTGTATAATGAAGCCCACACAACACTATACATTTACTCACCAACAAACCGATATAGTTAGTAATGAAAGCGTTTTCTGTACAATTTGAGTCTATTACACACGTTCGGACATGTCAATTCGATTTTTATGTATTTTTGTATTTCGTACGTACATATTCATAGAAAATTCAGATGCTTTTTTTGCTTATTCATAGTAAATGGTACATTTGTTTGTTAGTATGTAAGTAAGATTATATCTTGTACGTATGAGTTTCCTGACGTACATGAAAGAAAGCAGGGACGCCAGATGGCACAACGCACAAAGTACAATATGGTCAAAGATCATATTCTTGAATGGATAAAAGATGGAACGGTACGACCAGGTGAAAAAATTCCTTCTGAAAATGAATTGGTCCAATCCTTTGGAGTGAGCCGTCACACGATTCGACAAGCTGTTGGGGAATTAGTGAACGAAGGCTATCTTTACCGTGAACAGGGCTCGGGCACGTACTGCTCCCTTGTCCTTCCGACCTCTACTCCCCAAACGATCGAACGTTCGGGCAATGGTAAAAACATCGGGGTCATCACAACCTATATGTCCGATTATATCTTCCCGTCTATTATCCGGGGGATTGAATCACATTTGGCTTCGAAAGGATATACGTTGACACTGTCTTGTACGGATAACAATGTCGAGAAAGAAAAGCAATGTCTCGAAATGATGTTAGATCGTCAAATCGACGGGCTGATTGTCGAGCCGACAAAGAGCAGTAGCTACAATCCGAATATCAAATATTATTTAGAACTCGAACAACAGCATACTCCTTATTTGATGATTAACCAATACTATTCGCAACTAACGCCTCCATACTTGATCATGGATGACGAAAAAGGCGGATTCTTGGCTGCTGAACACCTGATCAAACTCGGTCACGAGCGCATCATGGGACTTTTCAAAACGGACGACCTCCAGGGAGTCCACCGAATGCGTGGCTTCATTCGAGCGTTCCGGGAATACAACCTCCCCTTAGAGCCAGAATTAATTATAACGTATACGACAGAAGAACTTGTGCCTTCTTTTTATGACGTGATTCATCAAGTATTTCAAAACGCGGACGAGAGACCTAGTGCAATCGTCTGTTACAACGACCAACTCGCCCTCAACGTACTGGACCAACTAAGAAGCCTGCGTCTCTCTGTCCCGCAAGATGTCTCACTCGTCGGATATGATGATTCCGTACTCGCAGTCGCGACGGAAGTGAAATTGACTTCTATCGTCCATCCTAAACAAGAGCTGGGCCGTGCCGCAGCCGAGTGGATCATTGCGGCTGTCGAGAAAACAGAGACACCACCGTCACATACGTATGAACCTGAATTGATTGTCCGAAACTCGACCGCACCCTATAATCGTCTCGAATCTAAATTAGGCTGATTCACCCCTAACTTCTTGGAGGTCATCATGAACTTAAAGCATGAACACAACAAATTATTCCAAGTGCTCGAATTTGTCACCAGCCTGGTTCAACTGAACGTGGTCTTTTTACTGAGCATTTTGCCTCTCATCACACTGTTCCCAGCCTTATACGCCTTGAACGCTGTCACACGGCAATGGGCGGTCAACCAAGATTACAGCGTGTTCCGCGCCTACTTCCGCTTTTTTAACGAAGGAGTGCGCCGCCATTACAAGCTCGGTGCCGTCTGGACCTTGTTTCTGCTCATCTTGTTGATCGACTTTTTACTCATTCGTCAAATCGATGCGTGGCAAACGATGCTCTTTACGGGTCTGTTCGTGATCGGCTTTGTCTTCATCGCTCTTTCCTTGTTCCTGTTTCCGATTTTGACGCATTACGAAATGAAGACGATGGACGCTTTGAAATTGGCGCTATTCAGTATCATGCGATACGGATATATCATCGTGCTCGCGCTTCTGTTATTCACGGCACTCGGCATGCTCGCGTACCGGTCACCACTCTATTTGTTGTTCGGCTTTTCATTTATCGTGTTTTTGACGACGAAATTGTACCTTCACCAGTTAGACCGCACCATCACGAGCCAACATGCCGATCTCGAATCGTCATGAAACAAACCCTGACCTCATCTGCGTTTTCGGTCGCGCAGACGAGGTCAGGGTTATTTTTTATGTTCTCGCATCACGTCCGCTAGCGGACACCCTGCTTGCTCGAGCTCGGAGACGATGCGATTGTAGTCGGCTTCATTTCGATTTTGACTCAACTTGAACGCCGCCTGCATTTCATCGATATCGATACGGAAACCTACAACGCCATGCTTCTGTCGCTGCACGGACTCGGACAGCTCTTCCCAGATGACGGCGTTCTCTCTTTCCTTTTCATGGTCATGGAGTAGCCCGGCCAGATCTTCCTCGAGTTGTTCCGCGTTCAGGATAGTCGCCTGTCCATATGTATGGACGACCTGATAGTTCCACGTCGACACGTCCTCGTGGCCATACAAGGACGCCGAGATGTAGGCGTTCGACCCTTGAACGATGACGAGCACCGTCTGGTCTTCGATCGTCTGCCATTGCGGGTTGTTTTTGGCGACGTGCGTCGTGAACCAGATTCGACCGTCCGCTTCATGAAACCGGAGCGGCACGTGCGTCGCAATCGGCTTCTGTCCGTCATGCGTGACGACAGTGCCGAACGGATGGGCTTTCAAGAAAGCGTGGACTTCTTCAACGTCCTTGACGGCATATAGTTTTGGAACGTACATCGAACTCCTCCTATCCTATGACTTTGATGACTGCTTTCAGCTTATCGGATATCGTACTCATTCGTCTAATCCTCATCAAGTCGGGTAAAGACTAAAGGATGCTATACCACACAGGAGGGATTTCTCATGAAACCGACGATTCAAGCGTTCGTGTTCGACGTGTACGGGACGCTATTCGATGTCCATTCCGTCAAAACGGCGTGTGACGAACAGTTCCCAGGGAAAGGTGAACAGATTAGCCAGACATGGCGGACGAAACAACTCGACTACTTCTTTACCCGCCACATCATGGGCCGCTATGAGGACTTCTCTGTCGTCACACGCGACGCCCTGCGCTACGCCTTGGCGGCGGCCGAGGTGACGTGGACGACCGACACCGAGGACGCCCTTATCGCCACATACGCAGAACTGTCGCCGTACGAGGAAGTTGAGGATGTGTTGAAGCAACTGCACCCTAAACGGACCGTGGTTCTTTCGAACGGGACGGATGCGATGCTCACGGAACTCATCCACAACGCCGGGTTCACCGAGCTGTTCGATGAACTCGTCAGTGTCGACGGCGTCAAACAAACCAAGCCGTCTCCCGCCGCCTACATGCATTGGTTCAAGACGAGCGGGCTGAAGCGGGACGAGGTGCTGTTCCTCTCCTCGAACGGCTGGGACATCGCCGGGGCGAAAAATTTCGGCTTCCATACCGCCTGGATCAACCGCGACGGTAAACCGCTCGACATGCCCGACCTAGCCCCCGACGCCGTGTATGACGACTTGTCAGGTTTATTAGAATGGGTCACGGACGAAGCCGCTTGGCCATGATCAAATCGGCTTGGGCGTCATCCCCCATATAGAACGTGTGCGCCCCGGTCTGGACGAAGCCATGCTTCTTATAGAAGGCGAGCGCTTTGTGGTTATGTTCCCAGACACCGAGCCAAATCTCCCGTTTATCCAGCTCACGGGCGCAGGAGACGGCCCGGTCGTACAACGCCTTGCCGACGCCACTGCCTTGGAAGGCGCGCCGGACATAAATCCGTTCGAGTTCAAACACCTCATCGCCCATGACCTCGGTCTGGGCGTCTTTGGCGTTCACTTTCAAATACCCAGCCACTCTCCCATCAACATAAGCAAAGAAGAATTGCGAGTCGGGGTTCGACAGTTCGCACTCGAGCTGGGGCATGTTGTACGCCCGCTCGAGATACGCGGCGAGATGTTCAGGGTCATTCTCCGCCTCGAACGTGTCCGTGAACGTCTCGATGCTGATGTCTCGAAGTGCGTCGACGTCTTCGATCGTACAAGCTTTGATGGTGATCATATGCCTCCCCCCTCTAGTAGTCTCGCTTCTTGCCTTTCTTCACTGCATCCCAGTCCCCTTCGATGTTTTGACGAACCCGCTTCAACAGCCGGAGCAGCTGTTCGGCCTCTTGGTCGGACAACCCAGCGAGCGCGACGTCCGTCGAGTGCTCATGTTCCCGGATGATGATTGGGTACAGATCTTTACCCCGTTCGGTCGGGACGAGCCGTTTGATTTTCTTGTTGTGCGGGTCGTCCTGTTTGGCGATCAACCCGTTCGTTTCCAACTTTTGAATCGCCCGTGCCGCTGTCGTCCGGTCGACTTTGATCAATTCGGCGAGCTTCTCTTGGATGATGCCTGGCTCTTCACAGATTCGGACTAAATAGAGATACTGCCCTTTCGTCAATGCGAGCTCCTTGAACTCGATGTTGCTGATCGAGTCGAGGGCGCGAGCGATCATCCCGATTTCACGTAACTGGTCTTTCATCGAATCCTCCTGATTATTGTATTTGCAATACATTAAGTATACTCCGTTTAGTTGTATTTACAACAAAAAGAGTTCTCACACCTTTTGCGGAAATATGAGAAAATAAAGCTATCATTCCACGAAACGAGGGAATTTCATGGCACATCGTATTTACACGACGAGCTTCGCGAGCGTCTATCCGCACTACATCGCGAAAGCCGAACGGAAAGGCCGGACGAAAGATGAAGTCGACACGATCATCCGCTGGCTGACCGGTTATGACGAGGCCGGGCTCGAACGGCAGCTCGAGGCCGAGGTCGATTTCGATACGTTCTTCGCAACGGCACCACATATGAACGAAGACCGCACCTTGATCAAAGGTGTCGTCTGTGGCGTCCGTGTTGAGAACATTGAAGAACCGCTCATGCGGGAGATCCGGTACTTAGACAAACTCGTCGACGAACTCGCGAAAGGAAAGGCGATGACGAAGATTTTACGGGGAGGCGAACAGTAATGGACTATACGACACTCGTCGATGACAAACGGCTCGACGCTTTCATCCGTTTGATCGACGTGATCGATGCGAACTTACCGGACGGCTTTGAGAAGACGACCGATGGGAACGGCATCCATTACGTCGTGCCGCTGTCGACATATCCGCCCGGGTATCATGTCACGCCCGGTACCCCGCTCCCGTTCTTAAGTGTCATCGCCCAGAAAAACCATGTCGCTTTGTACCACATGGGCGTCTACGCCGACGAAGACGTGTTGCGTTGGTTCGAGCAGGCCTACGCCGCACAAGTGCCGACGAAGATAGACATGGGAAAAAGCTGCATCCGCTTCAAAAACATGAAGCATATCCCGTATGACTTGATCGGTGAGCTCGTCGCGAAGATGACACCTGAGCAATGGATCGCTGCTTACGAACACAATCGTCGATAAGTCGACGTAAAGCCCACACGTTTGATTGAGTGTGGGCTTTACGTCATTTATTTATTAAAAACGGTGATTCGTACTTATACGACATCTCGTCTTCCTTTGTTTCTTGAATCTCAAATGCCTTCGTCGACAAGTCGGCGGATAATATTGCTTGAACCGATGCATGCGTCCAAGTGATTTCAAGTGAGTGCTCGGTTGGTTGCCGCACTTCGAACTCCCCATCGAAAGCCGTTGAACGATTTCGGAATTTGAACAAATCGAACAGTTCCTGCACAATCGGCCGTTCGACTTCGCTCGCGACTTCTTCTTTCGAGTAGTAGTGACGGTTGATGTTCCGCCCTTCTTTCGTCGCTTCCAACAATTCGATGTCATTCTCACCAGCTAAAAGTCCGACGTAATACACCTGCGGGATGCCTGGGGCGAACAGTTGAATGGCTCGGGCAAGCAAGTATGACGCGTCATCGTTTCCGAGCGCACTATAATAGGTGCAGTTGATTTGGTAGATGTCGAGGTTGTTATACGCTTCCGAGCTGTAAATTTTCTTCACGTTCGCGCCTTTGCTGTACAAGGCTTCCCGTGTCATCTCAATCTCCTCGTCCGTCAATAGGTCTTTGACGTCGACTACGCCGATTCCGTCATGTGTGTCGAGTGTCGTGAACTGATTACGCGGGCAACGTTGCATCCAACGGATCAATCGTTCTGCACGACCGCTATACAACGCATGGAGCACAAGCATCGGCAAAGCGAAGTCGTACACGTAATACCCTTTCTCAGCAATACGTTCTTGGATACTGTGATGCTCATGGATTTCAGGCAGAACCGTCGCGCCTTTGTCGGCAACGACCTCCTCACAATATTCGAGCATCTCCCAAATATCTGGTTCCACAAAGAAGCAGTTCGTCCCAATTTTCTTATTCGCATAGGCGAATGCGTCAAGACGGATGATTGACGCTCCCTTTCCTACGAGAAACTCGAGCTGTCGTTTAATGAAGTCACGGGTTGCGTCTTTCGTGACGTCTAAATCGATTTGTTCTTCATCAAACGTACACCATACCTTCTCTGTCGTCCCATCAGCGAATGTGACTTCTACATAAGGCGCTCGCGGTTTCCGCTTGTAAATCAGGTCAACTTGGTCTTGGTCCGGTTCTCCACCTGGCCAAAACTCACTGTAACGGATGAAAAAGTCATTGTACTGCGACTCCTCTTTCTTCTCCAAAAAGTCTTGGAAGTAAGGTGACTGGCGTGAAATGTGATTCACCATGAAGTCCATCATAAAATCATACCGTTCACTCAAACGTTGGACGTCTTCCCACGACCCAAACGCCGCATCGACTTTCATATAGTCCATCGGTGCGAACCCACGATCGCCAGACGAAGGATAAAACGGCAACAAATGAATCCCACCAATCACCCCATCGAGATGCGTACGGGTGATCTCATCAAGTTCTTTCAAATTTTTACCGAGACTATCTGCATAGGTGATCAACATCACTTCATTTTTTAAGCTCATGATTATTCTCCTTTTGAAAAGCTCCTACCCGTCTTCGTTTCACGTGTAGGAGCCTCGCTTATTTCACAGAACCGTTCGCCATTCCATCAATGATATGGCGTTGGAAGAACAAGTACACAATGAGAATCGAAGCGATCCCGACGACATATGACGCGAAGGATGGCCCGAAGTCACTGAAGTATTGTCCTTGATAGTTGAATTGAAATAACGGGAGCGTCCACGTCGATTCATCCCGGTTGAGAAGAAGTAACGGAAGCAAGAAGTCGTTCCAGATCCAAAGTGCGTTCAAAATGAGCACCGTTGCGTGCATCGGCTTCATCATCGGGAAGATAATTTTGAAGTACGTATTGAACTTTCCACTTCCGTCGATGGCCGCCGCTTCATCCAGTTCTTTCGGAATGACGGTCTTGACATAACCTGCGTACAGGAACAGCGACTGCGGGACCGCATACGTGAGGTACAAAATGATCAGCCCAAACTTACTAGACAACCCCAAGTCCGACATCATCGACGTGATTGGGATCATGATGACTTGGAACGGAACGAAGATTCCGATGATCAACATGATATAGATTCCTTGGAAGACACGGTTACGTGGCATCGTCCGCGCGAGTGCATAAGCAGCCATCGGGACGATCAAGATGATAAGCGCGATCGATGAGATCGTGATTGTCATCGAGTTGGCAAAGTATTGGACGACCCCATCGTCTAACAGACGACGGAAGTTATCGAGTGTGAACGGGTCCGGTAACTCGAAGAAGCCGCCGGTAATTTGACGCGTCTCTTTGAACGAGTTCAACACGGTTAAATACATCGGAAGGGCGATCAAGACGAGCCCTACTGTCAGAAACACGTATGTCGGTATATGAATTTTGTCCTTTTTCATGATGCCCCTCCTTACACTTCAAATTTTTTCGAAGAATTGATTTGGATGACAGAGACGATCGCGATGATTACAAAGAGCACGATCGCAATGGCGCTGGCGTATCCAAACTCGTTGTTCTTAAACGCATAGTTGTATACGAGCAACCCAAGTGACGTGGTCGAGCCGCTCGGTCCTCCGCCCGTCAAGGCATAGATGAGGTCGAACGCCGTCAACCCAGCCTTCATCGCTAAAATGAGGACGATACTGATGGCCGGCGACAAGAATGGTAACTCGATGCTCTTGAATGTCTGCCACCGGTTCGCCCCGTCGATCGAGGCCGCTTCCCGAATCTCGTTCGGGATGCTTTGCAAGTTGGCCAAGAAGATGACGACTGGAATGGCTACTCCTTGCCAAAGTGCGACAAAGAGAAGCCCCCAAAACGCTGTCCCTTCATTGGCAATCAAACTTTGAGAGAGCCATTCAATTCCTAAAACCTCTCCGAGTGGAACGAGTCCATAGTTGAAGAACTGTTTGAAGATCAAGCCGAGCGTTACGGTACTGATGACCGCCGGGAAGAAGTAGGCTGTTCGGAACAGCCCGACTCCTTTAATCTTTTGATTTAACAGCAGGGCAATCGCGATACCGAGCACGATCTGCCCGACGACGAGCCCGATCGTGAAGAGTAACGTGAAGCCGATGCTCGATAAGAATTTCGCATCTGAGAAGATGGCCAAGTAATTATCGAATCCGATGAAATTATAAGAACTTGTTAGCCCTGTCCAGTCCGTGAAACTGTAGATCACACCTTGTACGAGCGGTATGAAGAAGAACACGATTTGAAGCAAGAGCGGCACAAGAATGAACAGGTACGGCCAGTAGCGGTTGACAAAACCTTTCTCTCTCATGGTGCAACTCCTTTATGTTTTATTTCATACCGTTGAAGAAGGCGTTCAAATCGTTCGCGAGCTGATCTTTATCTCCTTTGTTCATATAATCGACTGTAAGGTGCCAGAACTCTTCTTCTGATGGCCATTCGGAATGGAGCCAGATAATCTGTTTGTCCGTGAAGACGAGGTCAGATACAGCTTTCGTTTCCTCGAACGCCCCTTCTGCGTCAACAGCTTCGACCGAAGTCGGCGAACCGTCTTTGTCGTAGTATTTCTGCATGACTTCCCCTTCCGTCATATACGCGAGCAACTTTTTCGATGCCTCTTGTTCTGCGTCAGATCCGGCAGCTGAGACCGAAAGTGCCAAATCGGCCGCGCCGACTGTCATCTCTTGTCCCGCTTCTTGTCCTGGATACGCGAACATGCTCACTTCGAAGTCTGGTTGTTGATCACGGATGACCGGAAGGGCCCAAATACCGTTCGGGAAGATTAAAGCCTCCCCGCTCGCGAAGAGTGCGACGGCATCACTGTACGAGGCACCGTTCGCATTCTTTTGTGTGTTGCCACTGACAAGGCTCAACTCTTCCGCGACTGCCTCAAAGTCTTCGTTGCCGACTTGGATGCCATCTTTCGGACTGTTTTTCAAGGCATCTTGCGTTTGATTAAAACCGCCTGTCGTTGTCGCCCAAGCAAGCTGATGGTATCCGTTCATCGTCCACGAGTCATCTGTTGTGAGCGCTGCAGCGAACGGTGTCTCTCCCGCATCTTTAATCTCGTTCACGACATCTTCGAATTCCGCCCACGTCTTCGGCGCCTCAAGTCCAAGTTCTTCAAATTTCGACTTGTTGTAGAAAAAGCCCCACGCGTTCGAGTTGAGCGGAAGTGAATAAATGCTTCCATCGATTGCATACGATTCTGCCGCGCTTTCTTTCAAATTACTGAGGAAGTCTTCTTCAGACAGGTCAAGGAATTTACCGTCAGCGGCCCATCCTTTGAAATCAGCATTTTGTGGATACGTATGGACGATATCCGGAATGTCACCACCAGCGATCCGTGTCTTCAACACTGTTCCGGCATTGCTCACGCTCGTCAACTTGACGTCGATGTCTGGATTTTCTTTTTCGAAGTCTTCGATGATTTCTTCAAGCGTACCTTTCATCTCGACTTTTTGTGAAAAGAATTCGATTTCTGTTTGATCCGAGTCGGCCCCACCTGAGCAACCCGCCGCGATGACGAGAGAAGATGCGACGAGCCCTGCCATGCCAAGTTTCACTGTTTTATTCATTTCGATTGACCTCCTTGATGTTCGTTTACTTTTTTCAGTACATACAACTTACTCGCGAAGTCACCTTTGACGACAGGTTCGATATAGAAGCCGACACGCATCAGCTCATCGCCACCATAACGTCGTCCGTCCACCTCATAGACCGCTTTTTCGTCCAACCCTTTCAATTTGAAGACACGGATGAGTGGTGCTGTCTCACTGAGGACGCTGAAGTCGCAAGCGATGGCTTCTTCCCCATCTTCTGAGACGAACATCCAGGCTGGATGATTGCTGTCGAACGCGCTCTTGAGTCGGTAGAATGTGCCGTATTGGAACGTACGGCGATGCGCTTGATAGAACGTGACTTGATCTTTCACAGTGGCTTTTTCTTCCTCTGACATTTCGGTCACATCGAGCTCATAACCAAACACGCCAGACATCGCGACATCGCCGCGCATCTTCAGACTCGTCTCACGATGTGTCTGATGGTTCGGTACGGCCGAGACGTGTGCGCCCATCGAAGAGATCGGATAAACCATACTCGTACCGTGTTGAATTTTTAAGCGTGCGATGGCATCCGTATTATCACTCGTCCACGTTTGCGGCATATAGTAGAGCATGCCTGGGTCGAACCGACCGCCGCCCCCTGAACAGCTTTCGAACAAGATATCCGGATAACGTGCCGTGATCGTCTCGAGCACTTCGTATAGCCCGAGCACATAGCGATGAAGGACTTCTCCTTGCTGGTCACTCGGTAGTGCCGCCGAGAAGACCTCGGTCACGTTGCGGTTGAAGTCCCATTTGATATAGTCAATCGGAACACGGTCGAGCACCTCGATCATTTGGTGCACGATGTTGTCGCGGACCTCTTTCCGGCTAAAGTCGAGTACATATTGATCTCGTCCTTTCGATAATCCACGTCCAGGGATTTGGATCGCCCAGTCCGGATGCTGTTTGAAGAGTTCACTCTCTTTCGAAATCATCTCCGGTTCGAACCATAGACCGAATTTCATGCCTTTGGCGTGAATATAGTCTGCAAGTCCAGTCAATCCGTTCGGGATTTTCGTTTCATATTCGAACCAATCGCCGAGCGACGTGTAGTCGTCATCCCGATGACCGAACCATCCATCGTCTAATACGAATAGTTCGATCCCGAGCGCGGCACTCTCATCGACGATCGATTTGATCTTGTCTTCATCGAAGTCGAAGTAAGTTGCTTCCCAGTTATTGATTAAAATCGGACGCTCCGCATCGCGATGCTTCCCACGTGCTAGCCGTTCTCGATAGAGCGAATGGAATGATTGTGACATCTCCATCGTGCCGTTCGCGCTATAGGCGATGACGACTTCCGGCGTCTCAAACTGTTCATCAGGATCGAGGCGCCATTCAAACCCGAACTCGTTGATTCCGAGTTGGACACGCGTCTGTCCATAAGAATCGCGCTCGAGCATCATTTGGTGACTGCCGCTGTAGACAAGACTGAAGCCGATCGCCTCTCCGGTATATTCGGTCGTCTCAGGTGAAACGAGTGCGAGAAACGGGTTCATCTGATGACTACTAGATCCTCGTTTACTATCGAACACTTTCACGCCCCGCTTCACTCGTTCACGCTCCATCATCCGCTCGCGTCCCCACGTCCCGTTCAACGTGATGACATCTAGCTCCTGTAGCGGAAGGTCAAGCGACAGGCTCGCCGCTTTTTGGATATAATGCGTCTCCGTCCCGACGTTTTGGATCTGGGCGGACCGCGTCAAAATCGACCGATCACGGTAGATCGTGTACACGAGCCGGGCAACCAATCGTTCTTTCGGGTCTTCCAGCGTGATGATCAACGTCGACGCCTCGTCTTCTTGCTCGACATAAGGAGAAGGCATCCCCGCGAGGCGCGGTTTCCCTTTGATGACCTCATAGGATTTATATCGGAAATCCGTCACAGTCGAACCGTCTTCATGACGAATTAACTGAGCTGGTGTCCGATAGTCGCCCGTGCCGTAGCCCGGATACTCTTGAAGAAGTGTATCAAGGGAATACAGTCGATCTGTCGCCTCTGGAAAGTTTGGGGAGAACGAACGGTCGACACGCGGATAATACCGACCTCCGTTATATGTGGCAATCGCCTGCCCAAAATACTCCTGGGCTAACACGTCGCCTTCTTCGACACGTAATACGTAACTAAAATATTCGTTTGTTAAGTGAAATACTCTCTCTGTTTCATGAACTTGAATTAACGTCATGGCTCAACCTCCCAATAGTGGTTGCGCTTTCATTAAAACTAAAATAAAAGCGTTTACTAAACATATCTATAATTTAACGTTTAGTAAACACTTTGTCAATTGCTTTTATTCAATTTTTATAATGGATACTTTCTCGCTTAATCAGTTTGGCCGGAATCATGACTCGTACGGGAATATCTCGTTCTTCACGGATCCGTTCCAATGCCAGTTTGACGGCAAATTTCCCAAGTTCTTCGGTCTCCACCTTCACGGTCGTCAACGAAGGCGTCAAGAATTCAGCGATTTCAATATCATCGAAACTAGAAATCGAGATGTCCTCAGGGATGTTGTATCCTTGCTTTTGAAAGGCGCGATACACACCGACGGCCATCGGGTCACTCGCGACCAACACCGCTGTCGTATCGCTTCGCTCGGCCAACTGTTCACCTAAACGCAGTCCTTCTAACGTACTCCACTCTCCTAACAAGCCATGAGTGAATTGACCTAGACCTTTTTGTTCCATCCATGCTAAATAAGCTTGATAACGGTCCTCATTGTCATTGAATTCAACTTCTCCGTTCTGATTCATCACAACACGTCGTCCGCCAATAAAGGCGATGTTGCGATGACCATGCTCATATAAATGCTCGAGACTCGCCGTCGTCACCGTCTTGAAGTCCGAGTAAACAGCATCGAATCGTGAATCCGTATGCGAGTCGTCAATGACAACGATATTCGGGTTCTCTTGGTACAAGGATTCCAATGTCTTTGGATCGACTGTCCCGAGCACAAGAATCCCTCCGAGGTGATTGAGCCCTTCCCAGTCCGCCTTTTTATCAGACAAGCGAATCACCCGATTCACATTCACTTTCAGGCGCTCAGCCTCTTGCTCGATCCCACGACGAATCGCACGGAAATAAGGATCATCAATCTCTTGAATCTCGTTGACCGTCGTGACCAAACCGAGGGTGGCGATCCGATTCTTATGCGTCTTCTTCTCTCGCGGGCTATATTTTAATTGTTTCGCTGTTTGCAGTACTTTATCACGTGTTTCTTGACTGACGGATAATTTCTCATCCGAATTCAATACGCGGGATACAGTCGCAATCGAAACGCCCGCCTTCTTCGCCACTTCACGAATGCTTGTCAAAGTAATCATTCCTCCATTACTAAGTAAAATATGATTTTATTTTACTAAACAGTAAACTTTGTTTCAACCGTAAAGTAAAAAGCAGACAAGTTTTCACCCGTCCGCCTTCCTTGATTTCTGAGATTGAATTACTTGGATAAAGCGCTGAAGTCCTTCTTGTCCATTGTCGTCCAATTTAAAGACGCCACAGTCCTCGAGTCCCTTTACAAACTTCTCGGCCACGGCCACTTCGACGAAGCGTTCGACGTTCTCCCTTCCGTCGTATCTCCGTTTCAATGCGAAGGCCCACTCTCGATGGAGATCTTGTACGTCATCCACTTCGCCTACAATAAATCTCTTCACCACGTCCATCTCGTTCTGGAGCCTAGCTGGGAGCACGGCAAGTCCCATCACCTCGATTAATCCGATGTTTTCTCGTTTAATATGATGAACATCAGCATGGGGATGGAAGAGGCCGAGTGGATGTTCCGATGTCGTCCGGTTGTTGCGAAGAACGAGGTCCAACTCGAAGAATGCACCTTTTTTTCGCGCAATCGGTGTGATTGTATTATGTGGGGCATCCGTACGGGCCAAGATGTGACACGCTTCGTCCGAATAGTTGCGCCAAATCGACAAGACTCGATCGGCGCATGCGACCAGACTGGTCTGATTCTGGCTACGCAACCGAATGACCGACAACGGCCAGAGCAACGTGTGACCGCTCACGTCCGGGAATTTCTCGAAAGCGAATTGGCCTATTTCACGCGCCTCCGCCATCGCAAACGTATATCGTCCTCCTTGATAGTGGTCGTGCGACAAGATCGAACCGCCCACGATTGGCAGATCGGCATTCGAACCCGCGAAGTAATGCGGAAATTTTTCTACAAAGTCGAGCAGACGAAAGAATGCTGAACGGTCGATTCGCATCTCCCGATGTTCACCCGACAATAAGATGCAGTGTTCGTTGTAATAGACGTAAGGCGAGTATTGCATATACCATTCCTCACCCCCGAGCTCGAGCGGCACAAGCCGATGATTGGCTCGAGCCGGATGGTCCAAGCGCCCTTCGTACCCTTCGTTCTCGACACAGAGGAGACACTTCGGGTACGGGACCGTCTCTTGCTTCACGCTCTTCTGCTGCGCGATTTCTTTTGGATCTTTCTCTGGCTTCGACACGTTGATGGTGATGTCGACTGCTCCATACTTTGTATTTACTTGATAAGAGATATTCTTATTCGTACGTTCTGTCTGAATATAATTCGAGTCTGTCGACAGCCGGTAAAAGTAATCTGTCGCCATGACCGGATCTATCGTGTAGTTATCGTAAAACGCCCGCTCCACATCTGAGGGGCGTGGCATGAATTGGTCCATCACGTCGGCCGCAAATCGATCTCGCCGTGACTGACTGTCCTCAGTCAAACCGGTTCGGACTGCCTCTTCTACTAATCGGTCGACGAGTTCCGGGATTCGACCGTTCGTCGTCTCATCGCTCGGTGTCGCTCCCATCATCGCGAGCAACCGGTTCTTGACGTAGATGACATCCCGCTCCTTGATGAGACCACTCTTTAGTGTTGCCGTCACAAGTCCATTCACAAGCGCACTCATCGTTCCACCTCACGATACCCGTCAGGATGGGCGGCATGCCATGCCCATGCATCTGCGATGATACGGGTGATATCGGTTCTTTCAGGAGACCACCCCAGTATTCGCTTCGCTTTTTCCGCAGAGGCAATGAGACGTGCCGGGTCTCCCGCTCGACGTTTTGTCGCCTGCGCAGGAATCGCGTGTCCCGTCACTTGACGGGCCGCCTGAATCATCTCATGGACAGAGAATCCCGCATTCGAACCCAAATTGAACACGTCACTCTTTTGACCGTCCCGCAAATAGTGGAGGGCGCGTACATGGGCATCTACCAAGTCTTCCACATGGATATAGTCACGGATGCACGTCCCGTCTTCTGTCGGATAATCCGTTCCGTAGATGGAGATATGGTTCCGTTTCCCGTTCGCCACTTCTAAAATGAGCGGGATGAGATGTGTTTCGGGATGATGGTCTTCACCAATCTCCCCACCCGATCTCGCCCCTGCCACATTGAAATAGCGGAGCGCCACATACCGTAGTCCATGGGCATTGCCGATCCAACCCATCATTTTCTCCATCGCGAGCTTCGTTTCACCATACGTCGACGTCGGATGTGTCAGGGCCGACTCGGTGATCGGCATGATTTCCTGATCGCCATACGTCGCTGCCGTCGAGGAGAAGACGATTTCAAGCACACTATGTCTCACCATCGTCTCTAACAACACCTGGGTCCCATAGACGTTGTTGTCATAATAATCGAGCGGTTTCTCCATCGACTCGCCGACGAGCGAATTTGCCGCAAAATGGATCACTTGGTCAAACTGACTTTGAGAGAACACGTTGTCTAAAAAGACTTTATCTCGGATATCCCCCTCATAAAACGTCGCATTCGGATGCAATGCCTGTCGATGTCCTGTCGACAAATTATCCACAACGACGACTTCTTCACCTCGATCAATCAGTTGATAGACTGCATGAGAGCCGATATAACCGGCACCCCCTACAACGAGAATACTCATGAGATGACCCCTCTTTTGATTTCATGGGCTCCTTCTCCGATAGAAGCAACGTAGCAAGTCGGCTCATATCCGATTTGACGTTCATAGTCTGCAGTGACTTCGCGGATGAAACGGACAATCTCATCTTCTCGAACCAAAGCGATGGCACAACCCCCAAAACCGGCTCCCGTCATGCGTGCCCCAATCGCTCCATGTCTCCACGCCGCCTCGACCAATGTGTTCAGCTCGACACCGGTCACATCATAATCCTTGTCCAACGAGCGATGAGAGGCATCCATCAGTTCTCCGAAGCGATGGACATCACCAGCCTGAAGTACGCGAAGCGCCTCACGTGTGCGCTCATTTTCACTGACGACGTGTCTTGCTCGGCGATAGATGGTCTCATCTTCAAATCGATTTTGTCTTTCTGCTAGTGTGTCACTGTCCAAATCACAGAGCGCACGGATATTCAATTCTTGATTGAGAACTTCTAGTGCCGTGTCACACTCTTGTCGCCGCTCGTTGTATTTGGAGTCGGCCAGTTCACGCCGCTTATTCGTATTCATGATGACAATTTTCACATCTTCGAACTCAAACGGCGCATACGTACATTCAAGCGTATCGCAATCGAGTAACATCGCTTGATTCTTCTTGCCCATCCCGACCGCATATTGGTCCATAATCCCGCTGTTGACCCCGATGTATTCATTCTCGGCGCGTTGTCCGAATTTGACGAGGTCGAGTTGGTCAAAGTTCAAATCAAACACCGCATTCAGAGCGACCGCCGTCACCAATTCAATCGAAGCCGACGAAGACAAGCCCGCACCGTTAGGGATATCACCAAAGTACAGCAAGTCCAATCCGAACGCCGGTTCACGTCCGTCAAGCATGTAACGGAGCATCGCTTTCGGATAATTCACCCATCCGTGCGCGTCTTGGTAATCAAGCTCCTCTAACGGGACAGTGACCACTCCAGCTTCCGGAAAATTCATCGAGTAAAAACGGCATTGTCGATCCGCCCGACGTCGTACCAATGCGTATGTCCCGAACGTCAATGCCGCCGGAAAGACGTGCCCTCCATTGTAGTCGATATGCTCTCCAATCAAATTGATTCTGCCAGGGGCAAAAAATATCCGCTCGAAGTCCTCGTGAAAAATGTTTGTAAATGCTTCAGACAGTTTCATCATGTCTTTCATAGCCATTCCCTCCTCATCAGTTTCACCACACTCTGATTCTAACGTATTCAGTCCATAAAATAAATAATGTTTAGTAAACAAAAAAAGTGTTTTTTGTCTTTTATATTAAATTAAAACAAGTTAAACGTTTTTAGTTTTATTATTGTTCAGTTAACAAAATCGATGAAGATGAAAACAGAGGAGCGCCATCTCATCCGAGATGACGCTCCTTTGCTCAAAATCATTTGAAGTTTTTCAGTGCCCTCGGCGAACCAGTGCGGGTTTTATACGACGCGTATATCGCAATAGAAATATCCCATTTGTTTGATATCTCATCTATCTTTAACGAAGACTCTTCCCGTTCGTTCGAACGACGTGACGATACCACTCGAACGAATCTTTTCGATAGCGGTTGAGCGTCCCCTTCCCGTCATTATCACGGTCCACATAAATGAATCCGTAGCGTTTTTTCATCTCCCCTGTCGTGAATGAAATCGGATCGATGCATCCCCATACGGTATAGCCGATCACGTCGACGCCATCCACTTCAACTGCTAACTTCATCTGCGTGATGTGTTGGTTGAGGTATTCGATGCGTTCTTGGTCATGGACTCGTCCATCTTCAAATCGATCTGCATACCCGAAGCCATTTTCCACGATGAAGATTGGCAACTCGTAACGGTTGTTCAACAAATTCAAATAGTAGCGTAACCCAATCGGATCGATCGACCAGCCCCACTCCGTGGATTCCACATACGGATTCGCTACAATCGTTTCATTGCCAAGCAGTTCATCGTTCAATCGCTCCGCTTCTGGCCGCACGGATACCGTATTACTTAAATAATAAGTGATGCCGATATAATCGACCGTTCCTGCTTTTAAGATGTCCACATCCGCTTCCGTCATATCGAAATGATATCCTCGTCTTTCCCATTCTTTGATGAAACGTTTCGGATAATGCCCTCTCACGTGGACATCGGTGAAAAAGAGTTGCTGATCATCTTCTCTTTGCGCCAACAAAATATCTTCCGGATCACTTGTCAGAGGGTAATTCGGCGTCGCTGCTAACACGCATCCGATTTGAAAATCCGGATTAATTTTCTTGCCTTCTATGACGATTGAAGCACTCGCCACGAATTGGTAATGGGCGGCCTGATACATCGTCTCGAGCTTGTCATCATCCTCCGCGTATAAGATACCGGAGTTCGTCCAAGAGTAGAGCGGATTGTCTAAGATTCGTTGATTGTTGATTTCATTGAATGTCAACCAATATTTCACTTTGTCTTTATAGCGCTTCATGACGGTGACCGCGAATGTCGTGAAGAAGTCGATCATCTTACGATTTCGCCAGCCCCCATACTGTTTGACTAGATGGTAAGGCATTTCAAAATGTGCGAGCGTGATCACAGGCTCGATATCATGACGCAATAGCTCGTCGAACAAGTCGTCGTAAAACTGTAGTCCAGCCTCATTAGGTTCAGCCTCATCTCCGTTCGGGAAAATTCGTGTCCAGGCGATGCTCGTACGCAGGCATTTAAAACCCATCTCGGCAAACATCTTCACGTCTTCTTTATACCGACCATGAAAATCAATGCCTTCGTGGTTTGGGTAATATTCTCCAGGGAGGACGCCGTCCGTGATCTTTCGGGCTTGATTTTTCGTCCCCGCTGTCATTACATCCGCAATGCTTATGCCTTTCCCATCTGTCTGCCATGCTCCTTCAACTTGGTGCGCGGCGATTGCGCCACCCCATAGGAAATCTGTTTTCATCTTTTGAATTCCTCCTCTTATTTCGACACAGAGAATAAGACCGTGTCTGTCGTGATTTCTCCAGTCGTCTGCACATAGTCCAATCGGTTCATACTGTCTCCGTTCGTGATGATCACAGGGGTCGTCAATTTATAACCTGCAGCCAAGATTTGATCTTTATCGAACGTCAAAATCGTCTGTCCTTGCTTGACCTGTTCGCCTGCCACGACATGCGCTTCAAAGAATTTACCTTCCAGATTCACGGTATCGATTCCAACATGGATTAAACATTCCGCTCCCGTATCGGATTTGAGACCGATCGCATGCTTAGAAGGGAACGCGACGATGACCGTTCCATCGAATGGGGAGACGACTCGTCCTTCATCAGGAACGACCGCCACGCCTTTTCCCGCCACCCCGCTTGAAAAGACCGCATCTTCCACTTGATCGAGCGGAATCACAGCGCCGACTACAGGCGAATGAACCATCGTCACGCCTTGTAGTTGGCTTTCTTGACTATTGTTCTCTTGGTTTTCCGAATAAAAATCGGTCATTTCGTCCTGTTTTACGCCGAAGTAATACGCTAGTACAGCTCCAGTCACAAGCGACGTAGAGACACCCGCCAAATACCCGAGCGTCGGCGTATATGCCGGCATCGAGAAGATGTTATGGAACACGTAAGCGTTTAATGTCACATCTGAAACTCCACAAATCGCGCCTCCGATTCCACCTGCAATCGCTACAATCGGTAACAACCGTTTATACCGTAAAATAATCCCGTAGACAATCGGCTCGGTAATCCCAGCGAGCAATCCCGTCATGACGGTCGGACCTGCCAACGCACGCATTTTTGAATGTTTCTTCGCCCGAAGATAAAATCCGATGGCGATCCCGACCTGCGCGAACACCGCTGCCACTGCCATCCCTTCGATCGGGTCTCCACCGTATTTGCTCAAGTTCTCCAACGTAAGCGGAGAAAATCCCCAATGGAGTCCAAACATCACCATGAACGTCATCCCACCCCCAAGGACAAAGCCAGAAATGAGCTTACTACTGTCAATCAACCAGTTGACACCAGATGCTAACGCGTTCGCAACGTCTGTCCCAATCGGTCCAAACAAAATCGCCGTCAACGGTACCATGATCATCAAAGCAATCATTGGCACCGCAAATAACTGAATGTCACGATAGATGAATTTCTTCAAGAAACGATCCACTTGGGCATAAATCGCCATCGCAATAAAAATCGGGAAAATCGTTGTCGCATAGCTGACCGCTTCTAATGGCAGTCCCAAAAAGTCGGTACGCCCCACCTCAATTAAGCCTGTAAAAGAAGGTTCTAGTAAGGCCGCCCCGATGGCACCACCCACATACATGTTTCCTCCAAGTTTCGTCGCTAACGTCATCCCTAGAAAAATCGGTAGGAAGTAAAACACTGCATTACTCGCTGCGCTCAAAACCGCGTAAGTTGAACTGCCTTCTGCCAACAAATTCAATTGAACGAGTACAGTAAGAAGCGCTTTGATCATCCCAGATCCAGCCATGGCAGGAATCAATGGTGAGAACGCACCAGAAATCACCTCGAAGACGGAATTGAGCGTCCATTTCCCTTTTGTCGGTTCACTTGACGCTTCGCCGATTCCAGCCAATTGTTTGATTGTGGTGTAGTAATCGGATACGGCGTTACCGATGACAACTTGATACTGTCCACCACTATCGACCACGGACAAAATGTACGGCAGTTTTTCTAACGATGCTTTATCTGCTTTTGTTGAATCCTTCAAACTGAATCGAAGTCGGGTCGCACAATGGACCAAATTCGTGATGTTCTTCTTACCTCCGATTAATTCGATGATTTGCTTACTTTCCGTTTCATATTTCATCTTTTTCTTCCTCTCTTAGTCAAAATGAAAAGGCGTAACCCAAAAAATCAATAATGACAGCTTGTAAGCCCGTCATTGATCAATTCTTTAGGTTACGCCCGCCTGAACAGTTGCGCCCCTATTTATCAGATGATAGTTTATGCAAATGCAACGTAAGGTACACGACTTCTTCATTCGAAATATTCCAACCGTGTTGTTTTTCTAAAAACTCCTTAATCTTAACTGCGCAGTTATAATCGTCTTCGTACTGTAGCTTCACTACGTTCAGAAGACTTGAAGTCTCTTCGGAAGCCACTTCATTGTCTAGTTGTCGCTTGACGAAATAACGGACGTGCGTGATAAATCGGGTGAAGTAGAACGACTTCTCGTTGAACTCAAAACCATAGTGATACTTGATGATATTAGAGATGCTTTGAATCACTTTCGTAATAAAAATCGTCTCTTCCATACGATTGTGGGTCCCGATGGCGTTCACAAAATGAAGAGTGATGAAGGCAGCTTCCTGTTCGGGAATCTCGATACCCGTTCTCTGTTGCATCAGCCCCACCGCTCTCAGAGCGACCGAGTACTCTTTCGCATACAGCTGCTTAATTTCCCACTCTAACGCGGAACGGAAGTTCATCCCTTTTCGCGCACGTTCGACCGCAAAGTTAATGTGATCGGCTAGTCCAAGCAGAGCCATATTGTTGACCGTATTCCCTACTTCAGTTTCATAAAGTTGGAGAATATCGCCGGCCAATTCGATGTCCTTCACATCAATTCGTTGTAGAAGTGCTTCCAGCTCATGCACAGATGCCTGTTCTTCTAGTACAAATTTTTGTGTGATTTTGACATCCTTCAAGGTGTCTCCCTCTCGAATACCGAACCCAATGCCTCTTCCAGTCACTATTTCTTCAACATTATTATCATTTTCAATTAAAACGACATTATTGTTAAAAACTTTCACAACTTTCATATTAGGTCCCTCTCTTTTAGGTGCTTGTCCACACAAAAAGGCATAACCTACAAAAGCGGTACACTCAGAAAAACGTGTGCAAGCTCTTAGGTTACGCCTGAATAAACAGTTACGTTCCATCGACTAAAAGATAGCATGCGGTCGAAAGCGCTGTCAACGTTTTTTTCATTGATTAACTTCTTGATTTCTTTATCTTGTCATCATAATTCTACCGCGTCAGACGATAAATCTCTTCGTCATCTGATACTTCTCATTTACTCTGTTCGACAGTTCTTCAGCACATCAGGCACAAGTTTACAAGCTAGTTCACCTTCATTCGAAGGAAAAGTAGGATACGATGGACAAAAGAATGATTGATTCGAAAGGAATGATTCCTCGTGCCACGCCCGCTCAAAATCAGTTTGATGCTCGTCCTGTTCGGGACAATTTTCTATATCACCCATTTCCATTACGAGCTTCGCCCGTCCGACGTCCGGGACATCGTCTTGTCGTTCGGCTGGTGGGGACCGCTCGTCTTCTTCTTGATCTATGCGATCGGCCCGCTCGTGTTCTTGCCGACGTCCGTCTTGTCGCTCGGCGCCGGTCTCGCATTCGGTGTCTGGCCCGGCGTCCTCTATATCCTGTTCGGTGCGACCGCAGCGGCGGTGACCGGCTACGTCATGGCTCGGCTGTTCGGGCGTTCGGTGCTCAAAGTCGAGAAGTATCCGTGGTCGGAGAAACTGTTCGCCCAGATGGAGGAGCGCGGCTTTTTATACGTATTCGTGCTGCGCCTGATTCCGCTCGTCAGTTTCGATCTACTCAGTTACGCCGGCGGCATCGCGAAAGTGCGGTTCAAGTCGTTCCTGCTCGCAACCGTGCTCGGGATGATCCCCGGGACACTCGCCTACAGTTTTTTAGGTGCTAGCCTCGCTTCAGGGAGCGTGACGACGATCTTCATCGCCGCCCTCGTCTTCGTCAGTTTACTGGGCGTCACCTACTATTTCCGGAATCCGGTCAAGAAGTGGCTCGGGCTAACGTCAGAATAAACAAACAAACGGATGAGGCGGCTGCCTCATCCGTTTGCTTTAGACGTTGAATCGTCTCGTCATCTCACGCATCTCGTCTGCCATATTCGACAGTTCTTGCGCCGACGCCGTGATTTCTTCCATTGATGCCATCTGTTCTTCCGTTGCCGCCGATGTGTTCTCGGTCTCGGTCGCCGTCGTCTCGGTGATGCCTTGAATCTCATGCACCGATGTCAACACTTCGGTCGCACCTGCCGCCATCTCTTCGACAGCACCAGACACTTCCTCGACTTTCCGGCTCACTTCTTCAATCGCAAGCTTAATCTCATCGAACGCCGTCCCTGCCTGTTGGACGTTCGTCACGCTATGCGCCATATCATCCTCGACGACATGCATCGTCTTGACGGCTTGTTTCGTCTCCGTCTGTGTGTCCGTAATCAGCGAGGCGATCAACTTCGTTGCGACGGCCGACTCTTCGGCGAGTTTTTTCACTTCGGAGGCGACGACGGCGAACCCGCGTCCATGATCACCAGCCCGGGCCGCTTCGATGGCTGCATTCAACGCCAGCAAGTTCGTCTGCTCGGCGATACCTGAAATCGTTCCGGTGATCGTCCCGATTTCTTGAGAGCGGACATCGAGTTGACCGATGACGTGTTGGAGTGTTTTGACTTTCTCATTCATCTCCTCGAGCTGTGTCTCGAGCGTCTCGATCAAGTCATTCCCGGTACCGACTTTCCGGAGCGCTCCTTCCGAGAGCTCCGTCATCTGTTGGGCACTGTCCGAGACATGATGGATTCCGTTTGTCAGTTCCGTCAGTGTGCCGTTCGATTCTTTCACCCGCGTCAATTGACGGAGCGAGCCTGACGCGATCTCTTCCATCGTGACGGCGACCATCTCAGTCGCTTTCGTCGTCTCTTCGACGTTCGATTTCAAATCATCGGACGACGTCGCGACGCGTCCGGCGGTCGATGTGACATTCCCGATCAACTCCCGGAGACTATCTTTCATCTCATTGAACGAAGTCGAGAGGGAACCCAACTCATCCCGTGACACGTATGTGCTCTCAACCGTCAAATCACCGGCACCGGCCCGGCTCATCAGTCTGTTCAATTCACGAATCGGACGGACGATTAGTCGTGTGATGTAGATGCCGAGCGCAATCGATAACGCTCCGCCGATTGCGACGAGTGCCCAAAAGGTGAGGACGGATCGTTCGCGGTCTGCTTGCATCGTCGCACTCGCCGTCTCTGCTTCTTGATTGATCCCGTCCATGACGAACGTCGCGGTTTCGACTAATTTTTGTCGGACCGGTCTCAATTCATCCGTATAGACACGGTAAGCGGCCGTCTTCTCATTACGCAGTGCTGGTTGCGTCACCGCGTCCACACCTTCTAGGTAAGCTGCCGACTCCTCTTTCAAACGTTCCATAGCGGTTACGAGTTCTGGGTCATTGGACTGGAATGACGTCTCGAACGATTCTAAATTATTGATGATGCTGTCGCGTCTCTCAGTAATGTTGCCTTGAAGTTCCTCGTTTCGAGCGCCCTCTGTGACCAACATGAGTTCTAGCAGATGACCATCAAGCGCCCGGTTGTCCGTCCGGATTTGTCCTAAATAGCGAATCGGCAACAGCCGTTCCTCATAAATTTCTTCGCCCGCGTCAGCCATACGTCCCATGAGGACGTGGCTGAGTGCTGCCACAATCACAAGAGTGGCGATAAACACGGTAATCAACACCGCTAACTTTTTTGACATATTCAAATTCTTCATGGTCATACCCCCTATTTGTTTTATCGTAGGTGAGGGGAGATTGTGAAGTTATTTCCTTAAAATGTTGACCTTTTTTAGCATTTTTAAAGCGATGAATGTGCTTTCTCCGTCTTTTCTGCCTGTATTTCTGTTGAGTCTGCAATTTGAGTATAAAAACGGGACGGCCGACCGATAATACATTAGCGCAAAAGAAACACATACAGAATGCGAGGAACCTACATGAATGTCCAAAAACGAAATCAATTGATGCTCATCATCACGTCCGCTATCGTCCTCACTTCGGTCATCGTCCATCTGCTCCACCGGTTCACTGATTTTGCCTATACGTACATCGTATTGCGGAACGGTTCTGTCGACTATGTATATCCGATTGCGACGTGGGTGTTGTTCGCTGTCCCGATTGTTCTGTTGATTGCCATGGTCGTCAGCCATCGCGTGAAGCCCCACACCTTTCCTCAATTGATGATGCTCACGCTCACGTTCGCGAGTATCTCGACCGTCGCTGGGGGACAAGGGCTCGTCGAGTACCACTTCTCGATTTTCGTCGTGCTGGCGATTTTGTCGTTCATACGCCGCATCGATTTGATCATCTACAGCACCGTCATCTTCGCCGTGCAACACTTGGCCGGCTACTTCCTGGTTCCTGAGATCATTTGCGGGACGGCCGATTATCCGTTCAGCCTGCTTCTCGTCCATGCGGTCTATCTCGTCCTGCTCAGTGCCGTGCTAATCGCACAGATCCATTTCCGTAACCTCGAGTCATCACGCGTCAAGGAGCAGGAAAACGAGACAAAACGCTTGTTGAAACAAGCCGTCACCGACGCGAGCCAACTCGTCATGATACTCAAAAACCATGCGACCGAACTTGAGACGGTGGCCAATCAATCGCTCGAATCCGGGGAACAGATCGCCGTCACGGTCGATCCGATTGTCGCCCATGCGACCGAGCAAGAGACATCGATGAATCATGGTGCCGATGAGATTCAATCGATTCGTTCCCTGACCGCCCTCATCCAAGAACGGATGGCCCAAACGGCCGCCGCCTCGTCACGGATTGCGGCCGATGCCATTGCCGGGAACGGTGATATGCGACGGATGGAGGCAAGAGTCGACGAGATTATCAGTGAGTCGGATCGGCTTGAACGTGTCGTCACGACGATGTCGAACCGGTCGACCGAGATTCAAGCCATCCTGCAACACGTCGAGACAATCAGCGAGCAGACGAACATGCTCGCCTTGAACGCTTCGATCGAAGCAGCCCGGGCCGGTGACGCCGGTCGCGGTTTTGCCGTCGTCGCCTCTGAGGTCGGGAAACTCGCCGTCCAGTCCCGAGATTATGCGGCCGAGATGACACGCGTCCTCGGTGGACTGATGAGTGACACGACCGTCGTCCGGGATTCGGCGCAGTTGTTCAAACGCGCGACCGAGAACTGTCAAACCGTCTCGGCCGATGTGACCGCCGTCTTCCATCGCTTGACCGAGGACGTCTCCGAGATCGATGGCCAAATCAGTTCGATTCAAGAGACGCGTCAGCGCGTGACGTCCCAAATGGAGACGCTCGAGACGCGCCTTGCGACGACAAAACGAGCGGCGAGCGAACTGCAACAACAGATTCAGCACGTCGCCGCCGCGACCGAAGAACAAGTCGCCGTCCAGAAAGAACTGAGCCAGATGTCGGACCGCCTCGCTTCGACCGCGAGCACGTTAGAAGACGTGACCGGACAACTCGAAACCCGGGCCAACTAAAAAACAGACCGCGAATGTTGGATTCGCGGTCTGTTTTTTAGTTAACGGCTGAAGAAAGAGATGTTTGCAGCCGATCGAATGATGAGCATCGTCACAAACATGAGGATGGCTGTAACTTTGAAGCCCATATCCCCAATCACATTGAATTCATATCTTAATCCGAAAAGTAAGAGCAATCCAAGGACAACTCCCATTGAAAACATCATGTTTTTCATACAATCCCTCCCCCTATGAACGAGATGATATTTACCGGTTCTTGCATATGTACGCTTTCGATTATCCATTAATTGTTAGTATACATGCTATGTCGGACGTAGGGGCAAATATGTGAGGATCCATCACTAGCATTCATCAAAAAACGTCACGTTTTCGAAATCGAGAACGTGACGTTGTCATTTGTAATCTGGTCAGAAAGACGAAGCATCCCGTCCTGTAGTTGTTATGCTAACGCGGTGACGAATTTTTGAAGCGCCTCTTTGAGCGGTGTCACCGGACGACCGAGCACCAACTCAAAGTCATTTGATTCGACTTCGAGCGAGCCGTTGCGGATACTGTCTTGAATGCCGACAACAATCGGAATCGCCCCTTCCGGCACACCGGCACCGCGCATGACGTCGGCGTACGCCTCAGCACTAACTTCTTGGAGTTTGACCTCACGGCCGAGTACGTCACTGAGCGCTTCGACGAGTTCAGCTTGTGTGTGGAGCGGACCCGATAGTTCGAAGATATCTTGTTCGAAATCATCTGCCATGAGGACGTTCGCAATCGCTTCGGCGTAGTCTTGTTGCAGCGCCCAACCGACTTTCCCGTCACGGGCCGCTGTCACCCAAGGGGCACCGGCGAGCGCGCCTTGAATACCACCGAGCTCGTTCTCTAAGTACCAGTTGTTGCGCAGGAACGCATGCGGGATCCCGGTTCGTTCGATCGCCCCTTCCGTCTCGACGTGCGGCGGTGCCATGAGATTTTGACTTTCTGTCGCATCGGCGAGGCTCGTATAGGCGATGAACTTGACCCCGGCCCGCTTCGCTGCTTCGACCGCGTTCGCATGTTGACGGATGCGCGTGTCGTTGTCCCCGTCCGCCGAGATGATCAGCAACCGCTCGACACCTTTAAACGCCGCATCAAGCGTTTCCGGCTTGTCGAAGTCGCCGTGACGAACGTCGACTCCTTTTGCTTTCAGCGCTCCCGCTTTCTCCGGATTACGAACGCTGATTGCGAGTTCGCTCGCCGGTATCGACTCGAGCAACACCTCGACGATTTTTGATCCGAGTTTCCCCGTCGCACCTGTGACTAAGTATTTCATGATTCATTTCCTCCTTTTCAGCCTGTAATTAAATCAGTTACATGTAATCATAATAGTTACAGCTGATACGTTTGTCAATTGTTTGTTCCCTGTTATACTAAGGATGTAACCAATCTGCTTACATGATTGTTCAGAAAGGTGGTGGCTTATGACCATCAGTAGCCGTTTCGCGGTCGGCATTCATATCCTGACGTTGATCGAGTTCAATCAAGACGGGGTCACCTCGTCTGACTTTTTGGCCGGAAGCGTCAATACGAATCCCGCCCTCATCCGTAAAATCATGGCGATGCTAAAAAAAGCCGGATTAATCGAGGTCAAACCCGGCGTAGCTGGTGCGAAGCTCGCTAAAGACTTGACCGATATCTCGCTGTATGACGTCTATCGCGCCGTCAGCGTCGTCGAGGAGAATGAATTGTTCAGTATCCATGACAACCCGAATCCGGCATGTCCCGTCGGCCAAAATATCCAAGCGACAATCGAACCAATCTTCATCAACGCCCAAGCGGCGATGGAATCTGTGTTGAAGCACGTGACACTCGCCGACGTCGTCCAAGACGTGGCAACACAAAGACAGGGAAACCACTGAGGCTTCCCTGTCTTTGTCAGTCTCGCTATCATTGAGATCTCCTTCATAAAAATAAGTTCTAACGACCTCAAAAGTTTAGATTAGTGCAAATTCGGTTATATTACTTATAAAGATTCGAAACGAGGAGGAATTAGACGTATGTCTGAAAATAAACAAAACGGTAAGTATGACCACATCATCGATCAAGTTGCGGCTAAGGCGAAAGAAGTCACCGGGAAAATGAACGATGATAAAACGACCAACCAACGAAGCGGTGAAGGACATTCCGACTCCTTGACGGATAAAGTCAAAGGCGTCTTCAACCAATTTCAAAAACGCAAAAAATAAGACGAAGGGCTTCCTAGCAAAACAGCTAAGAAGCCTTTTTTTATGTGACTGTGCCATTTTCCAGCCCTTCCCATAGCCCCAACAGGTTTGATTTCTCCTCGCTTTGTTTTAATGCGAAATACGAATCCTCTTTACTTTGAGTTCATATGAACTTATAATAATAATATAAAGTTCAAATGAACCTATAAGGAGGAATTATTGTTGACCCTACTCATCGCCTTTTTGGCACTCGTCATCTTCATGCTCGCGCTTGACCTCGGGGTGTTCCACCGCAAGGCACACGAAGTCTCGCTCCGTGAGGCATGGACATGGACGTTCGTTTGGATCGGGATCGCCATTGCGTTTGGTGGTTGGTTGTTCTACTCGCAAGGCAGCACGGTCGCAACCGAATATGCGAGCGTCTACTTCATCGAAAAGGCACTCGCCATCGATAACGTGTTCGTCTTCTCGCTCGTCTTCGCCTATTTCGCGATCCCGCTCAAGTATCAGCATAAAGTGTTGTTCTGGGGCATCCTCGGTGCGATTCTCTTCCGGGCCATCTTCATCGTCGCCGGTGTGTCGCTTCTCGAGAACTTCGGTTGGGTCTATTACGTGTTCGGCGCTTTCCTCGTCTATACGGGCTGGATGATGTTCAAAAATATCGGCAAGGATGAGTCGCTCGAGGACAACAAGACGATCAACTGGTTGAAAAACCACTTGCCGCTCACGCAAGACATGTCGTCCGGGAAATTCACGAAGCGGATCAACGGCAAGTTATTCTTCACACCGCTCTTCATCGCTTTGATCTTTATCGAGTTGTCGGACATCGTCTTCGCCGTCGACTCGGTCGCAGCAAGCTTCGCCTACTCGCGTGACCCGTATATCATCTTCTACGCGAACATTATGGCGATCCTTGGATTGCGTAGCCTCTACTTCGTCCTCGCCAACTTGATCGATCGCTTCTACTATTTGAAGCATGGGCTCAGCTTCATGCTCGTCTTCATCGGGACGAAGATGATTTTCGGTGACGTCTACAAGATGCCGATCTGGATGTCGCTCGGTGCGATCGTACTCGTCATCTTGATCAGTGTCGTCTATAGTTTTTACAAAACGAAACCAAATTCGCAGAAAAACGTATCATAAAGAAACACATGCTAGCTAGATCTCGTCGTTAGGTGTATCTCGTCTAAAATCCGGGTAAATTATTGGTCTAGCAAACAAAGAAAAGGTGGTTGTAAATGTTTGACCGTATGGGTGATGTGAGTATTGGACTCGTCTTCGGGATCGTGTTGATGTTTTTGTTCAACAGTCTATGGGGACTTGGAGTTGGGGTGATGTTAGGATTGTTCTTCCTCGTCGCACCGCGCTCGTCAAACCGCCGTACCAGAAAATATATACCGCAAATACGCTAAACCGAGGCGCCCGCCTCGGTTTTTCATATGTATACTGGAGAAAAACACTTACTTAGGAGGCAACATGGATTATTCAGCCATAGAACTAACAGAAGCGAAACGACAAATCGACTCGATTCTCTACAAGCTGAACGTGACGATAAAGACGCTCGAGGCAAAAGATGAGCCTGAGCGCTATAAGTCCCAACTGACACTAGCGAAACGGCGCATTCAAGCGCTGACAATCGCCGTCGAGTTGATTGAAGCACAACTTCATACCGAGACATGACAAAAGCGGCCTTGTTATTCGGCCGCTTTCATTGTCGATTCCTCTTGTTTTGCTTTTGCGTCTTCCTCTTCCCGCTCCAACTCTTCGATCAATCGCTTCAATTAGATGATATACCCTATATTTAATAGTAAAATGTCAATATATTTTTTTGAAATATAAATGACATATTTGTTTATATTTTTTGATGGTAAAATTCCTAAAGAAGGTTAAGAAAAACATCGTTCCGTCGCCCTGTTAACTGACCGAAAGGATTTACCAAAAAATGAAAAAACAATTAATGACAATTACTCTCGGCGCACTTCTCGTTTCCGGTTTGACGCTTCAAACGTCAACACCGGTAGAAGCAGCCACTTCTTATAAAGTCAAAATCACAACGAACAGCTTGAACGTGCGGACGGGTCCATCGACCGCCTACAAAAAGGTCGGCAGCGCCAAGCTCGGTCAATCGTTCACGTATCTAGGGGCGACCGGCTCATGGACGAAAATCAATTACAACGGCAGCACGAAATATGTAGCGAGTACATATGTCAAAAAATATAGCGGTACGGCGTTACAAACGGCCACGGCAGCTAAATTCATCATGCCGGCGCAAGGCAGATTGTCGCAAGGGTATGGCCCGGCGAGCGGAAAGTACGGTTACACGTTCCATAACGGCATCGACATCGCGGCCGCCAAAGGGACACCGATCCAAGCGGCCGCTTCCGGTCAAGTCATCGTCGCCCGAAACTATGGCGCCTACGGGAACCACGTCATGATCTCGCACACGATCAACGGCCAAGCATATACGAGCGTCTATGCCCACATGGATCGGTTGAACGTCGTCAAAGGCCAATCGATCTCAAAAGGCGCGAACATCGGGACGATCGGGAATACAGGCAACTCGTTCGGGAGCCACCTCCACTTCGAGATCCATAAAAACAAGTACGTCTATAGCGGCTCGACAGCCGCCAACAGCGTCAACCCGTATACGTTGTTCTAAAAAATACACCTTCATCCGCTAAAGGATGAAGGTGTATTTTTTTAGCGCCGGAACGTATCTACGTGATCACGTGCGAACGCAGCAAACGAACGGGGCTTCTCCCCGGTCAACCGTTCAAAGTCGTCCGTCACCGCCTTCGCCGTCCCGAGCCGTGTCATGAGGTAGAGCGCCATCGTCACATTCACATACGCTGGATCCAGACCACGTTCCTGAATATAGTGTGAGCGATAGCGCAGCATGCCCGGCTTGGCGTACGTGATGCGCCGCCCGGTCAGAATCGTCAATTGGTTGGCGATGTCGACATAATCGAGCGCCTCGGGTCCGGTGAGCGTATAGGCCGTATTGCGATGTGAGTCCGGGTCGGCCAAGACGTACGCGATCGCCTTGCCGATATCCTCGGCGTCGATGAAGCTGACTTGACTGTTACCGGCCGGGATGAAGATCTCGTCGTCTTGACGGATCTCCTCGGCGTGGACGCCGGTCACGTTCTGCATGAAGAAACCCGGCCGGATATGAACGGATGGAACACCTGACTGCTCGATATACTTCTCGATCTTATAGTGGGGCGGGAACGGATTCGTCTCGACGCCCATGAGTGAAAGAAAAGCGACGAGTCGAATCGAACGTTCGGCCATCGCCTCAATGAACGGAACGAACACGTCCGCATCCCCGATCTGTGGCGGACGCATCAAAAAGACGCGATCGACCCCGTCGAGCGCCGCTTCGTACGTGTCCGGGTTTTCAAAATCGAGTTCGACGTGTCGTGCCGCCGTCGGGAAGCGCCGCTGTAGCTCGTCTAACTTACTCCCGGCAACGACGACTGCTTCTCCCGGTTCTTCTAAATACTTCACGACGTATTGTCCGACGTTCCCGGTCGCACCAGTCACTAAAATCGCTTGCTTCATAATAATCCCTCCTCTTTCCATTGTCTTATACGTTCACTTATCTGTGTTTGAACAATTTGTGCCGACCGTCCCAATTTCCTCTCATTTTTAGGTAGGTCCATGGACTATATAGGGAAATACTGCACAATGTCGTATAATAGAGACAAATCAATCGACATCGTAGAGAGGAGGCCGACGCATGGACCGAAACCGATTTTATCGTTCATCCGCAAGGCACGGCCGAACACGTCCAAAACGAGCCATCCCGAACTATTCAACACGACGCTTGCCGCACTTTCCCATCGCTTCGCTCATCGAGGAAGTGCAGGATGCCGTCTGTTATATCGATTTTACCCGCAACCACCTGTATACGAACCAACCGCTCCGTGCTTTCTGTCCGTCGCTGACGACGCGGCGCTTCACCGATTTCGAGACCTTGAGCCGCTTCTTCCATGACATGTTCGAACGGAACGAGGCCGACCCGGTTGCCGTGACGTCTTTTTGGGAAGAATTGCTCGACAATCGCTTCGGCTGCTGTCCGAGTATGGAACCCCACTACTTCCAACTCGGCGACCGGACGCTGCAACTCATCTTGAACTTCACCCACACCCCGCGCGGCGTGTTCATCCTCTGGCGCGACGAGACCGAAGCGCGCCGGTTCGAGGAGCAGAAAGATTCATTTTTGGCCGAGCTGTCGCATGAGTTCCGTTCCCCGCTCACCGCCATCAGCGGCTACACCGAACTGCTCATGTACCAACATACCGATAACGAGAAGACGCACGGCATGCTGACGCTCGTGAAGCGAGAAGCGGAGCGGCTCGAACGGCTCGTCGACAACTTCCTCGACTATCAACGCGTCAACTACTCCGCGGACTTGCTGACGCTGTCGACGTTCGCACTCAAACCGGTTCTTGAAGGTATTGTCGCCCATTATGAGGCGACATCCCCCAATCACCAGGTCGTCTTATCCACATGCGACGCGACGGTCAAGGCCGACCAGGAGAAGTTGTTACAGCTGCTTCATAATTTGATTGGCAACGCCATCAAGTATTCCCCGAGAGGCGGGACGATCTGGATCACGGGCTCGATGGACGATACGACGCTCGTCTTGTCCGTGCGTGACCCAGGCATCGGTATCCCTCCTGAGTCCATCCCGTACATCTTTGACGAGTACTACCGGGTCGACTCCGACTCCCACCGCCCGATTAAAGGGACCGGGCTCGGCCTGCGCATCTGCAAACGGATCGCCGAGGCGCACGGTTGGGGCATCCACGCCGACTCCGTGTACGGAGAAGGGACGACGTTCTCGATTTACTTATATGACTGATCAACAAAGGGGCCTGGCAATGTATGCCAGGCCCTGTTTGTTATGCGGCTTTTCGAACCGGTGCGTCGCACTCGAGATCTTGGGCGCGCATCGCTTTGGCGTGCTTGAAAAACAATCCGAACAACGTCACCGTCCCGACCGTTGCGATGACGTACGGAATGATTCCGTCCATCTTGAAGCCGATCGGCGCCGTCAAGATATAGAACCAGACCGCATACAGCATGAACGTCCCCGGGACGAGCGCGATCCAGTAGTTGCGTCCTTTGATGTACAAGTACGTTGCCCCGACGAACAAGGCGATGACCGCCGTCGTCTGGTTGGCCCAGTTGAAATATTGCCAGAGGAGACGGAAGTCGACTTTCGTCAAGATGAACGAGATGGCGAACAACGGGAGTGCGATCCAAAGGCGCGACATGAACTTCTTCTGCGCGACTTTCATGTAGTCGGCGATGATCATCCGGGCGCTACGGAACGCCGTGTCACCTGACGTGATCGGCAAGACGATGACGCCGAGGATGGCGAGCGTGCCGCCGATGCTGCCGAGCATGGGCGTCGCCACTTCTTGGACGACGAGCGCCGGTGTGCCGGCGTTGATCATCGCGAGCAGTTCACCCGGCTCGAAGATGGCCATCGCGGCCGCTGCCCAGATCATGGCGATGACGGCCTCGACGATCATCATGCCGTAGAAGATGCTGCGACCATTGCTCTCTTTCATCGTCGTCCGCGAGATGATTGGCGACTGCGTCGCGTGGAATCCTGAGAGTGCGCCGCACGAGATCGTGAAGAACAAGAGGGGCCAGATCGGCAAGCCGTCCGGGTGCATGTTCGTCAATGTCATCTCTGGGATTTGATAGCCTTGGACGAACAGGCTGACCCCGATCCCGACGGCGCTGATCATGAGGAGCGCCCCGAAGAACGGATAGATGCGGCCGATAATCTTATCGACAGGTAAGAGCGTCGCCAAAATGTAGTAGCCGAAGATGGCGAGGAGCACCCAGGCGAGCGTCGACGCATTACCGTCGAACAAGTTGTTGATCATGTTGGCCGGTGACGTGACGAACACCGTCCCGACAAGCAGTAGCAGTAACAGGGCGAACCCGTTGACGACGTGGCGGAGCGAGCGACCGAGGAACTTCTCGGCGAGCTGCGGCAAGTGTGCGCCGTTGTTACGGAGCGAGATCATCCCGGTCAAGTAGTCGTGCACTGCCCCGGCAAAGATTGACCCGAAGACGATCCATAGGAATGCGACCGGACCGTAGAGTGCTCCCATGATTGGACCGAAGATCGGACCGACACCGGCGATGTTCAACAGTTGGATCATCGAGTTACGTTTTTTCCCCATCGGTACATAGTCGACACCGTCCTGAGACGCATAGGCGGGTGTCGTCCGTTCCTCCTTGATGCCGAACGTCTTCTCGACGTAACGGCCGTAGACGAGGTACCCGACCAATAATAATCCTAGTGCAATAAAAAATGTAATCATCTTTTCTTCCTCCTATAATATGACCCATGTATGATTTCTTATTGTGAAGTTTATCACAATTAAAATATAACAGGCTTTCTTACGGGTGGATAGATGTGATTGATCACTATTTCACATGAAAATAACAATGTTCATTTTTTAGACAAACGTTGCTGTTGAGCCATTTTTATGAAAACGGTTACTTTTCGAATGAATTATTCTGCTTCCGGGAACAGTCAAAGAAAGACGTAGGGAAAGGATGAATAAAATGAAACAACAACGTGGATATTTAGCACTACCGGTCGCCGTCGCCTTTATCGTCATCTTCGGATTGTTGTTCGACAATTGGTGGCTCGGTATCGGCATCGGCATCGCGATGTTCTTCGCTTTTAAAGGAACGAAGAAGAAAGCCTGAAACTTTTTGAGGCGACACTCGTAGAAACTGGGCAAAGGAGGAGTTCTCCATGTCCAACAAACAGACGACGGGCAGCTATGCCTTTCCGCTTGCACTCGGCGTCGGCGTCACGTTTGCGATTGCTCTCGACAACTATCTTCTCGGGCTTGCCCTCGGGGTCGGTCTGTATTTTGCATTTAGCGATTCACCAAAGAAAACATGACAAAGACCGCCTCATTGAGCGGGCTTTGTCATGTTTATCCGTGCCTCGTGCGGTAACAGTGAATCGATTTCATTAAGAAAGGCCGATGTAGATGACATCTAAAAAAACATTGCCCAAGTTTCAAATCGCTTTTGCTTTACTGATTTTGGGAGGAGTACTTTTTCTTCTACATGAGGTATATCAGCGAGAATTTTTTTTGAATGAAACGTTACATGACCATTTTTCGATCGAGAAGAACGCCTATGACGTCGAGTTCAGCATTAATCAATTTGGATACTTATATCGTTTGAAATTTGAAGACGAAAAGAGAGTCGAATATGAATTTTTCGTCAAAACCAATCCGGACAATGAGTATGTCGTCACCTATTACGGACATAACTCCAAAGGCGATTCACCTTTGAGAGAAGATGAATTCACCACTTTGAACGCAGGATACTAAATTTAGAGAATTGCCATGAGAAGAGGCCAGCTGATGCGAACACGTCGCGCCAGCTGGCCTCTTCTCATAAATCGACTGAAGTGTATCCTTCAGTGATGCGACATCGATTGGAATCGCTCGACCTCATCCGTCATGATGGCATCGACACCGGTCATGTCCGGCAGCTCGCTCGGGTCGTTGATCGTATATAGTCGAATCAAGCGATTCTGTTCCCGAAGCGTCATCCAGTCTCTCGTCCCGATAAACTCCGGTTGAGCATGGACAGCCTCGGCCCCAATCCGCTCGACGAAATCGACCAGTTTTGGATGTCCCTCCCCGGTCAAAACGGCGATCCTCGCTTCTCGGGCGATATCTCGTAACCGGATGAGCGTATCCGGATTGAATGACGAGAAGACGACACGTTGCTCGAGCTTGAACTCGGTGACAGCGAGCCATGTGAGATATTCAATCCCGTCATAATCGAATCGATCCGTCTTCAGTTCGATATTGAGCGTGACATCGGACGATTCAATCAATAAGAGTACTTCTTCGAGCGTCGGGATTCGTTCCCCGCTCTCGGTGCGGAGCAAACGAAGTTGGCGGAGCGTCATATCTTTGACGTATCCACTCCCGTCCGTCGTCCGGTCGACCGTCTCCGACGAGACGACCGTCGCGCGTCAATTGGACATCGAGCTCGATCCCGTCGGTGAAAGGTAACGCCGCTCGAAACGCCGACAACGTATTTTCTGGATACTTGGCGCTATAGCCGCGATGCGCGTAAATCAACATGTCACTGCCCCAAGGTGGAAGTCGTCTCGTCAGCTGCTCGCTTCAACGCCTCCTCGACCGATACGCCTTGGTACAGGCTCTCCATCGCGTTGACGACGCTCTGACGGGATTGCGGGAACGTCGAGATGAGCGCCCCTTGTGTTGCCGGCGAAGCTTTCGTCTCACTCAATTGATCGACCGTCACTTTCAGTTGCGGATACTCGGCCCACATCTCTTTGACGATTGGTTCGTTATACGCTTCTGGGTTGATGGCGAAGTAACCCGTCTCGACGTGCCACTTGGCCTGTGCTTCTTTTGAGGCCGCGTACTTCATGAACTCCCATGCGCCTTGTTTCGTCTCGTCGGCGATGCCGTCACCCATCCAGAGCGAGGCGCCACCGATGATGACACCTTCCCGCTCGGCTTCGTTCGGGACCGGCAAGTATGACGCCCCGACCTCGAAGTCAGCGTTGTCCGCGACGGTGCGAATGCCGGCTGACGAGTCGAGATACATCGCGACTTTCCCTGATTGGAAGGCGGCACGCATATCGTCCCAGTTTTGGCCGACGTTCATGAACGTCTTCTCGTCGTACATGTCTTTGATCAAATTGAAGGCGTTCTGTCCTTCATCTCCGTCAAATACCGCTTTTGTCGGCGCTCCGCTGCGCCCGTTATCGTTGTCGACATATAACCCGCCTTGTGCGGCGACGAGCTGTTCGAAGAACCAGCCGTAGTTGAGCATCGTGAAGCCGGTCTGCCCGTCGGTCGTGAGCGCCTTCGCCGCTTGCTTCAATTCGTCGTATGTCCGCGGCGCCTTCTCTGGGTCGAGTCCCGCTTTTTCAAACGCGTCCTTGTTGTAGATCAGTACCGGTGTCGACGAGTTGAACGGCATCGAGTACTGCTTGCCGTCGACTTGGTAATAACTCAAGATGTTCTCTTCCCAGACATTCGTGTCGAAGTCCTCTTTGTCGATGAACTCTTGGACCGGCGTGATCTTGTTCGTGTCGATCATATATTTCGTTCCGACCTCGAACGTCTGCATGATGGCCGGCGCGTCCGGTGACCCTGCGACGGCGTTGAACTTCGTGAGCGCTTCTTCATACGTACCTTGGAACACCGGTTTTACTTCATACTCCTCCTGCGACTCGTTGAAGGCGTCGACTTGGTTGTTGAGCGCGGTCTCTAAGTCCCCGCTCATCGCGTGCCAAAATACGACTTCCGTCTTCCCGTCCTCCGTCGCCGAAGCGGCCGGCTCCGCCTCCTCGCTACCACATGCCCCGAGCAACAATACCGAACTGGCCAACCCTGCGAATAATGCTTTCTTTTTCATCCTATATTCCCCCTTTTATTTAATCGCGCCTTGCGTCAAACCTTCTTGCAACTGTTTTTGTCCGGCGAATAACAGCATCAGCGTCGGGATGATGATCATGATGACCGCCGCCATGACGACACCCCAATCCGAGGCGACCTCATTTGACTGCATCTGTTTAATCCCGATCTGTACCGTGCGCGCCTGCTCCGTGTTCGTGACGAGGAGCGGCCATAAGTACATGTTCCACGTCGTCAAAAAACTGTAGACGGACAACGTGACGAGCGGCGTCTTCGAGACCGGTAAGACGATATTCCAAAAGAAACGGAAGCGGCTGACCCCCGCGATTTGTGACGCCTCATACATCTCGTGCGGGATTGTCTTGAACTGTTGCCGAAGCAGGAACGTCCCGAACGCGAGCGCGAAGAATGGGACCGACAGCCCCCATACCGAGTTCAACCAACCGAGTGACTGGATAGTCAAGAAGTTCGGCACCATCGTCGCTTCCCACGGCACCATCATCGTCGCTAGGAAGAGCATGAAGATAATCCCTTTCCCCTTGAAGTCGATGAAGACGAATGCGAACGCGGCAAGGCTCGACAAGGCGACTTGTCCGACCATGACGAGGAGTGCGACGACGAGGCTGTTCCACAAGTACGTCAACAGCGGCAGGCGCTCGAACGCGGCGACATAGTTGTCGAACGTCACGTCGCGCGGGATGAGGTTCCCTTTCAGCACTTCACTTCCGTCCATCAAACTGATCGAGAACGCGTAGGCGATTGGGAACAACATGACGAGCGTACTCAAGACGAGGAGCGTATACGTGACTGCTTTCCGAAGCGTCATTGGTAATGCACCTTCCTTTCGACGAGCTTGAACTGGAGCCACGTCAAGAGCAGCACCGTGACGAACAAGAGCACCGCCTGGGCGCTCGCCCCACCGACGTTATAGTTGATGAACGCGTCCTTGTAGATGGCGTAGACGATGACGTTCGTCGAATTCGTCGGACCGCCTTTCGTCAGTAGATCAATCTGTCCGAACGTCTGGAACGCGTTGATGAGCGAAATGATACCGACGAAGAAGAGCGTCGGTGACAGCATCGGAATCGTGATTGACCGAAGCTGCGTCCCGTAACTCGTCCCAGCGATGTCCGCGCTCTCGTACAGCGTCCGGTCGATATTTTGCAGTCCCCCGAGAATGATCAAAAATGTGAAACCGATGTTCATCCAGACGGTCGCGAGCGATACGGACAGGAGTGCATACTGCGGGTCAAGTAGCCACTGTACCCCACTCGCCCCGACCGCTTCTAAGAAACGGTTGAAGATGCCGATCGACGGATTGTACATAAACATCCAAATGACCGATGATGCCGCGACGCTCATCCCCATCGTCGCCGAGAACGCCGTCCGGAAGAAACCGATACCGCGTAGTTTCTCATTAGCGAGCAGCGCTAACCCTAGCGCGATGATGATTGTGAGCGGAACGGTCAACAGAACGAAGCCGACCGTCGCTTGGATGCTTTGCCAAAACGAGGCGCTCGTGAACAGTTTCGCGTAGTGCTCACCCCCGACGAAGCTGAGCGGCGTCCCTTGCGTATCGGTCCGAAAAAAGCTCAAGTAGATCGTCCGGAACAACGGATAGACGAGGAAGATGCCAAACAGCGCAATCGAGGGCGATAAATATAAGATCCCGGCCGCTGCGTCCGAGAGGCGTGCCCGGACTCTCTGTTTCGGCAACGCGACCGTCATTGGAACACCTCCAGCGCCTCGAACAGTTTCGGTTGCCGTGGCTCGATGCGATCGCCGGCCGTATCAAACAGCGACATTTGTTTCGGATCGACGTAACAAGCGATCTTCTCCCCGATCGAGAGCGGCCACTGTCCAGGCCATTTGGCGAGCCATTCGGTCCCGCCCATATCGAACGCAAGAATCGTTTCGGTGCCGAGCACCTCGATGTTCTTCAGTTCGGCATAAAACGTCACCGTCTCCCCGGCCGGTGTGATTTGTTCCGGCCGAATACCGAGCGTTGCCACATCGTGTTTCGTCACCGTATTCGGATGGAAGAGACGTCCATCCGCGGCAATCCAGCCTTTCTCCGCCCGTTTTACCTCGGTCAAGTTCATCGGAGGCGAGCCGATGAACGAGGCGACGAACGTATTCGCCGGTTTGTTGTACAAATCGAGCGGCTTGCCGACTTGCTGAACTTCCCCGTCGTTCAATAACATCATCCGATCGGCCATCGTCATCGCCTCGACTTGGTCGTGCGTCACGTAAATCATCGTCAAATTCAGCTTGCGTTGCAGTTGGCGGATCTCCGAACGCATTTTGGCCCGGAGCTTGGCGTCAAGGTTCGAGAGCGGCTCGTCCATGAGGCAGATTGGCGCCTCGGTGACGATAGCCCGGGCCAGTGCGACCCGTTGCCGCTGACCACCTGATAATTGGCGGGGCTTACGCTTCAAATAGTCGGTCAGACCGAGTGTCTCGGCCGCCGCATCGCACCGTTCGCGCTGTTCGAGCTTCGTGAGCCCTTTCGTATGTAGTCCGAACGTAATATTTTTCTCGACCGTCATATGCGGATAGAGCGCATAGTTTTGGAATACCATCGACAGTTGCCGCTCGCTTGGCTTCAGCTCGTTCGCAGCGACGCCGTCAATCCGGAGCGTCCCGCTCGTGATCGACTCGAGACCGGCGATCATCCGGAGCATCGTGCTCTTGCCGCAACCCGACGGTCCGACGAGCGCGAAAAATTCGCCCGGCTCAATCGTGACGTCGATGCCGCGGATGACCTCGGTGTCCCCGTATGATTTTTTGAGGTCTTGCAGTTGGATCGACTTCATGCCATTTCCTCCTTCGTCGCGTGTGACGCCCATAGCCGCTCGTCCCCTGTCGAGACGGCGAACGCCCCATGTGACAACGCTTGGTGGACTTCGATCGGTTTGCGAATCATCCCGCCCGTCACGATTGGGAGTGAGACGCTACCGGCGACATGTTCGATTACGCTCGGGATGAGACCGGGCATGAGTTCGAGTGCGTCCGGCTGTTGATCGTTCGCCATCTTGATGCCTGATGTGACGGCGTCCGAATCGACGAGGAACAGACGTTGCACCGTCATCAGGCCAGCCCGTTTGGCGTGTTGGATGACCGACGCTTTCGTCGTAACGATGCCGTCAGCGCCGACCCGTTTCGCCAAATAATCGATGCCTTCCCGATCGAGACTAATGCCGTTGATTCGTTCCGCGTGCAGGAACACGGTCCGGTTCTCCCGCTTTAAATGGGTTACATAACGGTCGAGCGTGCTGAGCGTGCCCATCATAAGGAACGTCGTCGTGACGTCCGATTGCAGGAACTTCTCGAGCTGTTTTGGCGACTTGATCGATGCGATCATCTTCTCTCGTCCAATCGTGCGAATTGTTGGATTCACTTGAATCATCCTCTCTTAAGAAAAAAGGACCAACAGAAACATGACGTCACGGACGTATGGGCTTCTGTTGGTCTCTCGAATGTTCTACCGAATGCTATTCACTTTGAATTGAGGGGTCTCACAAGTCATATCGTACCGAACGATTGTAAAATGTCCGTGAACGCTCTGCAAAATTTCATTAAGGAAACGTAAAAAAACCGATTCACGGGGAATCGGTCAATGTTTGTCGCGCCTTCGCCAAGATGTCGGCTTTGACGTCGTCGTCACGCCCTTGCCAGTTGCGGACCATCATCTTCATACGTTGGTTGTTCGAGAAGCGTTCCTCGTGCTTGTCGATGAAGTTCCAGTACAGGGCGTTGAACGGACAGGCGTCAGCCTCGGTCGTCTGTTTTGGGTTATATTTGCAGCCTTTGCAATAGTCGCTCATCCGGTCGATGTATTTGCCCGAGGCGATGTACGGCTTCGTCGCAAGACGTCCCCCGTCCGCATGGAGCGCCATCCCGAGCACGTTCGGCAACACGACCCAGTCGTAGGCGTCGATATACATCTCGTTGAACCAGTCGCTCGTCTGTTGCGGCGAGATTTCGAACAGCGTCGCATAGTTACCGAGCACCATCAGCCGCTGGATGTGGTGGTTGTGCGCTCGCTCGACGACCGGCTTCAAGCTCTCGTGCATACAGTTCAGGTCCGTGTCCGCGTCCCAAAACAAGCCAGGTAAGTCACGCTCGTGGTTGAACGTGTTCACGTCTCGATAGTCGGGCATCAACGCCACATAGACGGCGCGCATGTATTCCCGCCAGCCGAGAATTTGGCGGACGAACCCTTCGACTGAAGCAAGGGGCGCGTCGGTCGCGCATGCCGCCTCGATGACTTCGTGCGGGGTCAGCAGTCCGACATTGATCGCCGCCGACAACAGACTGTGCGACATCTCCGGGTTTTCGGTCAACATCGCATCCTGATACGGACCGAACGTCTCGAGCCGCTCGTCGACGAAACGCTTGAGTGCTCGCCTTGCCTCGTCCCGCGTCACCGGCCAAGCGAACGGTTCGATTTGTCCGGGGTGGTCGGAAAACGTCGTCTCGACTTTTCGGATGACGTCTGTCGTGATGGCGTCAGGTCGGAAGTGGATGGCCGGTGGGAACGTGAGCCCGGACTTTGGCGGCTGGCGATTGTCCGCGTCGAACGACCATTTGCCGCCTTTTGCTTTCCCGTCTTCGAGCAACACGTCAAACCGTTTGCGCATATGACGGTAAAACCGGTCCATCCGCCACGGCTCGCTGCCGAGCGTGTCGAAGGCCTCTTGCTTCGTTAAATAGAAGAGCGGTACGTCCGTATGTTCGATGAGCTCGTGCTGGTCTCCGAACTGCTTCAGCTTCCGCTCCATCGGCTCATCGGTGACGGCCGTGTAGTGAATCGCATCGGGATTGAAGCGGCTGAAGTGATCGTCCCACGCGTCTTGGAACGAGTCGGCCTCGTGATAGTCGACGGTGAAGCCGCGCTCGCGTAACTCAGCGGCGAAGTGTCGCATCGCCGAGAAGATGAGGACGAGTTTTTGTTTATGATACTTCCGCCACATCGCCCGTGACGTCGCTTCGATCATGACGATGACGTCGTCAGCTTTGACGTGGTCGAGCATCTCAAGGTCGTGTGATAGTTGATTGCCGAAGATCCAAAATGAGCGCACAGATTCATCCCCTCTCTAAATTTACATTGTGCTACACTCAATTTACATCTGCTTCATTTAGAAAGGAATGGTTCGATGCGCCCGAAACGTCTGCAAGCATGGTTCGACAGCCAATACGAGAACCCGCGCGGTATCGTCGGGACGTACATCGGCGAGAAGATGGTTCGCCAACACCGGGTCGAAGTCGACTGGACGATTGAACAGTTGGCGGTTCAGCCGGGCGACCGCATCCTCGACCTCGGTTGTGGAGCCGGTGACGCGATCGCGCAAATGCTTCGTAGCTTTGATGAGGTGCACGTGACCGGGCTCGACCGTTCCCCGACCATCGTACGCTCGGCCTCAAAACGAAATCGAGCGGCCTTACGAGCAGGGCGAGCCGAGGTCGTCGAAGGCGACCTCGAGACACTCCCGTTTCCGGAAGGAAGTTTCAATCACGTCTTCAGCATCCATACGCTCTACTTCTGGGACGACATGTCCAAGGTACTTGCCGAGATTGAACGCGTCTTAACGCCAGGCGGGTCGTTCGTCATCACGTACTGTGACGGGAAAGGTGACGTGACCTGGGACGGCATCGCGGCGATTGTCCAGGAGCAATTTATCCCGGCCGCCAAGACGCTCGGTATGACAGACGTCTCTGATCAGCGCGGACCTGATTCTCGCGATTATCGTACGGTCGCGGTGAGTGGACGCAAAACGCAATCCTAATTGAGCAACCCATCTCACAACAACAGTCCCTTTCTTTATTCGTTATAAAGAAAGGGGCTGTTCGTATATAGATACAATCGGTCAATAGACAACATCCGCAGAAGCGATGTCGTACCGGATCCGCGTCCCTTCTGTTTCCGCAATCGCCCCTTTTAACGAAGCGACGTCTGTGATTACGGCTTCTCGATTCGAATCGACTTCAACAAACTGGAGGGCCGCCTCTACTTTAGGCAACATACTGCCGGCCATAAAATGATTCTCCTCAATCAACTGTTCAAGACGAGACGTCGAGACGGTCTCCAATTTCTCTTGGTTCGGTTGATTGAAGTGGATGTAGACGTTAGATACTCCCGTGATGATCATCAAATGCGTTGCTTCAATCGACCGGGCCAGCTGCGCGGCGGCAAAGTCCTTGTCGATAACAGCTTCCACGCCTCGAAGCGTGTATTGCTCACGGACGACAGGAACGCCGCCCCCACCTGCAGCGATGACGAGATGGCCTGCATCTAGCAAGTCTTGAATGACCGGTGCCTCGACGATACGGATCGGCTTCGGACTGGCGACGACTTTTCGATATCCGCGTCCCGCATCCTCGACCATCACATCGCCTTTCATACGCATCTCGATTGCTTCCTTCTCAGTATAAAACGGGCCAATCGGCTTTGTCGGATGATCGAATGCAGGGTCTGATAAGGCGACTTCCGATTGCGTGATCATCGCGACGACTTGTCGCTCCATGCCTCGACGGGCGAGTTCGTTCTTCAATAGCTGTTGGAACCAATATCCGATCATGCCTTGCGACATCGCTCCGCACGTCCCTAAATCCATCGCCGGCGTCTTCTCCGAATTCGCCATTTGTTGCTGAATCAAAATCGCACCGATTTGGGGGCCGTTCCCATGACTGAGTACGACTTCATGTCCTGCCTCGACCAAGTCGGCGATGTGACGCGCCGTTTCCATGATGGCGTGTCGTTGTGCTTCTGCCGTCCCATCGTCCGTTAAAATCGCATTCCCTCCGAGAGCAATGACAATTCGTTTTTTCATCTGTCTAGTTCCTCCATTTCTTGTTTCAATGCCAAATATATTCCGAGCGCAGTATCCTGTCCTGATGAACTCCCAAACGTGATGAGACGTTCCCATTCAACCTCACAATTTGAGAACGATTCGGTCAACAGCACTGTAATCAGCCTTTTTAATTCGCTCGTATACTCTCCCCGCAGTGCCGCCTCATAAAAAGCGACAGAACTTCGTGTCGTTCGATATTTAGCTGTCATCACGTAATCGTTCTGCCACTTCATTGGCCGTCCCAATACCTCACATACGGCCATATAGCCAATTAAGACGTCATCGCCACTCGGCGTCAGTCCTTTGCCGTAGCCGATCAGACGTTTCCCTTCTGCTTGACCGATGTTCGTCAAATATTCGTACAGCGGTTCTCGTCTCTCTTCATAGGCGTAACTCCAGTCGTGACCGAGTTCGCGTAATCGTGCCTCCATCTGCCTGAGGTTTAAGGCCAGTTCATAGCGCTTTGGCTCGATACGTTCCATGTTCATTTTCAACACCTGGTCTGGATAGATCGTTATCCCGCTCGGTACGTGGTGAATCGTCGCACCGATACCCGCCAATAGACAATCTCCTACTCTCCACTCCAATCGATCGACCGTCTTCACATGAATTCCAAAAGGCGTATGTCCGTTCTTCGTCGTACCGATGTAAATCAAGTGTCCCCCCATTCGCAGGTTATAACCGTTTCGAAAGACGGCCTCGACTTGTAACGCTTGGGGGAATTCTTGAAGGAGAGAGGCAGCATACGTACTGTACGCCGCCCCGATTTGTCTCATGCGTGTTGCACCAGTCCTAATTTTTCAGCGTATGCTTCGAGCGCCTTCTCGAAGCAGGCCAGTGGAGCACGAACCGTTCCCGCACCGACTTGGCCGATACCTGGCTCCCGGTGTGCGATTCCTGTATTGATGATCGGTGTGATCCCGGTCTCGACGACTTTCCGGATATCAATACCGACGCAGGCACCTTGGAAATCCCATGATGGAATACTCAAGTTCGGGTTATGTCGATCGCAAATTTCGTTCATCTCTTCACTGATCGCGAGCGCTTCGCTCGATCCTGCCCGGCCGAGGAACCGCGTAACACCTGGCGCAGCGACCATCGCCATCCCACCGACGCCATACGTTTCCGCAATCGCACTGTCACCGATGTCCGGGTTCGCATCGTCTTGGCTGTAGCCTGTGAAGAACAAGCCTTCTGGCATGTTGACGGGTGCCGTGAACCATTCGTCCCCCATACCGCTGATTCGAATTCCAAAATCTTTCCCGTTCCGGGTCATAGCCGTCACGATCGTGCCCGCTTCGTGCCGTCGAGCCTCGTCTAGGATTGCTTTTCCGGTCGCCATCATGACGTTTAAAAAGAACTGATCGGTATCGGCCAAGAACTGCAAGACGTCACGTCGTTCCGTTTCATCGACGTCCGCCAACATAAGGTAAGGTGCCAATTCTTTTAGCAGCAACACCGAGGCCGCGATATTTCGTTGGTGGAACTCATCCCCCATCGTAATGGCTTTCGAGATGATGACGTTCAAGTTGATCCCGTCTCCTGCTTGTTTCAACGTTTGTGAGAGGACCGGCCCCAGAACGTCTTTCATCCAGTGGAGGCGTGCGATGACTTCTGCATCGTTGGCACCAAACCGCATCACTTTTCCGATTCCTTCGTTCATCGTGCAGTACGCTTTCGCACTTCCGTTTCGGTTTTCGACAACGAGGACCGGCATATGTCCAGACGTGATCCCGCCCATCGGTCCGACCGCTTTCACATGATGACACGGGATGAACGTCACGTCTCCGCGCTCGAGCATCGCTTCCGCCTCTTCATAATCGTCGGTCCACTGCTCAAAGATGATCGCCCCTATGGCCGCTCCTTTCATCGGCCCCGTCATGTCTTCGTACGCGATCGGTGGGCCAGCATGGAGAAGTACTTTTTCTTTCAATTCTGGAATGACCGTGTGAGCTGGGACGACGTCCGTCAAAAACGGTTGTCCTCCGATAATCGTTTGAATCACCTTGTCATTTGCTTCTTGAATCATCGCTCCGATACTCATTTTATTTCCTCCTCAAGACATGAGCGCTAACAAGCGCTGAAGATGTGGTTTTCCGCCGGCTGTCGGTTGCCAGTTGTACTGAACGCTGTGACCACCTTCGCTAATTACGGCGTCTGCGAACGAACGAAGTCCTAAGTTGACGACTTTAGGTGCGCGCAGCAACTGCTGGATTGCTTCTGACGACTCAATTTTATGTGTGCTCGGTTCTACAGATGGAACTGTTTTCTGCTTGAACTGTGGAACTTCTTTCCCAATCATTCGAAGTGCATATTCGACAGCTGCCACGTTACTCTCGGCGACGAGGATACCAGCTGCTTCAAAGAGTTGCTTTTGGGCACTGTAACGCTGTGGATCCTGTTCGGTACCACAAACGTTGACGATCACCTCTACGTTCGGACGAGTTGCCTGTAGTTCAGTTAACGTCGGGAGCAGTGCACCGGCCATGTTCTCATGCGAACCATATCCGAGGACGTTATCCAACAGGAGCACGATTGAATCATCTGTGTCACAATAGCGATTGATGAAGTCGATTCGTGTCGACGGATCGATCATCGGATGCGGCTTCCCTTGCGTGTAGACGTCATCCCCTAAATCGATGACGACGTTCCCGTCATAGTCAAACGAGAAGCCGTCCCGATGCTCACGGTCTGCCTCCACGCCGAACGAGAGGCCCATCAAGTCAGCCGTCTCCGCGGCCAACGTTCCACCTGAGAACAGGCCGATGATTCGTGACGCCCCATTCGAGGTGACATCGGTCCGGTGCCGTTCCTGCGTCGACTTTCCAAGCGCAAGCAATGCCGCTTCTTCCGATGTGTCCGCATAGACGACGTGGTTGACAGGCGCGAGTCCGTGGTCCCCGACGAAGAAGGCCACGACCGGTTTGTTGACTTGTTGAAGCAACTGCTCAATCTCTTCGCGCACTTCTTTCGCAGGTGGTTTTGAGATGACGACGATCGTGTCCGTTGTCACGTCCTCCGCAAGTGCCCGAATGCCGGCTTTCATCGAGATCCCGCCGATTTCGGTCGACAAGTCACGTCCGCCCGTTCCGATCGCATGGGAGACCCCGCCACCGAGACGATCAATCAACGTTGCCACTTCTTGAATTCCTGTCCCTGAGGCTCCGACGATTCCGACACGTCCCTCCCGGACCACGTTGGTGAAGGCGAGCGGAATACCTGCGAGTGATGCGGTACCACAGTCAGGACCCATGACTAGCAGTCCTTTGTCATCGGCGAGCTGTTTCAGTTCACGTTCCACTTCGACAGGGACATTGTCACTAAAGATATGAACGTTCAAGCCTTGGTTCAGTGCTTTTCGTGTCTCGTATTCGACGTATTGTCCAGGAATCGACAACAGCGCCAAGTTCGCTCCCGGCAGTTCTTCGAGCGCCGCTTTCCACGACCGGACTTCTGTCTTATCCGCACCTGCTTGTTTCGTTTGGTTGTTCAGGAAGTCATGGATTGCTTTCAAAAGTGGTTCGGTCTGATCGGTTTCCGCATCGACGACGATACACATGTCTTGTGGCGTCGCCGCCTCTAACTCTTCTGTATAGAATCCTGTACTTTTAAAGATGTCGAGGTTGGCCGGTGTCCCCATCATGATCGAGACTTTATTGATGCCTTCGAGACTCGAGACGTGGTTCGATAACACCATCAACGTGACGGAGTCTTGATACGTGTTCGCTTGAATGATTGTTGTCAACATACGTTTCTCTCCTTATGCTTCCGCCGGTTTGACGGTTTCTTTTGTGAATAACATGGCGATCATTCCGATGACGAGTAAGACGGCTGCCAAGTAAAATCCGGTTTGCATCGATCCCGATTGATCGACTAAATATCCAGTAAGATAAGGCGCCAGAATCGACGACGTCATCCCGACAAAGTTATAGACACCGAAGACGGTTCCGTACACTTTTTTCGGAGCGTTGTTCGCCACGAATGAGAGCAGGACCGGGTCAAGCGCTAACTTTCCAGTCAATCCATACAGGATGAGCGCCGCGAAGAGCAGTGGCGTGCTCTCAACGAAGACGACCGCCAAGATGGAGGCGATGGACAATGGGACGAGAACGAATACGAGTGGTTTTTTCTTGCCCATCTTGTCTGATAGATAACCGATCAATAGTGCCCCCGGAATAGACGCCCATGGGACGAGTGACGAGATGAAGCCGACATCACTGCCTTGGAAGCCACGCTCTACTTGTAAGTATTGCGGGAGCCAAGTGAGAATCATGAAGAATCCATAAAGTGAGCAGAACACCATGACAAATGTCGCGAGCAAGTTACGGTTTTTGAACAGGCTCATGATTGAGAAATCTGATTTTTCGACCGTGTTCGCGACACGTTCTGGTCGCTTCTCTTTGACGACGTACCAAATCAAAATCCCTGTTAAAATCGTCGGGATCGTCATGAAGTAAAATGGCGTTCGCCAGCTCATACCGAGCTCGAGTGTCAAATAACTCGATGAGATATAGCCGAGTGAGATACCGAGCGCCATACCACTGTTGATGATGGCAGTCCCGATCGTTAGAAACTGCTTCGGAATCGCCTCAGACGACAACGCGTATTGAGGACCGTAATACGTTCCTTCTCCGAGTCCTGTGATCGCTCGGGCGATCATGAATAAGAGAAATGTCGAAGCCAGTCCGGTGATCCCGGTGAATAGTCCGAACAAAATAAATCCAGGAACTAAAATTCGTTTGCGTCCAAACTTATCACCAAGTGAGCCCGAAGGAATTTGGGCGATGGCATAAGTGAGGAAGAATACACTGTTGACCAATCCGAGCTGGGCGTTGTTCAACCCGAACTCTTGGGCCAGGTTCGGCATGACCGGGTTTAAAATTGTTCGGTCGGCGTACATAAACATCCAACCTAAGAAAAATACCGCGATGACTTTCCACCAATACGGGATTCGTTCCTTCTTCGCTTCAAACGAAGGTTGAGACACTGGGGATGTACTCATGGGGTTACTTCCTTTCTGTATTTTGGTATCGCTTACAACCCCACTTTACGTGTCAGCCCATAAGAAACGCATAAACAGAACGGGTCTTGCCGTAACAATTCCATAAAAAAAAGCACCCTAAGGCGCTTAAGAGAGTAACGCGTATCCGATACCGGGATACGTTTTTAGTTGATCGGCAGCCTCTAGAGCCCCGGCTGCTTTAAATTTCTTTCGGATGCGTCCAATCGTGACACGCAAATACTCGACTTCCCCGCCATATTCCGGTCCCCAAACAGCTTGAAGTAGCTCACGATGTTGGACTACTTGATCTAAATGCTTTACGAGTTCTGACAGGAGCGAGAACTCATTTTGGGTCAATTTGACTTCTTGCCCTTGATGAAACACTCGGTTGCGCAGACGATCGATTTCCAAGCCTTTTATCTCGACCGTATTCTCTAGCGCCTCACTCACCTTCGTCCGTCTCAATACGGCTTTCACCCGGGCGAACAGCTCGTCAAGCGCAAATGGTTTTGTTAAATAATCATCCGCTCCTAAATTTAGTCCATCCACCTTATCTTTTGCCTGACTCCGAGCAGTCAACAAAATGACCGGAACGTCCGAGACTGTCCGGAGACGGCGTAACACTTCAAATCCGTCCATATTAGGCATCATAATATCGAGCAGTACTAAATCGACTTGACGGCGATCGACATCCTCCAAAAAAGAGGAACCGTCTGGATAGTCATAGACCGAGTACCCGAGCGACGATAAATTGGCCGCCACGAATCGTGCAATTTTCTTCTCATCCTCTACAATCGCAATCGTCTGCATGCTTCAATCTTCTCCTTTCGGTAGTTCAAGAAAGAATCGAGTCCCCCGCCCGAGTTCACTCTCAGCCCAAATCTTTCCGCCATGGGCTTCAATGATGCCTTGGCATATCGCCAATCCGAGCCCGGTTCCTCCTTTTCGCCGTGTCGACTTCATTTCGACTTGATAAAACCGGTCGAAAATCCGTTCCAAATGATCATGGCGAATGCCAATCCCTTGATCTTCAATGACGAGCGTCCAATCCGTATCTGATTCATAAGATTGGATGTGAATGGTTGGTGGGCCGTCACTATAACGAACCGAATTGGTCAACAAGTTGACGAGCACTTGACGGAATCGATGAAAATCGACTTCAACGACGGGCGGACCTTGCCAGTCATAAGTCGTATGCGCATCAATTTGTAGCTCATGAATGATTTTTTCCACGTAAGGCTTCAAGAGGACCGCCTCAATCTCGACCGGAAAGTTGCCCGATTCAAGCTTCGTGATGTCGAGCCAATCATCAATCAGCTGACGAATCCGTTGAGAATCTTCTTGAATCCCTTGCAGCAATTCATGACGGAAAGGCGCTTCCCACGTCACGTCTTTTCGCATCAGTGTCTCGACACTGCCACGGATGTTTGTGAGCGGTGTTTTGAACTCGTGTGAGGCGAGCGAGATCAGATTATCTTTTAACTGGTCAATCTCGACTTCACGCGTCACATTTCGGACGATATACCCTTGTCCGATCGAGTTAGCTGCATCGACTACAGAGAACGGCTGAATTTGAAAGATCTGCTCGTCCACTAATAACCGCAGGGGTTCTCTCTCCATCCTGTACTCGTCCATGAGCTTCTCCCAGTCTTCAGCCCGGCTCGATGCGTGGAGGTCGAAATAGACTTCCATAAAACGATTCACATATTCAATCTCACCGTCTTCATTCAATACGATGACACCTTCTGACATGCTGCTTAACGTCGCATGCCACAACGCATTTTGTTTCGTCGTTTCATCCACGAGGAGCTTATTGTCCAACAACATGGAGAAAGCATCCGCTAGCGTATGCAGAAAAATATCCTCCCGTTTCGAAATCGTCTGATTCATCGTTAATCCAACGAGTAACATCCCGCTGGCTTGCCCGCCATAGTAGAGCGCATTGACTTGGAAGCGATAGGCGTCTTGTTGCGTTTCGATGAATTCATATAAGCTTTCTTGGGATAAAATCGCGTCTTTTGATATGACTTGGTTCGGTAACGATACAAATAACGGATAAGGCAAGATTGCTGATACCTCGTGCAACGTACTCTGCACGAGCGCAATCGTGTCTGGCGCATGACGAAACGATGTCATAAATTGATTGAGTGCCTGTAACTCAAGATTGTTTTGTTCGAGTTCATGCGTCCGCAACTTAACTTTTTCTTCAAGCGCGTCGTTCAACTGCCTCAAGTTTTCTTGTCCGGACCGGACATCATCCGCCATCACAGCAAACTGTCTGGCCAATCCAATGATTTCTTTTGGGGCATGAATTGATTTTAAATGAGCGACTACATCCGGTGCCTCGGCACGCTCGACCATCAACTCGGTCTGATTGACAAAATCGGCGAGCGATTGATTCAGTTTTCGGGATAGGACCAATCCGAGCACGAGCATGATTGCCGCGACGATTAAAAACAGAATCGTATTTGGTAGTAACGTGTTGACTGTTGCAGCTAAAATACTGCCGACCGGACGCGCGATCCAAACCGTCCACTCATACTTCGGGACTTCCGCATAAGTAGCGAGCTGTGATTCTTTCTTTTCTTCATCATAAACACGCCATACATTTCCCCACAGTAATGTACCCGTCTCATTCGGGTTCGTTGAAATCGTTTTCACTTCAGTCGATGGGTATTCGTCCGGATGAAACACGACTTGATTACGATCATCGACGATGACCGGGTATTGCTGTTCGTTAAAATTGTTAGCAATGAGCGTTTCGCCAATCCCGTCCAAATTGAGTGCACCTAGCACATAACCTTCCATGTCCTCTCGTTCATTGAAAATCGGTGTCGCAATCACAATCAGTGGTTTTCGACTTCCGCCTCTTCCTTGAAACACATGTGACACGTAAGTCGTTTTACTCGATTGAATGCGTTCAAAGTAAAAGCGACTGCTAAAATCCAATCCGATGTTCGAGACACCGTCCTCATTGTTCATCGGCGAAAATGAGGTCGTCTCCCCTTCCGAATCAGCAATATAGAGATTTTCGAAGCGTGGATTGTGTCGTTTAATATTGTCGAGCATCGCTTGCTCCCATTCTCCCGATCGAGCAGTCGCACGAGATAAACGGATATTGACCGCAGCCGTTTGAATGACTTGACGGCTTTGTTCAATATAATCGAACACAATCGATTGCATCTGTTTCGTCGCAACTTCTTGTTGAGTAAATTCATCTTTCACGTTTTGGACCGTGTCCGCCAAATAAATCACAAGTGAGAATAGGCCCGAAACGAGTATAAGTAATATGAAATCAAACAAAAGTCTTCCTCGAAATGTCTCTCGCATCACCCGAATCCGGTGTAGCATTTCCTATCACCACCTATAAAAAAAGAGTAGCACGGTTTATGCTTTTTTTAGATATTCCATCGGGTTTTTTATGTTTTTGTTATGGCGATGTCGTGACAAAAAGGTTGACCATAAATGGCCAACCCGTTTGTCTTATCCCCGGCTCCTCCGTGTCACAGCGACCCCGCCGAAACCGCTGATGATCGCGATATAGAATCCTAAATCATAAAACCAACCGGTGTTGTTCACTTCATAGACGCGATACGTGTCATTGAACAACCCTAAAATCAGTGACACCGGTGCGATCCAGCCGTGCCAGACACCCCAAAAGAAGCCGGCCGGGTCCGTCGTGTAGGAGCCGTCACCCGGTACGCAGCCGCCGAGGGCGACAACCAACCCGAGCATGATGGCCAATAATCCGATTCGTTTCATTTGAATCCCTCCTCGTATTCCTATTCCCCGTTTTCGTCAAAAAAGCACTGACCGAAGTCAGCGCCAAAGCTGGACCGTGTTCGCGAACTCGATATCGGTCGCGATCTCACCGTCGAGGGCGTGCAAGTCGAAATCCTCCCCGTCGAGCCACGTCTGAAAATCAAAGATGACCGGGTCGCGGTCGCCGCCGAGGGCGAACCACGTCTCGAGCGTCTCCGGGAAATAGGCGGCCGTATGGATCGTCCCGGCCCAACTTTTATACAGCTCCGAAAAGACACCTTTATCCGAGTCGTTCATGAGCCGGAACGCGCTCTCGGCGTCTTGGACGATATGTTGATACATCTTGATCTCCATCATCCGCCGCGTCGAGTCGTCGAGATGGTAACGGTTCTCGTGCTGCAACAGCTCGAAGTGGTTCGTGCAAATGTTCGACTCGCGGACGCGGATGTCGCGCGGGGTCGCTTCGATGACACGTGTATTTGATGACTTGTCATGGACGACGTACGTGAACGAGCCGCGGTGCGGAATGTCTTTCAACAGATCGACCGCTTCTTCGACCGTCGCGCACGTCTCGAGGATCATCCGTCCGATCATCTGGCAGACGAAACCGTCCCCGGGACGGCGGCGGTTGATGAAGTTGTAGCCCATGGCGAGGCCGCGTTCGTTCATCCCGTCCATCCGCCCGGTGACGCGCGAGACGGGTCCGATGACGGCGTAGCCCTCGTCCGGTTGGAACACGTTGTAGCGCCCGTCATATGTCATCGGATGATAGTCGTAGTTGCGGACGAGGAAGTTGTCCCCTGTCAAAATCGAGCAGCCGCTGATCGGGTTATTGACCCGGAAATGACCGAAATGAAGGAGCGTATCGCCGAGCGTCAGTTCGAGCTCATCCTGCAGGCCGAGCAGTTCTTCCCAAATCCTCGGGGCGAACCGGTCGAACGCTTGTTTCGCCTCGCGCTCGTCGATCTCAAACCGGGGGACGCGCAGCTTCCACTGATCGGTCCGGTTCTCGAGCAGCTTGCTGCGCTTGATATATTCACCTTGAAAGCGGCCAAAGTCATAATGACTGCCGCGGAATTGTGTAAGTTCGCTTGAGACACGTTGCATGAAAAAACCTCCCTTGCGCCCATTATAGCGGACGTGCGGGAGGGATGTCTGACTTGAAGCTGTTCATAGTTTAAACTGGCGGCTCATCTGTTGCATGTCTTCCGCGGTGAGCGACAAGTCTTTGACAAGACGGTTCATCGTCTCGCTCGTCGCCGACATCTGTTCGGTCGAGGCGGCCACTTCCTCGTTACCGGCCGTGCTCTCTTCAGAGATCGAGGCAATGTCTGAAAGGCCGCGCTTGATGTCTTCTTGGTTCGTCTTGACGCGACCGAGCTGTCCTTGCATCGACCCGGTCAGCCGCTGCATCTCACGGACACTCGCCTCGATCTCATTGAACGCCTGCTTCGTCGCCTCGAGCGTCCGTCTGCCGTCTTCGGCGGCGTGCATACTGTCAGTGAACGTCTCGCCGAGCGCGATCGAGTTCCGTTTAACGCTGCCGACGATCTCTGAGATCTCACTGACCGATTGGGCGACGCTGTTCGACAGACCGCGAATCTCGGAGGCGACGACGGCGAACCCTTTCCCGTGCTCGCCTCGATGGCCGCGTTCAAGGCGAGCAAGTTCGTCTGTTGCGAGATCTGTCGGATGATCGTGACGAGCTCCGTCACTTCGTCCGCCTGTTGCTCAAAGTCTTTCACTTGGCCTTGCGACTCATTCACTTGCGCGTGGATGTTCGTCATCTTCCCGACCGCGTCTTCCATGAGTTGCAGCCCTTCTGCTGTCACTCGACTGACGACTTCCGCTTGCGTGCTCACGCCGTGCCCGTCCGTCGCCGTCTGTTCGACGAGTCCCGAGAACTCGTTCATATGTCCGTACAGCTTCATCGTGAGCACACTCTGATTCTCGACCCCCCCAGCGATTTCTTCCATTGTGAACGCAATCTGTCGCGATGCGTCGTTCACTTCCTCTGAGATGCTCGCGACGTTGCCACTCTCATCCCGGACCGTCTGTGCTGACGTCTGTAGGTTTGAGATCAATCCTTTCAACATCTTCGTCATTTGGTCCATCGACGCGGTGAGACGCTTGATCTCATCGTTGGCGCGCAATTGAATGTTATCCATCTCAATCGACGCCGTCGCCAAGTCGCCACCGGCGATGTGCGTTGCGACGCGTTCGAGGTCACGAAGCGGACGTAATTTCCAACCGAGGTAACGCCAGATGATGACCGAGGCGAGACCGAGCAAGATGACGAGTCCGATGAGTACCGGGGGCAGACTTTCACGTAATACGTCAGTCGTGACCGCCGCAACATCGGCCGCGCTTTTGTCGATGCCGATGACACCGATGACTTCATCCCCTTGCTTGATTGGGACGAGCACCGTCATATAGGTCCCAAACTCCGGGTCTTCGACAATCGGTGTCGTGCCGGTCCCGCCTTCAAACGCCGGCTGTGCGTCTTCGAGCGAAGTTGCAGACACCGGTTCCCCAATCTCGGACGCGTCTGTCCCACTCATTCCATCTACAATAATTTGTAGCTCCTCACCCTCCAATGCAAGCGTGTAGACGTACATCGCCCCGATTTGCGTGCGGTACGTATCGAGTTGTTCCCGAAACTGCTCGAATTGTTCATTCTTCTCCGGATTTTGTAAAAACGCCCCATACGCGTCCGCATCTATCGCCTCACTGATTCGGGCGGCGTCTTCTAGCAAGACGGCCTGCATCGAACTGAGCACCGTATGTTTCGTACTCACGTATTGAGTGACCCCGAATATGACGATGAGTAGCGTCACAAAGGCAAGCATCGCCGCAAGAATCCGATTCTGTAGTGACTGTGGTTTATTTTGTTTCATAAATTCCCCTCCTAGTTCCTTATTGTTTATATCGGAGGAAACTAAAAAAGAGTAAACAAAAAACGGATGATTTTCGACAAAATCATCCGTTTTTTTTATTCATTTGTCGAATTAACGGCTTCGAGCGGCATCGAGACTTCCGCCTCACCTTCTTCTCCGATGTGGAACAATGGGAGTGTCGTCGGCACGAACAATTCTGGGTTCATGTCGGCTTGATAGACGTATGTCCGCACGTCACCTTCACGCTCGGCGACGATTTCACCGAACGGGATCGGTACGCGCGTGCCATCGACTTCGTAGCTGATCACCGTCGTCGGGTCGAGCCGACGGTCTTCGAGCATTCGGATCGTGAACAGCATCGTCGAGCTGTTCGTCCGCTCGAGCGACACGGCGATCGACTCAGACTGTCCGGCCCGCTTGTCGATCATCGAATCGCCCGCCGTCTGTTCAAAGACGACGTTCTCTTCTGTCGCTTCTTTCGTCTGCATCTGTTGGCATCCGACGATTGTCGCTAATCCAAGCATCAAGGCAATCACTAATACACGCATCTCGTTTCCCCTCACTTCAAGGCGAAAGTCAGTTCTGCAACACACGCCACTTCTCCGTCGACCGTCGCTACGGCACGTCCTTTACCGATCGGACCACGCACCTTCAAGATCTCGACCTCGAGGCGCAACTGGTCGCCCGGGACGACTTGGCGTTTGAAGCGACAGTTGTCGATGCCGGCGAAGAACGCGAGCTTACCTCGGTTCGACTCTTGTTTGAGCATCGCGAACGCACCGACTTGGGCCAGTGCTTCGACGATCAAAACGCCCGGCATGACGTTATAGTCTGGGAAATGTCCGTTGAAGAATTCTTCGTTCGCCGTCACATTTTTTAAACCGACGGCCCGTTCGCCTTCTTCGACCTCGAGAATCCGGTCGATGAGCAAGAACGGGTACCGATGCGGGATCACTTCTTTAATCTGTTCAATCGTGTACATGGTTCCACCACCCTTATGATGTTAGCCAGAAATCGGTGATATGGCGCCACGTGTCGATGTTGAACACGTCTCTCCACTCGCCTCCGCCAATCACGCTGTACCCGATAATGGCACCGATCGCGAGCATCGCGGCGGCCAAGATCAAGACAACGATGATGCGTAACAAGATCGGGAAACGGCGGTTGTTCGACAAGCGCTTTCGCTCCGTCCGCTCTTTAGGCTCTTTTTCTTCAGAGCCCTTCTGTTCTTCGTTCGTCACGTCCATTCATCCTTTCAGCTGATCTGATTATAACATATTAGCACCAGGTATTAAAATCGTTTCATAAGTTCTTTATAAGTGTAACGTATCTAGAAATGTCGAACAAGCGCCCCGTCCTATAGCATTCAGGCCTTCAGCAAAAAAACGTCACTCACCCGCCATATATATGCTACCGTTAGAGTATTCATTTTTTAGGAGGTATCATACTCATGTGGAAAGAATTCAAAGACTTTGCCATCAAAGGCAATATTATCGATCTTGCTGTCGCCTTCATCCTCGGGGCCGCCTTCACGGCCATCGTCACGTCGCTCGTCAACGATATTTTCATGCCGTTCCTCGGTATCCTCATTGGCGGCATCGATTTCTCGACGCTCGCCGTCACCGTGCTCGGCGTCAGCGTTACATACGGCAACTTCTTGCAAGAGATCGTCAAGTTTTTCCTGATCGCCTTCGCCTTATTCATGATGGTCAAAGGGATCAATCGCCTAAAGCGCGAGCAAGCGATCGAAGAGACGCCAGAGCCAGAGTTGTCGCGCGAAGAACAGCTGCTCTCCGAGATTCGCGATCTGCTTAAAAACCGTCCGCTATGAGTCATTCGTCTGAACCGTCACGGTTTAGACGTTTTTTCAATTAGTCGAAACACACGACTGACCGCGTTCGTCAAGAGCGGTGCCGCTTCCAACATCGCCGTCTCAAGCGGCATGACCCGGGAAATGATCGGGAAAATGGCTTCAATCCCGACTTCCGGGAGTACCGTCATGTCGGTCTGGCCGGTGAAGACGAGTGTCGGGACGCCATGTTCGTGCGCAAAACGAGCCAAACCATACGGGGCTTTCCCATGAAGCGATTGTTCATCGAAGCGACCTTCTCCTGTGATCAGCCAATCGGCCCCATGCAGTTGCTCGTCAAACGATGACCAACGCATCACTTCCTCGATGCCATTCACGTACGTCGCCCCGAGTTGGTACATCGCAAAACCGATGCCACCAGCAGCTCCCGCCCCGGCGACCGTCGTATCGGCGCGATCGAAACAAGCAGCGTAAGCGCTCATCAAGTCGTCATAGCGGGCGATGTCACTTGGTGCCAGACCTTTTTGTGGACCGAACACGGCCGCCGCGCCCGCATGTCCGAGGAGCGGGTTCGTCACGTCCGAGGCGATTCGCCACGTGACGTGCTTCGCCTCCGGCATCAGACTGGACCAGTCGACGCGCTTCACGCGCTCGAGTCCGTGTGGGAACGGTCCGAGCACTCGTCCGGACTCATCGAGGAAACGGACGCCTAGCGCTTCGAGCACGCCCTTGCCACCATCGACGGTCGCACTGCCGCCGAGACCGATCGTGATGCGCCCCGCTCCGCGTTCGATCGCTTGTCTGAGTTGCATCCCCGTCCCGTAAGAACTGTACCGCCACGGGTCGAACCGATCGACGAGCGTCAATCCGGACGCTTCCGCCACTTCGACGACCGCTTCTCGTGTTGCTTCATGCCATCCGTAGCGCGCCTGACGGACCCGTCCGTCGAGCGCAGTCACTTCCTGTTCGACCGCCTTCGCTTCCGGATGTGTCGCCAGCCAGGCGTCGAGAAACCCTTCGCCCCCGTCCGATACGGGGATCTCTACGACGTCATGTTCCGCAAGCGCCCGTCGCCCCGCCCGATTCGCTTCCTGACTCGTCAGCGAGCCTTTGAATGAATCCATCGCCACAACAATTCTCATACCGTTCCCTCCTTCACCTCATTATAAAATAAAAACCGCTCCTCCGAAGAGAAGCGGTCAATGTTATGGGCGAAGTGACGTCACGAGCCCCATCATCTGGTCGCTCATCGACAGCGCCCGGGAGTTCATCTGGTAGGCACGCTGTGTGATCGTCATATCGGTCATCTCTTTCATCAAGTCGACATTCGATGATTCGAGCGTTCCTTCTAATAAGAGATTCCCGACTGGACGGTCGACTTCGATGTCAAGATCAGCCGAATAGACGTTGTTCCCAAGCGGACGAAGTTCCGACGTGTTGCGCACCTCGACGATGTCGAGGCGCCCGAACTCTTCTTCGACGCCGTTCACGCTGGCGACGAGGACCCCGTCTTGACGGACGCGATGATTCGTCGCTTCGTTCGGTGTGACGATGCGATTGCCATCTGCACCGAGAAGTGCGTTGCCGTTCACGTCAGAAAGTGTCGTCCCGTCATTGCCAACCGAGAGCTGCATGTTGCCGCTCCGGGTCACACCGATCCCGTCTTCCGTCTCGACGACGAAAAACTGGCGGCTTGCCTGCAAGAAGACATCAAGACCTCGGTCCGTCTTCTTGATTTGGCCGATGTTGAACTGTTGGGAGATGTCACCGACATGACCGCCGACACCGATGCGGATCCCGTTCGGTGTATCGCGGCCGACTTCAAGTTCGGCCCGAGGCTGATTGTCATACGCTTGCGAAAGGAGCGAGGCGAAGTGACCTTGCTGGCGTTTAAAGCCGACCGTGTCGACGTTCGCGATGTTGTGGCCGGTCACATCGAGCTGACGTTGAAGCTGGGCTAGTGACGAGACCGAGTTATAAATGGACTGCATGGGTTTCCTCCTTATCGAATCCGAGCGATTTCGATGGCCCGCTCGGCACTCTTGTCATACGCCTGGACGACTTTTTGGTTTGCCTCGAACTGACGGTACGTCACCATGAGGTCAGCCATCGTCCGGTCGAGGTCAACGTTTGCTTCTTCGATATAGCCTTGTTGGAACTGGACGTTCGCAGCGGGATTTGCTCCCCCGTTGACGCGATAGTCGTTCCCGACTTGTTCGAGCGTGGCTAAATCATCGATTTGAACCGCCCCGAGCGTCGCTACGTCCTGACCGAGCGACGTGATTTGACCGTCGCCTGACAATTCGAAGTCACTAGACGGCAACTGGATGCGTTCACCCGTATCCGACAAGATGTACCCACCATCTGCCGAGCGGAGGAACCGCTCATCGTCGACCGAGAAGCGGCCGTTCGTCGTATAGAGCGCCTCCCCGTTCTGTTCGACCGCGAACATGGCGGCGCCTGTGAAGTCAGCCGGAACTTTCAAATATACGTCGGTCGGGCTATCCGTCGCCGTGACGCTGCCAGCAGAGAAGCGTGGCATCGTTTCCTGCAAATACACGCCGGTCGAGAGCGTGCCGACCTCGCCTTGGACGCGCGAACGGTCGTTACCAGGATGGCTCACCTCGGCGAGCAATAGTTCAGGGAACGACCGGACGACACCGTTTGATGCCTTGAAGCCCGGAGTCCGAACGTTTCCAAGGTTGTTGCTCAATATCTCTTGTTGCCGCTGAAGCGCGTTCATCGCACCCGCCGCCGTATAAAGTCCACGTAACATGTTCGTCTTCCCTTCATCCTTAAAGTTTCTACTTCTTATATCGTACCAAAGGAAGGAATCATTCACCCTTTTTCGAAAAAATGCATAAAAACTTCTTAGTCGTCAATACGAGACAAAGCCCACTTCAGTTTGACTGAAGTGGGCTTTGTCTATGCAATCATTCAACAATCGGCAATTCGACGATGATCGTCGTCCCTTGTTCTGGTTTAGAACGGACTGAAATCGTTCCGCCGTGTGATTCGATGATTTCTTTACAGATGGCGAGCCCGAGGCCGGTGCCTCCAATGTTGCGGCTCTGTTCATTCTGTACGCGATAAAACTTTTCGAATAGTCGCTCGGCGTCTTCTGCCGTCACCCCGATGCCCTCGTCTTCGATGGCGACGCGGATGACGTCCCCTTCACACGATACATTGACGGCAATATTCCCGCCGTCGGGTGAATATTTGATGGCGTTATTCAAGATGTTCGAGAACACTTGGCGTAGTTGGGCCGGGTCCCCTGAGACGCGAATCTCCTCGTCACACTCGAAATGGAACGCGTGCAGCTCAGTCGACCCCGCATGAACCTCAAGGACGTCCGAGAGGAGCTCGAACAGACTCTCGACTTTAAAGTCTTGCTCGACTTTTCCCGCTTCCATCTTTTGAACGTCAAGCAGGTCGCTGACGAGCCGTTCGAGCCGTCTCGTCTCGCTGCTGATCATCCCCAGGTAACGCTTGCGTTTCAGTTCATCGACGTGACGGTGCTCGAGGAGCTCCGTGAAGCCGAGGATGGATGTCAAAGGCGTCCGTAGTTCGTGAGATACGGTCGCGACCAATTCGGTTTTCAAGCGGTCGATCTCAATCTCTTTCGTCACGTCTCGCGACACAAAGATTACACCAGCGCGTTCGTCCTGCAGTTCGATCGGTTCGGCGTACATCCGTATGATACGTGTCCCCTCCTGCATCGAGTACGTAAACGTCTCATCGAATATCCCTTCATGCTTCGCTCGATTTGTGAACCGGTTGAGACCTTCCTGATCGTCGATTTGATCCATGAACGGTCGGTAAAACTCTTCAATCGGATAGAGACTTTGGCGATCATCAAACGGGATCGGTTGTTCGTACAGATCAAACAACGCCGCATTGGCGAACCGTTGCTCGGTCCCCGTCTCGACGAATACGATCGCGTCCCGCATCGTATGCACGATGCGAGCCGTTTTCTCTCGTTCCCGCTCCAATTCATCATGCTGTTGGATGAGCGAGCTCGACATCGCATTGAACGATCTTGAAAGCTGCCCCACCTCATTTTGAAGCGGATCGACCGGGACGAGCAATGCGTGCGGATCGACCGCCAACCGTTCGCTGTTCGTGATGAGTGCCTGGAGCTGGTTCGTCAACCGGACGATATACGGTTGCAGACTGATAAAGAGTGCAAACAGCGCACCGAGTAAGATGATGAGCCAACTCCATTGGGCTTTGGCGAGCTGTTCAGATAACGACTCACGCAGTCCGGTCTCTTGGAAGTCAAGTTCGGACCGATAATCGGTGAACACCGATTCCATGTCGACGATGCTCGCGCTCATATCGGCCGCGTTAGTCGGCTTCAATTTGAATCGTGTCTGGTCCGAGCTCGCGTTTTGCGGCATGAGTTGGCCAACGGTCGCCATCTGCAAGAATGGCTCATCGACCTCCCCGCTCGCCTTGGCAATCACGTAACGCTCGAGTCCGGGCATGACCCGGGACGTATAGATTGTGAACAGGAGACGGGCGTCAGTCGCGAACGTCACTTCCTCTGCGCTCGCGGCGCTTTGTTCGAACCACGTCGTCTGTTCGTCGATCCGGACTTGTGCCGCTCGTGCTTCATCTAGCAGTGACTCCTCACCGAGCAGGACGTGCCCGCGCATCTCATACTGCATCGATTGCCACGTCTCGAACAAATCGGTCGCGCGCGCGCGTTGTTCACTGATTCGTTCGAGTTCAACCGTCGTCTCACCGATCGCCTGTTGCGTATAAAAATAAGTCCCGAGCGAGGTGACGATAATTAAAGCGATGAGAACGTAGAACACCGTGAGGACTTGCCGGCTAATTCGTTGTGCGATCCAGCGTTTCATATATGGCCTTCTTTCCGTATCAGTTATATTTCATTTATTTAAGTTCGCTATTCACATAAGGCAGATTCGTGTACTATAATTAGATGTTAGTCACTATTATTCTAAAAAATGTAGTTTTTTTCCTGACATAGTAACAGTATAGCGATGACTTCTCACAAGAAACTCACAAATAGCGAAGGGAACATGCTGATGACCCCTAAATATATCGGGCTGACGCTGTTAATCCTCCTCCTGGCATTGACAGGTGGACTCACGTTCACACGTGGGCAATCGATTGACAGTACAGCTACCGTCATCCAAGGAACTGCCGACTTGAGCGCTTCCGAAGTGACCGACACGATCATACGTCTTGACGGGACTTGGCGTTTTCAATCGAGCTTGCTCGACCAAGTCGATCGTCAGACGTATCGCAACGTCCCGCACGTAACCCCACATCAAGTGGCAACGTACGAAGTCGACGTCTCTCTCCCGCCTGGCCAGTACGCGTTACGCGTCCCGAGAAACCACCCGCACATCCGTCTCGCAATCGATGGTGAAGCGGTGTCTCCCGTCTATTCGTCGACACCCGATTCACGGAACGCCTATCTCGTCTTACTCGATACGCATACGCCCAACTTTCGCTTGACGATGCAAGTGACCGGATCGGACGAACGCTCACCCGGTATCCAAGATAGTCTGCTCATCGGTCCGACGAGCAGTATCATGGCCCTCCAAAATAAATTTTTCAGCTACGATTTTATTATTATTTTGATTTCACTTTTAATTTTTTCATTCTATGCGATCGTCTTTATGTTCCACCGAAAAGAGTCGCTCTATCTATACGGTGCCGCCTTCTTTTTCTTGATCGGCTTGTCGCTGTTGACACGTGATCAAATGATCGTATTCGAATTCATCCCGGCCATGACCTACGTCGTTGCCCATAAGTTCAGCTTGATCACAGGATTCCTTAGCCTGACCATGCTGATCGGATTCGCACTCCGGCTCGAGCAAGTCCCGTTCAGCCGTTTCCTCTCCATCGCATCTTACCCACTTTACGCGTTCAGCTTGATCGCACTCATCATTCCGTATAGTGTACACGCGACGTTTGATTATGTTGCCTGGATTTATATACTCGTAATCGCCTTTTTTTGGACAGGACTCAATATCCATTGGCTGTTCGAACGAAAAGACGATGGGTATCCGTTTGAATTTCTAATCTTTACGCTCGCGTTGGTCATCGGCTATATCGGCCAGCTCATCAACGTGTTCATCACGCATCCGAACCAAGTATTGTATTCGAGCGTCCTATCGCTCATCTACTTTTTACTCATGTTCATGTTGCTGCCGGTTCATTTATCGACCGACAAAAAGCAAAAGCGAGAAGTGCAAACGTTCGCCACACAAAGCGAGATCTCATTCTTCAACTCTCAAATCAAGCCGCATTTCTTGTACAATACGTTCGGGAACGTGATCGCACTCTGCTACACCGCACCGAACGAAGCCGCACGACTTCTTAGCCATTTGAGCACGTACGTCCGCTTCATCTTCGAGAACGGACGCACGGAGACAGATATTTCACTCCGCCAAGAACTCGGGGTGATCGATTCTTATTTGATGATCGAGCAGACGCGGTTCGACGGCGCCTTCACCATCATCAAAGAGATTGACGAGACCGTTCTCGACGCTCTCATCCCTCCACTCTTGATCCAACCGCTTGTTGAGAACGCGGTCCAACATGGGTTGATGAAACAAGACGGCGTCAAACGGCTCCTGTTATCCGTCCAAGACGCCGGCGATATGATTGATATTCGCATCTCGGATAACGGGGTCGGCTTTGACCCGAAGGCAGTGCTTCACGAATTGAGCGGTATCGGTATCCCGAACGTCAAAAGCCGAATCGGTTACCTTCCTGACGCCACGTTTAAATTGAATTCTGAACACGGGGTCGGCACGAACGTGCACATTCGGCTTCCGAAACGAGAGAGGATGACAGTAACACATGCGGACAATCCTAATTGAAGACGAGCCCCATATTTTGAGGATGATGGAACGATTCATCCAAGCAGAGCCGAATTTGAAATGGATGGGCTCGTTCCACGACCCCGTCCAGGCACTCGAATTTTTAACGACGCAAGAAGTCGATCTCGTCTTTCTTGACGTCGAAATGCCAAAGATGAACGGACTTGACCTCGCTAAGCGCCTCCCTGAGACGACACAAGTCGTTTTTACAACGGCACACAGCCAATATGCGGTCGAGGCGTTCGGGTTACAGGCGACCCACTATCTGCTCAAACCGATTACCGAAGAAATGATTCACGACCTCGTCCCGCGCGTCTCGAAACGGTATACAGAATCGCTTCAGTCCAAGCATCATCGGACGTGTACGATCCAATGTTTCGACAATTTCTCCGTCAAGACGCAAGACGGCGACCTCGTCAAATGGCCGACCCAAAAGACCGAAGAGCTGTTCGCCTACTTGATCTATCATCGTGACAAGGTCGTCAATAAATGGCTCATCGCCGAGACGCTCTATCCCGATATCGATGATCCGCAACGGGCACTCCATAACGTCTACAACCTCATCTATCGCTTAAAGAAGACGCTCGCCGATCATGACTTGAGCATCACGGTCCAAACGATCAACAACGGTTATTCGCTTCACTTAGACGACGTTTGTTCGTGTGACTACCACGACTGGTTGAATACCGGTCAGACGGAAGCAAACACGCGCCTGTTCGTCGACAAAGATTACAAGTGGCACTAAAAAACTTCTTCCCGCCCGGGGAAGAAGTTTTTTATCGTCCGATGTTTAGGGGAGCAAAAAACTAGTGTAAGGCTAGTCAACAAAAGGACGAACAAAAAAACTCGGTCCAGGCGTCCCGTCTTCTCTAGGAAGCTTAGACGCCGTGTACCGAGTTTTCCTCTTATTTCAATCGATCTAAGTTCTCAAGCATGATGCCTGTACCGTGCGCGACGCTAAGCGTCGGCTCGTCGGCGATCATGACTGGCAAACCGACTCGTTCAGCAACGAGCTGGTCGATGCCGTGAAGGAGCGATCCACCACCTGTCATGATGATGCCGCGGTCGATGATGTCGGCCGCGAGTTCTGGCGGCGTCTGCTCGAGGACGCGCTTCGTCGCTTCGACGATCTCGTTCGCCGACTCAGCCATCGCTTCACGGAGTTCTTCTGACGTGATCGTTACTGTACGCGGAAGCCCACGCACCATGTCTCGGCCTCGGATATCCATCGTCTCGTTGCGCCCACCCGGGAATACGGTCGCGATCTCTTTTTTGATCTGTTCGGCCGTACGCTCACCGATGATGAGCTTGTGCTTGTCTTTGATGGCACGGAGAATGTCCGTATCGAACCGGTCTCCGGCAATCTTGATCGTTTCACCGCAGACGATGTCGCCCATCGAGAGGATGGCGACGTCGGTCGTCCCGCCCCCGATATCGACGATCATATGTCCAGCTGGCTTCCAGATGTCCATGCCCGAGCCGACGGCCGCTGCTTTTGGTTCCACGGCGAGGAAGACTTCTTTGGCGCCAGCTTTCTCAGCGGCCTCACGAATGGCTTTCGCCTCGACCGGTGTCACGTTGGCCGGTGTACAGATCAGCATCCGGATGCCACCGAAGAAGCCACGGACTTGAATCTTCTCGACGAAGTGGCGAAGCATCGCTTCTGTCGTCGCGAAGTCGGCGATGACCCCGTCACGGAGTGGACGGATGGCAACGATGTCGCCAGGCGTACGCCCGACCATCTGATACGCTTCCGAACCAACGGCGAGTACTTTCCCTGTCGAACGCTTGATGGCCACGACTGAAGGCTCGTCGAGGACGATGCCTCGGCCTTTCACGTGGATGACGACGTTTGCTGTTCCTAAATCAATCCCGATATCTTTTGAAAACATGGTGTGTAGGTTCCTCCGTTCGTTACTTCATTGAAAAGAGCGAGAAGAATCTCCTCGCTCCTATGAGTCTATTAATTAGTTGTTGACCAGTTCTTCAGCGATTTCGACAGTTCCTTCAATTCGCTCGATGTCGGCACCGAGTGCTTTAAGTTTCTTGTGGAAATCGACGTATCCGCGGTCGATATGGTATAAGTCACCGACACGAGTCTCCTCGTCGGCGATGAGTCCTGCGAGGACGAGCGCTGCCCCGGCACGAAGGTCTGTCGAAACGACTTCGGCACCTTGGAGGCGAACGCCACCTTTAATGATTGCTGAACGACCTTCAATCTTAATATCCGCGTTCATGCGACGGAATTCTTCGACATGCATGAAGCGGTTTTCAAACACAGTCTCCGTAATAACTGACGTGCCACCCGCTTTTAAAACGAGGGCCATCATTTGCGCTTGCATATCTGTCGGGAAGCCAGGGTGTGGCATCGTCTTCAAGTCGATTGGTTTCAATACTTCTGGTCCAATGACACGCATACCTTCCGTCGTCTCTTCGAACTTGACGCCCATCTCTTCCATCTTCGAGATAAGTGGACGTAGATGTTCGCGCTCAGCTCCGATGACTTCAATATCGCTAGCTGTGATCGCAGCAGCGACGAGGAACGTGCCGGCTTCGATACGGTCCGGGATGATCGAATGCTCAGCACCATGCAACTTGTCTACGCCTTCGATGCGGATCGTTTCCGTTCCAGCACCGCGGACGTGAGCGCCCATACCGTTCAAGAAGTTCGCGAGGTCGACGATTTCCGGTTCTTTCGCAACGTTCTCGATAACAGTCGTTCCTTCAGCGAGAACCGCCGCCATCATGATGTTTTCTGTCGCACCGACCGATGGGAAGTCAAGATAGATCTTCGCACCTTTCAAGCGACCTTCAACTGATGCTTCGACGAAACCGTTTCCGATCACTGTCTTCGCGCCCATTGCTTCAAATCCTTTTAAATGGAGATCGATCGGACGTGATCCAATCGAACATCCGCCTGGCATTGCGACACGCGCATGGCCAAGACGAGCAAGGAGAGGACCCATGACAAGGATCGAGGCACGCATTTTGCGAACGTACTCAAGCGGTGCCTCGTCTTTGATTGTGCCCGAGGCATCGACAGTGACTTCGTTGTTTGCTTCATCGAACGCGACCTCTGCACCGAGATGGCGAAGCACTTTATTAATCGTGTAAACATCAGCAAGACGTGGCACGTTTTGAAGTACCGATTTTCCTTCGCCTGCTAAAAGAGTGGCAACCAATGTTTTCAGTACGGCGTTTTTAGCTCCTTCAACACGCACAATACCTGACAATTTACGTCCTCCACGGACTACAATCAAATCCTTCATATCTCTCTTTGTCCTCCAGCTTCGTTGTTTTTTTATTTTATGCGTCGATATCCGTTTCCGGATGTGGTTATGTCGATTACTATGATGTTTTTTTAACGTGACGCCTCATCAGAAAAAAATAAAAATAAAATCATAATCTGTCCTGATGATTGGTCGTCATGTCAGACGAGTTTATCCTACATGATATACATATAGGAGTCGTTACAACAGGATTACAGTTTGTTAATGATTTGGAAAATCGACTGTAATGGTACGAGCGCCTGAGCCAATCGGATATACTCCAAAAAGAACTGGGCGATCAGAGAACCGAAGACGACGGCCACGAGGACACGCAAGACAGCGGCTTGCGGACTTCTCACTTGGTTGAGCACGCTCTCCCACTTAACTGGCATGAGTGCCCACCAAGCGACGTAGATCGCTACGACATAGATGACGAGCGATAAGACGGTGTTTAACATCCTCGATTCCCCTCTTTTCGAAATTTTGTACCATTTTTAATCATAGCACGTTGCGACAGAGAAAAAAAGACTTAGCATGATGATGATCAATCGAATCGTCTCATCCTATCAGCTCACTCTCTTTACATAAACCGCATATAAAAGGGACGTCATCGACGCATAGCCTTTACTACAGTAATTGACGTCCCACCAAATTTTCAAACATTATTCCTTTTTTTCGTCCTGTGCGAGCGCCCAGCGGATCGCTTCGATATAGTAACGAGACCAATCTAGAGCCGTCTCGTCGACTGGCACAGTTAACTGCTCATATGCCTTCACCGATTCGAGCAGTTCATGCAACTTGTTCGGCTTACCGAGAAGTGCCTCTTTGACAACCGGTTCGACTGGGAGCTCGGCGATCAGCGTTTGCATCGTCTCGTCCAAAATGACGTCGAGTGAAGAGAAAATCCCGGTGATGAACGCATCAAACGGAGCTACCCCCGGAATTGTCTCATCGGCAATCAACTCCATCATCTTCCCACGGATAACGCTTTGCTTGATCAATTCTTTCGATTCAGACGTCTGCATCTCCCGAAGCAACATCAAATACGACCAACGCCGCATCTCGTCAAGTCCGATGCGGGCAACGGCTTGTTCGATCGATTGAATCGTCGTACGGCCCTTTTGATAGACCGTGTTCACCGACCGGAGCATCTTGTAGGACAGATCGACACTTCGTTCAATTTGCCCGGCGATGCGGCGGAAGTTCGGTTCTGGTTTATCAAGCTCCTTCAGCACCTCGACGAGCGTATTACGGAGCGGATGGACTTCCGCCCCATGAATGACTGTCGGACGACTGAAGAAATAACCTTGGAACATTTTATAGCCAAGCTCTTTCGCGATATCATATTCAAGCTTCGTCTCTATCTTTTCCGCAAGAAATTCGATCCGGTGTCCGAGCGCATCGATCAAGCGTTTCTGTTGGTCGACCGGCGTCGCCTGATAATCGATTTTAATAATATCCGCAAGCCCGATCAACGGGCGGTATTTCTCTTCGAAGACGAAATCGTCTAAGGCGATCGTATAACCTTTCCGCCGAAGTGATCGCAGGGCGGCAAGTACTTTCTCGGTCGGTTCGACGTGTTCAAGCACTTCGATGACGAGAGATTGCCGCGGCAATAATGAAGGCACTTCCCCTTCGATCAAGTTCTGTGGAAAGTTGATGAACGCCCGCGTCCCTTCGGTCAATTCCCGAAAATTAAAGACGAGGTAGGCGTTATGGATCACGTCGGCGGTCGCAAGCGCATCGTCGACATGTTCGAACATATTTTTCTCGCTGCGGCGATACAACAGTTCGTAGCCGCAGACACGTAGTTTTTGGTCAAAGATCGGTTGACGCGCAACGTAAACTTTCATCCCTTTAGCTCCTTTACTATAGTTCCCACCTATATTATCGGACGACCCGATCTTTCGTTCCACTATTTAAATGCGAAAAACCTGATTCTTTTGACCTACACTTAAATGAAGGAAGCTGGTTCAATCGTCTGATTCAAAATGGAGGAACAAAAAAATCCTCTCTCACGAAACGTGAGAGAGGATGTTCATCATTCTTTAATATCGCGAATGCTCAAGCGGTTGACCGCTTTCTTGAGCGCTAACTCCGCACGTCGGAATTCAGTATCCGAAATCTTCGAATCTTGAAGGCGACGTTCAGCGCGGAATTTCGCCGCAGAGGCGCGGTCGTAGTCGATCTTATCCGCCATTTCGGCCGTTTCAGCTAAGATCGTCACCATATCGGGACGAACTTCCATGAAACCGCCGCTGAGTGCGATCAGCGTGCGTCCACCATCTTCGTGGCGCAGTTTAAGGACCGAGACGTCGAGTGGCGTCACCATCGGGATGTGTTTCGGTAAGATACCGAGTTCACCTGTCACCGATTTGGCGACGACCATTCGTGCCTCGCCCTCGTAAGCTGCACCATCCGGGGTGACGACGTTGACGTGAAGAGTATTCATCGTCTAGTTTCCCCCTTCCGTGTAGGTCTTAGACCAACGTCTTCGCTTTTTCGATGACGTCTTCGATTGGACCAACGAGACGGAATGCGTCTTCTGGGAGATCATCGTGTTTACCATCGAGGATCTCTTTAAAGCCACGGACTGTCTCTTTAACTGGTACGTACGAACCTTGTTGGCCAGTGAACTGCTCAGCCACGTGGAAGTTTTGTGACAAGAAGAACTGAATCCGACGGGCACGGTGAACCGTGAGCTTATCGTCTTCAGACAACTCGTCCATACCGAGGATTGCGATGATATCTTGAAGCTCTTTGTAACGCTGAAGCGTCTGCTGGACGTTACGCGCGATTTCATAGTGCTCAGGTCCGACGATGTCAGGCGAGAGGGCACGTGAAGTCGATGCGAGCGGGTCAACGGCTGGGTAGATTCCCATCTCCGAGAGACGACGCTCAAGGTTGGTCGTTGCATCAAGGTGGGCGAACGTTGTCGCTGGAGCCGGGTCAGTATAGTCATCGGCTGGTACGTAAACCGCTTGGATCGATGTGACCGATCCTTTAGCTGTCGACGTGATCCGCTCTTGAAGCATACCCATTTCCGTCGCGAGTGTCGGTTGGTAACCTACGGCAGATGGCATCCGACCGAGAAGGGCCGATACTTCAGAACCTGCCTGTGTGAAACGGAAGATGTTATCGACGAAGAGAAGAACGTCTTGTCCTTGCTCATCGCGGAAGTATTCTGCCATCGTGAGACCCGTCAAGGCAACGCGTAGACGCGCGCCCGGCGGCTCGTTCATCTGACCGAATACCATCGCTGTCTGCTTGATAACGCCTGATTCCGTCATCTCGTGGAACAAGTCATTTCCTTCACGCGTACGCTCGCCGACTCCTGCGAATACAGAAATCCCGCTGTGCTCTTGCGCGATGTTGTTGATGAGTTCCTGGATGAGGACAGTTTTACCTACACCGGCACCACCGAAGAGGCCGATTTTACCACCTTTGATGTACGGTGCGAGAAGGTCGACGACTTTGATCCCTGTTTCCAAGATCTCAACATTTGTCGACAATTCATCAAACGTAGGTGCGAGACGGTGAATCGGTGCCCGACGTACAGTCGGTGAAACTTCTTTATCGTCGATTGGGTTACCGAGTACGTTGAAGACACGACCGAGCGTCTCTTCTCCGACTGGTACTGAAATCGGTGAACCTAAGTCAAGTACTTCCATGCCGCGGCGAACGCCGTCCGTTGAGTCCATCGCAATCGTACGGACCGTGTCATCCCCAAGGTGAATCGCCACCTCGAGCGTCAAGTCGACACTGACATCTTGCGCCGTCTCTGCCACGTACGTGACTTTGAGGGCGTTGTAGATGTTCGGTAAGTGGTTCTCGAACTTAACGTCGATAACTGGGCCCATGACTGCGACTACGCGGCCTTTTATGCCGTATTCGTTCATCGTGTTAGCCTCCTACAATCTAGAGGGCGTGCGCTTATTCAAGCGCAGCCGCACCTCCGACAATCTCTGTGATTTCTTGTGTGATCGCCGCTTGGCGCGCGCGGTTGAACTTGAGCTTGAGTCCGCGGATGAGATCATCCGCATTATCTGTCGCGTTCGCCATCGCCGTCATCCGAGCCGCGTGCTCCGATACTTTCGCATCGAGAAGCGCGCCATAGATGAGCCCTTCCGCGTAACGCGGGAGGAGCGCTGCTAAGATCGTTTCTTCTTCTGGTTCGTATTCATACATCACATTAGATGCGGTCTGTTCGATATCCCCAAGCGGAAGCAATCGATCCATCTTCACTTCTTGGCTGATGACAGAGATGAACGAGTTGAAGCAGAGCTTCAATTCATCGATCTCGCCTTCACTGAACGCGCCGACCGTCTGTTTGACGATCTCCGCGACTTCAACGAATGTTGGCTGGTCGTTAAGTCCTGTCATCGCACTGTACACCGGAATGTTACGTGTCTTGAAGAACTGAACGCCGACCTTCCCGATCACGTACAGACGGTACTCGTCTGTCGAATCGTGTTTGGCTTTCAACTCGCGGTACACGTCGCGAAGGACGCTGGCGTTGTATCCACCAGCAAGTCCGCGGTCCGACGTGATGACGATGTAGCCGGTCCGTTTGACGGGACGGACTTGAAGCATCGGGTGTGTTGCGCCTGAAGTACCGCCGGCAATCGACGAGATGACTTCTTGCAACTTGGTCATGTACGGCTTGAAGTTGGCGTTGCTCCCTTGAGCGCGGTTCAACTTCGAGGCCGACACCATGTTCATCGCTTTCGTGATTTGCTTCGTGCTTTGGGTCGAGGTGATCCGCATCTGGATCTCACGTAATGATGCCATTTCGATTCACCACCTTAATAGACGCTCGTCACCGGATTAAACCGATGGCGAGAATGTCTTTTTGAATTCCGCAATTGCATCGACCATCGCCTCGTCAGCAGGAAGGTTTCCTGTTTGACGGATTTCACGGCAAAGGTCCGCACGGTTTTGGTCGAGCCATGCGTTCATGTCTTTTTCGAAACGACGGATGTCTTCGACTGGGACGTCATCGAGATGACCTTTCGTGAGAGCGTAGATGATGAACACTTGCTTGTCGACCGAGAGCGGTGCGTTCAATTCTTGCTTCAAGACTTCAACCGTCCGTTGTCCACGGTTCAACTTCGCTTGTGTCGCTTTATCGAGGTCTGACCCGAACTGGGCGAACGCCTCGAGCTCACGGTATGACGCGAGGTCAAGACGGAGCGTACCGGCAACTTTCTTCATCGCTTTCACTTGAGCCGCACCACCTACACGCGATACCGAGAGACCGGCGTTGATCGCGGGACGTACCCCTGAGAAGAAGAGGTCTGACTGAAGGAAGATTTGACCGTCTGTGATCGAGATAACGTTCGTCGGGATGTAAGCCGAGATATCCGACGCTTGTGTCTCGATGAACGGAAGAGCTGTCAGCGAGCCGCCACCGAGTTCGTCGTTCAACTTCGCCGCACGCTCAAGAAGGCGTGAGTGGAGGTAGAAGACGTCACCTGGGTAGGCTTCGCGGCCTGGAGGACGACGGAGAAGAAGCGAGAGCTCACGATAAGCTGCCGCTTGTTTCGAGAGATCATCATACACGACGAGGACGTGTTGTCCGCGGTCCATGAAGTACTCACCCATCGATACCCCTGCAAACGGCGCGAGGTAAAGAAGTGGGGCTGGCTGTGAAGCCGAAGCCGAAACGATGATTGTGTAATCGAGGGCACCATTTTTACGGAGCGTCTCAACTACGCCACGGACAGTTGATTCTTTCTGACCGATTGCGACGTAGATACAAACCATGTTTTCTTCTTTTTGGTTGATGATCGCATCGATTGCGACCGATGTCTTACCAGTTTGACGGTCACCGATGATGAGCTCACGCTGACCGCGACCGATTGGTACGAGGGCGTCAATCGCCTTGATCCCAGTTTGGAGCGGTTCGTGAACTGACTTACGGGCCATAACGCCGTAAGCTTTACGTTCGATCGGGTTGTATGTGTCCGTCACGATCGGTCCAAGACCGTCGATTGGTTGTCCGAGCGGGTTGACGACGCGTCCGAGGAGCGCATCACCGACTGGTACTTCCATGATGCGGCCCGTACGTTTAACCGAGTCGCCTTCTTTGATACCTTTGTAGTCGCCGAGGATGATAATCCCGACGTTGCCTTCTTCTAAGTTTTGCGCCAAGCCCATTATGCCGTTTGAGAACTCTACGAGTTCTCCTGCCATAACGTTATCGAGTCCGAATGCACGAGCGATACCGTCACCTACTTGAATGACTGTACCTGTCTCACTAACTTCGATTTCAGAACCGTACGAAGCGATTCGCTCTTTTAGCAGGGCGCTGATTTCTTCAGCTTTGATCGTCATTGAATTCACCCCTATTTCTTACGCATTCAACAATTCACGCTCAAGGCGTGTTAGTTTAGTTTCGATTGTGTCATCATACGTCGTGTAACCGATCTGGACACGAAGTCCACCGATAACCTGTTCATCGACGACGTTCTTCAATTGAAGCGTCTTGTTCATCTTCTGACCGAAGACGAGTTCGACTTCTTTCAACTCTGCTGCCGACAACGGGTAAGCACTTGTGACGAACCCTTCAGCGATGCCGCGGAAGTCGTTGATGTAATCTAAGACGTAACGCGGCAGCCCGCGAACTTCGCTCGCACGGTCGTTCTCGACCATGACGAGAAGTGTGTTAAGCACGATATCTGTCATATCACCAAAGCTGTGTGTTAAAAGCTGTACAAGCTCGCTGTCGCTGACTGCTGGATTCGTTAAAATGTCCATCAATTCAGGCGTCGCGTGGAGCACTTCATCGAGCAGACGCACTTCCGCTTCGACTTGGTCGAGCGTGCCTTGTTCCCGCGCTAAGTCGAAGAGCGCTTTGGCATAGCGTTTTGCTAACGATGTGTTCATCAGTTAGCACCTTTCGCTTTAGACAGGAAGTCTGTGACGAGGGCACGTTGTTTCACTTCGTCGCCCTTAAGGTCTGACTGAAGGACGTGGCGTGCTGCCGAGAGCGCCTGTGTGACGACTTCGGTTTGAAGCGACTGTTTCGCGAGCTCGCGCTCACGCTCGATCGCTTTTCCAGCCTCGATCTTGATTTTTTCGGCTTCCAAACGCGCCTGCTCCACCAAGCGTGCTTGTTCGGCTTCAGCTTGACGACGGCTTGAGTCAAGCATCTCTTTTGATTCTGTACGTGCGGCGCTTAAAGCGTCACGTTGTTCGACGACATATGTCTCCGCGTCTTTGCGGCTCTTTTCAGCAAGCTCGATTTCGTTCGCTACATACTCTTCACGCTGTCTCATCATTCCAAGGAGTGGTCCCCAAGCAAATTTCTTCAACAGGGCCAAGAGTACGAGGAATGTGAAAAGTGTAAAGATCATATCCAGGATGCGGAGGCCTTCGCCACCGGCACCAGCTGCAATCATCATCGTATCCATGCATACCCTCCTCTTGACTAAATAAGTGAGGGAGGCTTGCTCCCTCGTTTGTTGTTCTCGTTAACTCGTAATCAAGAGTTGAGGAGAAGGAAACCGACAGCCACACCGATGATCGGGAGGGCCTCAACCAAACCGATACCGATGAACATCGTTTGACGAAGTTCGTTTTTAAGTTCTGGCTGACGTGCTTGTCCTTGTACTGTTCCGTATACGATGAGACCGTTACCGATACCAGCCGCGAGTGCTCCGAGACCGATAACGATTGCTGTTGCGAGAAGATTCATTTGTTCCATTGTGTATGTTCCTCCTAAAAGTAAGTAAATAGTTTTTTTGTTCAACGCTTTGGCGAGGCCAGCTTATCCGAATCAATGCTCGGCTGAAGCTTTATGCCCGATGTACACCATTGCAAGCGTCAGGAAAATGTAGGATTGGATAACCCCGATAAAGATTGAGAAACCTTGCCATAAAATCATCGGCAGGATTGCGAACACAGCACCAAGCGGGTTAAGTGCCCCTTGTGCGGTAATTGCGAGTCCCAAGATGATGGTAATCATGATTTCACCGGCAAAGATGTTACCGTAAAGACGCAGACCGAGCGTCAAGGTGTTCGCGAACTCCTCGATAAGCTTGATCGGCAATAAGAACCAGACCGGCTTCACGAATTCCGCCGAATAGTGCTTGAAACCGTGTAGCTTCACGCCGTAATAGTGTGACATTGCAACGACGAGTGTCGACAACGCCAATGTGACGTAAGGATCGGCCGTCGGTGAGTTGAACCATAGATAGTGACCGGAAATGACGTTGAACGGCAGACCCATCAAGTTCGAAATCAGAATGAACAAAATCAACGTCATCCCAAACCCGATAAAGCGGCCTCCTGTCTTCCAATCCATCGCACTCGAGATGATCCCGCGTACGAATTCCGCGAAGAATTCCATCAAGTTCTGCTTACCTGTCGGCTTCATGGCCAAGCGTCGTGTTCCCCAAACGGCGAACGCAAAGACGAGCAGTGATGCGATTAGCACCGTAATGACGTTCGTCCAGCTCCCATATAACGTATAGTCTCCAAGTTGTAGAGAATATGTGGGAAACTCATGACCCATTAGTATTCACCTCTTTTCCTGCTGAGCTGGGCAAGTGTGAACTCGCCAAATTGTATGATGTGGCCGGCGATTAGACCAGTTACCACCGCAATCAGCGATACTCGATCTTCATAGAAGAGACCGACTATCACGGCTAACGCACCGACTGCCATTCTTGAAACAGTCCCGTGCGATTTCGGGCGTCGCCCATGTTCGATCACGTCAAACATCCGAATGACGCTGCGATTCTGCATATGTAGAATGATCAGACTGGCGACCCCACCCAGGAACAAGCCGAGAAATACCGGTTTGTACACAGGGACGATGAGCGCTCCGACGAGGAGAATGGCGAACCATCCGACAAACCACTTCGTATAGCGTTTCATCAACTCTTGTTGTGCTTTTCTGTCTGCTTGCACTTGTTGTAGTTCCGTTTGTTCTAGCTTCATTCGTCCTCTCCTGTCATTAAACTTCGAAGGGTGAGTACGAGCGCGGTGATCCCGATAAACATTCCGAGAAACACCGACACATTCCAACCAAACGTGCCCCAAAATTCACGTCTCGCCCCATATTGGCCGACGAGATAACCGATGACGATCGGTCCGGCGAGCGCGGTCGAGATTTGTGAGGCGAGCGAGGCGTAGGATAGGTAACGATTGTCTTTTTTCGTCATCCTAGTCCCCCTTTCTAACTGGCAGCCAGCTCTTCATCTTCTTCGATTCACACTCGCGTGACCATCAAAAGTCACACAAGTTCAGAGTAATGGAAATAGCATAAGAAGTCAATTGATTTCACAATTATAAAAGCGCTTTAAACCAAGTCGTATCAAGGCTTTTACGCACTTCACAAACTAAATTAAAATCACTAAATTTTAAAGAAGTGTGAAGAAACGGTGAAATAAAAATGTTGACTTTATAATATTTCACAAACCGAATCAGATGAGGAATAGTTCAGTTATACATCCGCGTATTGGAAAATACAACGTAAACCTCCCCACGTTCACAAAAGGTTTTAAAACGGACGCTGATTTCGCATTGAAATCGTTTTCATTATCCTCTATCAGTATACCGATTATCTTTTTGCCGTGTCGAGCGATTCTGACAAATTTGTAGTGACGAATCTCACATCATCATTTCTAAGCATGAATCGGCTGAAAACCCAACGCCATCAAGCCGGAACCGATGCCAACCTTTGTCGGAAGTCTGCAATTAAGATGTAAGCGTCATCTATATTTGTGTCTATTTTGTGACTTCAAAACTGATAATCGCGTCTCTCTTGCCATGAGCGGCTCTTCGCACTGTTTAAACAGCAAGTAATAATCCCCCCTTTTACAACCTGTTAAACACTTTTTTCGAAAATAATGTTTACAATCCTTCGACAACGGGCAAATAAGGTTATGTGAAAATAATTTTTGAAAAGAGTTGAGTCAATGATTGAGTTTAAAAATGTAGAGAAGACCTTCAAAAGTACGACTGTACTGAAGGAAATGAACTTGACGATTAACAAAGGCGAACTCGTCGTCTTTATCGGCCCGTCCGGCTGCGGTAAGACGACGTCGCTTAAAATGATCAACCGTTTGATCGAACCGACGTCCGGGACGATCATCGTCAACGGTCAAGACACACGTAAGATGGATCCAATCGAACTGAGACGCCAAATGGGTTACGTCATTCAACAGACTGGCCTCTTCCCTCATATGACGATCCGCGAGAATATCCAATTGATCGCCGGTCTCGAAGGACACGCCGAACAGGATATGGACGCCCGGACCGAGCACTTGCTCCGCATGGTCGGCCTCGATCCGGATCAATTCATCGATCGCTATCCGAGTGAACTGAGCGGCGGTCAACAGCAGCGCATCGGCTTCGCCCGCGCCCTCATGAACGACCCGGAAGTCATCTTGATGGACGAGCCGTTCAGCGCCCTTGATCCTGTGACACGGAACGACCTCCAAGAAGAACTGTTCAACCTGCAAGAGGAAGTCAAGAAAACGATTGTATTCGTCACCCACGATATGGATGAGGCGATCAAGCTGGCTGATCGTATTTGTATCATGCGTGACGGGGAAATCGTTCAGTTCGATACACCGGAACAGATTCTCCGTAACCCGAAAGACGAGTACGTCGAAGCGTTCATCGGTAAAAATCGAATTTGGAACAGCCCTGAATACATTAAAGCGAAAGATATCATGATCACGGACCCTGTCTCGATCAGCGGCAAACGCACGGTGTTGCAAGCGATTGAAATCATGCGTTCACGCAAAGTCGACAGTCTCCTGATCACGGACCGCGATCGCGTTCTTCAAGGACTCATCAAATTGAAAGACGTCCACGGGATCCAAGATAAGACGAGACGACTCGAGGAAGTCATGAACGTGAACTACGCTTTCGTCTCGAGCGAGGACTCGCTCCTCGATATTTTAGACGTCATGAACACGAGCGACCAAGGCTATCTGCCGGTCGTGACCGGACCTATCCTTAACGGACTCATCACACGCAGCAGTTTGCTTTCCGTCCTCAGTGAGCAATTCATGCAAGAGGAGGAAACAATATGAATACGATTCAATCTTTTTTCAATTACGTCGCGGGCAACACCGACCAAATCGGTACGCTCTTGCTTGAACACTTGCAACTGACCGTCTTCGCCGTCTCGCTCGCAGTACTGATCGGTGTCCCGCTCGGTATTTTGATTCTCCGGATGCCACGCCTCGCCAAACCGATCCTCGGTCTGACGAGCGTCGTTCAGGCTGTGCCAAGTCTTGCCTTGCTCGGTTTCCTCATCCCGTTCATCGGGATCGGTTCGACACCGGCCATCATCATGGTCGTCCTGTATTCACTGCTTCCGATCGTGAAGAACACGTACACGGGTCTGTCGAGCATTCCAGGTGACACGCTTGAATCCGCTAAAGGGATCGGCCTCACCGATCGCCAAATTTTAAGCAAGATCCAATTGCCGCTCGCCTTGCCGATCATCATGGCCGGGATTCGCATATCAGCCGTCACAGCTGTCGGTCTCATGACGATTTCAGCGTTCGTCGGAGCAGGTGGTCTCGGTTACCTCGTCTTCGCCGGTATCCAGACAGTCGACAACAACCAGATCTTAGCAGGTGCGATTCCGGCCGGTCTACTCGCACTCTTGATCGACTTCATCGTCAGCCGTATCGAGTATAAAGTCGCTCCGAACGGGATTGTCCTCGCCGACGGACGGATGAAGAAGAAAAAACACCGTCCCGCTAGAAAAGTGGCGAAACCGCTCATCGTGATCGCGACAGCGTTCGCCTTGCTCCTCGCCGGTTCGATCTACGCCTTCACCCGTGAAGACGATACGATTGTCATCGGCTCGAAAAACTATACGGAGCAGGCGATCCTCGGGAACATGGTTGCCGATTTGATCGAAGACAAGACCGACCTCGAGGTGAAGCGTCAACTTAACCTCGGCGGTACGCAAGTCGCGTTCAGCGCACTCCGGACCGGTGAAATCGATGCCTATGTCGAGTACACCGGAACACTCTTCGTCGACGTCTTGAAGCAAGAAGTCGATAACGACCCGGACGCTGTCTACGAACAGGTCCGGTCGCAAATGCAAGAGCGGTTCGATATCCGGACACTCGACCCGATTGGATTTAACAATACGTTCGCTATCGCCGTCAAACAAGAAGACGCCGACAAGTATAACTTGAAGACCGTCTCTGACCTTGCCGCGGTGAGTGACGAGCTCGTCTTCGGCCCGACAATCGAATTCTCGAACCGGGAAGACGGCTATCTCGGCTTGAAAGAAGTGTATCCGTTCAACTTCGCAGACGTGAAACCGGTCGATGGCGGCCTTCGTTACACGGCGCTCATGAACGGCGAGAGCCAGGCAATCGATGGTTTCTCAACCGATGGCCTATTGAAGCGGTTCGAACTCGTCGTCCTCGAAGACGATCAACAGTTCTTCCCGCCTTACTACGCCGTCCCGATCGTCAATGAAGAGACACTCACCGAGCATCCCGAGCTCGCAGACGTGTTGAACTTGCTCAACGGCAAAATCACGGACGAAATCATGCAAGAGTTGAACTACCTCGCCGACGTCGAAAAACAACGTCCCGAGAAAGTGGCTCACGACTTCCTCGTCTCTGAAGGTTTGATCGAAGAATAAAGACAGAAATCCCGCCCCTTGAAAAGGGCGGGATTTTGTCTGTCCGCTTGTTGACCACGTTGGTCGTTTTCGGCGCCTCGAATCGAACGACCTACATCGCTTTCCCCATCGAAACGCGGTTGCGTCCGCTTTGCTTCGCCTGATAGAGCGCTCGGTCAGCCGCTTCGATCAAATCAGACTTCTCGACGTCTAGTCCGGGGATGTGTTCTGCGACACCGATGCTGACGCTCACTTTGCGGAGCGGCTGATACGCTTCATGCAAAATGTTCAGCTTAAGAACCGCTTGGCGAATCCGTTCAGCGACTTCTTTTGACTGACGGGCATGGTGCGGCCGAAGTAACACCGCGAACTCCTCGCCGCCATAGCGGGCGACCATGCCATCTTCCCCGACCGCTTTATAAACGGCGTGTGCGACCCGTTCGAGACAGGCGTCCCCCGCCAAATGACCGTACGTATCGTTATACAGTTTGAACGCATCGATGTCGAGCAGGAGGAGCGCGACATCCGTACTTGTTTCTTCCGTCTCATCCCAAAGTCGCTCGAGCTTTTCATCGAAGGCACGACGATTCCAAACGCCGGTCAAAGCGTCATGAAGCGACCGATGGATCAGCGCCTGCTTGCTGCGCTCGAGCCGGAACGTGTGCACGAATGCGAGCAACAAGAGGATGGCGATCGCGACGACGATGACGATCACCCACGTCGCCGAATTCGAGGCACTGACACTTCGCTGTGACGCCTCTTGAATGATTTTGTCGATGTCCTCCCGGATGTCGGCGTCAACGTCTCGAAATTGATTGATGTAATCAATCCCACTATAGCGCCGCGCATTCGCTTCCACAATTTTGCCCGCATCGACGAGGGCAAGCTGTGACTCATAAAACAGCTCCATCTCATTGATGAGCGGAAGCGCCTCTCCTTGAATGATTTCCTGCATAATCGGATGGCGATGGTCAAGCTCGTGGATGACTTGAATCGTCTCAGCAAGAGCATACTTCGTCTCATTATATTGTCGGAGCGACAACATATCTTGATTATATGTATAGCCACGGACCGATAACTCTTGATCGAGCAGGAGCGCGAACAGTTCAGACGCCGCGTTCGCGATCGGAATCGCCTCTTCGACGATACGCTCGTTCTGCCGTTCGATGTTTTGGAAGGCGCTGTAGCTCCATAGACTCGTCAAAAACAGCGCTAATAACGCAATCAACAGATAGGCTTGCAAAAGTGACAGTTTTGGCCTCATGGTCGTTCTCTTCCTCATTTCAACAGATGACATTCGCTTCTGTCTTCACTATCGGTTGTTGCTTCGGTTTTCTCAACTATTATGGATTGGTTTTGACAGATTGAGTGCACAAAAAAGGAGGATCCGACTGGAGCCTCCTTTCGTTTTGCTTATTTTGTTCCGAACAAACGGTCACCTGCGTCACCGAGTCCTGGCACGATGTAGCCATGTTCGTTCAACTTCTCGTCGAGTGCGGCGAGATAGATTTCAACGTCTGGGTGCTCGGCTTGAACGCGTTCGACGCCTTCTGGCGCTGCGCAGAGACAAGCAAGCTTGATCGACTTCGCGCCGTGTTTTTTAAGGGCTGCGATCGCATCAGCTGCAGATCCGCCGGTCGCAAGCATCGGGTCGACGACGATGAAGTCACGCTCGGTAATATCTGTCGGCAACTTGAGATAGTATTCGTGCGGCTCGAGCGTCTCCGGGTCACGGTAAAGACCGATGTGACCGACTTTGACGTTCGGCATCATTTTGAGGAAGCCATCCACCATGCCGAGGCCTGCCCGTAAAATTGGGACGATTCCCAATTTCTTGCCGGCAATCATCTTTTGTGTCGATACCGAGACCGGTGTCTCAATCTCCACATCAGTAAGCGGAAGGTCGCGTGTAATTTCATATGCCATGAGTGAAGAAACCTCTTCTACGAGTTCGCGGAACTGCTTCGTCCCCGTCTCTACTTTGCGCATAATCGTCATCTTGTGCTGAATCAATGGGTGATCATAAACGTGTACTTTTCCCATTTTGCTTCACTCCTCTCTAAATCTCTCTCGAGCATTGTACCCCAACTTCTCTTAGAAAGGTAGGGTCAACTTCCGTTTTTGAAGAGGTCAGACGAAACCCCAAGGGCCAGTTTGACACCTTGGGGTTGATCTACCTTCTAGATTAGAATTTGAAGAAGTTTAAAAAGCCGGCTGTCTTGTGCTTGGCTTTTGCACACATGTTGCCTTTGGCTTTTTCGTGCTCCACGAACTTGGCATGCTTAGCAGCATGTTTTTTCGCGTGCTTCTTCGCTTTCTTTTTGTCTTTTTTCAGTTCTTTTTCTGTTTTCTGCTTCGGCTCAGCTTGCTTCGAATCTTTTTGCTCGACTGGCTTCGTTGTCGTGCTCGTCGATGCAGTAGGCTTCGTCGGCGCTGTTGTCGGTTTTGACGCAGTCGACGTCTCTGTCGCCGGTTTTGTTGCTACCGGTTTTGGCGCAGTCGATGTTTCCGTCGTCGGTTTCGTCGCTACCGGCTTTGTTGCTGTTGACGTTTCCGTCGCTGGCTTCGTTGCTTCCGGTTTTGGTGCAGTCGATGTTTCCGTCGCTGGTTTCGTCGCTTCCGGCTTTGGTGCAGTCGATGTTTCCGTCGCTGGCTTCGTTGCTTCCGGTTTTGGTGCAGTCGATGTTTCCGTCGCTGGCTTCGTCGCTTCCGGTTTTGTTGCTGTTGACGTCTCTGTCGTTGGTGCTACCACGACAGGTGCCGGAGTCGGTGCCATATCTTTCGTCCGTGTCACAAGACCTGCGTTCCAGTTCACATAAGCGTCTGCTTCGTGGAAGTGGATAAACTTCGAGTCAGCGGCAAGCTTGTGGCTCTCCGCACTTTGACGCGTCGAGATCGTGAGCGTTTTGACCGAATGTTTCGTGTCGACTGCTTGAAGTTTTTTGATCATGTTTTGTGACCAGGCGTCGCTTTTGATCGTGTCGGCGTTGAAGCTCTCCCACATGATGCCATCGACGTAAGGTGCTGTCGACGTTTCGAGTGTGTCAAAGCCCCAGTTTTGGACCATAGCGATGTTGCCGTAACGGGCACGCGCTTCTTTCAAGAAGTTGACGAGACCGTCACGTTGCTGCTTGAGCACGGTCGGGTTGTTCAAATGTTCGTTGTCGATATCGCCGACCGTATCCATGAACACGCCATCGATCCCTTTAGCGATGACTTGGTTTTGGATTTCCGTGAGCAAGAGCCCTTGGAAGTGCGGTGAAGCGATGTTCGTCAAGTAAGAATCCCATTCCGGGTAGTGGACACGTTGTCCGTTACGCGTGAAGAAATCACCTGACTGAAGTTTTGACATGAGACCGGTGTTCCACGTCGCGACTTCCATGACACTAATATAACCGAGTACTTTCGTACCGCGTGACTTGATCTGTTCAACTTGAGCTTTTGTATAATGAAGCGGCTCGATGATGACGAGATCATAGTTTTGCATATCTTTGATGATCCTTTCGGTCGGATGACCATAATACACTTGATAGTTCTTCACACCGTCGAGTGGGTTCATCGTTTGCGCTCCCGTTTTTGACATGTTCAGACTAACAATTAACAACACTACCGTTAGAGACATAATAATCTTTTTCAATTTCAATACCTATTCCTCTCCTGATGACTGACAAAACTTGGTGACGGACAATGATGGTTGAATTGAGATGTGTCTCTCCGTTCCCCCTTTTCTTCATAAATTGATGACGAGAAGGTTAGTGCTGTGTGTTTTATAGTTGTATCGGATTCATGTATGTAATGTTGAACCTTCGCAAAAAAAATTATAGGATAGTTTTCCAGCAAAATATAGTGTCAATTTAACGACAAAAAAACCGCTTCATGACATAGTCTTGTCATAAAGCGGGTAATATATCTAGTTCAGCTATTATATCGAATCGATCGATTCAACAATTCCTCGAGCCGCATCAGGTCGATTGCGTACGTTTGTTTCGTCGTCAGGTCGATGAGGTAGACCCGTTGATCCCCAGGTTCGACCCAAACCTCGAAATGTTGCTCTTGTAAGTGTTCGTACAAGGAGAGTATCCCGTGTTGGACGGCTGCTTCTGACTTGTCTCCGCCTGTCACATGCGTCAGGAGTTCGAACAGCTCTTGCGTATTCGGTCCATCTAGATATGACGTCTTCCCCTTCGTCTCGTACGTGGCGAGCTTCGTCTTCACCGAACGAGCGGACGAACTCATCAGCTTCGTGGTCATCGGCCGTCTGACACTGCCCCAAACTTCGATGACCGCATCATATTGTTTAGACAATGTGAGCGAGGTGGCGTCGCTTACGTCTCCAATCGGCTGTTCAGCAAGCACGACTCGTTTCAACAGTTGGCGTTTTGAATGATCGAGCGTGAACACATCAGTTGTCGAATCGGTATATACATACTTTCCGGTGAAGGCGCTTGGAAGAACGGTGCGTTCCCACGACGATTCCGTACCCATCTGTAGCGCTACCCTGCCATCCGCTAACTTCGTGAGGAAAGCGTATCCGTCATTCTTTCCGCTCTTGAATACGAACAGCTCCGGTTCAATCGTCCGGTCGAGCGTCCGGCCGTTCCGCATCACCTCATACGTCACGTACAACGAACCGCTGTCCGGCGTCTGGTAGCGGAATGTCGATCCCGGGACGATTGTTTCATGCGCTTGATTCACCCGGAACAAGTTGACGATTTTTGCGACATCGGGTTCCGGATAAAACGAGACCGCCTCTCCGACGTCGGTCTCGACTAGTTCACTCGAGATGAGCGACTCGAATTCGTTGACGGGGTCAATCCGGAACGTCCGCTCGATTTGTTCGTGGCTGTTCGCACAAGACAAATAACGGTCGTCACCGCTCACCCAATACTTAATCGTCTGACTGCCGAGCTCTGCATACAGCGGATGGCGAAACGTCACTTCAGCCACCTCGCCCCGGCGTGACGGGAGCCGTTCCGTAGTTTGTTGTCGACAATAAGCGAGCAGTCGCTTCTCTGTTTCCGGTAAAATATGTTCCTGCTCATCCTGATTCGTCACGTACGCTTCGAGCGGGCGTAACGCGAGGGCGTTAATCTCTTCTTTCGAACCACAACCGCTGAGGCAACAGAGGGCGAGCAGGGCAGTCCAACTCAGTCTCATCACTCGTCTCCCCTCTCCCTACATCGTCGTTATATGTATTATGTTATGTTGGCATAAATTCCCTCTCCATCATATCATAAGATACGAATCGATTATGTTTGCAGAAATATTACGAATCAAAAACGGGTGCCTTCAGCGGGCACCCGTTTGTTCATCAATTGTCATCATCTTGGTCGTCATCTTGATCATCTTGATCGTCATCCCGACCGTCATCACTATCATCGCTAGCGTCATCGCGATCATCTGCGCTGCTACGGTCATCATCACGTTCGATCTCTTTGACTTGCTCTTGCATGTTCAATTCAAGTTTGACGCGATCACCGGCTGTTGGCATCTCATCATCGATTTCATAGCGAGCGGCGAGTGGGTACGTCACTTGCTTCCCGTCACGCTCAATGACGACGTCTCGATCCGAGAGGCTGACGAAACTACCGTAAATGTCGAAGTCGTCGCTCTCCCGGTCGACTTCTTTCACTTCATTGTTTTGATTGAACTCGAGTTTGACACGGTCACCGGCTTTCGGGGTGTCGTCATCGATCTCGTGGCGAGAAGCAAGTGGGTACGTCGATTCTTTTCCGCTAAAGCTGATCGTCACGTCCTGATCTGACAAGCTGACGAGCGTCCCGTATAGTTCATAGTCGTCATCGTCGACCGAACGGACGGGCACGTCACTTGAAGATGCGTTCGATTCGGAAGTAGCGGCAGCTTCCTTCGCAGCGTCGTCTTTCGCGTCGTCGGTTCCACTATTGGCACTATCGATGGCGCGTGGGATGATGACCGTATCCGTCTTGTCGTTCGCGACATACAATCCGATCCCTGCGACAGCGAGTACGGCCAGGCCGACCCCTAAAATCCACCCAAGTAATTTCATGATGTTTCCTCCTCGTTCCATGTGCTGTTCCTTCTCTACACCTTCATCATAGAACGTTGACGTTAGAGCACCACGAGGATTTCATTAGAAAATGATGAGTGCCTGAGAAACTTTCCTCATTTGGTGACGAAGAAAATGCTCCCGTCCGGCGCGTTCGCGTAACTCCCAACCTTCCAACCGTTCAAGTCGGCGACTTCTTTGGCGATGGCAAGCCCGAGACCGCTGCCGCTCCGGTCGCGCGCTTCATCAAGCCGATAGAACCGGTCGAACAACCGCGCACGCGCCTCCTCGGTCAGAGTTGTCCCATGGTCACGCACCTCAATCCGATTTGATGTCATCGTTACGCTCGTGTCGGTCGCGTACTTCAAGCTGTTATCAATGAAGATGACAATCAATCGCTGCAACGAGTCACGATGTCCAGCCCAACTCCCTGCCGCGTCGATCGGGACGTGTTTTCCGTGCGACCGTTCGAACCGTTCTTCAAGTTGGAGCGCGAAATCGCTCAAATCGATCTGTTCGACTTCGATGTCCTCTAAAGCGGCGAAGCGACTCAGTTCAAGCATCGGTTCAATCAAGTCCTCCCGCATCTGTCTCGACTCGGTCAAAATATGATCAATCGCCTCGTCGCGTACGACGGGGTCATGTTGACCCCAACGTCTGAGCAACTTGGCGTACCCTTCAATAACGGTGAGCGGGGTTTTGAGTTCATGTGAAACATCCGCGACGAAACGGCGTTGTTGCTCCATCGACCCTTCGACACGGGCAATCATCTGATTGAACCCTGTCGCGAGCGTCGACACCTCATCTTGATTCGGCCCGACGTCAATCGTCTCGAGCGTCCCTGATTCTGTGATCCGGCCCATCGTCGACTCGAGCCGCCGGAGCGGATCGAGTCCTTGGCGCACAATCCATAAACTTCCGACGAACGTCATCGCCACCGCAATCAAGAAAATGACGAGGAAAATCGTCGCGAGCGTCTGTAGCGTCTCACTTACCGCCGCGTCTTGAAAGGCGAAACCGAGACCGTTCGACGTGGCGATGACGAACCAGTCATCAATCAGTGCCGGCTCCCCAAAATTGATGGGAAAACTCAAACCTTCTGCTGCCTGCCCGCCGGTGATGCCCCAATCGCCATTGCTCTGTCGCTCGAGAACGACACTGTCCTCATGCAGCGACAGCACGGCCTGACGGTTCCGCTCATCCTCTTCGAGCAGACTGAGCGCTTGACGGAGCACGTCATAGCGGGCGTCGACGATTTGCTGACGCGAGACGACCCAGGCGACCCCGAACGAGGTGATGAGTAAAAACAGCATGAACCCGGCCATCCCGAGGGCGATTTTCGTCCGTAATTTCATACTCACTCACCACGCTTCAGCATGTAGCCGACGCCTCGTACAGTCTGAATCCAAGAACCTCCGAGTTTCTTCCGTAAGTAACGCACGTATACGTCGACGACGTTCGTGTCCCCATAATAGTCGAAACCCCAGACGTGCTCGACGAGTTGGTCGCGCGTGAGCACGCGTTCCGGATGCTCGAGCAAATAGACGATCAAATCGAATTCACGACGAGTCAACTCGACTTTCTGTCCCTCGCACGTCACCTCATGCCGGTTAACGTCGACCGTGAGTCCCTCATAGGACAAAACACGTTCAGTCGCATCGACATGGACGTGCTGGCGCATCCGCAAAAATGCACGGATCCGGGCAAGCAGTTCCTCCATCTCGAACGGCTTTGTGATGTAATCATCCGCCCCAAGGTCGAGCCCGCTCACTTTATCGTACCGGTCGCCCCGCGCCGTCACCATCAAGACCGGGAGCAACGGTTGTTCTTCCTTCACCCGACGGACGACCTCGAGCCCGCTCATTTGCGGAAGCATCACGTCTAAAAGCATCAAGTCGATCCCCCCGGCGAGCGCTCGTTCAAGCCCGCTGCGTCCGTCGTGGGTGACCTCGACTTGATAGCCGGCGTGCATCAGTTCAAGTTCAAGCAGTCTGGCAATTTTAGCATCGTCTTCTACGACGAGGATTGTCGGCATATAGTTCATCCTTTCTTGAAAAAAAGCGCCGAGCAGTCCGCCCGACGCATCCTTATTCTGTTCCCGGATTCATCAGTCGAAAAACGGACGAACCGCTTCTGGAATCGCTTGTTCGACGCGAAGCTCGATCGAGTCGCTGAAGCGTTCAAACGAGGATTCGATTCCCTCCGCTTGGAACGACACGTCAGTCCCGAATTGAACGATTTGATCGAGCCAGGCGTTCCCGGTCAGCGTGAAAATTAAAAATCCTGCCACTCCTGCTGCCATCAATGTGAGCGCGAGCGCCCCGATGATTGCGCCTTTCATGAATCGGGCGACTTTACCTGTTGTACTGCGTTGCATGTGCCTCTCCCCCTACTTCTTTTTCTTTACTGTACGGGAGCGGGTTGAGAAACGTTGGTGAACCAGATTAGAATTTGATGAGAAAAAGGTTGCGGCATGGCCGCAACCTCATTCGTCTTCTAGTACCGATTTCGCAATCGGTGCCCAATATGTGCCTTCCATCGCGGCGACTTCGGCGAGCGTCGTCCGGTACGCTTCGTCCCCGGCCTTCTTCTCAGCGATGCCCTTCATCCACAGGACGTCTGTCTTGTAGCCCGATTCCGGGTACGTTTCGACGTACGCCGCATAGTCCGACACTTCTGCTTCTCCGAGCTTGTTGTCTACGAGGAGGCGATAGAAGCCGACGGCCTGTTCTTGCCCGGCTTTCGGCGTGCCTTCGAGGAGGGCGTCCGCCTCTTTATAGCGCTTGTCTTGGACGAGCGTCTCGACATCCGCAAGCGGAATGACTTGTTGTGCCGGTGTCGCCGGCGCTTCCTCTTCGACCGGCGCTTCTTCCGTCTGCAACGCCTCGTTCGCTTCCTCGAGACGGGCGACTTCTTGCTCGAGCTCTTCTAGCCGTTTGGCGAGCGCCTCGTCCTCGGTCACCGTCTCGACCCGTGGCGCGTCTTCAGTCACCGGTACGGCGGGTGGAGTCGCTTCAGGCCAAAATGCGAGGGCGACAAGCGCCAACGCGACGACAGCCGGTAGTCCGAGCCACTTCTTGTCCCATTTAAAGGCGGTACGCCATGGCGAGAGGTCCGCATGCTGCATGACGGCTGGCGACAACGAACGAAAGCGGCGCTTGGCCGCCTTCTTTCCGTTCGCTTTCATTTCGAGCGCGAGTCCGAGCCGATGGAACGCTGCCGGCACTTTCATCCCGAGAAGCGGCACAATCCGTTCGCTCGCCTCGACGTAATAGCCGTGGTCAAGGAGCGTCATCACGACGCCAAACTCGTTCGCGACGAGACGGAACGTCGGGTCATGCTCTCCTTTTCGGATGAGCCATTCCGTCATATCGATGAGCGGCAGTTCTGCAAGTTCCCGTTCTGCTAGTGTCCGTGCGTCCATTCGTCAGCCTCGTTCAGGATAGAGCGAGAATTTCGCCGTCAAGGCACGTACGTCTTCGTGCGCCTCGGCGAGCACTGCTTCATCTTCATGGTTTGTCAGGACACGACCGATCAGACGAGCGACTTCACGCATGTCGTCTTCTTTCAAACCGCGTGTCGTCATCGCTGCCGTCCCGAGACGGATCCCGCTCGTGACGAACGGTGATGCCGGGTCGAACGGGATCGTGTTCTTGTTGACCGTGATACCGGCTGCATCGAGCGCATGCTCGGCCGCTTTACCGGTAATATCGATGCCACGGAGGTCGACGAGGAGGAGATGGTTGTCCGTACCGCCCGATACGATGCGGAGCCCTTCTTCTTCTAAACCTTGCGCGAGCACTTGTGCGTTTTTGATGACTTGCGCCTGATAGTCTTTAAACTCCGGTTGGAGCGCCTCTCCGAACGCCACCGCTTTCGCGGCGATGACGTGCATGAGCGGGCCGCCTTGAATACCAGGGAAAATTGACTTATCGATTGCTTTGGCGAACTCTTCTTTACAAAGGATCATCCCGCCGCGCGGGCCGCGAAGCGTCTTGTGCGTCGTCGTCGTCACGAAGTGCGCGTGCTCGACTGGGTTCGGATGGAGTCCGGCCGCGACGAGTCCGGCGATGTGGGCCATATCGACCATGAGATAGGCGTCGACGCTGTCGGCGATTTCACGGAACTTGGCGAAATCGATCGTCCGCGGGTATGCTGACGCTCCGGCGACGATCAGTTTTGGTTTATGTTCTTTCGCGAGGGCTGCGACGACGTCATAGTCGATGTGTTCTGTGTCTTTGTCCACACCGTACTCGACGAAGTTGTACTGGACGCCCGAGAAGTTGACCGGACTTCCGTGCGTCAAATGGCCACCGTGCGACAAGTTCATGCCGAGCACCGTGTCGCCCGCTTCAAGCACCGTGAAGTAGACGGCCATGTTCGCTTGCGCACCCGAATGCGGCTGGACGTTGGCGTGTTCTGCACCGAACAGTTCCTTCGCCCGGTCGCGTGCCAAGTTTTCGGCCACGTCGACGAACTCACAACCACCGTAGTAACGGCGACCTGGGTAACCTTCGGCGTATTTGTTCGTGAGAACCCCGCCTTGCGCTTCCATGACCGCTTCTGAGACAAAGTTCTCCGAGGCGATTAGTTCGATGTTCTCCCGTTGACGGGCGAGCTCGTGTTGCATCGCTTCAAACAATTCCGCATCCTGCACTTTCAACTTCGTCGTGTTTACCATGTTGAAACCCCCTCTGAATGTCTAAAAATCAACAACCCCATCGTACCATATGCTCGTTTTTTTGGGTATCGTCATAATCGGGCTCAAAGTTGGGTATGGTATTGAAGAAGAACATTAGAGGAGGATAATTATGATTGAGACGAGACAAGTGACGATTACCCCGTTCGAGCGCGAGCGGACGGTCCGGATTTATACGCCTAACGACTACGAGCTGACGGACAAGCGCTACCCGGTGCTCTACATGCACGACGGACAGAACGCGTTCGACGACGCGGACGCGAGCTACAATATGAGCTGGCGCGTCGGAGAGTATTTGGACGCCTCAAAGCGCGACTTGATCGTCGTCGCCATCGATAGCGCACCGGGTGAGATGCGACTCGACGAATACGGCCCTTGGGAAAATCCGTTCGTCGGGGAAGCGCTCTATGGTCGAGAATTGACACTAGGCGGCCAAGGCTCGGCCTACATCGAATATATCGCCCAAGAGCTGAAGCCGATGATTGACGACGCGTATCGGACGAAACCGGACGAGGCCGGGATGATTGGCAGTTCGATGGGCGGCCTCATCTCAGTCTATGCCGCTTGCGTCTATCCAGACATCTTCAAACGCGTCGCTTCCTTGTCGTCAGCGTTCTGGTTCAACCAGACCGAACTCGAGCAGTTGATCGAGTCGAGTGATTTGAAAGGTATCGAGCGTCTATATATGGACGTCGGCCGTAAAGAAGTCGAGCAGCCGTCAGAGGATGGGCCGACGAACGAGATGTATCTCGAGTCGAGCGAGCGCGTCTACGCCTTACTACGCGACAAAGTCGATCACTTGCGTTTCGAAGTCATCGAAGAAGGTGTGCACAACGAACTCGCCTGGCGCGAACGTTTCCCGATGGTCGTATCGTATCTGTTCAGTGAAGACGTATAACGCAAAAGACAGCCGGTCGCTATGACCGGCTGTCTTTGTTATTTCGCTGGATAGTGCGCCCGAGGGCCACCGATTAGTTTCGGTCTTGTGACGGCGAACGTGACGTACGCCTCGCCGAGCTGTTTCGCCGATAACCGGACCGGGATCGCGACCGGCTTCAAGTGCATGCCGATCAACGTCGATCCGATGTCGATCCCAGCGTCCGCTTGAATCGATTCGACGACGCACGGCGCGTTGAGGCGCTCATACGCTTTCTCCGCCATCGCCCCACCCGCTGAGCGGACCGGGACGACGGTCACTTCGGTCAGACCGAACTGCTTCTGCGTCCGACGCTCGACGGTGAGGGCACGGTTAATGTGCTCGCACCCTTGAAACGCCAGATGGACGCCCGTCTTGTCACGAAACGCGAGAAACGCTTCGATGAATTCCGACGCCACATCGATCGATCCGGCTTTCCCAATCGTCTTGCCGATGACTTCGCTCGTCGAACAGCCGATGATGAGGATCTTGTCCTCATCGAGCGGAAAGCGTTCGTGCAGCTCCAACAGCAGGTTCGAAAGTTCAGCTTTCATCACGGTCACTTCGTTTCGTAAGCGCTCATTTTGTCGACACGGTTCGAGTGACGTCCGCCCTCGAAATCTGTATCGAGCCACGTCGCCACCAAGTCAATCGCGAGCCCCGGTCCGACGACACGCTCGCCCATCGTCATGATGTTCGAGTCGTTGTGTTGACGTGTCGCCTTGGCGCTGAACGAGTCGTGAACGAGTGCTGCGCGGATCCCTTTAACTTTGTTCGCCGCAATGCCGATACCGATCCCTGTGCCGCAAATCAAGATGCCGCGGTCGAACTCGCCGGCAGCGACAGCCTCAGCGACCGGGATGGCTACGTCTGGATAATCGATCGACTCGGCCGAGTGTGTCCCGAAATCTTTATACTCGTGGCCAAGCTCTTCTAGTAATCCAATGATGTCTTTTTTTAAGTTGAATCCGCCGTGGTCGGCGCCGATTGCAATTTTCATGTGTTCATTCCCCCGTCTTCTTTGGTAGGCGTCTCGGTGGTTTCGTCACCTTTGACCCGTCATTCGTCAATTTTAGCACAAGTCGATTGACGAGTGGTTCGAGTTCGTTTCGGACTTGGCGATAGACGTTCATCGAGCCTCCGAACGGGTCGTTAATGTCACGTTCGAGCCCGGTCACGAACTCATATAATGTGAACGTACGATCGGCCAAATCCGGATACGTATCCCGAATCTGTTCGCGGTGTGCCCGCGTCATCGTCAAAATGATGTCTGCCCAACGTCCGAGTACGTCGTCGAACGTCTGCGTCACGTGTTCGAGTTCAATCCCTCGTTCACGTAATACTTGAAGAGCGTTTTCTGAGGCATCAAACCCTTGCATCGTCCGAACTCCAGCCGAACGAATATCAAATTCGTCGCCTGTCACTTTCGAGCGGAGCAGGGCCATCGCCATCGGGCTTCGGCATGTGTTCCCACTACATATGAATAATACGCGTTTCATTGACATCGCGTGATCCTCCTCATGTCCTTAAGCCTCTTCCTCTAGACGGATGACCTTCCCGCCTGCCGCTTTATACAAGCGATTATATACGGCAAGAGCGACTCCCGTCGGTTCAATCCGATTCACGTAAATCTCTTCTACATCTGTCTCATCGAATTTGCGCAACGCCTCGTAAAGTCGCTGGGCCGCCATCTCCATCGTGTCACCGAGAGAAAGCGTGACGTCAGCCGGGGTCGTTGCTTCATCAAATACGAGCGCGCCGATCCGTTTGCCCGCCGCCTGCCGCATCGTGATGGCACGGACGAGATCATCGCGTCCGCCATCGACTAAATACAAAGGTGCAGTCGGGGCATAGTGGGTGTACTTCATTCCTGGTGATCTGGGCGCGGCCGCTTCATCGCTCAAATTCGCATCGAGCGCAACTGGCCCGATGACGGCCTCGATCGCTTCTTTCGTCACGCCACCGGGACGCAAAATCGTCACCGGTTCCGTCGTACAGTCGATCACAGTCGACTCGACGCCGATGCCTGTCGGTCCCCCATCCATAATACCCGCGATCCGACCGGTCAAATCATCGGCTACGTGCTGTGCCGATGTCGGTGACGGTCGTCCTGAACGGTTCGCACTCGGCGCCGCGAGACCGAGACCGGACGTGCGGATGAGTTCGAGTGCGGCCGGATGGTCCGGCATGCGGAGGCCGATCGAGTCGAGCCCGGCCGTCACGAGTGACGACGCTCGACCGTTCGACGGTAAGATGATCGTCAAGGCACCGGGCCAAAACGCTTCCATCAAGCGTTTGGCTACCGGCGGGATGGTTTGCGCGAAATGTTCGGCCTGTTCGACCGTAGCCACGTGGACGATGAGCGGGTTGTCCGATGGTCTTCCTTTCGCCTCGAAAATCTTACGGATGGCGATATCGTTCGTCGCATCCCCGGCGAGGCCGTACACCGTCTCTGTCGGAATCGCGATCACCTCGCCCATCTTCAAGAGACGAACCCCTTCCTCAACTTCTGTTGGCTTGATCCATTTCGTTTCCATGCGCAATCCCTTCCCTCACGGCGTAGACAATTCGGTCTTTACCGTTTATATCTTTTAAAATACCCGTTTCTGCTTCAGGATAACGTTCGGACAGGTACGATTTCACAACTTGTCCTTGATTATACCCGATTTCAAACACAATCAATTGCCAATCGGCACGTAGCACGCGTGTTGAGTCCGCGATGATTTTCCGGTAGAACTCGAGACCGTCCGCCCCCCCGAATAATGCGAGATGCGGTTCGTACCCTGCGACCGTCTCATCGAGCAGTTCATCAGCTTCGATGTAAGGCGGATTTGAGACGAGCACCCGAATCGAGTCGTCCGCGACCGGACCGAGGCAATCCCCTTCATGAAACGTCACATCGGCACGAAGCACTTCCGCGTTACGTTTTGCCACCGCAATCGCTTCCCGGGAAATATCGACCGTTTGGACGCGGACACCGAGCTCGAGACTGAGCGTGATGGCGATGGCGCCACTGCCCGTGCCGACGTCGACGATCGCGTCGTCTTCAATCGGTCCGACGTGCTCAACGACCCATTCGATCAACTCTTCGGTCTCCGGTCGCGGGATAAGTACATCCCGGTTCACAGCGAATGACCGACCGTAGAACGGGGCCTGACCAATCAAATGTTGGACCGGCTCACCGGCAAGCAGTCGCTCGAGCCCGGACTCGAACGCAGTTGTTTCGTCGTCCGAGAGTTCTTCGGATAACCGAACGATCAGACCCGTCCGGTCGACGCCGAGCACGTGCATGAGCCACCATTCGGCAGTCGACGGGTCACGACCCGCGTCAACGAGCATGCGTTCCGCTTGTTTCAACCTTGCGGCAATCCGCATCACTCCATACCCTCCATCAAGCCGGCCTGATCTTCCATGACGAGCGCATCAATGATGTCTTCAAGCTCCCCGGCGAGCACCCGGTCGAGTTTTTGAAGCGTGAGGCCGATACGATGGTCGGTCACGCGGCTTTGCGGGAAGTTATACGTCCGGATCCGCTCCGAACGGTCGCCCGTCCCGACGGCCGACTTCCGCTGCGCCGACAGTTCTTCGAGGTGTTCGCGCTGCATCTTGTCGTACAGGCGGGCCCGCAAGACTTTCATCGCCCGATCTTTATTTTTATGCTGTGATTTCTCGTCTTGGCATGACACGACGAGTCCTGACGGGATGTGTGTCAACCGCACGGCCGACTGGGTCGTGTTGACCGATTGACCACCCGGCCCTGACGACGTGAACGTGTCGACGCGGACGTCTTTCATGTCGATGTGCACTTCGACGTCTTCGGCTTCCGGCAAGACCGCGACGGTGGCTGTCGACGTGTGTATCCGTCCACCCGACTCCGTCGACGGGACGCGTTGCACACGGTGTGCCCCATTCTCGAATTTCAGTTTCGAGTAGGCACCGGCACCGTTGATCAAAAACGTCACTTCTTTAAAGCCGCCGAGTTCCGTATAGTTGGCGTCGATCAGCTCGGCTTTCCAGTTTTGACGCTCGGCGAATCGGGTGTACATCTTATACAAGTCGACCGCGAACAGTGCCGCCTCATCACCACCGGCCGCCCCGCGAATCTCGACGATGACGTTCTTGTCGTCGTTCGGGTCTTTTGGGATGAGCAGGACGCGCAGCTTCGCTTCGAGCGCTTTCACAACTGGTTCGAGCAGCGCCATCTCTTCTTTCGCGAGTTCGCGCATATCGGATTCGAGCGTTCGGTCTTCTAACATCGCTTTTGCTTCTTTGTAGGCCGTACTCGTCTCTTTATAGCGTCGATACGCTTGTACCGTCTCCTCGAGTTGAGACTGTTCTTTTGAATATTGACGCAGTTTATTCGAGTCGCTGAGCACTTCCGGGTCAGCGAGCATCTCATTCAATTGCATATATCGTTCTTCTAAAACGCTTAAACGGTCAAACATCATGATCCGTCCTTTCTGTTCACCAAATCGTTCTCTTCATTATACCAAAAAACGAACCGAGCTAGCTCGGTTCGTCGACAAATTGAATACTTAGAGCGAACCGACAAAATCCTCAATCCGCTACTGTATGACGGATCGGGCGTGGTTTGTTCGGGACGTCATGACAATGGCGGCAACGCGGTTCGTACGACTCAGCGGCACCGACTAAGATGACCGGGTCCTCAAAGCGAGCCGGTTCTCCGTTGATCAAGCGCTGCGTCCGAGACGCCGGGGCGCCGCACGACAGACAGATCGCCTGCAGCTTCGTGACGAACTCGGCACGCGACAAGAGCTCCGGCATCATCGTGAACGGTTCGCCACGGAAGTCCATATCGAGTCCGGCGCAGATGACACGTTTGTCTTCTGACGCCAACTGCTCGATGACGTCGACGATCCCCTCGTCAAAGAACTGCACCTCGTCGATGGCGATGACTTGCGTCTCTTCGCGCACCGCATCGTACACATCTTGACTCGTTCGAGTCGGGACGGCCACGACCGAGTTGCCGCTATGGGAGACGACGTTCTCTTCGTGGTAGCGGTCATCGATGGCCGGCTTGAACACTTGGACCGGGATCTTACCGTAGTGCGCCCGACGGACACGGCGGATCAATTCCTCCGACTTCCCAGAAAACATACTGCCACAAATCACTTCTATCCAACCGTAACGGTTCGTCACATGCATCATTCTACTTCGCCCTCTCCATCGTTAATCGCTTTCCGATTATAACCATCTTTCAGTCATAGGAAAAGGGTTGACTTCTAACAAAAATCGGAACGGCATCATCCCGTCCCGATTTCTCTTCACTCTTCCGCTTCTTCTTCTTTTTTATAATCGATCAAGTTCAATTTGCGCGCGAGCGGTCGAATCGTCAGCCCGTGCAACGTCACCGAGGTAAAGACGAGTCCGATCGTGAGCGGTAGCATCTGTGACGCATCCTCAATCCCGAGACCAGCCACTTCCTCCGCGAAAAAACCTGCGACCGTCATCGCGACGATGCCGCGTGGCGCGATCCAGCCGATGAACCCACGCTCCTTGAGCGGAAGCCCCACACCAAGCGTCGATACATAGATTGCCAGTGGTCGAACGAGAAACAAGATGCCGGCAATCGTCAACAGCAATGGCCACTGGAAGATATTCAATAGTTCTTCACGCGACAGCGACGCCGTCAGCAAGATGAATACGGATGAGATCAGCAAAATCGAGATGTCTTCCTTGAACGACTGCAGTTCCTCGATGATCTGTTCATCGCGAAGTTTCGTGTTCGCCATCGTCATCCCCATCGCCGTCACGGCAAGGAGACCGACTTCATGCATCATAAACTCGCTCAAAGAGAATAAGATCAAGACGGCCGTAAGCGTCACCGAAGCGCGTAAGTACCGCGGAATCTTCTCACCTACGAACCAGCCCATCAAGACGTGACCGAACACGTAACCGAGACCGATACCGACGAGACAAGCTCCCGCAAAGAGCAATTGTACCCACAAGTCCATGCCTTCATAGACGATGTAGCCGATTCGAATCACGAACAGGCCGAGCAACGCACCGACCGGGTCGACAATGATCCCTTCCCACTTTAAGATGGCACCGACCCGATCTTTCAGATGGGCTTGCCTGAGCAACGGGATGACGACCGTCGGGCCGGTGACGACGAATAGCGCTCCCATCGTCCAAGCGACGACCCAATGGAGACCGCCGACGTATTGAATCAACAGCGAAGCCCCAACGAACGACAACGTCACACCCGCTGTCACGATGCGGACGATCGAACGCCGGAATTGGTTGATCTCGCTGAAATGAAGCCCTAAACTACCTTCAAATAATATGATCGCGACCGCAAACGAGATGATCGGGCTGTACAAATTACCGAGCAACTCTCGCGGTTCAAACAAACCAAAGATCGGACCGGCCAACACGCCGGCAACCGTCATGATGATAATCGCCGGAATTTGGTAGCGCCACGCCAACCATTGCGAGACGATCCCGACGCCAACCAACAAGCTGATGCTAATCAATATATACTCCATGGAAGCCCCCTCATGTCAGTCTTCCGTCTCTTTACCCTCGCTTGGACAACAAAAAACCGCCAAGGGCAATCCCTAGGCGGTGTGCATACAACTTGACTATTAACGTTGGTACTTCTTGTTGAAGCGCTCGATACGACCGTCCGCAGATGCGAATTTCTGGCGACCTGTGTAGAACGGGTGCGAATCAGAAGATACATCGACACGGATGAGTGGGTATTCGTTACCATCTTCCATCGTGATCGTTTCGTTAGAGTAACGAGTCGAACCACTGATGAATTTAAACTCAGTCGTTGAGTCCATGAATACGACTTTACGGTATTCTGGGTGGATTCCTTGTTTCATTGCTTTTCAACTCCTTCTGCCCTAAGTATTCTTTCAACCTAGAGAAAGTTCACTAGAATATAATAGCACCCAGTTCACGTATTTACAAGTCCGTTTTCGTTTTTTTCACCGGGCGGCGACTCTTTTTCTTATCGGCCTCGAGCGCCGCAAAAAAGTCGAGATTTGTTTGCGTTTCACGCACACGACGCAAGAACTGATCGACGAAGTCCGGCGACTCGTTCATCGTGCGACGAATCGTCCAAAGTGAGTCGAGCTCATCCTTGCCGAGGAGGAGTTCTTCTTTTCGCGTACCCGAACGACGGATATCGATGGCCGGGAAGATACGGCGTTCCGCGAGCTTCCGGTCGAGATGGAGCTCCATGTTGCCGGTTCCTTTGAACTCTTCATAGATGACGTCATCCATCCGCGAACCGGTATCGATGAGCGCCGTCCCGAGAATCGTCAAACTGCCGCCGTCCTCGATGTTCCGGGCCGCCCCGAAGAATTTCTTCGGTTTGTGGAACGCTGCCGGATCGATCCCGCCCGAGAGCGTACGCCCGCTCGGCGGGACGGACAGGTTATAGGCACGCGTCAACCGAGTGATCGAGTCGAGCAAGATGACGACGTCTTTCTTATGTTCGACGAGGCGCATCGCCCGCTCTAGCACGAGCTCCGAGATGCGAGTGTGATTTTCCGGTGTCTCGTCAAACGTGGAATAGGCGACGTCTGCCCCCGGCACCGAACGTTGGATGTCCGTCACTTCTTCCGGACGTTCGTCGATCAATAGGATGATCAGTTCGACGTTCGGGTGGTTCGTCGTGATTGAATTAGCGACTTCCTTCAATAGAGACGTCTTCCCGGCTTTCGGTGGGGCGACGATCAAACCACGTTGTCCGAAGCCGACCGGTGCGATCATATCCATGACACGGACCGATAGATGGTTCGGCTCCGTCTCGAGCACCATTTGCTTTTCCGGATAGATCGGCGTGAGCGCAGGGAAATAGTCGCGGTTCCGGGTCGAATCGGTCGTTTCCCCGTTGACCGCCTCGACGCTCAAGAGCCCTTGGAAACGTTCATTTTCTTTCGGTTTCCGGACTTTCCCGGTGACGAGATCCCCGTTCCGCAAACTAAAGCGGCGGATCTGTGAAGCGGCGATATAGATGTCTTCGGACGATTGGGAGTAGTTGATCGGTCGGAGGAAACCGAAGCCACCTTCATTTTGTGACTGCGGGTTCGGAGGGATGATCTCAAGGACGCCTTCGAGGAAGTAGAGGTCCTTCGATTCGGCTTGCGATTTTAAGATTCGGAACATGAGTTCACGTTTCCGTGCTTCCCGATATTGAGGCACATTCACTTCTTTTGCGATTTCATACAATTCTTTCAACGTCTTCGTCTCGAGTTCACGAAGCGTATAGTTTTTAGCTGGTTCTGTACTTTGCGTCATAAACGTCACCTGTCTTTCTTGTGATTCTATATTTGAAAAGTAATTGTAAAGTTCTTATTCATCTAATCACAATTCAATCATGCCGTCACTTTATATAAACGGCTACATATCAGTCTATTCCCTTGATTTTTAAAAGTTAACGTCCGGTACTCTTCCTTATGTAACAAAAAGGTCTCTATGCCTCCATATTGTTTCAAATATGTTACAAGAAAACTATTTTTGACTTGTGATTGAAAAATGCCATCGGTCTTACGCATGATATAGTTTATTTGCAGAGGAAACCGGGTAACAAACTCGACTTTTGCTCAACTATCGTAAACACACATCGATCATATACACTCACAGGGTTTTATTTTAAAAAACGGAGGGAATTATACTATGTTAAAGCGTTTCGCATCTATCATCGTCGCCGCCACTATCGCTTTCTCGGGTCTTGCATTCACAACAGGTGAACAAGCAGAAGCAGCTACTGGAACATTCGCTTACTCGAAAGTCAACGGCTTGAACATTCGGACATCAGCATCACTCAGCTCGTCAGTCGTTACGAAGATGAATAAAGGTCAACGCTATACATACCTCGGTAAAGTTGGCTCGTTCTACAAGATCAACTACAAAGGGACTCACCGTTACATCTCAGCGTCATCGACTTACACGTACTTGAAAGCAAACACAGCAACGGCTACTAAAGTGACAACGACTTCTTCTTCAAGCGCTCGTACGAAACTTGTCGCCGAGTCGAAGAAATACCTTGGCACACCGTACCGTTACGGCGGAACGACAACAGCTGGATTTGACTGCTCTGGTTACACAGGACATGTTTACAAGAAAGCGATCAACAAGTCAATCCCACGTGATTCACGCTCACAATACTCAAGCTCGAAAAAATTGTCGAAGTCAGCGATTCAAGCAGGCGACCTCGTATTCTTCTCACATAACGGCGGCACGATCCAACACGTCGGTATGGCAATCAGCAAGACACAAATGATCAACTCAGAAACAGGCGGCGTTAAATACGCGAGCTTCACATCAGGTTACTGGGCACCACGTTACGTCGGTGCTGGAACGTACCTCTAATTCAATAAAACCTCAAACGACTCGGTTCAGCGGAACCGAGTCGTTTTTTATTTACGAACATTTTGCAAAACGGCTTCCGTGCTCGTCAACACCGAGAACGTCCCGTCTGTCTCAAGGACGACCGCCTCGACTTTATCGTGAGCGGTCCCGCTCGAGCGGATGGCTTGGAGCACTTCGATCTCGAGCACGCGTTCTTTACGCATCTCCGCTTCTAAGTAACTCCCCCGATAATATAGCATCGTCGGTGTCGATTTGATCAGCTCGTTCACTCGTTTTGACCGATTGGCCAGCTTCGCCATGACGTATTGCAACGCGACGAGCGTGGCAAAAGCGACGAGCCCATTCAGTAGCGGTGTCTGTCGGCTCGTGAGCGTCGTCGCTAAGATCGAACCGAGCGCAACGGTCACGATAAAATCGAATGCGTTCATTTTCGAGAGCGTCCGTTTTCCTGATACACGTAATATGAAAATGATCGAGAAGTAAGCCCCGATCCCTGTCAAGATGATTTGCACCATCGTTTTGAGTTGATCCATCGTCTCCCCCCTTTTCTGTTTTTGAACAATCACTTCGAAAGCGTACTCGTCGTTCATCATTTTTGTTTCAAGGCACCCCGCGCGTTCGTCGCCGCGAAGACGACCATGATGACACTCATCCCTCCAGCCACGGCAAGGCCGGCCGACAAAGCGCCCCAGTCAATCGTCGGTTGGGTCAACACGGCCCGCATCCCTTCAAAGATATACGTCGTCGGATTGAACGTCGCCGCCACTTTGAGCCATTCCGCCTCGATCAACTCTTTCGGGACGAACGTCGTCGACAAGAAGATGAGCGGGAAGAAGAGAAGTGTCCCGGCCTGTGCGGCTTGGGCGTTCCGTGTCTTCAAGGCGACCCCGACCGAATATCCGGCAAAAGCGAGTCCGAATCCGAGAGCGAGCAAAACCGTGAACAAGAAGCCGACCACACCGACCGGAATCGATAACCCGAGTAAGAACGCGACGGCAAAGATAAGCAACGTTTGAACGAACAGTTGCAACATCCCGGCAATCATCGGTCCGAGCACGATGGCAGTCCGCGTCGAAGGTGTGAGCAGCAACCGGGCGAAATAGCCGCTCTCGATGTCACGCACTAACGCTTGGCCGGCACCCCCGGCCCCGCCGACAGCACCTGAGACGATCGATACCGGCAAGATGAAATTCAAGTAGTCGCCGCCGCCGAACTGCGGCAATGCGGCCACACTCGACAGCCCGCTCGTATAGACGAGCAAGAAAAAGACAGAAATCATCAAGTTCGGGATAAATGAAAATGGGTTGCGGATCGTCGTCATTAGACTCCGCTTTGTAAACAACCACGTTTCAGTCCACACTCGGCACACCTCCTTCGTACGATTCGCCCGTCACTTTCAAGAATACGTCGTCAAGTGACGGCTGTTTCACCGTGAGCCGCTCCGGCTGTAACGCCTGCTCATCGAGTTTCCGGACGACGTCGGTCAACGTGTAGTCGCGAAGTTCGAAGACGAGGCTCGGTCCGGTCGCGGCTTGTCCGAACAGCTCAGCGGCGGCTCGTGCTTCTGCATCGGTATGAAACACTAGAGAAATCGACTCGCCTCCGACGGTCTGCTTCAATTCTTCTGCTGTCCCTTCGACGACAATCTTACCGTGATGGATGATGGCGATGCGATCGGCCAGCTCGTCCGCCTCCTCTAAATATTGGGTCGTCAAAAAGATGGTCGTCCCGAACTCTTGATTGAGACGCCGTACCTCTTTCCAAATCTCGATTCGACTCGCCGGGTCGAGCCCGGTCGTCGGTTCATCTAAAAACAGTACGATCGGACGATGGACGAGCGTGAGCGCCAAATCAAGCCGACGCCGCATCCCGCCGGAATACGTGCCACTCTTTCGGTCAGCCGCATCCGCGAGTGAGACGACCGACAGCAGTTCCTCGGCCCGTGCTTCTGCTTCACGTTTCGTCATTTTGAACAGCCGACCTTGAAGGACGAGCAATTCCCGGCCGGTCAACACTTTATCGATGCCCGTCTCCTGGAGGGCGACACCGATGGATAACCGGACGTCCTTCTCCCGCTTGACGATATCAAACCCGTTCACGCGCGCCGACCCGCTCGTCGGTCGAATGAGTGTCGTCAACATCTGTATAGCCGTCGATTTCCCGGCCCCGTTCGGACCAAGGAACGCAAAGATTTCTCCTTGTTTTACTGAAAACGATATTCCGTCGACGGCCGGAACATCCCCGAACGTCTTGACGAGTGACTCTACTTCGATCATCGACCCCACCTCCTGCCTTACTCATTCCCGTTCTATTCATATTTTAAATATGAAAGAACGCATCAAAAAAGCTGCAGAGAGAATCTGCAGCTCGAGAGAATTAAGGTTTCATGACCATTTTCGGTTTTTTCTTCAATGAATGAATCCCTTCGACGAAACGGACCGTACCCGATTTGGCGCGCATGACGACCGAGTGTGTCTGACCGCCCTGACCCGTGAATTGGACACCACGGAGCAGTTCACCGTCTGTCACACCCGTCGCCGCGAAGATACAATCCTCGCCTTTGACGAGATCGTCAAGAAGCAGGATGCGTCCCGTGTCAGCGATGCCCATATCTTGGCATCGTTTTTCCTGGGCCGCGTCTTCCGGCAACAACCGTCCCTGGAAGTCACCACCGAGGCACTTCATGGCGACGGCTGCGATGACGCCTTCCGGCGCCCCGCCCGAGCCTAGCAAGAGATCGACACCGGTTTTCGGGAACGCCGTGTTGATGGCCGCCGCGACATCGCCGTCCGGAATCAACTTGATACGAGCTCCCGTTGCCCGGACTCGTTGAATCATCTCTTCATGACGGTCACGGTGCAAAATCGTGACGACGACGTCTTCGACGTTCTTGCCCTTCGCCTTGGCGACGATCGCGATGTTTTCTTCGATCGAGTTGTCGAGGCTGATCAGTCCCGCCGCTTCTGGACCGACCGCAATCTTATCCATATACATGTCTGGCGCGTGAAGGAGATCACCTGCGTCCGCGACCGCGAGCACCGCGAGCGCGCCCCATGTTCCCGTCGCGACGATGCTCGTCCCTTCGAGCGGATCGACGGCGACGTCGAGGCGTGAGCCGTAACCGTTCCCGACTTTCTCGCCGATGTAGAGCATCGGTGCCTCGTCCATCTCACCTTCCCCGATGACGACGATCCCTTTCATCGGAATCGTATCGAACACTTCGCGCATCGCTGTTGTGGCTGCGTCGTCCGCTTGTTCTTTCAAGCCTTTCCCCATCCAGCGGGCCGAAGACAGCGCTGCCGCTTCTGTGACCCGGACCAATTCCATTGATAAACTACGTTCCACCCGAATTCTCCCCTTTGTTACTCGGACATCTCATCGACCCAGACGAGGGCGCCGAGTTGTTTTAGTTTGCCGACGAAGTCGACGTACGAGTCGTTCAGACGTTCCGCATAGAGAACCGTCGACTCTCCCGTTGCCTGCAAACCGGCCAAGACGAGTGCCGCGGCGCTCCGCGCATCGGCAGACTCCATCTCAGCGTTCGCAAGCGTCGTCCCGCCACGAATGACGGCCGACGAATCTTCAAGCGTGATTTGCGCGTTCATCCGCCGCATTTCGGCGATATGACGGAAACGTTGGACGTATAGCTTATCCGTCACGACGCTCGTCCCGTTCGCTTTCAACAAAGCGGCTGACATGATCGGTTGCAAATCGGTCGGATAACCCGAGTAGTGGAAGACGCGAATATCAATCGGCTCAAAAGCTTTCGCCCGAACCGTGATCGCTTCTTCCCCGACCTCGACTTCAGCACCGTAATCAACTAATTTTTGGATGACCCCTTCTAAATGGGTCGGAATAACGTTTCGAACCGTCACTTCCCCTGCAACCGCACCGTAAATCATAAACGTTCCGGCTTCAAGGCGGTCTGGTATGAGCGTATGTGTACAGCCGTGCAAGCGTTCGACTCCTTTAATTCGAATCTCATCAGTCCCGGCGCCGATGACGTATGCGCCCATCGATGTCAGCATCGTCGCGACGTCGACGACTTCCGGATCAGTCGCGGCGTTTTCAATGACGGTCGTCCCTTCGGCAAGGACCGCGGCGAGCATCGCGCTCACCGTCGCCCCGAATGAGCGAAGGTCGAGGTAGATCCGATTGCCGGCCAACTTGTCGGCGTTGACGTGATAGAGACCCGACTCGTTCTCGACTTTGATGCCGAGACGTTCTAGCGCTTTTAAATGTAAATCGATCGGTCGTGGACCAATCGCATATCCCCCTGGTAATCCAACGGCCCCTTTCCCAAAACGAGCTGCGAACACACCAAGTAAGTAGACAGCGGCCCGGACTTTCCGAGTTTCTGAGCCGAGCAGCGGCATGGCGACGGCATCTTTTGCATGAAGCGTCATCCGCTCCCCGTCCCGCTCGATTGTCACCCCGAGTTCTTGTAATAGGCTGAGCATCACTTCAACATCTTCGATGACGGGGACGTTCTCGATTGTCACCGGTTCTTCGGTAAGAAGTGCTGCGACGAGACAAGGCAAGGCACTCTGTTTGGCGCCACTAATGTCAACTGTTCCTTCAAGTTTCTGCTGTCCAACGATATGGAGAATTTCCACGATGATCAAACCTTTCTACGACGAACTTATTTGGATTGAGCGTTATTCCAATCCGCTAAGAACTGCTCAATCCCTTTGTCAGTGAGCGGATGATTCATCATCTGTTCGATGACTTTGTACGGTACCGTGGCGATATTAGCACCAAGCAGGGCTGCTTTCGTCACGTGGACCGGATGGCGAACGGACGCGGCGATGATTTCCGTATCGATGCCATGGATGGCAAAGATATTCGCAATCGTCTCGACGAGGTCGAGACCATCGTGACCGATGTCGTCAAGGCGTCCGATGAACGGCGAGACGTATGACGCACCCGCCCGAGCTGCTAAGAGCGCTTGGTTGGCGTTAAAGATGAGCGTCACGTTCGTCTTAATGCCGAGCTTCGAAAGCTCATTGACAGCGATCATACCGGCTGCTGTCATTGGCACCTTAACTGTAATATTCGGCGCGATCGCCGCGAGTTCCTTTCCTTCTTTGACCATACCCTCTGCGTCGAGTGCAATAACTTCCGCACTGACTGAAAGGTCCCCGACGACCTCACAAATCTCACGGAGCCGCGTATGGAAATCGACGCCTTCTTTCGCGACGAGCGACGGATTCGTCGTCACGCCCCCGATGACGCCCATTTGGTGGGCTTTCTTGATGTCTTCCACATTTGCCGTGTCAATGAAAAAACGCATGTACATGTCCTCCTCGAATCGGATTGTAATCGCTTACTCTCTTATTATGAGGAAATCGACACGGAATTGCTATACCCTTTACGTCAGCGCGGCGATGCCGAGCATCGAAGCGGCAAGCAAGATCATCCCGGCGAGCGTCCCGACGGCCCATGACTTCCTATAATTTTTTTCAACAAAAAAGCCAGTTCTCACGAGGAGAACCGACTGATGTGACAAGATTACGCTTGGTTGCTTGAACCAAACTCACGCATTTTACCAGAAACGACGTTGTAGATCGCTTCGATACCAGGTCCGATGACTTTACGTGGGTCATATACTTTCGAGTCAGTGTTAAGCTTCTCACGTACCGCACGAGTCCATTCTTGTTGGCACTCTGTGTTGACGTTGATTTTGCTGTGACCGAGCTCGATTGCTTTTTTGATTTGGTGCTCAGGGATTCCTGAACCGCCGTGAAGAACGAGTGGCGTTTTCGTCGCTGCTGCGATTTCTTCCATCTCTTTGAAGCCGAGGTTTGGCTCGCCTGCGTATTCTCCGTGTACAGAACCGAGTGCCGCTGCAAGAGCGTCAACTTTCGCTTCTTTAACAACACGGACACACTCGTCGAGGTCAGCGTATTGTACGCCGCCAACGACGCCGTCTTCTTCGCCGCCGACTGTGCCAACTTCCGCTTCAACTGAAGCGCCTTTAGCGTGTGCGTATTCAACGACTTGTTTCGTCATTTCGATGTTTTCTTCGATCGGGTGGTGTGAACCGTCGATCATAACAGACGTGAAACCAGCGTCGATCGCTGCTTTACACTTGTCGAATGAAGAACCGTGGTCGAGGTGGATTGCAACTGGAACAGTGATGTTGTAGTCGTGCATGAGACCTTCAGTCATTTTAACAACTGTTGTGAAGCCCCCCATGTATTTTGCTGCACCTTCTGATACACCGAGGATAACTGGTGATTTCTCGTCTTCCGCAGCGCGAAGAATCGCTTGCGTCCACTCGAGGTTGTTGATGTTGAATTGGCCGACTGCATACTTGCCTTCGAATGCTTTGTTAAGCATTTCTGTCATTGATACTAATGGCATAATGATGTCCTCCTCTGTTCGCTGTTGTGCACTGTGGGAAAAGTGACCCTGTGCAATTCGTTCCCATTATAACACACGTCAAAACTTGTGCCTATGCTATTCGCATATAGAAATGGCCCCGCGCAAGCGTTTACATATGTCATCTTCGTGACGATTCACTGAATGCCGAGCACTTCTTTCACTTTCTCGATCATGCCGTAAATATCGAACGGCTTCTCGAACTGAGCCGTGATCCCAAGGCGGCGCACTTCTTCGATTGTCGATTTTTCCCCAAATGCGGTCATGATCATGACCGGTGTGTCGATGTCGTTGTTCCGCATGTTCCGTAACACTTCATGCCCGAACATGCGCGGCATGTTCATATCGAGCAGCACCAAATCGTAAGTACTTTGTTCTAGCTGTTCCCAAGCGCTCAAGCCGTCCTGGGCCGTGTCGACCTCGATACCGAGGTTTTTAAACACTTGGGCGAGCATCAAGCGAATTCCATCTTGGTCGTCTGCGATTAACATGCGTGACATCTAGTTACCTTCTTTCCGTAGCTTCTATAGCTTTGTGCGATAATATAACCATACCAAAATCGTTTTCGTTTGGCGACGCGTCATTTTCTAAAAGATGGAAACGAGGCTCAGGTCCCCGCCTCCCCCGCTTGCTCCATTTTCAATTCAAAGGGAACGTCTCGTTCGTCGGCGATTTCATACGACGTCACCGTCCCTTCATCTTTCACGTACAATTGCAAAAAATCACCTTCTGCGAGCCGTGAGTCAGACGTGAATGTGAGCGAACGCTTTTTTCGTTCCTCATCATAGCCGATTGTCGTATACACATAGTCCGTCCCATCTCGCTCCGCCGTCTCCGCCTTCGGGATTTTCACATAATATGTATCCGCGAACAGACGGTCCAAATCGATGACCAACCATCCGGCAAAGACTGCGAGACAGACTGTGACGATGAGTACTCGGTTCCGTTGCATGTGCATCCCTCACTTCTATTGATCGCTATCTTCCAATACCATATATGAACGATTCCTAAACGCAACGCTTCTTGTTATACTCGACGTACAAGACATGATGGGAGACACGACATGAAGCATTTATTCGGATTTTTACTTTTTTTAGTGACGCTTGCCGGAGGTGTCGCCATCACGGCTGGGACGTTCGGAGAAGAGCCGTCCGCCGACGCGTATGAAGATGTTTATGAAGACGATATACCGCTCGCTACTTCAATAGATGCGGAATTAGAAGACGTGCCCGAGACGTTCAAACTCATCTCCGAGGTTTTCGACGAACCGATTTCAGCAGAAGACGTCGAGCGCATGCATCTACTCGTCTCCAATCCAGATTTAGACGAGGCGACCGTGCATCCGCTCGGTGAACTTGAAGTCACGTATGACGGACAGCCGACAACGCTCATCGTCGAAGCGGAAGTGTATCGCGAGGACGGAACGTATATTGTCTTCTATTTTTCGGGCGACGAGGAGATGGTCTTCGCAATCGATGATCGGATCACAGCGTACTATGAAGAATTAGGCATATGAAAAGGAACTTCGCTCGCTTGAGCGAAGTTCCTTTTGGTTTACGTTTAGTCGATCGTGACCGGGACGACGGCGAGGTCGATCTCTTTCTCGACTTCTTCCCGCTCCTCGGCGAGACGTGCATCCGACCATTTGAAGACATCGGCCATACAGCGCAAGACACCGTCTTTATAGTCTCTGACGAAGTCGATGTCGAAGAACATCGCCCCTGTCCGACGGACGAGGAAGTCGATGGCACGGACGACCGACTCTTCTTCGATGCCGTACATCAACTGCGCGTAGACGATCTCGGGCAGGTCATAAGCGTTCGTATCCATCCGCTCGACGACGCGATCGATGTTCGATCCGTAGAGACGGACTAACTGCTCCGCTTTCACGTCATCGAAACCAAGGTTTTTCAGCTCGTCTTTCTTCTTCGTCAAGAAGTCGTCAAAGCCGTTCGAACCGCCCACATGTCCACCCGACATCGGCATATGTTTCGTCCGTGAAGCGAGGAAGACGATGCCCTCTTCTTGTTTGAGTAGCTTCGCGACGAGATCGACGACCGTCTCAGACATCTTCCGGTAGCCTGTCAACTTACCACCGGCGATTGTGATCAGGCCGCTTTCCGATTGCCAAATCTCATCTTTTCGTGAGATCTCGGACGGGTCTTTGCCTTCCTCATAGATGAGCGGACGGATGCCGGCCCAGCTTGACTCGACGTCATCTTCCGTCAACGACACATCCGGGAACATATAGTGGATCGCGCCCAAGATATAGTCGCGGTCTTCTGTCGTCATGCGCGGATGCGCCTTATCCTTATCGAAGAACGTGTCGGTCGTCCCGACGTACGCTTTGCCGTCACGCGGGATGGCGAACACCATTCGGCCATCTGGTGTATCGAAGTAAGTCGCTTGTTTGAGCGGGAACTTCGATTGATCGATGACGAGATGAATCCCTTTCGTCAGACGAAGCATCTTGCCTTTATTCGAGCCGTCCTGCTCACGGAGCACGTCGACCCATGGGCCGGTCGCGTTGATGACTTTTTTCGCATAAATTTCATACGTCTTCCCGTCGATTTGATCTTCGACGTTCACGCCGACGACTTTGCCTTGCTCGTAAATGAGACCGGTCACTTTCGAGTAGTTTAAGAGGAGTGCGCCATGGTTCGCCGCTTCTTTCGCGACTTCGATCGTCATGCGCGCATCGTCCGTCCGATACTCGACGTAATAACCGCCACCGACGAGCCCGTCTTTTTTGACGAGCGGTGACTTCTCGATCACCTCTTCCGGCGTCAACATCAAACGGCGCTCCGCTCGTTTGACGCCGGCCAACAAGTCATACACCATCAGCCCGAGCGCTGTCGACAGCGGTCCGAACGTGCCGCCTTTGTGCATCGGTAGAAGCATGCGCTCTGGCGTCGTGACGTGCGGTCCGTTCTCATAGACGATGGCGCGTTCTTTCCCGACCTCGGCGACGAGTGCGACTTCGAACTGTTTCAAATAGCGCAAGCCACCATGGACAAGTTTCGTCGAGCGGCTCGATGTTCCAGCCGCGAAGTCTTGCATTTCAAGAACCGCCGTCTTCATTCCCCTTGAAGCGGCGTCGAGGGCGATCCCGGCACCGGTGATGCCCCCACCGACGACGAGGATGTCATGACGCTCACTCGTCAATTGTTCGTATCGCTTGGCACGTTCTTTTGCTGAGAAGTTTCTGATTTCCATCTTATTCCCTCCTATAATGAATCCGGTTCGTATAAACAAAGAGACCACAACAAAACAAGGCTTCGCCCTCTATGTCGTGGTCTCTCTGTAATCTCCAACCGGTTATCAACTTTTCTCCTGTATTATACCCTATTCTCCATTCTTCAACCATCGACCGGCTCACTAGACACGCAACCTGCCCGACCGAAAGCGTCACGCTCGCAATTTGAAATTCAGAAGACTAGACTTCAAAGTATCACTACGAAGGAGGAGTTTTCATGAAACGCATGTTACAATCTTTTCAATTTAAAAACGGCGTCGAGCTTCATAACCGGCTCGTCCTTGCGCCGATGACCCATTATTCGTCCGAGCCGACAGGTGAGGTTTCGGAGCACGAACTCGCCTACTATCGGAAGCGAGCGAAAAATGTCGGTCTCGCCATCACGGCGTGTGCCTATGTGACAGAAGACGGTAAAGGATTCCCGAACGCGTTTGGCGCGAGCGACGATCACTTCATCACCGGTCTCCGTCAACTCGCTGAAAGTTTGAAGGCGGAAGGTGCCAAAGCCATTCTGCAAATCTTCCACGCTGGGCGCATGTCTCCTCCAGAGCTCGTCCCGAACGAACAACCCGTGAGCGCAAGTGCGGTCGCACCCGTCCGTGAAGGTGCCGCCACACCGCGTGCCCTCGAGACAGAAGAAGTCGAGGCAATCATCGAAGCATTCGGTGAAGCGACACGCCGTGCCATCGAAGCCGGATTTGACGGCGTCGAGATTCACGGAGCGAACACGTACTTGATCCAGCAGTTCTTCTCACCGCACTCAAACCGCCGAGACGACCGCTTCGGAGGCGACGTACAGGCGCGTCTCACGTTCCCGCGTGAAGTCATCCGTTCTGTGAAAGCCGCGGCGAAAGACGCTGACGATTTCTTGATCGGCTATCGCTTCTCACCAGAAGAAGTCGAAGAGCCAGGTATCACGCTCGACGACACGGACGTATTGATCGACATGTTGCTCGAGGAAGGACTCGACTACCTCCACGCCTCGCTTTGGAACTTCAATATCGGTTCGATGCGCAACGAGAACGTGATGGAGCGCTCGATCGACCGGATCGCGAAACGCATCAACGGTGCCGTCCCGCTCATCGGAGTCGGACAACTTCAGCGCCCTGGTCAAGTCGAAGACGCTTTGAACGTCATCGACCTGGCCGCGCTCGGCCGTGAACTCATCATCGACCCTGACTGGCTTGAAAAAGTGCAAACGGATCGTGAAGATGAAATCGAAACGGCGCTCGACTTGAACAAGCAAGCCGAACTCGCTGTCCCGGCCCCACTTTGGAACGCCATCACGACACGTGCCGGCTGGTTCCCAATCAAAGACGAAGCAGTCAAATAAGCAAGCTGTCCGCAGACATAAGTCTGCGGATTTTTTATTGCGTTCGGAGACGAGACCGGAATGTGACACAAATAAGTCTCTTCAGACACAATTCCGTCACATTTATCATCTTTTTCACCACTCCTTTCGTGTTGACCTAACTTTCCAAGCATTCGCCCCATTCGTAAGCTAAGGACAGGAAGCGTTTCCTCATTGAGACCGCGGCTCGAGACCAATCATTCGTTCCGTCTGTCTGTTTGACCTTGTTTTGAAAGGGGCATATATATGACAAAAAAGCCGTTTGATCTCGATGTACACAACAAACAGCTTAATCAACATCACCAGCGCACAAAACAAGCGGCTGAAACGTATCGCAACAAAAGCAAAGAACTCGAACACCACCTCGAATCATCCACACGTTCCCGAGAAGAAGCACTCGCCAAAGAAATCGCCGAGCTGAAGCAGGCGACGATGCGAAACGCTCAACGAGACAAATGAACGATTCCCGATGGTACGATGAAAGAAGTGACTTGACCGGTGGAAAACAAAATCGAACGCCAATTTATGAACCACTTGCAGCGCGACAAAAACTTATTTGCTGACTTTCAGCTGCTCGATAACTTTTATGCGCTCGACCAACAGATTGTGAGTGCGCTCCGGAGCGCCCATCCGGTCCGGGCCGAGCAATTGCTTGAAACGTTGACGTTCGACCTTTTGAAACTTCCGGTCACGGATGAATATAGGAGTGTCCGCTTCTACTATCGCGGACTCGTCTATCACGTCATCCGCATGATCCCGGTCGACAACCCGAACGTCCAGACCGCGCTCACTTATACGAGTGCGCTCCTCATCTTGATCGACGAACTGACGACGACGCTCGACTTCATCTATGCCGTCCCGGTCATCGTCGATTCCTTGACGAAGATGATGGCTTTCTTGTCTCCACCCGTATCGACCAATCCGAACGTGACGACGATCATCCACTTGATCGAGGACCATCTGCAAGAACCGGCGTTATCGCTCCCTTGGATCGCCCAACGAATCGGTATGTCGAACAACTATCTGTCGGCCCTGTTCAAACAAGAAGTCGGGGAAAGTGTGCCAGAACGGATTCGCAGGCGACGGATCGATGCGTCGATAGCCGACCTGCTCGGTACGAATCTGCCGATTTGTGCCATCGGCGAAAAATACTGTTTTACCTCTTGCACGGCGTATATTACCACGTTCAAGACGTACAAGCAGATGACCCCGCTCCAATACCGCCAATTGTTTCTCACGTCTAAAAAGCGCGACGCCTCAACTTGAGACGTCGCGCTTTTGTTCGTCTTCCCATTCTTCCCGAAGCATGCCCATCCGAATCGAATCGTAACGCTCACCACGGACGACGCGGACGCGCCGCATCCGACCTTCGAGCTGCATGCCGATCTTTTCAGCGACGCGCACCATGCGCTCGTTCCCTGACCACGTCGTCAATCCGACCCGGACCGTCGAGAGCGTGTTAAACAGATGGTCGATCCAAAGTTTGAGCGCCCTCGTCCCGACACCTTGATTCCAGCGGTCTGACTGATGAAGGATGATCCCGACTTCGAGCCATTCCTTCCCGGCGTCCTCATAATAGTAGGACACCGTACCGAATACCGTCCCATCGACTTCGACGACCCACATGTCGTCACGTCCGACGTGGCGGTCCGCCTCCTCCTGATACGCATCATAACTTTGCGCGCGATGTTCAAAATACGGTGCGTCCCACCGTTTCCATTCGGGCGCCGCTTCTTTGTAAATCAATTCCCATAACCGTCCCAAGTCGCGCGCCTCGATCGGTCGAATGATCAGGTTCTCATCTCGATACATAATCTCTTCCTCTCCGTATATGCTCTTCACTCATTCGAGACGTCAGTTCGAATTCCCTTTTCTACGTTTGCGCCAGACGAGCGCCAAGATGACGAGGATCAAGCTCGCCGTCACCGAGACGACCGCGAACGGGCTCGTACCGGTCACGAACAATTCACCGAGCGTGACCGAATAAGCTAATCCGAACGACGTGACGAGCTTCGCTCCGGCTGCGATCATCACGAAACGTCCGAACGGTACGCGGCTGAATCCGGCCGCCAAACAAATGACTTCGTCCGGTAAGATCGGGATGATGAACAAAACGAGCAAGACACCGAGACCGTACTTGCCGACATAACGGTCATACGTCGCGAGCTTATCCGCATCAATCAAGTGCATGACCCGCTCCCGTCCGAACCGCGCGAGCCCGTACATGACAAGGATGCCGAGCGTCGTCGCGACACTGCCGATCATGGCCGCGCGCAACGGACCGAGGGCGACACTGCCGATCGGGACGCTGATCGCTTCCGGGACCGGCAACGCGATCGGCTGCAGGAAACTGAAGGCGGCGAACACCCAGACCGCATGAGCCTCATAACGTTCGAGCAGACGATCGAGCCCATACGTATCGTATAAGATGAGACCGAATGAGACGTAATAGATCAAGACAAATAATAAAAACAACGTGAATGTCACTTTCAACATCTGCTTCAAATAGACGCTCGACCCTTCACGGATCGACCGCAACAGACCGATCGATAGAGCCAACAGGACAACCCCGGTCCATCCGAGTTGATACGGCAATAAGAGTGTTGGCAAGACGACGAACGGCAATATGCTCAACGCGACTAATGCGACCCCATACCCCCAGTAAATCATGTTTCGTTCCCCCATGTGACATCGCCCTCTCCCCGTTCTACTCTTAGTTTACCCGGATTTAGGTGAACATGTATCCATCCTAAGCTGTTGAAGCGGTCAGTCTTTTGCCCGAGAAAAAAGGCCACGACCGAAAACGGTCGTGACCTCTCCCTCACTCTGCGAGTGCTGCTTGGATGAAATCGTGGAACAAGCGCTGCGGGCGCTCAGGACGCGAAATCAATTCTGGGTGGAACTGTGACGCGACGAACCACTTGTGTTCTGGAATCTCGATGATCTCGACGAGACGGCCGTCCGGGCTCGTCCCCGAGAACTTGAATCCTTCCGCTTCGAACGCTTCACGGTACTCGTTGTTGAACTCGTAGCGATGGCGATGACGCTCATAGACGAGCTCTTGGTTGTAAGCGGCGTGCGCTTTCGTGCCCGGCTCAAGTTTACAAGGGTAAAGGCCGAGGCGGAGCGTACCGCCGAGGTCCTCGATATCTTTTTGCTCAGGAAGAAGGTCGATAATCGGGTAGTTCGTCGTCGGATCGATCTCCGCCGAGTGGGCGCCGTCTAACTTCAAGACGTTACGGGCAAACTCAACCGTCGCGAGTTGCATCCCGAGACAGATCCCGAAGAACGGGACGTTGTTCTCACGCGCATAACGCGTCGCTTCAATCTTCCCTTCAATCCCACGCTCGCCGAAGCCGCCCGGGACGAGAATACCGTCGGCGTCGCCGAGAAGCGCATCGACGTTTTCAGCCGTCACCTCTTCTGCGTTGACCCAGTCGATGTCGATGTCGGCGTTGAACGCGTAACCGGCATGTTTGAGCGATTCGGCGACCGAGATATAAGCGTCGCGGAGTTCGACGTATTTTCCGACGAGCGCGATCTTCACTTTCTTCTCGAGGTGCGTGACCGTATGGACAAGGTTTTTCCAAGCCGTCATGTCAGCCGGTGGCGTGTTGAAGCCGAAGTAGTCGTTGACGAGCTGGTCCATGCCTTGTTTTTGAAGGTTGAGCGGCACTTCATACAACGTCGACGCGTCTTGTGCCTCGATGACCGCTTCTTTGCGTGTGTCGCAGAAGAGGGCGATCTTTTCACGCATCTCTTCCGGGATATCATACTCGGTACGGAGCACGATGATGTCCGGCTGGATTCCGTAACTGCGGAGCTCTTTGACGCTGTGTTGTGTCGGTTTCGTCTTCATCTCGCCAGCTGCGCGAAGGTATGGGACGAGCGTACAGTGAACATACATGACGTTCTCTTTGCCGATGTCGTTCTTCACTTGTCGAATGGCCTCAATGAACGGAAGCGACTCGATGTCCCCGACTGTTCCACCAATCTCTGTGATGACGACGTCCGCGTTCGTCTCGCGGCCGGCACGGAAGACGCGGTCTTTAATCTCGTTCGTGATATGCGGGATGACTTGGACCGTCCCCCCGTTATAGTCACCGCGACGTTCTTTTTTCAATACCGTCGAGTAGATGCGCCCCGACGTCACGTTCGCGTTTTGCGACAAGTTGATGTCGATGAAACGCTCGTAATGTCCGAGGTCAAGATCGGTCTCGGCGCCGTCGTCCGTGACGAACACCTCACCGTGCTGGTATGGGCTCATCGTCCCTGGGTCGATATTGATATATGGGTCAAACTTTTGAATCGTTACGTTCAAACCTCGGTTTTTAAGCAGACGTGCGAGTGAAGCGGCTGTGATCCCTTTACCGAGTGAAGATACTACCCCACCTGTTACGAAAATATACTTTGTCATCATCATTCTCCTCTCTTGAATGCCCACATCGGGAAACGAAAAACAAAAAAAGCAAAAGTGCCCCCACTGACATGGGGGACACTTTTGCTGCATCGTACGTGCTAAACTAGCCCATGACTAATTTACGTCAGAGACGATGCAGTCGTCAAGTTATTATTTTTTTCTTGGTCACGTGTGCCAAAAAAGAAAAAGAGACACGCCTAGCCGGGACAAATGCCCGGCTTTTTGCGGTCTCTTATAAGTCGTCCTCGTCTTCAAGGTCGAGGTCGTCGTCTAAGTCGTCGTCCTTGAACTCGTCAAGGTCTGGTACTTTTTCAGTTTCATCATCCGCATCAAATTCAGATGCATCGAAATCTTCACCTTTAGCAAAGACGTCAAGGTCGTCTTCGATGTCGACGATGCCTTCGTCCGTCTCATCGAGATCTTCCTCAAACTCGTCGAGCTCGCCGCGTTGGCGTGCCTCGATGACGAGATCTTCGTCTGACTTATCGAACGGATACCAAACACGAAGCGCCCAACGGTTAGCTCCCAAGTTGACGAATAGTCCGTCGATGTTCATGTCCGTGTAGAGTTGCGCGATTTTCTCGAGCTCTTCCTCTTCACTTGTGAACGTATAGTTTTGTCTGATCTGCTCGCGGATTTCATCAAATGAAACTGGTTGCTCCCCAGTCTTTTGAAGAATTTCGTAAACAAAATCGATCAACGATTTATTCATTAAAGGACACTCCTTTTCCGTCACTAGTTAAACATCACTCCTCATTATAAACAAAACCGATATAAAAAAGCTAGAGGAAATTATTTCGGTTACGCTTGATTTTTATTGACGCGTTGCCAATAGATTGTAATCAATCCAACGTTAAACAACCAAGTCAGACCGAGTACCCCCATCATCCAGCCGCGAGGAATTTGAAACGACAGCTCGGCATTGACTGTCTGTCCAACGTAGAGACCATAGCTTAATATTCCGACCATCAAAGCGGAATAGGCGACGACCATGCCAAATCGTTTCCATAGTTGAAGCAGTAACGAAGCAAACTCTTTGTTGTCTCCATAGTATTCATATAAGTAGACGTGCCCGGCACTTGAGTACATCGTTTGAACGTAACCGCTCACGAACAGGACGGGAATGAACACGAGCGGTTCGATGAAACCTAAGAAAAACACCAGAGATGAGACGAACAGGACGAGATAAGGACGGCGAGCCAACTCGAAAACGCGACTAATCAATACCCAACCGATAACCCCTGCCAAAAATGGGACAAATACATAGAAGAGGAGTACTTGAAACGAATATAGGGCGAGACTGACGAATACGGCACCGATCAATGTCCATCCCCCGAACAAGCCGACGACGAACGCAAGCAATTGGACTTGTCGCGTCCTAGTCGCGCTGACGTATGTTCTCGTCCGTTCTTGGAACAGAACCCAGCCCACATATCCTAGTAAAATGACCATCAACAAAAATATTTCAATGTAGCCTCTCGTTCCTTCTAACAAACTAAGAAGACGGCTCACTAACGTAAATAATGTGACGGCGATGAAGGCGCCCACAAACTTTACCGTCGTCAATGTCCAAGTTGCCGTTTTTTGGAGTGGCAATTTTCTCACGAATAACCATGGCAGGACGAGGCTGACAAGGAATAAGATGACGGCCCCGTTGTAAGATTGGGTGAGCGTGTATGAGAATGCGGCGATCCACGCAACGAGTGCCAATACGAGCGGCAATGAACTCCCTTTGTCCTCCGTCGGTTCTTTTGGTACAGACAGTTCACTCAGTTGGGACAAAATCGTCGTCATGATCGACCCGACGCCAATTGAGCCGACGCCGACTAAAAATGCACTCAACTCAACGGCCCATTCAAACGGCAACAAAAAGCAGATCAGTCCGCCGACCAGTACCCATAAAGCAATCAAAAACGTCTGTTTCGACCCGAGACGACCGATGACATAAACCCACAACAATAGACCCGACATACTCGCGACATAAAAAATCATGAATGGGATTAAACCCCCGGCGCCTTCTTCTAATGCCATGACTGACAAATACAAAATTTGCGGGAGGATTTGGCTGCTGAGCGCACTCACGATGGTCAACAAAACAATAACGTTTTTCATGTGCGTCCCCTTCTTTCTTAGCGAACACTTACACAAATGCTTCTTTGAATCTTTTCCCCGGTTTCGCGACTGAATAACAATGACTCAAAATTATCCAGTTCGCTTAGTCGCTAAGAATAAAGCGATTACACATCCACCCCTTACTTTTTTCACAACTTAGCCGATATAAAGGAGACACCTCTATTCTACATATGATGAAAAAGGAGATTTTTGAATGACACTCTTCCGTAAACCGAAAAAACCTGATTATACCGCATCAATCGCTTTCCCTGACGCAACGACCATCGCACAACCATCAGACAAACGCCTGAGCGGACGCGCGCATTATATGGGCTATACGTCGACTCAAGTCGAACGACTTCAAGCGATGGCCCCACTCGTCGAATCCGTGCTTGATGACGTGTTAGAAAGCGTACTCGACCATTTGATGTTGCAGCCTGACATGGTCAAGATCGCCAACGCTTCATCGACGCGCGAGCGTTTGAAAAAAGTATTCGCCGACTACTTCCGCAGCTTGTTGACGGGTCGGATCGATGAGAAGTTTCTCGCCATGCGTAAACGCATGGGACAGACACACCATAATTTCTCGGTACCGGTCGTCTGGTTCCTCGCGACGTATTCTGCCTTCAACACGTTGCTCGTCCCGAAAATCGTCGAGCACTATCAACACGACCCGGCGGCGATGACCGAGTCGTTGCTCGCGTTGTCTCACGCGATGAATTTAGACGCTCAAATCGTGACCGAGCAGTACGTCGACGCCAGACTCGGTGAAATCGAATCGGCAAACGCGGCCCGGACCGACTTGTTGACCGATATCGGTCGTGTCAGCACAGAAGTCGCGACGACGATGGAACGGACCGGCGCCGCCATGTCCGAGACGAGCGACCGGGCCCACCAAGTGTTGTCTGAAACCGAACAGACGGAGAAGATGAGCCGTCACTTGATGGAACTGACGCAAACGAACGGCAAACAGATCGAGCAGATGGAGACGGAGTTCACGCAATCGGCGACATACGTCGACGCCTCGCTCGAGCGCATCACAGCACTCAAAGACGGCTCGCAAGAGATCGTCAGCATGACCCGCAGCATCGAACAGATCGCCAACCAAACGAACTTGCTCGCGTTGAACGCCTCAATCGAAGCGGCCCGGGCCGGTGAGCACGGCAAAGGCTTCGCCGTCGTCGCGACCGAAGTCCGGACGCTCGCCGAGAACGCCAAACAGCTCAGCAGCCAGATTAACGTACTCATCCACGAGAACGAGACGAACATCGCAGCCCTGCTCGACCAGATGGGACAAATGCATCGGACGAACGACGAGGCGATGCGTCAGTTGAATGCGGTCAAAGTCGGCTTCTCGACCGTGAAAGACGAGATGGGCAACTACGTTCTCTCATTCGAGCGCAACAAGCAAGACCTCGGACAGATGGTCGAGACGATCTCAGCCATCAACGAGACGACGCAAGGACTGTCTCACCTCACGTCTTCACTGCTCACAAAATCCGAAATGTAAGTAAACGAAATCCGGGCCTGGTCGCTGACCAAGCCCGGATTTGTTTCATTGTAAGATTGGTTCGGGTACTTCGATCGGCTTCAGTGAGCGATCGAGCAGCTCGACGACGTCGAACGTTCCGACCGTCTCATCGACTTCTTTCGCTTTCGTACCGTCCGAGAGCATCGTCAAGCAGTACGGACATGCCGAACCGATGACCGTCGGCTTCGTCTCGAGCAACTGCTCGGTCCGAGCGACGTTGACACGCGTCCCGACTTTCTCTTCTTGCCACATGAGTCCGCCACCGGCTCCACAACACATGCCGTTCTCGCGGTTACGTGCCGCCTCGACGAGCTCGACACCTGGAATCCGTTCGAGGACGAAACGCGGTGCGTCATAGACGTTGTTATAGCGGCCGAGATAGCACGAGTCATGGTAGACGACGCGTTCGTTCACGGCGAAGTCCGGCTTGACCCGTCCCGTATCGAGCAGTTCGGCGAGCAGCTCGGTATGATGGTACACTTTCACACCAGTCAGCCCGAAGTCCGGATACTCGTTTTTGAACGTGTTGTACGCGTGCGGGTCGACTGTGACGATTTTCGTGACGCCGTATTTCTCGAACAGTTTGATGTTCGCTTCGGCGAGTTCTTGGAACAATAGTTCGTTCCCGATTCGGCGCGGCGTGTCCCCTGAGTTCTTCTCCTCGTTTCCGAGGATGGCGAACGAGACACCGGCCTTGTTTAAGACACTCGCGAAGCTTTGGGCGACTTTTTGGCTACGGCTGTCGTAAGAGCCCATCGCCCCGACCCAGAAGAGAAATTCGAACTCTTCTCCCGCTTTCTTCTTCTCTTTGGCAGTCGGGATGACGAGCTCTTCCCGGTCTTTGCGCCAGTTTTCGCGCTCTTTCCGGTTCATGCCCCACGGGTTGCCTTGGCGCTCGATGTTCGCGACCGTACGTTGCGCCTCAGGGTCCATCTTCCCTTCCATCATGACGAGGTAACGGCGAAGGTCGATGATTTTATCGACGTGCTCGTTCATGACCGGACATTGGTCTTCACAGTTTCGGCATGTCGTGCACGCCCAAATCTCTTCTTCCGTGATGACGTTGCCGATCAACTCATCGGCGACGAGCATGTGCCCGTTTTGGGCCGCGGCCGCGATCTCCGCACCTTGCGTGTTTTGGAACATGAGGGCCGGTGCCCACGGTGATTTCCGCGTGATGGCCGCCCCTTTCATGTTCATATGGTCACGCAGCTTGACGATGAGATCCATCGGCGACAGCATCTTGCCGGTACCGGTCGCCGGACAGACGTTCGTACAGCGCCCACACTCGACACAAGCGTACAAGTCGACGAGTTGCTTCTGGTTGAAGTCCTCGATTTTGTTGACACCGAAGACGACTTCTTCGTCCGACTCTTCCGCGTCTTCCATCGCCGAGAAATCGACCGGCGCGAGACGGCCGACTTTGTGCGTCCGGCCGAGCCAGACGTTTAACGTGCCGGCGATCAAGTGGGCGTGCTTGCCTTGCGGGATGTAAATCATGAAGCTGAGCAAGAACATGAGGTGTAGCCACCAGAAGACGACGAACAAGGCGAAAGCGACGCCCCCAGGTACCCAAGCGAACGCTGAACCGATCAGTGTCGCGACCGGTTCGCCCCACATCGGCAGCTCTTCTTTATAGACGAGATAGAACCCGTTGCCGAACAAGACCGATACCATGAGCCCGCCGATGAAGATGAGGGCGAGGCCGGCCATAAAGTTCCGCTTCAAGCGCACAAGTTTCTCGACGTAACGGCGGTAGAATCCCCAAACGACCGCGACGAGAATCATGAGCATGACGATTTCTTGCATGAATGTGAAAATCGGATAGAGCGGACCGAGCGGCACGTGCGGGAAACGGGTTCCGACGGCGAGCCCTTTCCAGATGAAGTCGATGGCCCCGAATTGGACGAGGATGAACCCATAGAACATCATGACGTGGATGATCCCGCTCTTCTTATCCTTCAGTAGTTTCTTTTGACCGAACACGTTGATCATGACTTGTTCGAGCCGTTCCTTATTCGTTTGGCTCCATTCTGCCTTCTTCCCAAGCTTGATGAACGTATAACGCTGATAGACGAGCGTCGCGAACAAATACAGTCCATAGCCAAGAACGAGCAAGAATAGAATCCAGTTGACGATTAAAAATGTCGACATCCCCAAAACTCCCCCTTATGAAAACGGATTCAATCTTGAGTTCAGTATAACAAAAAGTGAATGAACAGTCATTCATTTTCTTGTTGGAATCAAAAGTCGAGCACATGTTTCAAGAACAACAAGATGCCGCCGTAGCCGAAAACGGCGAGCACGAACGTCCGGAAGTGGAGGTTGCGGTCGGCCGGCAGCTCGAACTTGACGATATTGAGGATCATCGCCCCGGCGACGAACGCGAACAGGAGCGCCTCGACGTGCGTCGCGAGATCGATGAAACGAGCGAACAAGCCGCCAACGAGAATCCCGCCGCTTAAAAAATAACGGCCTTGCGTCAAATAACGTTCCCCGTAGTGACGGTACAAGTCGTGACCGACAGCGAGGAAATGGACACCGAGCGCGGTCGCATAAAAACTACGTGCCACAAACGTGACCGATGTCGCCGTGACGACGTAAGCCGAGAACGACATGTATGCCGTCAGAAGCGTCACTTGAAGCCAATACGACACGTTTCGGTCAATCGTCTCGTCTTGAAAGTACGGTGTCCGCACGAACCGCATCGTCCCGTAGAAGACGGTGAAACCGAGCAGACTGACGACGTAAATCTCTGACGGCAAGGCAAGGTCGAGCCAGTTGACTTGAAGCGTATCTTGGCGCTTGTTGAGCGATGGCAATAAATACATGAAAAAATACGTGATGGCGATCCCGCTCGAAAATGAGAACCATTTTTTAGACGGTACCCGGTCGCGTGGAAACAAATAAATCCCAAAGAAATTGATGAGCACTAAATACACGACAATCCAGTTCGCCATCCCATGTCACCCTTTCAGTTCAATCCAAAATCGCTCGACGACGGTTCCATCTTCTTCGGTATACGGTGTGTCGGCGACACCCCCGTTGTTCAAAATGACTTGGCGAGAGGCGACGTTCTCTCGGTCACACGTGATGAGCGCCCGCTCAATCCCGAGTTCCTTCGCTTTCTCGAGCGCGAGACGTAGCTGTTCTGTCGCCAAACCGCGTCCGCGCGCACTCGGCTTGATGCCGTAGCCGATATGTCCCCCGAAGTTCAACAGATGGGCGTTTAACTCATGGCGAATATTCGCCGCCCCGAGCAACTCGTCCCCGTCCGTCAACCAATACGTCGTGCTCGGCACCCAACCGTCCTCAATCTTTTCACGGTCTTCTGCGTCAAGTAGTCGTTTGACGTAGGCGTCAAAATCGCTTGTATCTTTATTAATCGTCGTCGGGACGATGTTGCTTCCGTCCTCTTTCCATTCGCTTAACAGGGCAAGAACTTGGTCTTGCTGTTCGACTGACGTCTTCACGAGCCGTAACATAGCATTTCCCCCCTAATTATATGTATAGAAAAGACCGCAATGCGGCCTTAGTCTTCGAGTCCTAATCGTTTTGGCATCACGGGTGCGAGTTGTTTCGCTTCGTCTAAGCGACCGGCTTCGACGAGTGTGTGGAACCGCAAGAATTCCTCATGCTCAGCGTCACCGATTGCCGCCAAGTAGTCGATATAGCGGTCGTACACCGATTTATCTTCCGATCGCGCCTCGATCAACGCGATATAGAGCCGGACCGTGTCTTCTCCGTACAGGAGCGGGAACTCGTCGTTCAATTGGAGCAACTTGTCGACCGCGTCCATATCGACGCCGGTCTCATTGTCATAATGACCGATGACTTGTTCGGCATGGTCTTCGAGGCGGCCTCGCCATTCCTCATACTCTTCCTCGTTCGTCTCGAGCATCTCGAACCAATCCTCGTTCAACATCTCTTCAATTTTTTTCACACGTTCTGTAAAATTCATGTCGTTTCTCCTCCTTCAAACGTCCAAGCGACGTCGACTTCATAGTCGCCCGCCAAGTCGTCGTTCATTGCCAACTCGTAATGGAAACGGCAGCGGCCGTCCCGGACATCGAGCCGCACCGTTGTCGTCGCCATCGTCATCGACATATATGGATTTTTGTATAGGCTTTGTGTCAGCCGTCCTTCAATGAAGGAATGGTTCATCTCGATCGGTCCTTTACAGATGAGGGCGAGCCGCCCAGTCGTATATTTCAACGTCGTCGGTACGATGCCGTCCTCACGCTCTTGGTCGAACGTCAAGATGAAGCCGGTCTTTAATTCATAGTAGAGACCGTCGGCATGGAGCTCGATCGGTTCATCGACCTCACTGACTTTCGTCGTCTGCCGGACACGGACCCGTCGTGGTTCAATTGCCATGGTGATTCCCCTTTCCGCTGTCTCATCGTACCATATCTCCTAAACGGTCCGGAATCGCTAACTTTTTCTTTCCCGGTTCGCGCGCGCCTCACACCACAAAAAAGACAGGGTTTCCCCTGTCTTTGAGTCAGCTCAACTTGTAGACGCGTCCTTCGAACGGCTTCAAGTGGAGGAGCATCGTCTCATCATGCGCGTCGAGCGGCATGTTCTTCAAGACGACGTCGTCTGAACGAAGCATGATATCCGTCGCGAAGATCGCTTCTTTGCCCGTCAAGTTCGACATGACGAGGTATTGCGTGTCACCGAGCGTCCGTGTGTAGGCGTAAATCTCCGGATGTTCCGGCAAGACGATATCGTACTTGCCGTAGACGAACGTCTCGTCGTCTTTCCGGAGACGGATCATCTCTTTATAGAAGTTGAGGATCGAATCCTCGTCCTCGAGCTGCGCGTCGACGTTGATGTCCGGATAGTTCGGGTTGATGCCGAACCACGGTTTCTCGGCGAACGTGAAGCCGGCATTCGCGGCGTCGCTCCATTGCATTGGCGTCCGTGTGTTGTCACGTGACGAGTTCCACGTGATCTCCATCATCTCTTCATGGCTCTTGCCGTGCTCACGTCCGATATAGTAACGGTTACGTGTCGCGATGTCGTCGTACTGGTCGATCGAATCGAACTTCACGTTCGTCATCCCGATCTCTTGGCCTTGATAGATGAACGGTGTCCCTTGCATGAGGAAATACATCATCGCGATCGACTTGGCGCTCTCTTTCCAGTAACGCTCATCGTCGCCCCATGACGACACGGTCCGTGTCTGGTCGTGGTTCTCGACATACAAGGCGTTCCAGCCGTCTGCCTCGAGGCCTTTTTGCCATTTCGTCAAGACGTTCTTCAAATGGACGACGTCGAGTTTCGACTCGGCGTCTTCACGCCAAAGACCCATATGCTCGAATTGGAACACCATGTTCATCTTGCCGTCCTTCTCACCGACCCAAAGGTGGGCGTCGTCAGGCGAGACGCCGTTCGCTTCACCGACCGTCATGATGTCGTGTTTGTTGAACGTCTCGTCACGGAGTTCTTCCAGGTAGCCGTGAATACCGTCGACGTTCATGTGCATCTCGAACGACGGCACGAAGTCGAGGCCTTCCGGGTTCGGAAGATCGCCGAACGACGGGTGTTTACGGATATGGCTGATGGCGTCGACGCGGAAACCGTCGATGCCTTTCTCGAGCCACCAGTTGATCATGTTGTATATCGTCTGGCGCATCTCAGCGTTCTCCCAGTTGAGGTCCGGCTGTTTCTTCGAGAAGACGTGCAAGAAATACTGTTCGGTCGTCTCGTCGAACTCCCAAGCCGAGCCGCCAAAGATCGACTCCCAGTTGTTCGGCTTCGAACCGTCGGGCTTCCCGTCGCGCCAAATGTACCAGTCACGCTTCGGATTGTCTTTCGAGCTCTTCGATTCGATGAACCACGGATGCTCGTCTGACGTGTGGTTGACGACGAGGTCCAAGAGCAGCTTCATGCCGCGCGCATGGACTTCTTCCAAGAGACGGTCAAAGTCTGCCATCGTCCCGAACTCGTCCATGATGTCCTCATAGTCACTAATGTCATAACCGTTGTCGTCGTTCGGCGACTTGTACATCGGGCAAATCCAGATGACGTCGACGCCGAGGTCTTTCAAATAATCGAGTTTGTCGATGATGCCTTGAATGTCACCGATCCCGTCACCGTTCGCGTCGTAAAAACTGCGCGGATAGATTTGATAGGCGACGGCTTCTTTCCACCAATTTCGTTTTAAAGTTTTTGTCTGTTGGTCACGTTGTAAAAGTTGCATATCTCAATAAGACTCCCTTGTCTCTAAACTTACTGCGCATCCTATATACTTATCCTAATATCAGTGCTATTTTTTCTTCTTACGGCTAGCGCAATCGTTTGCACGATTACAGTAAGTTTATCTTACCAAAAATCATTCGCCGACACAAAGAAGTTTTAAATAGCTTGCTCACCGTGTACCCTACACGATTTGAAAACCAATTGAAAGCGAGGCGACTCATATGATTCGTTTGGCCACCGTGGCCGATGTATCTCCCATCGATACGCTTATTCTAACGAAAGCGATGGAGTTTAAAGCAGCCGGAAAAACGCAATGGCAAAAATATTTAAAGCCGAGTCGGACCGATACTGTGACGTATGACGTCACGAACGGGACGGTGTACGTATATGAAGAGAACGACACCATCATCGGGGCGGTCAGTCTGATCCCGCCGACGTCGTGGGACGAGAACTTATGGAACGACGCCGACACAGCCGTCTACGTGCATCGCCTCGTCGTCGACTCGCGCCATAAAGGAAAACAAATCGGTACTCAATTGATGCGTCAGGCAATGGCCGGGGCAAAACGGATCCGGCTCGACTGTGTCGCGACGAACGGATTTTTGAACGACTATTATCTTCGCTTCGGCTTCAGCTACGTCGGCGAACGCGACGGTTTTTCCTTATTTGAAAAACAAGCTTGACCTTGACGTGACGTCACGCTTTACGCTGAATTCAAGGAGGTGAGGCTTATGTATTCGATTCAGCAGCTCGCGAAGCTCGCCGGGACGACGCAACGGACACTAAGGCATTATGACGCGATCGGTCTGCTTGTACCGCTGCGCGACGACAATGGATATCGCCGCTATGCAAAACATGACGTCGACCGTTTGCAGACGGTTCTGTTCTATCGGTCGCTCGACTTCTCACTCGACGCGATCAAACACTTACTTGAAGCCGATTCGTTCGACCGGGCTCAGACGCTCGAGCGCCAAGTCACAGCGTTGCGCGAGAAAGCGGCTTATTTTGATATGCTCGCCGACACGGCCGAGGCGACACTCACCTCACTCAAAGGAGGACTTCCCATGGAAGACAACGCATTGTTCAACGGACTGTCGTTTGACGAACTCAAGGCACACGAAGCAAAACATGAGACTGAAGTACAAGACCGTTGGGGCGACAGCGAGGCGTACCAATCATCTTTCGAGCGTGCCAACCAACGCTCGAAAGATGATTGGGAAACACTCAGCCAAGAACAGATGAATCTCGTCAAACCGCTCGTCGACCTGTTCCGAGCGGACGTACCGATTGAAGACGAACGTGTCCAAGCCGTCGTCAAGGCGAACCATCAGTTCATCAATGCTAATTTCTATGACTGTTCATTCGACATGTTCAGTGGACTCGGGCACATGTATGTCATGGATGAGCGGTTCACGATGTTTTACGACAAGTACGCGACCGGGCTTGCCGTCTACTATAACGACGCAATCCAACATTACTGCATCAAAAATAGCTGAAAGGCCAAAGCGAACTCGCTTTGGCCTTTACTCTGCCGTCCGTCGATCATATACGTCCTCTTCGAGCATCGATTCAATTTGACGACGCAAAAGCGGCAGTGCCGTCACAAGTTGAAGGTAAGGATACGTCGCAAAGTTATCGGTGCCACCGACATACAGGACGGACCGATCGAGTACAGTCCAGCCTCTGTCGCCCCATTGTTCGATTCTCACTTCACAGACGTCAGGCTTAGCGCGAAACGCCCAGTACGCTTCAAGTTGTCCTTTGGCCATCGAAGGGCTGACCGTTAAAATCGGACAGTCACGACGGTGCAGTCGGCTCATGTCGACGGGTCCGGTCTCGTGCAAGATCACGAGTTGTGGTTGTAAGCGATCAAGCCACATCATCGTTCGGGCGTCATTCAGTGACGTGACACGCAACAGATGATGCGATGGAATCGGATTGTCGTTCAGCGGATAACGTGCTTGTAACTCTCGGACGCGCTGACGACTGAATCGGCACATGAGCGGTGACATAAAGCGAACGTATGATTGACGCATCCACTCGTTGATCGAGTCGGGCCGCACTTCAGCCGGACCGTCTTCTTTGATCACATGGGTCACCCCGAGATTCCGGATCGCCTGGTACACATAAGTCGAAGTCGGATCCTCGCCGATACATAAGACGATCGGACGCGTCATAAGCCCTCCTCCTTCCCTCTCTTTGAAGCGTCATCGTCTGTCTGGTCTGTAAATTCTGGCCCCATCGCCGAAAGCGCTATGTCAAAAGAACCGAACATCTGTTGGATATCTTTAAGCGCCGGTCCTTTACCGTCTTTTTTTGCCATATTTCATAACCCCATGGCGAGAGGACGGCCAAATCCTCACTCGCTTCTTTCAACGCCGATAGAATATCTTGTTCCGTGAACGCTTTACGCGTCGACAATCCGATTTCTTCAAGTGCTTGCGTCCAAGACCCGAAGCGCCGAACGACTTTTGTGATACTCGGACGTTGGTTCGCTTTCGCCCATTTCGCATACGTCGTTGAATTAAATGGTTCGATTTCATCGCTCGCATCGAGCAACGCTTGAATAATTTCAATCTTTTGGTCTTTTGCCATCATCCCGAGTAGATCGGCCTCGATCAATGCGACCTTCCAAGACCCAAACTGGATGACAACTTCCGTGAGCGTCGGAGCATCATGGTCATGCGCCCATTTTCGGTAATCGGCACTATTGATCGAGCCAAGATCCTTCGCTGCCCGGCGAAGCGTTCGCAACATTTCCGACTTCGTGAAACGCGGCATCTGGTTTTCAAACCCGACGAGCCGCAGCACGTTCGCCCACGAACCATACACCTCTAACAGTTCGAGTACGGTCGGTCCGCCGTTCGCTTGTTGCCATTGCTGGTACATATGGATTGTGAGACGACCGTCATCGGCGGCCGTCCTCAACTGGTGAATCACTTGTTTCTCTTCCATGCCGCCTCCCCCTTTTATATGCGACGACTCATCCCACTTCACGAGCGCTAATTTGCGCAAATAAATTGATTTGCCGTGTCAAAATTTTCGATTCATCGAACCGTTCCTCGACGACTTCGCGACCTCGGCGACCGTATGATTCGATCCGATCTGAATGCTCGATGAACGACTCCATCGCCTCCGCGAGCGCTTGCGGACGGGCCACCGGGACGAGGTATCCCGTCTCTCCGTCAATGACTTCTTCTCGACAACCGCGGATGTTCGTCGCGATGACCGGAAGACCTGACGCCATCGCCTCTAAAATGGAACGGGGGAGCCCTTCCCGATAAGACGGTAACAGAAAGACGTCATGACGGTTGAACAAAGACGGGGTGTCTATGACGTATCCGACGTAATGAACGTTCGGATTGTCTACCAAGTGAGCTTCAACGAGTTTGGCGGTCTCTTGATCCCGCTCATTCGACAGCAACTCTCCGGCAATCGTGAGTGTCGCTCCCGGATGACGCGCAGACACTTCCTGAAACGCCTCGAGTAGATCGAGGATCCCCTTTTCTTTGACGAGGCGACCGACGAACAGAAACTTTAACTGCTTCGGGTCAACTGTTTTTTCAAGCGGTTGGAATCGAGTCAAATCAATCCCGTTCCCGAGATGAAGCAGACGGTCATCGCTTTTAAATTGTCGGGTCTTGGCAAGCGAATAATCTTCCTCACTTTGGAGCAGCAGCCAGTCGGTCGCGAGTGCGGCAAGCGATTTTTCGAGCCAAAACACGAGTTCATAGGCGACCCGGCTCATCCGTTCATGGAAGTAAAAGCCATGGGCCGTGTACAGAATGTGCGGGGTGCGGGCGATTCGGGCCGCAACCCGTCCGAGCGCGGCCGCAACCGGCGTATGGACATGGATCGCGTCATACTTCTCCCGTCTGAGCAAGGCGACGAGCCCTTGAATCGTCTGCACGTTCCGCTTCGGATGGAATTTGCGATCGATCGGCAGCGTATGGATGACCCAACCTTCCGCCCGCAACCGGTCCGTCCGGTCACCGTAGGCACAGGCGACATCAACTTGGTGCCCTTCGGCTTTCAGCGACTCGATGAGCGGACGCAACAGGACGTCAGCGGTCACGTCGACCGCGCAGAATTGAAGGATCTTTAAAGGCGCCATAAGTGGACCTCCTCTGGCTTCGTCGCTCGGTTTAAGATACCTTTTAAATCCATGACGATCCCTCGTCCCATCTTCAACTGACGTTCGGCAATTTTCCAACCGGCACTCACGAATTCATCGTGTGAGACGGCGTAGATGACGACTTCCGCCGGCTTGAGCTCATGGTACGATTTTACTTGGATCCCGTATTCTTGTTCGACTTCCTCATGGTGGACGAGCGGGTCGTACACTTGCACCTCAAGGCCGAACTCCTCGATTTCCCGCACGAGTGTCGCGACTTTTGAATTACGGATATCACTGACGTTCTCTTTGAACGACATGCCGAGCACGGTGACCCGTGAGCCGAGTACCGGCATGTTTTGACGGATCATCGTTTTAATGAGCGACGTGGCGATGAAACTGCCCATCGTCTCGTTGATGCGCCGTCCGGCTAAAATGACCTCAGGGTGATAGCCGAGCATCTCAGACTTCATCGTCAAATAGAACGGGTCGACCCCGATACAATGGCCACCGACGAGTCCAGGCCGGAAGTTCAGGAAGTTCCATTTCGTACCGGCCGCTTCTAACACTTCAAGCGTATCGATGTTCATCCGCTCGAAGATGATCGCGAGTTCATTCATCAATGCGATGTTCAAGTCCCGCTGCGTATTCTCGATCACTTTCGCGGCTTCGGCGACTTTGATGGACGAAGCGCGATGCACACCGGCATCGACGACCGTCTCATATACGGCTGCGACGATATCAAGCGTCTCCTCATCCTCGGCGGCGACGACTTTCTTGATCGTCCGGAATGTGTTGACCCGGTCCCCTGGATTGATACGCTCTGGCGAATAGCCGACTTTAAAATCGATCCCGGCCCGTAGACCCGACTCTCGTTCGAGCAGCGGGATGCATTCTTCTTCCGTCAGTCCAGGGTAAACGGTCGACTCGTAGACGACAATCGCCCCCGGCCGTAGGTGCTTGCCGACGGTTCGCGTCGCGCTACAGATCGGACCGAGGTCCGGCTGATTTTGTTCGTTGATCGGCGTCGGTACGGCGATGATGATAAAATCCGTCTCTTCAAGCTGTGACGCGTCGGTCGTATATGCGACTGAGGCGATTTCAAGCGATTCCCGCTCGACTTCTCGCGTGCTGTCGAGATGACCGTTCAGTTCGTTGATGCGGGCCTCATTAATATCAAATCCGATGACGTCTCCGACTTCTCCGAGCGCGACCGCGACCGGGAGACCGACGTACCCGAGTCCGACGACGGCGATATGGCGATTGGCAATGGTTCTTCGTGCTGTCCGTGATTCTGAGATGAGTTTGTCCATGTCCATCTGCCTCCAGTTATTGTGAAATTTGATTCATCAACTTTTCGACGACGATGACTTTTCCGTTCGGGCCTCGAGGAATTTGTTTGACCGGCGTCAACGTAATCTCGACGCCGTCTCCGACGAGCTCTTTCAACCCCCGTCGAAGCACTTGTTCATGCGACGAGGTAAAGCGATTTGGGTCTTTGATGTAGCGCATCTCGATGTGATGCAAATCGAACTGCCGAAACTGGACTTGAATGACCGAGTTCGGGAGCTCGCTGACGATCGTCGTCAAATCCCCTTCATAGACTTTGAGTCCTTTTGGCGTGACGATGAAATTCGATTGCCGTCCCTCGATCGACTCGACATACGTCCCGCCTTGACCGCACGGACAAGTCCCTCCCCCAAACTTCATCCGGTCCCCGATCCGGTAGCGGACGAGCGGTGTGCCGTGGGTCGTAAAGCACGTGACGAGAATTTCGCCGTCCTCCCCATAAGGCTCGATGACCCCTGTCTCGTGATGAAGGTGCATCCGTCCATGACTGCATTCGCTCAAAATCGGTGCCCCTTCGGACGAGGCGTATTGGTCGAATACGGGCGCGTTGAACGCTTCTTCAAGCAACGACCGTCCAAACGCCGTGATCGTCTCTGACGTCGGGAACAAGGCGATCAGTTGGAAGTCGAGTTTGATGTTGTGCGCTTTAATGTATGAGGCCAGGTCGATCATGGCGGACGGGGCGCTATCGAGAACGCTTGGTTTGAACCGATTCAGTTCTGCGATATAGTGCGGGATATTCTCCTCGGTCAGATGGAACAACGACAGCAGTAGTTGATTCATCGGACGATTATACCGCCAAAACACGGGTGCCGCTTGATCCGGTTCACAAATGACGCGTCCCGTGAAACTGGCTCGTTTCATCCCTTTTTTAAAGCCGTGTTGTTCTTTAAAATAATCCAAATGGGCCATCCGGATCTGATAATCTTCTGCTGTGAATTTCACTTGGAGCGACGCACCGGTCGTCCCGCCTGTCTTGCCGATAATGTCTGTCTTCACGTGCGAGTAGATGGCCGGGGTCGAGCGGACCGTTTCCTTCTCGAGTATCGGAATCTGTTTTAGATCTTCAATCGAGTGGAGCGGGAGCGATACGCCGGCCTCGTCGAATAACTGACGGTAATAGTCATTGTTCGCTTCGCAAAATGCTAAAAAGTCATTGAGTCGTCGAAGCTGGTCTGCTCGAACGGCCGCGTCATCCGTCGGACGGTTGCGTAGTGCGGCAAGCTCCTGCTCGTACGCTTTCCCGTAACGCTCTTGTGACAACTTCAAGCCATAAAGTGACGTCATCCAGTTTTGAAGGCGGATCGGCGCCTTAAAATATACGTCCCGCAACGCGAAGATCGCCATGATCGAACTCCCCTTTTGTATGGGTCAGACGTGAAGTCTCTTCACGACCCGAATTTTTCCGTTTGGTTCTTTTTTGATGGCCGGCACATTTTTAAGACGGATTCGCATATTCGGTGTGAACAGTCGTTCCACTTCTTGCTTTAATATCGTCTCATGTTCGTTTTCGAACCGGTCCTCATCTTTGACATACAACATTTCAATCTGGTCGATCTCATGTTGGAGCACTTGGACTTGAAGTACCGAGTTCGGCAGCACGGCGACGGTCGCCGTCAAGTCGCCTTCGAACACTTTATAACCTTCCGGTGTCTCGACGTAATTCATTTGACGGCCATCGATCGACGAGATGACCGTACCGGTCTGGCCGCACGGACACGTCTCATCGCTGAGTGTCATCCGATCTCCGATTCGATAACGGACGAGCGGCGTGCCATGGGTCGTGAAGCTCGTGACGAGCACTTCTCCGTTCTCTCCGGCCTCAATGATGCCGGTCTCCGGATGGAGGTGCATCCGTCCATGCTGACATTCGGTGACGAGCGGTGCGCCTTCTGAAGAAGCGTATTGGTCGTATACCGGGGCGTCAAAAACCTCCTCGAGCAATGCGCGTCCCCATGGCGACAACGTTTCCGACGTCGGAAAGATGGCGATTGGCTTGAACGTTAAGCGCATATCCGTGTCTTTTAAATACTTGGCGACTTCGATCATCGCGGACGGCGAACCGTCGAGGGCGTCAGGTTGAAAGTCGTTCAATGATTCGACGTAGGCCGGGATCGTTTTCGGATGAAAGTGAACGACCGAGTAGAGCATCTGTTTCATCGGAGCGTTATAACGCCAATAGACCGGCTCTTCCTGGCCGCGCGGACAAATCATCCGATCGGTGAAACTTGCTCGTTTCATCCCTTTTGTAAAGCCGTGCTGCTCTTTAAAGTAATCCAAATGGGCCATGCGGGCTTGGTAATCTTCGACCGTGAACCGGACTTGGAGTGCCGTCCCGGTCGTTCCACCCGTACACCCGACGATTGGTGCTTTAACATCCGAGAAAATAGTCGGTTCGGTACGGAGTGTCTCTTTCTCAAGCACTGGAATTTGTTTCAAATCGCTCAGTTGCAGAAGCGGCAGCTCCACGTGATGGCGGTCAAACAAGTCCCGATAGTAGCTATTATGCGTCTGACAGAACTTGAGGAACCGATTGAGCCGATTCAGTTGGGCTGTTTGCGGATCGACGAGCCGTCGACTTCGAAGCTTGGTCAACTCTTTTTCGTAATAGGGACCGTAACGCTCATGGTATAACTTCAACCCGTATAGCGAGATGAGCCAGTTTTGAACCGGCAACGGAGAGTTGGCATAGATTTTGTCTTGAAGTGACATCATCACTCGATTCCCTCCTTCAATGCATGGTGATACGCGATATACCAATCGATAAACTCATGCACCCCTTGTTCAATCGGGGTCTGTGGTTGAAAATCAATCGCTCCATACAATTCCGATGAATCGGCAAAACTTTCCGGTACGTCACCCGGCTGCAGCGGGAGTTCGTTCACGATTGCTCGCTTCCCTAGTTTTTTCTCGATGATCCGAATAAAATCCATCAGTTGGACGGGGCTATGATTCCCGACGTTGTAAACACGGAACGGGACGTCGCTTCGGTCCGGGAGCGGGTCGTGATAGTCAAACTCTTCGTCAGCGAACGGTTGAATGTCCATCAAGCGGACGATCGACTCAATCACGTCGTCGACATAAGTGAAGTCACGGGCCATTTGCCCATAGTTATAGACGTCGATCGGTTCACCTTTAATGATGGCTTCTGTAAATTTGTACAGCGCCATATCTGGTCTTCCCCACGGTCCGTAGACGCTAAAAAATCGTAGTCCGGTCGTCTTTAGACCGAACAGATGGCTATACGTGTGGGCCATCAGTTCATTCGCTTTCTTCGAAGCCGCATATAACGAGAGCGGATGATCGACCGGATGCTGTTCAGAGAACGGCATCTTTTGGTTCGAGCCGTACACGGAACTTGATGATGCATAAATCAATTGCTCGACCGGGAAGTTCCGGCACGCCTCAAGGATGTTTAAAAATCCGACGATATTCGATTGGATATAAGCGTCCGGATTTTCAAGACTGTAGCGGACGCCTGCTTGCGCAGCCAAGTTGACAACGATATCAGGACTCCGTTTCTCAAACACCCGTGTGACGGCCATTTTGTTCTCGAGCGAGTCCCGATACAGTTTGAAGTTCGGGTGCGTCAAGACGTAGAGACGCGCCTCTTTCAAATGAGGATCATAGTAATCATTCACTTCATCAATGCCGACGACGTGGTGCCCTTCTCGCAACAGCCGGCGCGCCAAATGAAAGCCGATGAACCCTGCGACACCTGTGACGAGCACAGTCTTTTTCATAACGTCTTCCTCCTTTGGGTGGGGTCGCTCGAACGAATCCGAACGGGCTCGATCTGAGGCGCGAACATATCTGCCATCACTTCTTCCGGGATTTCGCTATTGGCGACGAACAAGAGGAAGGACGTCAATGCGCTTTGTTGGTCAAGCAGATGTTCAATCGTACGTAAAATTGGTTCGACCGATTTGAACGGTCGCGTACAGCCGACAAAAATTTTGTCGTACACTTGATTTTCGCTGCGTTCGCTCGTGGCAAGCAGCTCCTCATACAATTTCTCGCCCGGCCGGATTCCGCTGTATTCAATCGAAATTTGCTCAAGCGTGAAGCCGCTGAGCGTGATCATCCGTCGGGCCAAGTCGACGATTTTGACCGGCTGTCCCATATCAAGGACGAACACCTCACCGCCATTCGCGCGAACACTTGCTTGAACGACGAGCCGACTCGCCTCGGGGATGGTCATAAAGTAACGCGTCATCTCGGGATGTGTCACCGTGATCGGACCACCGCGTTCAATCTGTTCTTTGAACAACGGGACGACCGAGCCGCGACTGCCGAGGACGTTACCGAACCGAACGACCGAGAACGTCGTCGCACTATGACGCGCTTGTTGCTGAACAATCATCTCGGCGACCCGTTTCGTCGCGCCCATCACGTTCGTCGGATTGACCGCCTTGTCTGTCGAGATCATGACGAAACGTTCGACGTTGAACAAATCAGCGGTTTCGACCATATTTTTCGTACCATAGATGTTGTTCTTCACGGCCTCTTTCGGGTTCCCTTCCATGAGCGGGACGTGTTTATGGGCCGCCGCATGATAGACGATCTCAGGCTCGAACTGTTCGAACACTTCCATCAACCGCGCCCGGTCTTGGACGTCCCCAATGATCGGACAAATCTCCGTTTCCGTTTGTAAGTCTTTAAGTTCACGGTCAATCGAATAAATGCTGTTCTCGCCATGCCCGAACAAGACGAGACGACCGGGTTCGAATTTGATTAACTGCCGGCATAGCTCAGACCCAATCGATCCGCCAGCGCCTGAAATCAAAATGGTCGTGCCTTTTAGCTTATGTGAGATCTCGGATACGTCGAGTTGGACCGGCTCTCGTCCGAGCAAGTCCTCGATCGCCACTTCCCTGATCTCATTCATCGATACTTTTCCGGACGCAAGCTCTGAGAGCATCGGTAACGCGTGTGATTCGACGCCCGTCTTCTCGATTCGCTTGAGCAGTTGCAGCCGTTTGCTGTAAGGCAGGGACGGGATTGCGAGAACAACGACTTCGATCCCGAGCTCTTCAATTTTCCGCTCGAGCGCATCAATCGGGCCGATGACCGGTGTCCCATGGATATAGAGCCGTTGCAGGAACGGATTGTCGTCTAAAATACCGACGACGTTTAACACGTTCGTCCGATGTTCTTTCAACTCTTTCGTGATCTTTTGTCCTGAGTCCCCACCGCCGATGATGAGTGTCGCTTTCCCGCTCGGCGGTGCGTTCCGGAATCGGAAGAAAGACCGGGTTCTCGCCACGATCCGGATGAACAGCATCCCGTTGAACGCGAGCAGGCTCTGGACGAACAGCGCTTGATACGACATGTTCTCTAACACGATCAAGGCAGCACCGAGAACAATTAAATCACTCGTGAGCAACACGAGGGCGAGCAATTGTAGCTCACGCATCGAACCGTAACGCCAGTCAATCCGATAAACGCGTGTCATCCACCCGAGGACGAGCAGAGCTGTACTCTTCAGCGCTAAAATCGTCATCAACTTCGTCGTGTCCCCGGAGACGGTCGTGTCATGAGCGAACAACAGTTTGAACGTGAGAAAGATGGCCGCCGCCGCGATCGTCACGTCGAGCATCATAAGCATCGTGTTTTTTCGGTCCATCGGATAATGATTGAATCGAATAGTCATCCTGTCACCACCTTTAAAGATTGCCGAATGTAAACGGGTTATTCGCTGATGCTAGATTAGTACCCGTTCGAGATTCACAATCTGAAAGAAAACCATAGCTTTTTCATAGCAACGAAATTTAGCCATCAAACAGTTTTACGAATGTATGATGGCCATTTCTTTTTGTTTGTGAATATTTCCGCACTAAATGGGTAATATTGAAAGTATATGAGTCGTGAATTAGGTGTAAATTGTCAATAAGGAGGGGAATTTAGAAGTAAGTAAATATGCATGCTCGTCACATGACCTCTTCACGACTTGCTTACACCGTCAGTCACGAGTCTTTTATGTTCGTTGTCAACCGCAGTCGCGCCCTCGACCGTTTGGGCTTTCCTTGAGGACCATCATCGTTCAACCACACCATGACCTTTGAAGCAATCAAGCGCTTCTAAAAAGGAGAGACATCACGATGAAAAGATGGACAGAGCAGCAAATCATCTCATGCCTACAACAAGCAGCGAATGAACTCAAAGAATTCGATACGAAACAATACACACTCTGGGCCCGCAGCAAAGACGTTCCTTCCCTCTCGACCGTGATTTACAAATTCGGTTCTTGGCGCGAAGCCGTTCAGGCCGCTGAAATCAAAATGATGTACCGCTATTATTCGGACGAAGATATTTTAACCGCGTTAAACGAGGCCGCCGAAGAGCTCGACATCTTTACGAGCCAAACGTATCGGGAGTGGGCCAAAGTCGCACAAGCCCCGTCGCTCACGCTGATCAGCAGTCGGTTCGGCTCGTGGTCGAACGCACTTCGCGAAGCGAAATTGCAGACGACGACGGCCCGCAATAACGAGGAGCGCATCATTCAGGCACTCATCGAGGCGTCCGCCGAACTGACACGTCTCACTTCACAGCACTACGCTGTCTGGGCGCAGGAGAAGGGATATCCGACCGTGGCAACGATTGCCCGGAAGTACGGCTCCTGGAGCTACGCCTTGTTCGTCCTCGATATCGCCCCACCGAAACGGAAATGGGACGAGGAGGACGTCATCGAGGCGCTCCGGGTCGCTAAAGATGAATTAAACCATTTCAGCATCCTTCACTACCGCAAATGGGCCGAAGGACGAAACGTGCCGAGCACGTCGACGATCAACGCCTTGTTCGGCAGCTGGACCGCCGCTTTGAAATGTATGGAACAACAGCAAGTCATCACATGACAAAAGCGCCGTCTCTCGATGAGACGGCGCTTTTGTCATGTGACGATCGTGATGAACAGCGGGATACCGACGAGCAAATTGAACGGGAACGTGACAGCGAGGGCGAGCGTCAAATAAAACGACGGCTCGGCTTCCGGGACGGACGCCTGGAGCATCGCCGGCGCCGCGATGTAAGAGCCGCTTGCCGCGAGCGTCATGAGCAAGATCGTACCCCCGTCAGACAAACCGGCCAGTCCGGCGGCAAAATAGCCGACAACGGCCCCGATGAGCGGGAACATCGTCCCGACAATCAAAAACTTCATGCCGTACGCCGGGACGTCTTTCAGCTGATGGCCGACCTTGACCCCAAGGCTCAGTAAGAATAAGAGTAAGACGCCCGGGAACAAGTCGACGAAGAATGGTGTCAGCGCCGACGTGTCCGGCGTGACGAATCCGACGACAAGGCCGGCGATGAGCAAGAGGATGCTCTTTGAAAGCATACTGTCCCGGATGACGGTGAACGACTGACTCGGGGCGGCCGTGATACCGAGCACACGCGTCTGGTTGTACAGTAAGAGCGCGACGACGAGACCGGGAATCTCGAGGACGACGACGAGCGTCGTCATAAACGGTTCATAGCTGATACCGATCCGCTCGAGCTGGGCGGTCGCAGCGACATACGTCACGAGCGAGACCGAACCGAACGTCGCCGCCATGGCGATCCGTTCGTGAAAGCTGAACTTGAGCAGACGACCGAGTCCAAAAGCGACGAGCGGTAAAACCATCCCGAGGACGAGTGTCACGGCGAGCGGTGCCGCAAGCTCGTCAAGCGAGACAGCGGCGAGCCCCATGCCGCCTTTTAACCCGATGGCGAGTAGCAGATAAATGTTAAGCGTCACACTGAGCGATTCGGGGATTCTTAAATTCGACTTTCCGAGGGCGGCAATCACGCCCGTCACGAACAGGAGCACCGGGGCGCTCGTCAATAAAAACGTCAATAGTTCCATTGTTTCCTCCTAGACGACAAAAGCGCACACCAAAGAAAGGTGTGCGCTGCATGCCGACGGCTCGAACACGGTCGTTCCGTCTAGCCGACAACTGTCGGGGTAGTTTTTGACAGCTCCGTTTCAGGACGGCGGTGGAAAGTTCCCGTAGGCATTCTCCACCAATCCTGACGCGTCTCTGCTTCTAGTGTAAAAATGTCGTCACGCCTTGTCAATCACATCGTCCCACGGTGCATCCAACCGAAAGACGATGAGGCGTTCGCCTGTCTTCGTGCTGATGTCCGTATGGAGCGACACGAGCCGTCTCCCGAGCACGTCATGAATGATCGTCTCGAGTTGGACCCGGCCGGATTCGACGAGGTTGTTGCGGTATTTCTTTAACTGTTCGCGACCACTCGACTTCGCGGCGAGTTCATATTCGGCCGGGGTCAAGACGCCTTGCAGCGTCACGATGGCCAAATCGCGGAGCAGGTCACTCTTACACGTTAATGAACCGCGCCCGAGATACTCTTTCTCCCATTGGGTGATCCGGGCGCTCAGTTCCATCTCGAGCTGACCTTTTTTCGGCATCGTTACTTCACGAACCCGATCATCATCTCGCGAAGGATCTTCGCGGCGGCGATCGCCGTCATGTCTGACTGATCATACGCCGGTGACACTTCGACGAGGTCGGCACCGATGATATCGAGGTCAGCGTTGGCGATGGCATGGACCGACTCGAGCAACTCTTTCGTCGTGATGCCGCCGATCTCTTGCGTGCCGGTTCCTGGTGCGGCCGACGGGTCAAGGACGTCGATGTCGATCGTGACGTACACTTTTTTGCCGGCGAGCGTCGGTAGGACGCGCTTGAGCGGTTCGAGCACTTCATACTTGTACAAGTTGTAGCCGACTTCTTTTGCCCAGTCGAACTCTTCTTTCATCCCCGAACGAATCCCGAACGAGTAGCAGTTCGACGGCCCAATCAAGTTGGCCGCTTTTTTGAGCGGTGTCGAGTGCGAGAGCGGCTCGCCTTCGTAATCGTCACGAAGGTCGGTGTGCGCGTCGAGGTGCAAGATGACGAAGTCGTCCCCGTACGCGTCATGCATCGCCTTGATGACCGGCCACGTGACGAGGTGTTCACCACCCATACCGAGCGGGAACTTCCCTTCTTTGATGACGTCTTTGACGAACGACTCGATCATGTCGAGCGACTTTTGGGCGTTGCCGAACGGAAGCGGGATGTCCCCTGCGTCATAGACGGCCGCTTCGTTCAAGTCCCCGTCAAGGTACGGGCTGTATTCTTCGAGTCCGATCGAGACTTCACGGATGCGGTTCGGACCGAAACGTGAGCCCGGACGGAAACTGACCGTCCAGTCCATCGGCATGCCGTAAAGGACCGTCTTCGCATCCGTCACTTCCGGTAGGCTCGCGATAAACACTTTTCCTGAGTAGGCTTCATCGAATCGTTTGATCATTTCGTCAAGTCCTCCACGAATTTAGGAAGTACGAACGCCGCCGAGTGAAGCGCTGGCGTGTAGTATTTCGTCTCGATATCGTGGAACCGCTCAGCCGGTACTTGAAGCGGGTCGTACTTCTTCGAGCCGATCGTGAACGTCCACAAGCCGCTCGGGTACGTCGGCACGTTGGCTGTGTACAGCTTCGTGATCGGGAAGATCTCTTTCACGTCACGCTGTACCGTTTGGATGAGTTCTGGTGTGAACCACGGGTTATCCGACTGCGCGACGAAAATTCCATCGTCTTTGAGCGCTTTCGAGATTCCTGCGTAGAACCCTTTCGTGAACAAGTTCGCTGCCGGTCCGACCGGTTCAGTCGAATCGACCATGATGACGTCGTACTCGTTTTCCGATTTCGCGATGTGCATGAAGCCGTCTCCGACGATGACTTCGACGCGTGGGTTGTCGAGCTCACCCGCAATATTTGGCAAGTATTTCTTCGAATATTCAATGACTTTCCCGTCGATGTCGACAAGAACCGCTTTCTCGACTGTTGGGTGTTTCATAATCTCACGGATGACACCACCGTCGCCGCCGCCGACCACGAGAACGTGTTTCGGGTTAGGGTGCGTGAACAGTGGCACGTGCGCCACCATCTCGTGATAGACGAATTCGTCTTTATCCGTCGTCATGACCATTCCGTCAAGCAACAACATTGTACCGAACTCGTCCGTTTCGACCATCTCTAGTCGTTGAAACTCCGTTTGTTCGCTCTCATAAACGTGGTTAACCCGGAACGTGATCCCGTAATCTTCTGTCTGGTGCTCCGTAAACCATAACTTTAATTTTTGGTCCATCGATAGAACCCCTTTCTGTTCAAAAAGTTGTTCGTATGCGAGTGGCGTTTTGAGGCGCTTCTTATTCATACGATAGGAAGTATACAAAAACTGTCCGCATTTTGCACGATTTTTTTATTTATTCGTCCAGATGTGTGAGTTTTCCATGAGGTTTAGCCGATAAACTGGATATAGATGTATTTTATAACAGGAAAGGAGGGATCCTATGTGGTCTCCTTGCGTGGCCTGCTCCACGACAATCCCGCTCTTTGAACGGGGCTTGTTGGTCGTCAACGACCAACCTCAGCCATACGAATCATTTGATGAACTCAAGACTAAGCTATCTTCGGTCGAGGACAATGTATATTGTGTCAACCCTGCCACGAAACAGCAAACACCGATTCTACCAGCAGTCGATTTGCTCGAACAGATCGCCAACCGTGACACGATCGAGCTGATCCAACACGGGGAGTTCGAAAGTCACCTGCAACCGATCATCCATCTCGACACAGGTGAACGGTTCGGTTACGAGGCGCTCCTCCGCAGTCAGAACAATATCTCGCCTGGAGAGCTGTTCCGCGCCGCCAACCGGTTCGGACTTCATTCGAAGCTCGACCAACGCGCCCGGTCCGAGGCGATCAAAGCGACGTATCACGCCGTCGCACCTCACGAGAAGACGTTCATCAACTTCTTGCCGTCGACGATCTACAACCCGGACTACTGTCTGCAACACACGTTCGAAGTCATCGACCGCTACGGGCTTAGTGCCGACCGGTTCATCTTTGAAGTCGTCGAGACGGAGAAAGTCCAAGACGTCGCTCATTTGCAGCACGTGTTCGCGACATATAAAAAACGCGGCATGAAAGTCGCGCTCGACGATGTCGGTGCCGGCTTCTCGACGCTTGACATGTTACAGCGGCTCGAGCCCGATTACGTCAAAATCGATCGGTCGTATATTTCGTTCTGTGACCAAGATGCTGAGAAGCGGGCCTTCTTGAAGAACGTCCGTCAATTGACGCGCTCGATGGGCATTACAATCCTCGCCGAAGGGATCGAACGCGCCGAAGAGGTCGACGTCTGTCGCGAACTCGGTTATGATCTCGGCCAAGGCTACTTTTTCGGAAAACCAGCTGCACCAGATGATGTTACTTCGCTTAAATCGATGCCACTCTTATAACAGAGTAGCATCTTTTTTAGGTTTTAGAGAAGAACGTTCGGGAGATAGGATAACTAACAGAAGTTTTTATCGATACGGGCAAAAAGGTGGGAGATCAGTGAAATCCATCATCGTAAGTGTCTATGCAGGCATACTCGGTATATTGATTGGATTCATTAGCTGGATTTTTTTATCAGTCGTCTATAAAGGAATTCACTTTGTCTGGCATACCGTACCCGAACGAGTCGAAAGCCCTTTTTACATCTTTTTCGTACCGCTCGTAGCCGGAGTCTTGATCGGACTATTACAACGGCGATACGGGCCGATGCCGCGCCTGATGCCAGAAATTTTAGAAGACAGGAAGACCTCAGGACGGATTACCTACCGCTACATCGGATTCACGACGCTCACCGCTCTTCTCGTCTTGATTGGTGGTGCTAGTCTCGGTCCCGAGGCGGCTCTCATCGGAATCGTCGGCGGGCTTACGACTTGGTTTGCCGAACGACTCCGTTATGTCCGGCACGAGCTGAGTGAATTGCAAGAAGTCGGGCACGCGGTCGTTCTCGGGATTGTTTTCAACGCACCATTGTTTGGAGCGCTCGCAGCCGAAGAAACTGAACATAAAAAGCAATCGATGCTGAACTTACTGGCAACTCTTGCTGGAGTCGGGACGTTTTATCTCCTCAACCGATTGGACGAACGTCCACCTTTTGTCGTCAAGTTCCCCGCCATCGAGTCAATTCAGCTTGACTGGTCGATTTTATTCATCATCCTGATTGGCATGGTTTTTGGTTGGCTTTATTTACTAGCAGAGCATGCTTTGATGAGTCTAACCTCTCAAGTACCTATCTTGTTTTTGACAATCACAGGTGGAATCGGAATCGGTACGATGGCTCTCATTTATCCAGACCTCTTATTCTCTGGGGAAGAGACCATTTTAGAGTATTTTAATGATTGGGAGCGTATTCCGCTGTATACACTATTATGGTTTAGCTTTTTAAAGCTATTTTTTACCGCCTTTTGTCTCGCCACCGGCTGGCGTGGTGGACATATTTATCCATTGCTTTTCTCTGCTTTCACCCTCGGCTACTTTTTCAGCGGATCATTCGACCTCGATCCAACTTTTGCCGTCGTTTTAGCGACGAGTACCCTGCTTGCGACTACTATGCGCCAACCGTTGGCGATTATCGTCCTGCTCGTCTTGTTCTTTCCTCCGAACAGCTGGGTTTATGTATTTGGAGTCGTGGCGATTGTATCAAAAATCCCCCTTCCCGCGTTCATCCATCCTAATGTACACAATTGATTTCAGTATGAAAAAAAAGGGTATTGGATGAATAGTTATGCAGTGCCTGGAAAGGAGGATCGTTTATGAACGAATACAACGTCGCAATTGAAAATTTAGTTGATGCAGTCAGTTCAGATTGGATTAGTATCATCTTAGCCATTTTGGTGGTCCTCATGGGGATTGTCGTATTCTTTTTTGTCGTCATGACAATCGTCGATATGTTTTTATCGAAAGACATCCTTTGGGGAATTGTTGAAATTGTCGCTCTATTCGTTGGTATCGCCGTTTTATTTTCCGTCTTTTACTACTGGAACCGTAATCGAACGAAAGCACAATTCGCTCTCTTCCTCGTTTTGTTCTCACTCGTTGTCAACCTGTACTTCTTCATACGCTACGCGAATGAGATCAACGCCGTATTAAACAGCTTGTATTAAGACGAGGGGACTCCCCTCGTTTTAAACGTTTTAGAAAGTAGGTGCCTTTGTTGAAGCGACGAGTCATTCAACTGATCATGATGATAGTCAGTCTCGTTTTACTATTAGTTTTTTTGTTTTGGGTTGACACGCTCACTCCGTTTTTAATTTTAATCGGGGTTTTCGCCCCGCTCATCGTCGGTTGGAATATTTTATTTGACCAAGTTCAACCGCAAGCGAAGCTCGCTTGGCTGCTCACCGTCTTGTTCATCCCGTTTCTCGGCGCTCTCGCCTGGGTGCTGTTCGGCCGGACACCGAAACGCCACCGCCGGATCAAACGAACATCGTCCGAGATTCGCATGTTCCGGCAAGCGATCGAAGCCGACCGCGTCGAGACGACGAATGAAGTATCCGACCGGTTCCCTCTCACGAGAGCGCTCGAAAAAATGGGCGCGACCGGTGCCGACGGCCATACGGCGACGAAACTGCTCGTCAACGGAGATGAAAAGTACGACGCTGTGCTCAAAGACATCGAGCAAGCGACGCACCATATCCACGTCCAATATTATTTGTTCCGGACCGATGAGATCTCCCTGAAGATTCGCGACGCCTTAATCAAAAGAGCCAATGAAAACGTCACCGTCCGTTTTCTTTATGACGGTCTCGGCAGCCAAGAGATCAGCGAAGATTTCCTCGAGCCGCTCCGCAAGTCGCGGGTGCACGTCGAAGCGTTCGATCCGGTCCTGCATCCGCTGCTCGTCTTTAACGCCAACTTCCGAAATCATCAAAAACTCATCGTGCTCGACGGACGGATCGCCTACACTGGTGGGCTTAATGTCGGCGATGAATATCTCGGCAGACATAAGAAGCTCGGTTTTTGGCGAGATACGCATTTGCGTGTCGAAGGACCGCTCGTCCGGGAGCTTCAGCGTCTGTTCATCGAGAATTGGCTTTACGCCGGTCACGAAGAAGAGAGCGAGACGTGGGACCTGTTCGCCGACGCTAAACATCTTCCGGAATACTTCATTAACGAACCGCAAGACGCGAACGGGGCGACACAACTACTTGTGACGTCTCCCGGTAAGGACGTCACGATCCGGGATGGGATGATGCGTCTGTTGATGGAAGCGAAAGAGTCGATTTGGATCACGACCCCTTACTTGATCCCACCGCCCGAACTGCTCGCCGTGCTCGAAGTAGCAGGGAAGAGCGGCATCGACGTTCGCATCGTCGTCCCAGGACAAGGCGACGAATGGTTCAGTTTCCATGCGACCGAATATTATTTCGAGCAGCTGCTGAAACGGAACATCCGCATTTATAAATACAATCGTCATTTCATCCATGCAAAAACCGTCCTCATCGACGGCAAGATTGCGCTCGTTGGGACGGCTAACTTTGATTTCCGCAGCATGTATTTGAATCATGAGATGACGATCGCCCAGTTCGAGACGTCATCAATCGGTCAACTGCATGACGCGTTTTTGAAAGACTTCGACGAGTCGATTCTCGTCGACTGGTCGATGCTCCGAAAAAAATCGAACGGCAAACGGTTCATCGAGGCGTTCTGTCATATCTTCTCGCCGTTGCTTTGAAACACACGCCAGAGGAGATAGATGAGCACGAGGAGCGCGATCAACACGAATTGCCAACCGGTCGCAATACGCATCACGGCCGTGACCGCGAGCGCCTCGATGAGGAGCGCCGGCACTTTCCCAATCGTGCTCGCCGTGGCGAACGACGTTAGCGTCATCCGACTGAACGCGGCCGATAACGTGACGAGTCCGGACGGGACGAACGGCATGAGTCGCATCCCGAGGACGAGGAACCACGCCTCAACCCCGCTCGCCTCGCGGAGACGCTTGAAGCGCTTTCCGTTCGGTGACGTATACGTTTGTAGCGCACGTCGGTACAGTACGAAACTGATGACCGCTCCGACCGCCTCACCGATGATCGAGACAGTGACGCCGAGACCGAAACCGAGAACCTTTACGTTCAGCGCCGTCAAAAACGCGCTCGGTAACACGCCAGCGACGGCGATGGCACTGTTTAAGACGATGCTGATGACGACAAACAGCGGGATCGGGAGCAGTTCCCATTCCATCATTCAAACCCCATTTCAAAAGGCTGACCCCGCGAGGTCAGCCTTTGTTTTATTTCGCTTCGACTTCATCCCACGCGTCTTCGTCGACAGGTGGAAGGTGTTTCTCTTCAAGCTTCGCTACAACGACCGCACATGTCGCATCACCCGTGATGTTGACGGATGTACGGAGCATGTCGAGGATACGGTCGACCCCGATGATGAGGGCGATCCCTTCGACCGGCAAGTTGACCGACTGTAAGACGAGCGCGAGCATGATGAGCCCGACACCCGGCACGCCAGCCGTCCCGATCGAGGCGAGCACCGCCGTGATGACGACCGTCACGAGCTCAGTGATCGTCAAGTCAGCGGCGAACACTTGGGCGATAAAGATGGTCGCGACCCCTTGCATGATGGCCGTTCCGTCCATGTTCACCGTCGCACCGAGCGGTTGGACGAATGACGAGATCGAACGCGGGACGCCGAGCTTCGTCTGGGCGAGCTCCATCGACACAGGGAGCGTCGCGTTTGAAGACGACGTCGAGAACGCGAGCGTGATCGCTTCATAGAAGTTTTTAAAGAAGAAGACCGGACTCATCTTACCGAGCAAGATGAGCGCTCCGCCGTAGACGATGGTCGCATGTAAGAACAACGTCAAGACGACGGCAAACATGTACCATGCCATAGCGACAACAGCATCAAGTCCGATACCGCCGATGGCCGAGGCGATCAACGCGAAGGCACCGTATGGGGCGAGCTTCATGACCAAGTGAATGAGATGCATCATGATGCGATCCCCTTGTTTCACAAAGCGACGCCACGTCTTGGCACGTTCGCCGAGGGCGATCATCGCAAACCCGATCAACGCCGCGAAGACGATAATCTGTAACATGTTCCCTTCAGCAAGCGCTTGGATCGGGTTCGTCGGAATCATATTGACGAACGTCTGGACGATGTTCGACGATTCTTCGGTCGTTGTCGATTCAAATTCCAATCCAGTTGTCGGGAAATCTCCACGCTCTCCCGGCTTGATAATTGAAGCGACACCCATCGCGAGCACGATGGCGAGCGCTGTCGTCGTCAAGAAGAACAGAAGCGCCTTCGACCCGACGCGACCGAGCTCTTTCGGGTCACCTAGGCCCATGACACCGAGAATGATCGAGAAGAAGACGATTGGGACGACTAACATTTTAATCAAGTTCAAAAACACTGTCCCGACTGGGGATAGTATGTACGTATTGATCACGTCGTAGACGTTACCGGATAGGCCGGCGAGGCCGAGACCGACGATGACCCCTAAGGCGAGGCCAATCAAAATTTTCTTAGTTTCACTCATCGTGTCACCCTTTCTTTTTTACACAGTGCGTTTAGTATAGCATAATGCTAAATTTTCTTACAATTCCGGTTGATTTGCGGGCCTTAACACGGTCATTTTCCCAAGTTGCTTCAAAAGAAAACAAAAAAGATTGGAGACCGTGACGGTCCAATCTTTTTACTCGGCAGCGAGACGCGCGAGTTCAGTATGAAGTTCGGTCGACTGGTCCCAAATCTCCGGACGATGCTGTTGCAGAAACTCCGCGAGCACGCTCCGTGACGGCGCATCCATCATATCGATGAGGATCCGTCCTTTGAGCGACTTGTCCATTTGGTTGACGTGATACGGGAGCAATTTGTACCCGCGACGCGCCTCCAAGTCAATCGACATGTCACAAGCCGCAATGCCGCCGTAGTAGAACCCTTCCGGCTTGCGTCCGACCGTCACCCAGACGATCCAATACGGTTTACCGTTCGGCACAGCTTCCGGGTCGGTCAAAAACTTGATCCGTTTCTCGATTGCCGACTTGGCGTGCATCGCACCCATGTCGATCACTGCCGTACCTGCCTCGACGTCGATGATGACGGGCGACATATTGTTCAAACTGAGCGATCCGACCCCGAAACCGCCGTGGCCGTCCGTCGCATCGTCAGCGATAATATTAAAGTTGATATCTTTCATGGCATTCCCTCCCCCTCTACTGTACACAAAGACGAGGGAACGTGGCAATCGCGAACGTCAGCCCCACTCGATTCGAAACTTCGTGCCTGGTCCAACCGAACGAAGGAGCGGACGATCCGCTTCGATGACACGTCCGAGCACGTTGACCCGCTTGTCGGCTTGAAGGTCTGTCTTCGTCACTTGCATTTCGCCAGCATAGCGCCCGTAATCCCTGTTGTCAATCGTGATCGTGCCGAGCGGTCGCTGTTTCGCCGCAACCGGTTCGAGCAAGCGGTCCCCAGGGCGACCATACGCCCGTGATTCGACGGAACGGATGACGTCGCGCGCCGGGTCCATCCGGTTCGTCTGGACGCGGTAGAGCGCCGCCTCGATTGTCGTATACGCCTCGGCCCGGAGGACGAGCATCCCGTCCCCGTATGACGCGAACTGTTCAACCGTCGCATCCGCTAGTCCCGGGTCACCGATCAAAATGCGGTCGACACTCCCCGTCAACTCTAAATAAGCAGCGAACGTCGACAGCTGCCGGTGGTCTTCAAGCGTCGGCAGTCGTTCGTATAGCGGTCCGCGGAGCGTCCCATCTCCCGGGATGAACGCCTGCACGCTCAACCCTTGTCGTTTCAACCAGTCATTTTTTTCGTCAAACCATTGCCGGTCGAGCCCGGTCTCTGGGCGCGGGTAGAAGTTGTGCCATGCTTCGACATTGTCCGTCATGAGCCCTTCCTGTTTCATCTCATCGAGCTCTTCAGCAGTCAACGTGCTCGCGTTCAAGGCGACGGTCATCCGTTTCGACAGATCGGCGACTTGTTTCGGGGTCACCCCGTAATCGACGCGGAGGCCGGTCACGCCCCAGTCGATGAGCGTATGGGCGTCGTCCCACGTCTTCCCGAGCGCGGCGAGCGAAGTCGGGGCGATATCGGCGAACAGTTCCATGTCATGCTGTCGAGCGAGCGTGCCGAGTCGACGCAACCGCTCCGTGTAGACCGATGGATCGTCTTCCGGGATATGTAGCGATGTGAACAGTGACGTGAAACCGATCTCACGCATGCGTTTCATCCACACCGTGAACGCTTCTGTCAGCGGTTCGCTCAAGTAAACAGATAATCCTCTCATATAAAACAGCCCTCCCTATTCAAAAAGGTGACTCGAAAGAGCCACCTTGGTTGTTAAATCCCATCCGCCATCTCTTCTTTGAAACCGAAGAAATACGTGAAGATGAAGCCAGCCGTATACGAGATGACGAGACCCCCAATATACGTCAAGTACATCCCATTGTCGATGAGCGGTGTGAGCGAGAGACCCGAGACCCCGATCCCGAGCGCTGCCGTCTGCATCGACGCTTGGAACGCACCGCCGACCGCGGCTCCCATACAAGCCGTCAAGAACGGACGACCGAGCGGAAGCGTGACCCCATAAAGAAGCGGTTCGCCGATGCCGAGGAATCCGACGGGGATCGCCCCTTTGATGATGTTGCGGAGACGTTGGTTGCGCGTCTTCACGAAAATCGCAAGCGCGGCCCCGACTTGTCCCGCTCCTGCCATCGCAAGGATCGGCAAGAGCGCCGTGTTGCCAACGGTGTTCAGTAACTCAAGGTGAATCGGCGTCAAACCATGATGCAAGCCGACCATGACGAGCGGCAAGAAGAAGCCAGCGAGGACGGCCCCTGCTACCGGTCCGCCGATTTCAAGCACGGCGTTCAGTCCTTGCATGATGCCGTCTGACAACACGCCCGCGACCGGCATGATCGCATAGAGCGCCGTGAAGCCGACGACGAGCACCGTAAGTAGCGGCGTAAAGATAATATCAATCGAGACCGGCATGAAGCGGCGGACGTGTTTTTCGATATACGTCATGAGCCAAGCGGCAAAGATGACACCGAACAGTCCACCCCTTCCGACGACGAGTGCTTCCCCATAGATGACGATGTCGGCGAGTAACGGGTTGAACAAAATCCCCCCGGCAATCGCTCCGAGCACCGGCGTCCCGCCGAACTCTTTCGCCGTATTCCACCCGACGAGGATGGCGAGATAGGCGAAGACCGTGCTCCCGAGCACAAGCAGAATTTGCATCCACGTCTCGGTCCGGTCGACACCAGCGTTGACGGCAAAGTTCGCTGCCCCGTTGATGATCCCTGAAGCGACAAGTCCCGGGATGAGCGGGATGAAGATATTCCCTAAGCGACGCAAGAAACGTTTGAACGGTGACTTCTGTTTATCTTTCACTTTTTGACGCTCGATGGCCGCCCGCTCGTCAGGCGTCAAGTTCGCATCGACTGCCTCTTCCCCGATGGCGAGCCCCGTCTCACGGCTCAAGTGATCCGCGACACGGTTGACCGTTCCAGGTCCGACGACGATTTGCAGCGTCTCGTCATCGATGACGCCCATGACACCGTCGATTTTTTTCAACGCATCGATGTTCACTTTCGTTGGGTCTTTCAACGCCAACCGGACGCGTGTCATACAGTGCGCGAGTTGGCGGATATTATCTTTTCCCCCGACGTGCTCGAGTATGGCTTGCGCCAACACCTCTTCTTTCTTCATCTCGTAATCCCCCTTAAATCGCGTCGCGGACGAATCCGTTCGCGCGCTGTAATCGCTCGACTGCCTCTGCATAGGAGACGTCGGCTAAAATCATGACGATCGCCGTCTTGACGTGGCCGTTCGATGAAGCGAAATAACGCGCGGCCGTCTGTTCGTCGACCCCTGTCGCTTCCGCAATCATCCGTTTGGCCCGAACTTCCAATTTCTCGTTCGTCGGTTGCACGTCGACCATCAAGTTTTGATACACTTTGCCCACTCCAATCATCGACGCCGTCGAGATCATGTTGAGGACAAGTTTTTGGGCCGTCCCCGCTTTCAAACGCGTCGATCCGGTCAATACTTCCGGTCCCGTCTCGACCTCGATTTTGAACTCGGCGTGGTCGCTGATTTTCGAGCCTTTGTTGCAAGATAGCGCCGCCGTCGTCGCACCGACTTCACGTGCGTAATCGAGTCCGCCGATGACGTACGGGGTCCGGCCGCTCGCGGCGATGCCGACGACCGTATCGTCCGGACTCAAGTGAAGCGCTTTCAAATCGTTGATTGCCAAATCTATACTATCTTCTGCTCCCTCGACCGCTTTGACGAGCGCGCGTTCACCCCCGGCAATCAGGCCGACGACCATGTCCGCTGACACGCCGAACGTCGGGACACATTCTGCCGCATCTAAAATACCGAGTCGTCCACTCGTCCCCGCACCGATATAGATCAAGCGTCCGCCTCGTTTAAACGATGTGATCGCTCGTTCTACGACTTGTGCGATGACCGGCAGCTGTTGCTTGATCACGTGAGGCACCGACTGGTCCTCTTCATTCATCACGCCGAGCAGTTCCTCAACCGTCATGTCATCTAGGCGCATCGTCCGTTCGTTCCGTCGTTCCGTAGCCAATTTGTCTAACATCGCCACCATCCTTTCTTCTCTCTAGTTTTATTGTACTAATTTGAAATTAAAAGTCAAACTTATTTAAAAAAATAAAGAATTATAATTTCATAAACGCTCGACTCGAGTGCCAACAAAAAAAACTCGGCCGTTTGAGGCCGAGTTCGCTTCATTCGATGTCTTTTTTCAACACGTGGACGTGGACACCATCCCCCGTGACCGAGTCTTGCTCATACACGTAGCCTTGCCGCTCCCAAAAACGACGGGCCCGCACGTTCTTCGGGAGCACACCGAGCCGGAACGTCGTCTGGAACGGACGCATGTGGTCCCGCTCGAGTTGATCGTATACCGTCTGGGCGAGACCGGTGCCGTGAAGTTGTTCATCGACGAGGAGCAGGCCGAGCCAGAGTGAGCCATCAATCGGGTGACGCCTCAACAAATCCGCCATCGCCACGATCGCCCCGTCGTCCTCCACGACGAGGCTGACCGTACCTGTCGCCTCGAAGTCAGCCAAATTCTCATCGCGGAACAATTCGAGCGTCTGAGCGTTCAATCCGGCGAACGCTTGTTGTCTCATGAGGAAAGCTGCCACTCGTTCGCGGTCTGACGCTTCATATCGGCGAATCACCGGCGCAGCTTCACCATCTCGTCGCGCGCCTCAGCGTAACGATCGATCAGCCCTTCGCCTTTTCGGTGCAACAGACCCATGTAGAGCGTGTCGATAATCGTCAATTGTGTCATCCGTGAAGCGATGCTCGCGATCCGGTAATCTCGTTCGACAGTCGGTGTGCACAGACGGACGTCCGCCTCGCGGTAAAGCGGCGACTTGTCGAGATCGGTGATGGCGACGACGGTGACGCCTTTTTTCTTGGCGAACCGGACGAGCTCGAGCACGTCTTTCGTCCGGCCCGACGTGCTGATCGCGACGAAGACGTCGGTCGGCCCAAGATGCGGGATGAGCGACAGCATGTAGTGAAAGTCTTGCGACGTCAGAGCGGCGTAGCCGAGTTTCGTGAACTTGTACTGCGCGTCATAGGCGGCCGTCGATGAGCCGCCGACTCCATAGAAGATGACCCGGTTCGCGCGAGCGAACGTATCGATCGCGTGTTCGAGTTCGCGTTTGTCCATCGCCTCGGCACATGCCTCGATGGCCATTTTGTTCACGTGGATGACTTTTTGGAACGAGTCGTACGGCGTGTCCTTTTGTTGAAGGACATTAAAGTCGGTCAGCATCGTCTCTGTGATCGCCAAGTCTTTGACGAGGGCGAGCTTGAACGATTTGAAGCTGTCGATCCCGACGACACGCGCGAAGCGGACGATGCTCGCTTCTGACACGTCGGTCTTTTGGGCGAGTTCTTTCGTCGTCATATTCGGGACGAGCGTCGAATGGGTCAAGATGTAGTCCGCGATCTTCTTTTCGACGGACGTCATCTCGCCTTGGGCGAGCTCGATTTTTTTCAGTAAGGATTCCATCAGGTCATCCCCTTCCTGCTACTAGTTGCTGTATTTAATGATAGCGGATTCTTTCCCTACATTCCAACTTGGACACGAAAAAGGCCGAGCTCGCGCTCAACCTGTAGGTGAGACTTACAAGTTTTTTGTATTGAACGTGTCGCCGCCTTGGATCGTTCCATTTTGAAAACCTTTATCAAACCACCGTTTCCGCTGTTCCGACGTCCCGTGCGTGAACGAGTCCGGCGTGACGTAGCCGCGTGCTTGTTTTTGTAGCGTATCGTCACCGATTTGATGCGCCGCGTTCATCGCCTCTTCGACATCACCCGCCTCTAAATAGCCCATGCCTTGGGCGTGATGCGCCCAAACACCGGCATAGTAGTCGGCTTGAAGTTCGAACCGTACCAAGTACGTGTTGAACTCGGTCTCGCTCATCTCGTTTCGCAGCGGCATGATCTCGTCTGTCGTGCCGAGCAACGTCTGCACGTGGTGTCCGACCTCATGGGCGACGACGTACGCCATCGCGAAGTCGCCCGGCGCGTTGAAGCGCTGACTGAGTTCGTCATAGAAACTCAAATCGATATACAGTTTCTGATCGCCCGGGCAATAAAACGGTCCGACCGCAGAGCCAGCGATCCCACACGCCGACTCGACTTGTCCTGAGTAGAGGACGAGCGTCGGTTCCCGATACGTCAAGCCGTTCTCGGCAAAGATGTCGGTCCACACTTCTTCGGTGTCACGCAAGACGACTGAGACAAAGTCCGCCATCTCTTCTTCCCGCGCCGAGCCTTGATACGTCTCAGAAGACTGCGGCTCACCGATTCCAATATTGTTGACGATGTCTCCCGGGTTACCCCCGTTCAAAAGCGTGAAGACGATGACTAAAATCAGGCCAAGACCGCCTCCGATTCCTGCAATCCCTTTCCCCCCAACACTTCGCCCCCGTCGGTCTTCGACATTCCGACTCGCCTGTCTGCCTTTCCATTTCATACGATTGTTCCTCCTACTGCTAGTCTGTCTTGTTACTTACCCGGATTCATCTCGTTTCGCACCTGCTTTTTCACATTTTCCCATCGTGTTCGGTGTTTGAGTCCTAACCAAGTAGGAAACAGGTTAAGAGAACGTTTACTTTAGGGAGGAATTAAGATGGGATTAGCAAGCGACTTGAAACAATTACGTCAGATTGAATGCAAGGACAAGTGTGTGCTATCGGTCTACCTTAATACAGGACCTAACCAACAAGGCGACTGGTCAATCCACTTGAAGAACGGTTTGAAGCGAATCGGTGAATATTTAGAGGCGTCCGGTAACGAGACGCAACTGAAGAACTTCAAAAAAGTACGTAAGCAAGTCGATCAGGAACTCGGCAAACACCGGAACGACTTGGCGCGAAGCCTAATCATTTTTGCTTCGGAAGAAAACGATTTATTTGAAACATACTACCTTCAACACGATGTCGAGACGTCGTTCCACTGGGAAACGAAGCCAGTACTTGAACCACTCGAGGCGTTACAACAAAAATTTCCGTCCACCGGTATTATTTTGACGAACCTCGACCACGTGACGGTACTCGATACCTCACTCGGGCACATCGATGCGACGTTCGAATTCGCGTTCGACCCTGAGACCGAGGAGTGGGTTCGGTTTGAAGGGACGGCTTCGGGTGACCGTATGGCGTCGAGCAGCTCGCAAGTCGATAAATTCGATCGTCGACTTGCCGAAAACCTCGGTCGGTTCTACCGTGACCTCGCCCAAACTGTCGAACAGATGAAAGGTGCACACGACTGGGAATCGCTTGTCGTCATCGGAGAAGCCGAGCTTTCCAACTCGTTCCGTGACGAGTTGCGGACGAAACCAGAGCGCGTCGTGCACAAAAACTTGTCGAAATCGAGTGCGCCTCACATCATCGAAGCTGCATTCCATTGATTTTCCGCTTTCCTCTCGACTAGTGATTCTCTAAAATAGAAGAGAACTAGAAAAGGAGGAAATGATATGCCATACGTTACCGTAAAAATGCTCCCGGGCCGTACTGTTGAACAGAAACGTGCCTTGATTGAGAAAGTGACGGACGCCGTCTCAGAGACGACGAACGCACCGAAAGAAAACATCACCGTCTTCATCGAAGAGATGGACGCGACGAACTACGGTCAAGCCGGTGTCATGCACGCCGACAAAAAATAACGCCAGACACCCGCGCATCCAGTTGGACGCGCGGGTGTTTTTTCAGTCTTCTAAGTTCACTTCGAACCGCTCGCTCGGGACGGTCGGCTTGATCAAGTGCCGGGTCGCCCGCCAGACGTGATAACCAAGCCGGTCGAGCCAAAGGAGCGCTTGAACTTTGCGAATCGTCTGCTCCATTTCAAGCTGGTTCGCCGCCGTCTCCTCTAACATCTCGGCCCGATGCGCTTTCCGGTACTCGGCGAGCTGCTTCGACGCCGTCTTCCATTGTTTCGAATCCTCCGGCGGCGTGTGATGGTTGAGGGCATCGACAAGCTCGAGCTCGTGCAAGACGAGCTGACGTGCGACTAAAAAGTCAGTGTCGCGGAGGGCGTCGACGGGATCGACTTCGCGCAGGACGAACAGCCAGCGCTCCAAATGGTCGATCGTATGGAGCAGTGACAAGTGTTGTCCGTAGTCGTTGCGGCCCTGTCCTTCTTCCAATTGAATCGTGCTCAAAAACACCCGGACGTCACCGAGCGTCTTCTCGACGAGCTGCAACTCGTCCTCCCGCTTGCGCGCTTCCGTCAATAACAGTTTCGTCTCGTTTCCGAGATAGCGCTCGATTTCAATCAACGAACGTCTTGCCGCCTCGAGTGCGACCGTCGGAATCCGCGACATGTTCGGGTCGAGGAAACGGATCAGCTTTTCAGACCGACTCGGCACCCATTTGAGCAACCGCCGGCTGAACGCTTCGTAAAACGGCAGAAACGTCAACACGCCAAGCAAGTGAAACGACGTATGGAACAATGCGAGCCGCAATAGCTCATTCCAATTCAACCAGTCGGCCACGCGATTGACGACACCAAACAAGAGCGGGAACGTCAGCCAGCCAATCAACAAAATCGAACTATGAACGAGTACGTGTCCGAGCACAATGCGCCGCGCTGATTTCCATCCTCCGAGCGAGCCGAGGGCGACGACAAGACTCGTCCCGGCACTCTGCCCGAGTACGAGGAATGCAGCCTGCGCGAGCGTCACCGTGTCGGTCGCGAGCGCCGTCATCGTCAAGACGAGACCGATGCTCGACGATTGCAAGACGACGGTCATGAACAGGCCCGTGCCGAGCAAGGCTAATTGATGAAGCGGTGTGTCGGTGTCCCAGCCCGAAAACGAGAACGTGACGACTTCCCGCATCGCTTCTTGAAGTGTTCCGATGCCGACAAAAACAAGTCCGAGACCGACGAGCAACATCCCAATCCGCTTGACCCGTCGTCCGATCAAGCGGAGCGCCATCCCGACGCCGATGAGCGGCAGTAAGAGCTCCCGAATGTCGACGTTGTAGCCGAGGAGCGCTACGATCCATCCCGTCGTCGCACTACCGGCGTTCGCCCCGATGACGAGCGTGAGCGCCTGCGTGAACGTCAACAGCCCTGCGCTGACGAAACTGATCGTCATGAGCGTCGTCACAGTCGAAGACTGGAACAACGCCGTCATCGTCGCACCGAGAAACGCCCCTGCCACCGGTCCTTCCGCCATGCGGTTCAACCGCTCTCGCAGTCTTTCCCCGGCCAAGCTTTTCAACGTATCGGTCAACAGCATCATCCCTAACAAAAAGATGCCGATTCCGCCGATGAGCGTCCCAATCCCCATGGTGTCACATCCTTTTCAAGCGATTCAATCGCCGCGTAACGTTGACAACATCCATGATTTTTCTGAGGCGTGGTCTTTCAAGTTCAACAGCACGTCCTCAGGGTAATAGATTTTCTCGTCCGACTGTCGCGAATTCAAAATCGATTGGACGAGCATCGACACCTCTGAAATCTCGCGACGGTCGCCGTCGTTCATCTGCAGGTAAATCCCTTCGTACGTGCCGTGTCCTTTATATAGATCATATGGCAGCTGGCTGAGCTGGTCCTCGAGCAAATAATAGCGCGTCGGCAACCCGATCGCTTCCATCGTCGACCGTAACCGATCCATATAGCGGACGCGGTTCGCTTCCGGGAAATTTTTGTACTTTAACAGGCGACGATTGACGAAACGGCTCGCCAGATCGGCCAAAATCGGGTCTGCCTCGTCCATCCATTCTTGGAAATAGAAGTAGACGATCGTCTCGTCGAGCTTCAAATAGTGTTCGAGCGTCATCTCGTCATGGTTGAAGATCGGCAAGAAATGCTTCGGTGTCATCTCAAACACATAACCCGATTCATGCAGTTCTTGGGCCCGCTCGAGCACGGCTTTTAATAACAAGTCACTCGAACGCGTCGCCGGATGCAGATAGACTTGCCAATACATTTGATAGCGCCGCATGATATAGTCTTCGATCGTATGCATCCCCGACTGTTTGACGACGATTTGATCTTCGTCCGGCCGCAACACGCGCAGCATCCGCTCGAGGTCGAACTTCCCGTAACTGACGCCGGCGAAATGGGCGTCGCGAAGTAAATAGTCCATCCGGTCGACGTCGAGCTGTGAGCTGAGCATGTTGACGATCAGCCGGTTCGGGTGCGTCTTGTTGATGATGGCCGCGACTTCTTCCGGGAACCCGACGCCCATCTCGGAGAGGACTTTATTCACTTCCGTGTTCCCTAAGATGATCCGTTCCGTCCAGATTTCATGGCGGACCGAGAAGACGTGCTCGAACGCGTGCGAGAACGGGCCGTGCCCGACGTCGTGCAACAGTGCCGCCGCGAGCAACAGCTCCCGGTCGCGGTCGTCCCATTCCGGATAGTCGCGGAACTGGTCGATCAACTGCCGGGCAATCTCATAGACGCCGAGCGAATGGTGGAATCGGGTGTGTTCAGCCCCGTGGAACGTCAAAAACGACGTCCCGAGCTGCTTGATCCGACGTAACCGTTGAAACTCTTTCGTGTTGATCAACTCCCAAATGAGATGATCGTAGACGTATATATAGCGATGGACCGGGTCTTTAAACACTTTTGACCCAGATAGCTGACCTCGTGATGTGTACATGTTGGTGCCCCCTGCGTTTTATGTATTGTACTGATTCGACTTCTTCCGAGTCGTTCCCTCCATGCTATAATGAGGAAGACATTATTTTTTGAAAAGGAATTATGCATATGATCCATCCACTTTTACGGCAACCGACCTACCGCCTGATCGACCAATCATCGCTCGGTGCGGCGTTTCAAGCCGAGCAATCATTCGCGACGGACGATACGCTGTGCGCGTCGACAAAACACCAAGGCGCCGTCTTTCGGGCCTGGGTCCATCTGAACACAGTCGTGCTCGGGATTCAAGACGCGCGGCTGCCTCATCTGCGCGACGGGATTCGACTGCTGCATGAACATGGCTATCGTCCCGTCATCCGTAACTCGGGAGGACTTGCGGTCGTCCTCGACGAAGATGTATTGAACTTATCTCTTATTCTACCCGAGAATGACGGCATTCAAATCGATAGCGGCTATGAGGCGATGACGTCGCTCATTCAACATATGTTCAAAGACGTGACGGACAAAATCGTGCCTGGAGAAATCGTCGGTTCGTACTGCCCGGGTAGCTTCGATCTATCGATTGACGGTAAAAAGTTCGCCGGCATCTCGCAGCGACGTGTCCGTGGCGGTGTCGCCGTCCAAATTTATTTGAGCGTCCGCAAGAGCGGAAGCGCTCGTGCCGCCCTCATCCGTGACTTTTACGACCGTGCCATCCAAGGCGAAGCGACACGATTCACGTACCCGGCCATCGTCCCGGAGACGATGGCGTCGCTCGAAGACTTGCTTCACATCCCGCTCACCGTCAACGATGTGCTCCGCCGCGCCTATGACGTGCTCGGGGAGACGAGCCGACTCGTCCCGGCAACGCTCGACACAGACGAACAAGCGACGCTCGTCGTTCAGCTCGATCGCATGTGGCAGCGAAACGAACCGATCCGCGACATTGAACACCAACTACTAGAGGAGTGATCCAACCATGTTCAAAATCATAACCGATACCGGTGCTGATTTGACGCAAGACCAGATCGTCGAATACGGCCTCGAGATGTTACCGCTCGGGGTCATCATCGACAACGAAGAGTTTTTAGACGGAGAGACGATTCAGCCGAAAGAAGTATATGACGCGATGCGTGTCGGCAAGACGCCGAAGACGTTCCAAATCGAGGCGGCCCGGATTGAGCGCTGTTTCCGTCAACATCTCGAGTCTGAGATCCCGTTCCTTTACCTCGCCTTCTCGGGCGAACTGTCCGGTACATATCAGACGGCCGTCATGGTCGGGAACTTGCTTAAAGAAGAATACCCGAACAGCACGTTCCATATTCTCGACACGCGGACCGCGTCGGTCGGACAAGGATTGTTCGTCCGAACGGTCGCCGAATACGGCCAAGACCACTCGTACGAGGAGACGATCGCCTACGCCGAGTCGCTCGTCGGGAAGATCCGCCACTTGTTCACCGTCGAATCGCTCGAGTACTTGATGCGCGGTGGCCGCGTTTCGAGAGCGAGCGCGTTCATCGGGGACTTGTTGACGATTTTACCGCTGCTCACTGTCCGAGATGGTAAGCTCGTCCCGATCGAAAAGATTCGCGGTCATAAAAAAATGATGCGGCGCATCGTCGAGTGGATGACCGAGTCAAAACCGCTCATCGAAGGACATCATATCTTTATCGGCCACGGGGATGACCCGGCCAAAGCTGATCAGTTGGAAGCATTGCTACTTGAACAGATGAATCCGGCCAGCGTGACGAAGACGATCGTCGGTTCGGCAATTGGCGCGCACACAGGTCCTGGACTCCTTGTCGTCAGTTACTTCGAGGCGTAAACTAAAACTAAAAACAGCGAGCACCCTCAAGGGCGCTCGCTGTTTTCATTTATTCCAGTTTTTGAAGCCGTCACCGAATTCGAAGTGGAGTTCGTCACCGAACATACCGTTCTCAAACGTCGGGACGTCGACCGGGAGCTTGCCTCCTGGTTTGACTTCACCGAAGATGGCGCGGATGCCAGCCGGAAGGTTTGGTCCAGCCGATTTGCCATTACCTGCTTCAGAGTCCGGTCCGTTCGGGTCACCTTTGAAGCCATAGATGAGCAGCTGGGCCGGCGCATCCGGTTGGACGGCCACATCGTACGGGTTACGAAGGCTGAGCAACACCGATTTCTTGCCCGTCTCGTTGGCATAGCGGAACACTTCTGCCGGAACATAATTGTCCGCTGACGTCGCTTTCAGCTTGGCGCTGTTGTTGACGTTCGAGCCGACGATGATGTAGTCGGCCGCCTCGACTTTTTGTTTTAAATCTGGGTTTTGGTCAAGGTGCGGTGTCGACGCCGTATAGTTCGCCGTGATGACGTTCACTTGCTTCATGTTGCCCGCGTTCTTTTTAAGCGATTTGATCGTCTTGACCATGCTGTCGGTCTGATCTTTTGCTGGCGAGATGACGAGCACCGTATCCTCTTTTTTCGGTTTGAACGGAAGTGTCTTGTCGTCGTTCTTCACGAGTGTGACGGCCGCTTCGGCAATCTCACGTTCTGTCGCTTTATGCTCGGCACTACCGACGACCGCATTTGCTTCCGCGAGTTTCGCCTCGAGCGTCGTCGTATCCATTGACTCGCTCCAGATGCCGCGTTCCGCTTTCAGCTTCAAGATCCGTTCGACCGCTTCATCGATCTTCGCTTCTGGCAAACGGCCGCTCTCGACAGCCGCCATGACGTCTTCAAAGATCGTCTCAAGTTTCACGACGTCCGCGTTCGACCGTAAAATCGTCGGCATGAGGGCGATATCGACACCCGCCTCAAACGTCTTGATGACCGCCTCGGCTTCTGTGAAGTTGTCCGTGATCGCCTTCATGTTGAGGGCGTCCGTGATGACGATGCCGTCATAGCCCATCTCGTCACGCAAGACGCCGGTGATGACGTCGTCAGAGAGCGTCGCCGGGAGCGGGAACGTGCCGCGCGGCGAGTTGACGACCTCGTCCTCGATTTGTGGCATCCCGATATGGGCCGTCATGATCATATCGATACCTTCCGTGATAGCCCGCTTGAACGGCAACAGCTCGAGCCCGCGCAAGTCTTCGAGTGACTTATCGACGATCGGCAAGCCGTAGTGCGAGTCGACGGCCGTGTCGCCGTGTCCCGGGAAATGTTTCGCCGTCGCGGCAACGCCTTGGTCTTGAATCCCTTGCGTCATCGCCGAGCCAAGTTCACCGACGAGTTCCGGATCACTCGAGAACGAGCGGACCCCGATGACCGGGTTCGCCGGGTTGTTGTTGACGTCTAAGACCGGACCGAAGTTGACGTTCACCCCGAGCGCATTCAACTCTGACCCGATGATGTTCCCCGCATCATACGCGTATTGGCTGCTCCGCGTCGCCCCAAGCGCCATGTTCCCCGGCAAGTTCGTGCCGGTTCCGAGCCGAGTCACGATCCCGCCTTCTTGGTCGATCGTGATGAAGAGCGGAATGTCGTTGCTGTCGTCTTGCTTGACGACTTCTTGCAGGTCGTGGACGAGTTTCGTCGTCTGTTCGGTCTCGGTCACGTTTTCCGCGAACAAGATGACGCCTCCAAGGTCGAACCGGTCGATGACCCGTGCCACATCTGGCGCGAGTGCCGTATGGTTCGCCCCGTTCCAAAGTCGGAAGTCTGGCATGATCATCTGTCCGAGTTTCTGTTCAAGCGTCATCGCCTCGAGTTGCGCGTTCACCCGTGCTTCAATCGATTGTGTCGGCGTCTCCTCTGCCACGACCGCGTTTGCCATCGGGACGGACGAGACGAGTAACGCTGTCGTCAATCCGAGTGTTGCTGTCCAGTTCAGTACTTTGTTCATGTTTTCACTCCTTTTTGAAAGTTCCCCCGACCACAAACGAAAAGGCATGGAGGAATAAGCGTTGCCTCACCAACGCTCGTTCACCCCATGCCTGATCGAATCAGTTACATATGGTCATTATTCAGGTGGTCAACGTCAGTATAGCAATTCAAAAAATGGGAAACAATGACTTTGATGAAAGCGTAACCATTTTGAAACATTTGACCTGTCTTGGAACACGTTCCACCTGTATTGGCAAAGCCAATAATTTGAGTGGTTCGATTTTCATTTGTTTTTTGGTAAACTCATTTCGTTAGGGGTTGACATGATAAAGGGGGAATCCGAAGTGGCAAGAGGGGAACTGAAACGAAAACCAGAATGGCTGAAAATCAAATTGAATACGAACGAGACGTATACCGGCCTTAAAAAGATGATGCGGGAGAAGAATTTGAACACAGTGTGCGAGGAGGCGAAATGCCCGAACATCCATGAGTGTTGGGCCGTCCGCCGCACGGCGACGTTCATGATTCTCGGAAGCATCTGTACACGGGCGTGCCGCTTCTGCGCGGTCACGACCGGGAAACCGAACGAACTCGACTGGGAAGAGCCGAAACGCGTCGCCGAGTCGGTTCGGCTCATGAACTTGAAACACGTCGTCATCACCGCCGTCGCCCGCGACGACTTGAACGATTACGGGGCGACCGTGTTCGCCGAGACGGTCCGCGCCATACGCGCGATGAACCCGGAAACGTCGATCGAAGTATTGCCGTCCGACATGATGGGCAACTTCTCGGCACTCCAGACGTTGATTGACGCGGGGCCGGACATCATGAACCATAACTTGGAGACGGTGCGCCGCTTGACGCCGCGAGTCCGGGCCAAAGCGACGTACGACCGCACCCTTGAATTCCTAAAACGTTCCAAAGAATTGAATCCGGACATCCCGACGAAGTCGTCGATCATGCTCGGTCTTGGCGAGACAAGAGAAGAATTGATTCAAGCGATGGACGACCTCCGGGCCCATGACGTCGATATTTTGACGCTCGGTCAATATTTACAGCCGACAAAGAAACACCTCGACGTCGAGCGCTACTACCACCCGGACGAGTTTGCCGAGTTGAAAGAAATCGCCTTGTCAAAAGGCTTCTCACATTGCGAGGCCGGTCCGCTCGTCCGCTCGTCATATCACGCCGACGAACAAGTCCATAAGGCACGTCGCCATACGATGTTGCCAATCGATTGAGAGAAAGAAGAGACACGATGACTGATACAACATGGCACATTTTAACGACACAATCACTCGCCCCGGCTGAAAACATGGCGATCGATGAAGCGGTCTCAGGCTGGGTCGCCCGCGGCGAGCTGAAGCCGACGCTCCGCTTCTATTCATGGGCCCCGCACGCAATTAGCGTCGGGCGTTTCCAACGGGCGACGCGTGACCTTGACCGTGAGGCGCTCGCAGCGAACGGCATCCCCGTCGTCCGCCGCTTGACCGGGGGCCGGGCCGTCTTACACGCCGACGAATTGACGTATAGCGTCATCTTGCCCGAAACGACGCCGACACTCCCGACGAACGTCATCGAGAGCTATCGCCTGTTGACCGAAGGCGTCCGGCGCGGCTACCGAGCGCTCGGTGTCCCGGCCGAATTCTCGGTACCGTTGACCGAAGACGACCGTGAAGTATTGCGGAAACCGAAGTCGGCCGTCTGTTTCGACGCCGCTTCTTACTACGAACTTGCCGTCGACGGCCGTAAAGTGGCGGGTAGTGCTCAAGTCCGGCACCAAGGGGCGGTCTTACAGCACGGGTCGATCCCACTATCGATCGACGATGATGTCCTGTTCGATTGCTTTAAGATGGAAGCAGACGAGAAAGCACAAGCGAAAGCACGGTTCAGCAGCAAAGCGGTCGCTTTGAACGAGACGCTCGGCCGCTTCGTGACGTTCGACGAAGTCGCTGCGGCGTTCGAGGAAGGGTTCCGCGACGCGTTTCAACTGACGTTCGAGCCGCTCGTGTTCACGTCAGAACAGCAAGATGAGATCGCTCGCTTAGTTGAAAAGTATGAGAGTGACGACTGGGTCTGGAAACGCTAAAATATGTGAACTAAAAATGTCCCGCTGAAGCGCTTCAGCGGGACATTTTTTATAAAGTCGTCTTCGGGTCGCGCAACAGATGCTTAATGTCGCGGAACGTGACGAACGTCATATTGTTCGCATCGTACAATTTGTAACGAAGCGATTTTAAACTAGAGAACAATCCGATCGTCGTCGCTTTTTGTAGCGGCGGCGTCGCCGTATGCGCTTTTTCGAGGTTATAGTTCGGCACGCGCGGGCTCAAGTGGTGGACGTGGTGGAAGCCGATGTTGCCTGTCACCCACTGCAACACTTTCGGCAACTCGTAATACGAACTGCCTTCGATCGCCGCTTTGACGTAATCCCATTCGCTCTCATCTTCAAAATACGAGTCTTCGAACGTATGTTGGACATAAAACAGCCAAATCCCGAGGACACCGGCCGTGAACATCGTCGTCCCTTGAATGATCAAGAACGCCTGCCAGCCGACCAAATAAATCATCAGACTGTACAGCACGACGAGCGAGAGGTTGATGACATGCGTGTTCATCCGCTCTTTTTTCCGAGCGTCCTTGCGGTTAAACCGGCTCGTGACGAGAATCAAGAACAACGGTCCGATACCGAACATGACGAGCGGGTTGCGATAGAGGCGGTACTGAAGACGCGTCCATTTCGAGGCCTCGACATATTCCTCGATCGTCATGACCCAAATGTCACCGACACCGCGCTTATCGAGGTTACCGCTCGACGCGTGGTGGATCGAATGCTCCCGCTTCCACTTCTCGTACGGGAACAGCGTCAACACACCCATGATCGTTCCGACGACGGCGTTCGCTTTCTTGTTTTTGAAGAACGAACCGTGCGTACAATCATGGAAGATGATAAACATGCGGACGACGAACCCGGCTGCGATGATCGCGAGCGGGATCGTGAGCCACATCGACACTTCGAGCGCTTGGTACGCAAGGAACCAGGCGACGAGGAACGGCAGGATCGTGTTGATCATCTGCCGGACACTGACTTTGACATCTGCCTTTTCAAAGGGCGAGACGTGTTTACGTAGCTGGGCAATCTTTTCTTTACTCATATGTGAGCCTCCTTGAATTCGACAGCGTTCACGACGCTTCTAAATTGATGATATGAAATGAAACCGACAACCGACGTGCGTGAAGGTGAATTCATAGTATCCATATGATTATTTTCCCCACCTAAACTAATACCAGGTAATTATACCATGTATTACACCAGAAAAGTATACGCTTGTGAACTACTCACCACTTATGTGAAGCGCAACCTGAAGTCGGCGCTGCTTGGGAAGACCGCGCTCTTGTTAGCAACGGTTATGGACCAAGCTCGCCCCATCCGGCGTCCTGAATCAACTTCAGCGTCTCCACGATAATGACTTGGTTCTCGTCAACGATGCGTCTCGTCAGCTTGTGGAAGACGTCGTGGTGTTCGTTGTTCCCTTCCATGGCGGTCGGTGTCGTGATCATCATCCTTTATCATCCGATACCCGCACAAGGGGCCGACGAACCTGAAGAAATGGCGAACTTTCGTTTGTTACCCTTGCCCCGCGGGATGTGGAATACGAAGCTCGTGCAACGTCTACTGCAAACATGAAAACAGAGGGGCATCATCCATTACGGATGGCGTCCCTCTGTTCGAATTCGTTATTGTTGAGTGTAAATCGACACCGAGCCCCCGTTGACGAAGAACTGGCCCCAGCCGTCGCTATTGATCGTGACGAGACGATTGTTGTTGTTCGTCATATCTTTCCACACTTCACCGGCGTTCTGCTTGCCGACGTACATCCATTTCGAGCCGCCCGGTCCGTCAGACAAAATCGTCGCGAGACCCGACTTGGCCCGGTCACTCACGCCTTCGCGTGTCCAACCGACGACGTCTTGATGATCGAGATAGTCGTGCTGTGTCCCGTAGGCGAAGTCTTTACGTGCTTTCATGATCGGTCGGAGCGAGGCCGACATGTTCGGGATCTCCCGGTTCGTCGTCCCTTTCGTCCCGTAGTAGTCTCCGTAGAAGAGCGTCGGGTAACCTTGGCTGCGCGTCATGATCGTCGCGTAGGCGAGCGGTTTGAACCAGTTGGCGACCGTCGACTCGAGCGACTGCCCAGGTTGTGAGTCATGGTTGTCAACGATCGTCACGGCGAGCGTCGGATGCTGCTCGGTGACGGTGCCTTTCAAGATGTTGCGCATGTCATAGAAGCCACCGCCGTTGCCGGCCGCCTGGAAGTTATAGTGCAGCGGCACATCGAACACCGAATGCGTGTAACCGGTCTTCGCGAGGTAGTCGTTGATGGCGCCGAGGTCGTTCTTCCAATACTCGGCGACGGTGAACATCTGTTTGCCGGTCGTCTGCCGGACGCTCGTCACCCATTCACGCAAGTACGCGTGACTAATATGTTTGACCGCGTCCAAGCGGAACCCGTCGAGCCCGAGCGAGTCGGCGTACCATTTGCCCCAGTTCTTCATCTCTTGACGGACTTCCGGATGCTCGAAGTCGACGTCGGCATACATGAGATAGTCGTAGTTGCCATTCTCATTCGAGACGTCCGTGTCCCACGCCTTGCCCGTACTCTTGAACTTGTAGATCCGGCTCAAGCTGCGTGACTGATCCCAGTCGGTCCCGTCAAAGTGATACCAGCGCCACTTGAACGGCGAGTATGTATTGTTGCGGCCCGCGAAGTTGAAGCCGGTCCAGGCCGAGATGCCGTATTCCCCTGACGTCTCTTGGTTCCGGTTCGACGGGTTGACCTCGATCGCTTGGACGGACTCGGTGTAGTCGGCGCCGCCCTTATGGTTCATGACGACATCGCCGTAGACACCGATACCTTTACCACGCAAGTTCGAGATCGCCGATTGGAGCTGCGCTTTCGTACCGTACTTCGTCCGGACGGTCCCTTTTTGGTTGAACTCACCGAGGTCATACAAGTCGTACGCCCCGTAACCGACATCGTTTTGCGACGTCCCTTTATACGCCGGCGGGATCCACACCGTCGTCACACCGATATCTTTCAGGTTCTGCGAGTCGTTCGATAACCGATTCCAATGCAGGCCGTCGTTCGGGACGTACCATTCAAAATACTGCATCATCGTGCCGTTTTGTGGTGTCGCCGCTTGTGCGACCGGTTGCCCGGCAAGCAGCGCAATCGCCGTGACTCCAGCGATGACCGCAAACCCTTGTCGTCTCTTCATCATGCGTTTTCCTCCTATCGAATTAAATGCAATCGCTTTCATTAATTATCATGAACGATTCCGCTTTAGTTGAACAGAGGATTTCCGAAAAACAGTTCTCTGCACCTAACTATTTTTTTCTTGAATAGTTCAGTCGTCCAAAACAAAAACGGATGGCTTGTGCCATCCGCCTAGTCATCCTTTGCGATCGAGCCGTTTTCGCTTCACGAGATAGCCTAAATACGGGAGACCTGTGAAGACGAGTCCGATCGTGACGAGCAACTGGACCATGATCAGTCCCGTCTCGACGAGTCCCGACCAATCCAGTTCAAGCAATATAAACAGGCCGATCCATAAGATGAGCAGTGCCAACGCTACTTTCCCCATCTGTCCTTCGACTTGAGCGTATTTCTCGTGTGTCGTCTCACGGTCCGAGTAGATCGGTCGCGCGTCCGGACTACCTTTGAACACGTGAATCTCGTCCCCGCTCGACGTGACGTGTTCCCAGCCGCTCGCGCGGAACAGCTCGAAATAATCCTCGTCCGGTCGTTTACGATAATCGAGACTATACTGGACGTCCACCGGCTCCCCTTCGACGAGCGTATAGCCAAGCGGTGCGAACTTCTCTAAATGCCAACCCCGCGCGGCCATTCGTCCCAACTTCTCCATCTCACGCTCTTCAGCGAACGCGAGGCCCCAACTCGCCATATATTTTCGGTTCATCTGTGGCCCTCCCCTTCCAAAATGAAACGTGCGTCGTCGACCATCGCTTGGCGCCGTTTCACGTCTTCGTGTAACAACTCGCGCCCGATGTCCGTGATGATGTAACTCTTCTTTTTGCCGTCCCCGTCGAGCGGTTCGATCAGCGAAGCGTTCACGAGTTTTTTGATGATCGTGTACATCGACGCCGGACCGATTTGCATCCGCCCGTTCGTCAACTCTTCGACGAACTGCATGATCAAATACCCGTGCCTTGGCTCGGTCAGCGCGAGCAAGATGTAAAATGTGCTATCGGTCAACTCCCCGAGCCCGATCGTATCGTTCCGTGGCATCGTCTCGCCTCCTATATCATTCATCGATATACTTCTTACTCCTAATATATATCGTTGAATGATATATGTCAATGAATGATATAAAAAAAGCCGCAGACAGGTCGTCTGCGACTCGTTTAGCTCGTGACATAATCGAGATCGTGCAAAATGTAGGCAAGGAAGAAAATCATACTCGGATTCTCATAGCGCGACTGGACTTTCCGGAGTTGTTCCCGGTACGTGACTTCGTACTCGGCCCCGTTCATCTTCCGCTCCATGTTCATCTTGATCAAGGCGTCAAGCTTGTCCATCATATCGACGAGCAGCCCTTCGTACGTCGCGTCTTTCGAATCGGCCATGTAACGCCGGAACGCCGGTTGCATGTATTCCGGGAGGAGCGACAATAACGCCTCGCTCTCGGCCCGTTCATACGCTTCGAACGCAGCACCCGTCTCGGCCGTCGAGTGCTTCACCGGACCGAGCACGTCCCCGGTCACGCCTTCGACGAGGTCGTGACAGAGCAAGCGCGCCGTCAGTTCGGCGACATCGACCTCGACCCCGTACTTCTCACGCTCGAGCAAGCCGCTGAACAGACCGAGGCCCGCCGCCCGAAAGCCGTGGATGGCGTCGTTGTCGTCAATCGTGTTGAAGCGGCCTTTCCAGCGCCGGACGCTATCCATCCGCATGACGTTCTCGATGAACGTCGCGACGTCCGTCTCCGCTTCGACTTGCTCATAGAGCCAGCGGACTGACTCGAGCGGATGGTCGCGGAGCACCGCCTTCATCTCTTTGAGCTTCTCGACGAAGTGTGGCGATCCGTGTGCGACTTCACGCCGCACGAACAGCATCGCATCGAACGAATCGATCCCGTCGACAATCCGTCCTTCGAACGAATCGTCCTCCGCCTCGACGAGAAAACGATAAAAGTGCGGCCGGAGCGACTGTGACAACAAGTCGACCAACCCGAGGCTCGCCGTCCGTTCCATCCGTTCGATATGTTCTTTGAGCGTCGGCTCTTTTTTCGTCCGGTGCATGATCGGGCCGGTCTGCACCTCGTTCATATCGTGGAACAACGCCTTGCCGAGCACATCGAGCAAGTTGACGTCCTGTCCGTTGTTCTCTTCATAATAGGCCGCGATTAAACTGAAGACGGCGACACGGAAGCTATGGCTCGCCGCGTTGTCGTGATAGTGCGGCGCGTATTCGTCCCACCGTTGCACGTTTTGCATACGTGTCATCTTGCGGATAAACGTTCCATTATGCATCAAATTCCTCCTTGCTTTAAACGTTCCCACGCATCGTCATGACAGACGATGTAGAGCGTGTCGTTCGGCTCAAGCGTTGTGTCGAGCGCCGTCGCGAAATCGAGACGGTCGTTGACGGCAATCAACGTGACGCCCTGGCGCAACAAGTTTTCGACAGCTTCGCGGACCGTTTTCCACTCGGGTCTCGGCGCGAGCGCTTGAATGTTGCCACCGGACTGCTTGCTGAGCAGTTGCCGGAAAATCGATGTCGTGCCCGGCTGTAACGTCGCTTTCGCCATGAGGAGCGACACCGAATCGTTCGCCAATATAAAGTCGTCGATGCGCACGTGTTTGAACTTTGAGATGTTCCGCTCTTCGCATACTTCGACGACCGTATGTAGGTCAACATTTCGTTCCGACGACAGCGCCTCGACGGCTGACGCGATCAATAGCGACTTCCCGTCGGCGAGCAACGTCTCGCTGATCTGCGCATCCGCGAAGATGGCGACCCGGCGTGCTTTCAAAATGTTCGCCTGCAGGAGCACCGCCTCATCGGACGGGTCACCGTGGACAAAATGGACGTTGTCATGATCGTACGGTTCTTCTTTCAATTGGTCGATCAACACGATCTCCGCCTTCGGCTCATAGCTGAGCACCTCGTCGATCGCTTTCTTCGTCTTCGGCGACCAACCGATATAGACGTAATGCCCTTCTCCTCGATACACTAGCTTTCCCTCCCGTTTTAAACGTTGAAACGTCGCACCGACCTCAACGAGTTTTCCGATCAAAGCCCCGATAATCCCGATCCCGAACAGGAACAGGAAAATGCCGAGCCAACGCCCGGCAACCGTTGACGGGAAGAAATCACCGTAACCGACCGTCGTCAGCGTCGTCATCGTCCACCAGAACGAATCGAACATCGACGGGAACGTCTCCGGCTCGAGCCAGTAACCGAGGACGGTACCGGTCAAAATAATGACGAGTGATGCCAACACGACGTTCAGAAACGATAATTTCGATAACCCGCGCCACACTCGAAAAAAGATATGCACTGAAATCACTCCCTTTCTCCTATATACTAGAGACAACTCAATTGATTTACGAAACCCGTTTGTGTTCGGTTCCGTATAGAAAGAAAAAAGAAAGGACTGACCTATGGACTCCATCGTTTTAGAATACCGACTCTATAAAAATGAGATCTCGTTCGAGCCACTTTACCATTATACATCGCTCGGGCTTGATGAAGTACTTGCTAGACGCGAATGCGAATTTTTCGTCAAAGACGGCATGACGTACAAACAACGCTCGTCCGCGCTCGAAGGCGATCAATATTTCTTGATTTACGTCGACCGATACACGGAAGGACCTGTGGATAAGAAAGCAACTGACGACATCAAAGTCGAGATTCGTACGCTCGACGACCGGTTCGACAACCCGCTGCTCGAAGCGTACTTCGTCGACCGCCACCTTGACGCGCTCGCCATGCTCGGCAGCGAGTATTTATACGTCGCCGGAAACGAATATGCGCGCGACTCGGCCGAGACGGACGAGGACCGTGGCGTCTACGTCATCTATGTCACCCCGACTGGCTATACACTGGAGGAAACAACATGAAAACAAGCAAGAAGATTTTAAGCGGTCTCTCGGCCGCCGTCTTGACAGCGTCACTCGCGGCGTGCGGTACGGACGAAACGCAACAAGCGACGTTACCGGAAGAGCCAACCGGCTATGAGTGTGACGACTGGGAATGGGACGATGAAACGGAATCATATTACTGCGACGACAGACGGTCCCCGCACTTCGGGAGCTTCTTCTTACTCGGCAGTCTGTTCAATTCAAAGAGTTCGCTAAAAAACTCGTCCGCTTATAAAAACTACCGCTCGAACGGTGGCGCGAGCAGCATCACGCCGAACCGATCGAATTCAGGGTCAAACTCAGGACTCGGCAGCGGCTCAAAAGGCGGCTTCGGGGGATGAATCGGCACGACTTGTTCGGCCAAATCCCTTACTTTTGGCCCGACTTGAACGACGAAGAATATGCACTCTACGATTGCCTCGTCTACACGCAAGACGAGGTCGACCGCATCCGGGAAGCGACGCGCGCCGTCGATGCCATCTTCCGGAAAGCCAATCGATTGTTGCGGACGCTCCCAGACGAGACGCTCCGTCTGCTCGGTTATCCGGAGGCGAGCTTGCCGTTCTTGCGTGACAAAGCGCTCCCGCAAGAGACGATCATCGGCCGTTATGACTGGATCGTCAAAGACGGTGTGATCAAACTGATGGAGTTCAACGCCGACACGCCGACGTTCATCAAAGAACTGTTCGATGTGAACCGGTATGTTACGACCGCGTTCGGACTCAACGACCCGAACGCGAACGCGACAGCCGAGCTGAAGACCGAACTCCGTAAAGCCGTCATCGCGGCGTGGCAACGATTAAATCGCGACGGGACACCAAAAATCGTCTTCACGTCACATGACGACAACATCGAGGACAAATGGACGACCCGCTTCCTCCAAGAGACGCTCGACTTGCCGTCAGAATTCGTCCCGCTCGACCGGTTGCTCGTCGACGTAGACGGCGTCTATACCCCGTCGGGCGAACGGGTCGACGTCTTGTACCGCCAGACGTATCCGATCGAGCACTTGGTCGACGACCGGGCGCCGAACGGCGACTTGATCGGCATCCGGCTGCTCGAGTTGAATCAAGCGAAGCACGTGTCGCTCCTCAACCCGTTGTCCGCATTTCTCATGCAGTCCAAAGGCGTCCAAGCGCTCATTTGGGAACTGTATGAGACGGATACATATTTTGACACAGCGGAGCGCCAGGTCATCCGGACTCACTTGTTACCGACTTATCTCGAGGCGGACCCATTTTTAGGCCAGAGCGCTTACGTGCAAAAACCCGCCTTCGGACGTGAAGGCGACTCGGTCATTTTGTATACCGAAGACGGCGTCCCGTTCCATAAAGAAGTACTGCAGACGTATGCCGAAGAAACAGCCGTGTATCAACAATTCAACGAGCTACCGACGCGAACGACGAACACGGTCAAAGGTCCGCTTGCGACGCACTACATGATCGGCTGCTTTTGTCTGAACGGCCACCCGTCGGCGCTCGGCGCCCGGGCCGGAAGCATGATCACGAACAACCAGTCCTACTACCTAGCCATCGGCACACCAACTCACGAAGGAGATTAACACATGACATTTATCACGCTCGATTCAATCTTGAGCTTCCTGGCTCACCTCGGTACCGGGTTCGGACTTATTTTAGCAGGACTCGTCGTGTTCGCCCTGACGACAAAATATTCGGAACGAAAACTCATCAAAGCTGGCAACGTCGCCGTCGCCCTCAAACTTTGGGGCAAAGCGCTCGGCCTCGCCATCGTCATCTACACAGTTTGGGCGAACAGCGTCAACCTGCTCGACGCCTTCATCTGGGGACTCGTCGGGATCCTCGCCCAAGTGCTCGCTTTTTGGACGTTTGAGTACGTGCTCACGCCTGGCGTAAACTTGGAGAAAGAAGTCGAAAACGGCAACCTCGCCGTCGGTGTCAGCCTGTTCTCGGCCTCGCTCGTCGTCGGCATCATCGTCGCCGCGAGTTTGACGTACTAAACAAACAGCCCATGCGCTCAGGTAGAGACATGGGCTGTTTCATATAGAAAGGAAGAATTGGATGTTCAAACGAAAACTAATTTGGTCTTTAGTGATTTGCATCGCGATTGTCGTCATTTTTTCAGGAATCGGTAGTTATTTTTATGAGAGACACCAATTGAAACGTTACCTGGCAGACAATGATTTTCACGCATACGAATATCACAAAACAGATGACGCGACACTTGCCCTCTTCACAAATAAAGATGGGACCATGCTCGGCCTCGCTGAAATGAGTGTGGACGGCTACGGTTACGGAACTATAGAGACCCTCGACGTGGATCCGTTTGACTATATCTATTCGAGTGACGAGTCCAATAACTATTTAGGCATCCGCCTTAACAAACAACCTCAGAACGTTGCCTATCTCCGTATCATCGGAGATCGTATACAAGAACAACACATCCTCAATCGTACCGAAGATAGTGACTATGCTGACACACACATCATCGAGTTGCGAAACCGTCCAACATCCGACTGGATCCTTCAAACGTTAGATCAAAATGAGCAAGTACTTGACTCCATCGACTTATGAAAAACTGAACAAGGAGGGGCAAGATGTCAAAACGAGGACTCGCGTTATTCCTTACAGGTATGATCATCATCATCGCCATTTCAGTCACGGCCGGCGTCGGGTATTATCAGGACGAGCAACGAAAACAACCTTTGGCACAGGCGCAACAAAAACTGCATGAGCACATGACCGCCCAAGGCTGGTACACATACGTAGAAGGCAGCACCGTCGTCTTATTTACGAATGAAGACGAGACGATTCTCGGTCTCGGTATCATGAATTCAGATGGAGGCTTCAGCGCGTCGACATGGGACACGATTGAAGAAAAACCGTTCGATTCGATTCACTTTGGCAATACGACTGATGAATACATCGGTATTCGCTTCAACGAAAAACCGGAAGATGTGGCTTACGTGCGACTAAGCGGTTCGGATTGGAGCGAGACATACACCGTGAACGACCCTCGAGACGAAGGATACGTCATGTCTTACTTGATCACGCTCGATGAATCACAACGGGGTAGATTCAAGACACTTGAGACGCTTGACGGCGACAGAAATGTGATGCACGCGGAAGAATTATAAAACCGCAAACCGATGACCGGTTCGCGGTGATGTGACGACTGTTTTCGCAATCGTCTTTTCTTATGCTTTGGCGAGCACGGCCGATGGACCGAAGAACTCGTAACGTGCTTGTGGAATCGTTTGGACGACCGTCTCCATCATCGCGGTCGGGCCACACGTATAGACGTCATGACCGTCGACATCGAGTGCTGTAAGCTGCGTCGCGCTCATGCAGCCAGACACCTCGTCGATGTGTGTGATGAGCTGAAGTCCCTCGTTCACGAGTTCGTCGAGCTCTTCACCGAGCGGACGGAGGTTCGTGCTGCGGGCGGCGTGCAACAGTGTGACCGAGCGACCTTGACGGAGCGCTGTCTTCGCCATATTGAACAGCGGTGTGATACCGATCCCGCCAGCGACGAGCGTGAGCGGACGGTCCGTGTCTTCCATCGTGAACTCGCCTGCTGGCGCGCTCATCGGAATCTCTGTGCCGACTGTTTGCTCGTGAAGCCAGTTCGAGACGAGCCCTTCCGCTTTCGGCGCAATCCAGTAGCCGTCTTCTGTCGTCTCGACGACGCTGTATTGACGGTGATGTAAAATTTCTTCACCCTCGATGCGGGCTTGGACTGAGATGTACTGGCCCGGAATAGCCACACCAACGACACCGTCGTTCGCGACAAGACGGAACCGTTTCACTTCCGGCGTGTCTTCGATGACTTCAGCGACCGTGAACGGCTTGAAGCCGATCCATGGTGCATCGGCGTACATTTGTTTCTCGAGCGAGATAAAGACGTCGGCGATGACACCGTACGCTTTTGCCCAAGCTTCGATGATCTCAGGCGTCGCCGCCTCTCCGAGAACGTCTTGAATTGCGCCGAGCAAGTTAGCGCCGACGATCGGATAATGTTCCGGGCGGATGTTCAAGCTTTGATGTTTATGAAGCGCCGGTTGGATCGCCGGTAAGATCGCTTCGAGACGGTCGATATGGACGGCGGCCGCGTAGACGGCGTTGGCGAGCGCTTCTGGCTGGCGGCCGCGTTGTTGGTTCGTATGGTTGAAGAACTGACGAACTTCTGGATTGTTTGCGAACATGCGCTTATAGAAATGACTCGTGATGGCGACACCGTGGTCTTTCAAGACCGGTGCCGTCGCTTTGACAATTTCAATCGTTTGTTGATCTAACATAAATATTTCCCCCTTTTTGAAAGTACACATACATTATGTGAGTTTCGTCACGGTAAAAGCAATATATAAAATACTTGTTTAAACGTAAGTTCAACTTTCCGCCTCGATTCCGCCACGCTTTTTTCACATCTCCGGACATCGCGCTTTCGAGGAATGTCCTGTACAATGGACGGATAAGAGGTGAACGATCATGCGGCTCACGCAAACGTGCGACTATGCACTCCGAACATTAATGTACAGCGCCACCTTCTCCCATCGTCTCGTGACGATCCAAGAAGTGGCTGACCAATACCAGATCTCAAAGAACCACGTCATGAAAGTCGTCTATGAGCTCGGCAAACACGGCTATCTTGAATCGGTCCGCGGCCGCGGCGGCGGTTTCCGGCTCGCCCGCCCAATGGAAGACATCAACGTCGGTGACGTCGTCCGGACGATGGAGCCGCTCGAGCTCGTCGAATGCTTCGGCGAAGGCCGCTGTGTCATCGCACCGGCGTGTGACCTTCGGAGCGTCTTGAACGAGGCGATGCTCGCTTTCCTGCACGTGCTCGACCGCTACACAATCGCCGACCTTATGGCGAACCGGACGAATGAACTAGCGCTGTTACTTGGCGTACAAAAGCCGACGGACATTTAGTCCGCCGGCTTTTGTTGTACAGGTGACTCTCAAACGTGACTGCGCTTTGTATAGTGGTTACCACCATCGCTTCAAGATTTTTTGAGCATATAGCTCATGGGATGTCAGCTCGATAAAATCGTCCAACCTGTTCATCCTCTCACCTTTATTCGCCTCACAGCATTTTATAGCGGCTTCAGTTTTCTCTCAATCTCCGCTCGTTTCGGCTCTAAGAACGGTGGCAACGCCAGCCGTTCCCCGAGCGTCTCGACCGGCTCGTCGGTCGCAAACCCCGGTCCATCGGTCGCGAGCTCGACTAAGATGCCACTCGGCTCGCGGAAGTAAATCGACTTGAAATAATAGCGATCAATCAGCCCGGAATGGCTAATGCCGAACGCATCGAGTCGCTCAACCCAACGCCCCATCTCGCCATCGTCCTCGATGCGAATCGCGACGTGGTGGACGCTGCCCCGTCCTGGCCGTTCCGACGGTAGATCGGGACGACCGACGAGATGAATCTCCGTCGCCACACCTCCGTCGCCCGTCTCAAAGACACGCACCGCTTGACCGTCACGTTCGAACTCGGTCGAGAAGCGATAGCCGAGCACTTCTGTCAACACCCGTTCCGTCTTCTCCGGCCGCCGAACCGTCCATTCGCTAAATCCGAGACCGAAGACGGCAGCGTCAACAGGGACTGGTCCCTGTCTCCATGGCGTACCCGTACCACCTTCCACGAGACAGAGCCGTTGCCCCTCCTCATCCTCAAAGTAGAGCGTCGGCCGGCCCAGCACGTCCGTCACTTCGTCATGCAGCACACCGAACGCAGCAAACCGCTCAAGCCAGTACGGCAACGCCCCTGCTGGCACCCGGAGCGCCGTCCGTGAGATACTGCTGCTTCCTCGATACGTCTGCCCGAGAAACGGTAGCTCAAAAAACGTCAAATCCGTCCCCGGTGCGCCCGTCTCGTCCGCATAAAACAAGTGGTACATCGACGGATCGTCCTGATTGACTGTCTTTTTGACGAGCCGCATCCCGAGAATCTCCGTGTAGAATCGTAAATTTTTCTTGGCATTCCCCGTCATCGCCGAGACGTGATGATGTCCTAAAATCGCCTTCATCGACCTCTCCCCTTTCACATTTGATTCTATTGTACCACCCGTAAATAAGTAAAGTCAGCTTTACATTAAGTAAAGTTTGCTTTACACTGTGAATAGAAACAAGAAATGAGGTGGCGCTATGCCATTAGTCAATCGCGTCAAAGAGTTGCGGGCCCGGCATCAATTGACTCAAGGCGACCTTGCGGCCAAGGTCGGCGTGACGAGACAGACGATCATCTCGCTCGAGAAAGGGAGCTACACCCCGTCGCTCCTACTGGCGATGCACATTGCCAGCGTGTTCGAGGAACCGGTCGAATCGATTTTTACGATTGAGGAGGAAACAGAATGAAACACATCATCGTTCAATCAATATCGAGCATCATCTTGTATATACTGATGGCGTTCGCTATCGTGTCATTCGCTTCAGGAGTCACACAGTCGATGGCGTCCTTTGAAGCCGGAGTGTTCAAGCTAGAGTTCAATTTTTTACCGTTCTTATTATTGATCATTTTCTTTATCGTTTGGACGGTATACTCGTTCCAGACACGCCCGAACCAAAAGATGAGTTTCGGCCAATGGTCGGTCCGCATGACCGAGTTCAGCGAAGTCGACGAACGCGAGGCGTTGATCACGGCGAAAGCGACGAAAGCGGCCTACGTCTCGTTCAACATCTCGGTACCGTTGTTCATGCTCACATTTTTCTTTTATCCGGTCTTCCAGGAATCCTGGCCGACGTATCCGGTATTCGCGCTCGCTTCGACGCTCGTCATCGCGACGCTCGTGTATATGACGACATGGATCCGCGCTTACAGACAGTAAGGAATTCACCTCGAATTCCTTTTTTTGTGTCGATTTTTCGTCGAGTCGGGCGTCGTGATTGCCAATTTTGGCTCGTCGTGCTTATATATAACTAAATGGTTATATACTAATTCGTTGAAGGAGTCTTGTCTTGTGAAAACCGTCGATTTGACGACCGGACGTGTGCAGAGCGTCATCTTGGCGCTCGCCCTTCCGCTCGTCGGCAGCTCGCTCTTACAGTTCACGTATAGTCTCGTCGATATGTTTTGGGTCGGTGCGCTCGGTAGCGACGCCGTCGCCAGTATCGGTGCGGCCAGTTTTTATATTATGCTCGGCCAGGCGATTCAATCGTTACTTGTCGTCGGCGCCGGCATCAAAGTGTCGCAAGCCGTTGGCAGGCGGGACCAACAGTTGATTCAACGTTACGTCAAGGCCGGAAAACGAGGTAACCTCGTCCTCGGCCTGTTCTTCTTGACGCTCCTCGTCGCCTTTGGTCAGACGCTGATTGGCTTTTTGAATATGAACGCACCAACCGTCGAGCGGCTCGCTTACAGCTACTTGCTCGTAAGCGCACCGATGCTGTTGTTCTCGTTCTTCAACTTGCTGTACGCCCGCATATTCAGCGCTTTCGGCAATACGACGGCGGCGATGCGGATCAATGCGACCGGGGTCACGCTCAACATGATCTTGTCGCCGCTCTTCATCTATCCGCTCGGTCTCGGCGTGCTCGGGGCCGGTCTGGCGACACTCGTCGCCAACGCCGTCATGTTCGGCTTCTTCTGGCATCGGGCTCGCGCGCTCTTTGACTGGGACGAGACGGTCGAACCCGTTCGCGCCGACTATACAGAGATCGTTCGCCTCGGCTTCCCGATGGCGACCCAACGCGTCCTCTTTACCGTCATCAGCATTCTTCTCGCCCGCATGATCGGATCGTACGGGACGGAAGCGATCGCCGCCCAGCGCATCGGCCTACAGATCGAGTCGATTGCCTACATGATGATCGGCGGACTGAACGGGGCGATTGCGAGCTATACCGGCCAAAATATCGGCGCCCGACAGATTGAACGCGTGCACGAAGGGTATCGCGTGACGACGCACCTCGGTATGCTCTATACCGGGCTAATCACGCTCGTATTCCTCTTCTTCCCGGACGTGCTCATCCGCGCCTTCGTCGATGATCCGACTACGATCGAGATCGGGGCCAGCTATTTACGTATCATCAGCGTCTCCCTCATCTTCGCCTCGCTCGAGATGATCGGGAACGGTTATTTCTCAGGACTCGGGCTGCCGAAGATCCCGGCGATGATCTCTATCGTCTTCACCGTCGCGAGGATCCCGCTTGCCATCCTCCTCGAGCCGTATCTCGGCATCGACGCCATCTGGTGGAGCATCGCCATCTCGAGCATCGTCAAAGGGCTCGTCTCGGCACTGTTTGTTCGACTAAAGAAAAAGGAAGTGACTTCACTTGCAGAAGCGATTTAAGCAATTATCCAAGCAACTTCTCACGAGCGGACGGTTCGCGATCGAACGCGAAATGCTACGTGTGACAACAGACGGGACGCTCGCCGTGACGAAACATCCGTCAAGTCTCGGTGACAAAGCGACGCACCCGTATATTACGACCGATTTTTCTGAGAGCCAGATCGAACTGATCACGCCGACGTTCCCGACCGTCGAAGCGGCACATAACTTTTTAGAGACGCTTTATGACATCACGGCGCTAAATATCGGCGACGAGCGGCTTTGGCCACAGTCGATGCCGTGCCCGTTGCCGGACGGCGGCGTCATCCCGCTCGCCGACTTCGGCAGTTCCGGTATTGAGGCCGGCCGTTACCGTGAACATCTGCTTCAAAAGTACGGGGCGAAAAAACAGCTCATCTCCGGGATCCATTTCAACTTCTCGTTCTCGGACGAGTTGATCGCCGCGTTATATGAAGGGTCTCCCGAGCAATATGACCGCTTCAAAAACGAGCTCTATTTGAAGCTCGTCCGCAACTATTTGCGCCTGCGCTGGCTCGCTGTCTACTTGCTCGGCGGAACGCCTGCCGTCCATACGAGCTACGAGGAACGCTGCGTCAGCCAAATGCAGGCGTTGAACGAGGACGTCTACTCGAATACGACGGCGCTGTCGTACCGAAATAGTGACTGCGGTTATACGAACGTCGAACCGCTCTATCCGAACTATGCGACGCTCCCAGACTATGCGAGTAGCGTCCGCCGGTTGATCGCCAAAGGCGACATCGCCAACCCGAACGAGCTGTACTCGCCGATTCGACTGAAGACGTCACGCGGCGGAAATGACCTCGACCGGCTCGAGAAGAACGGCATCGATTATATCGAGATTCGCAACATCGACCTCAATCCGTTCGAGAAGACCGGTATCGCACTCGATGATTTGCGATTCCTGCACGTCTTCTTGCTCTATTTAGCGTTGAAAGACGAGACTGACTTCGCGGACTGGCAAGCCGAGGCGTTCCGTAACCAACAGCTCGTCGCCAAAGAGGGCCTATCGCCGTCACTCGTCCTCGAACGTGATGGCGAGCCGGTCGCTCTGCAAACGTTCGCCCGTGACCTCGTCGCTGACATCGAGTCGTTCAACGCGCAACACGACCTCGGTTTTGCTGACGTCTTCGCGTCCGTCCGGGAACGGATTAACAACGTCGAAGCGACCTACTCGGCCCGGCTGACAAAAGTCATGACCGACGAAGGCTATACGACCTGGTCACTCCGCCAAGCCGAGACGTATTATGAAGATGCGTTCGCCAACCGGTTCCGGATGCACGGCTATACGGACATGGAACTGTCGACGCAAATTTTGATGAAGTCGGCCTTAAAACGAGGTTACGCGGTCGATGTCGTCGACCGGGACGACCAATTCATCCGTCTTCGTCACGGCAATCGGGTCGAGTACGTCAGACAAGCGACGAAAACGTCGAAAGATAACTACGTGTCGGTGCTGATGATGGAAAACAAGACGGTGACAAAACATGTGCTCGCCGAACACGGCATCCACGTCCCTGGGGGTGTCGAGTTGCGCAGTGAAGACGACTTGCGTAACGTCTGGTCCGAGTTTTCCGCTCAGCCGATCGTCCTGAAGCCGAAATCGACGAACTTCGGGATCGGCATCCACATCTTCAAAGACGGGACGACGCTCGACGAGGCGCTCGAGGCGTTCCGCCATGCCAACACGTTCGACGACGTCGTCTTGCTCGAGACGTTTTTACCGGGGAAAGAATATCGTTTCCTCGTCATCGGTGATAAGGTCGCCGGCATCTTGCACCGCGTCCCGGCGAATGTGACCGGGGACGGTGTCTCGACGATCCGCGAGCTCGTTGCGAAGAAAAATGAGGATCCGCTCCGCGGCAAAGGCTATAAGACACCGCTCGAGAAGATCGAGATCGACGACATCGTCGTATCGTTCCTGCGTCCGCAAGGCAAAACTCCTGACAGCGTCCTCGCTGACGGCGAACGCGTCTTCTTGCGCGAGAACTCGAACATTAGCACAGGTGGCGACAGCATCGACTATACGGACCAAATCTCTGACTTTTATAAACAGGTCGCGGTCGATTCGGCGAAAGCAATCGGTGCCACGATTTGCGGCGTCGATATGATGATCCCGTCGCTTGACGCAGAAAATGACTACGGCATCATCGAATTGAACTTCAACCCGGCCATCCATATCCATTCCTTCCCGTACGAAGGGAAAGAACGTCCCATCGGCGAGACGGTGCTCGATTTGTTGTTTGACTGATCAGGTTGGAAGGACGCTCAATTCGGGAATAAGGACTACATCGTTTCAAGTCGGTGTACCGTACTTTCTCTAGAGAGGAGTCTTTCAAATGGGAACGGTCAAATCGCACGTCGAAGGTAAGACGTTGGTTGTTGAGCGGAGTTTCAAAGCGCCACGTGAGCTCGTGTTCGAGGCATTCTCAAGCCCGGCTCACTTAGAGGCGTGGTGGGGACCTGCGGGATGGAAAACAGACATCCGCACGTTTGAGTTTGAACCGGGTGGGACATGGCATTATTGCATGACCTGTGTCGATGAGGACCAAGTCGATTATGTCGGGATGGAGTCATGGGGCAAGGCGACGTTCCTTGAAATCGATCCCCATTCCCGGATTGTCTACCTTGATGCTTTTGCAGACGAGGCGGGGAACGTCAATCCCGACTTCCCGGTCATGACGATCACGAACGAATTTATCGACATTCCGGACGGGACGTTGCTCGTCAGCCGCTCCGAGTTCACAGACGATGCTGCTCTCAAACAGGTCGTCGAAATGGGCGCCGTCGAAGGCTTCTCGTCACAACTCGATCGTCTCAACGCCATCGTCTCGAGATAACCAAAACCGCCCGCACCTCGGTTGAGATGCGGGCGGTTTTTTGTTAAAACAGAAAATAACTGACAATCAAGATGAGCGTGAAGATGAACACCATCCCGATGGCGAGCGCGACGAGGCTCATCTTCGCCGACTTGAACTGCTGCGAGTTGATCGTGTGCACTTTCTTCAAGTACGACCGTGTCCCGACGAGGATCGTCGCGATACCGAAGATGATCGACAAAATGCCGATCGCCGTGATCAGTTGATGCTCGGCCCCGCTCAAGTTCTCACTTCGATAGTAATGAAAGTTCGTCACGAGGAAGCCGATCCCGATGACGGTGATGGCCGTCCGGATCCAGGCGAGGAACGTCCGCTCGTTGGCGAGGTGCTGTTGAATGTACTGTGAATCGACCGTCTTCTCTAAATCTAGTTTCATAACTTCCCCTCTTTCTAGCCGTCGTAGTCGATCAACCGATTTTTCAACGCGAACTGGACGAGCTCGTGTCGATGCTTGATTTGAAGTTTCTGCATGACGCGTCCTTTATGGTTCTCGACCGTCTTCGGACTGATGCCGAGTTTCTCTCCAATCTCGATATTTCCGTAACCGAGCGTTGTCAAACGTACAATTTCCGACTCACGCCGCGTCAGCACCGACTCTGTCTTTTGCGATGCTGCTTTCTCGATAAACGCTTCCGACAGAGACGTTGCATAGTAACGCTTCCCTTCCATCACTTGCTTGATGCCGTCGACGAGCTGGGCCGGATCACTATTTTTGGATAAATAGCCGGGCACACCGAGCTCGAGCGCGCGTTTGATGTAAAGCTCCTCATCGTGCATCGTGAGCAGGATGACTTTGGCGGTCGGTACTTCTTGCGCTAACGCTTTTGCCGTCATAAATCCGTCGAGTCCGTTCGGCATCGTGATGTCGAGCAAGACGACGTCCGGTATCGTCCGCATCGCTTCCTGGATGGCTGTCGTCCCTTCGGCCGCTTCCCCGACAACGTTGATGTCTTTATAGGGACGAAACATCAACTTCAATCCACGCCGGACGAGTTCGTGGTCATCGACAATCAGCACATCAATCGGTGTCATAGCGACCTCGCTCAATCGGAACGGACACTGAAATTTCAGTGCCTTGTCCGATGACTGATTCGAGTGTAAACGTACCGTGAATCGTTTTCGTCCGTTCTTCCATATGACGAAGCCCTAATCCTTTCGCCACTCGTTGTTGATCGAACCCGTTCCCGTCATCTTTAAACAGCACATCGATTTGTCCGTCATGCTCGACGATGCGGCAATCGATCGTACTCGCCTGTGCATACTTCATGCTATTGACGAGCGCCTCTTGGACGATGCGATACACGTTGATTTCGATGACGCGCTCATAGCGGTCAGCTAAACGAATGTCGGTCCGAAACGTGACGAGCGGGTATCTGGTGGCAAAACTATCAACTAACACGTTCAACGCCGAGCCGAGTCCGAATTGATCCAGCTCGATCGGGCGCAGTTGTTTCGAATAGCCGCGCACGTTATCGATCAGTCGGCCCACTTCGGCGAGTACGGATTCGATGTAGTCTTTTTTGTCTGGGTCGGATACATCGGACTGGAGCGCACCGAGGGCGAGGGCGATGCTGAACAACGATTGACCGACCCCGTCGTGGAGTTCTTGGGCGAGCCGTTCGTGCTCTTCCTCCCGGGCTCGAATCAATTCCCGCACCATCTGTTCGCGAAGCGCATGCGCTTCCCGGCGCTTGCGTTCCGTAAAATCGCGAAGCACGAGCAAATAGTACGTCGCACCCGATATCGGATCGTTCAAAATTCGCGCCGTATTCATCTCCACGTCGACCATCTTTCCCGAATATGTCGGCATCTCTGACGTGAAGTACGGGGAGCGCTCATGTTGGATCAAGTAGCATCGATCTTCGTCCGGACCGATTTCACGTCGTTGACAAAATGAACAGTACGGGACAGGTTCTCCTAGCCGCCACCCGGTCAATTGTTCGGCTGCCTCGTTCATCGTGATGATGTTTCGATCATGGTCCATCACGATGACCCCGTCTTTTAGGACATTTAAGATCTGGCGTTCAAAATCTTGAAGTGCCAATCCGCCCCCTCCTTTCTGTCTGCCTTCTCGTTTCCCCCATCATACCCCCGCGGGTAATTGTTGCCAACTATTTGAGCATACAAAAACCGGACGTGATGCATTCACGTCCGGACCGGTTCATTATTTTTTTGTTTGTTCGGACAATACTTCGACCGTCGCCTGCATATACTTGAGGCCGTGCTGGACCGATGGCTCTTTCAGCCAACGAACGAGCGAGAACAACGTGATGTTGCGGTCGTCGCGTTCGGCCCGTGCTCGGATTTCGGTGAGCATCGTGCGCGTGGCGTCGGCTTTTTCTTTTACCGGTGCGACATATTCATCGACCCGTTGACCGATCAGTTCTCGTGTCTGCTCGTCCGCGTAGACGTCTTGTGCGAAGGCGAGCACTTGTTCAAGCTGGTTCGTCACCTGGAGCAACATCGGCAACTTCTCGGCGAGCTTGACCGCCGCCTCGAGCGTCTCGACCTGTAAATTCGATGAGTCGAGGAGCGTGTCGACTTTTTGTCTCACTTGCTGGTCGTTCAACGTCGCCATCCCGAAATCGACGGCGTCTTCGAGGCGGCGAAGCGACTTCTCAATCTCGGGCAATCGTTCGACGAGGGAGACGAGCGCTTGCTCGACGTCCGGCCGCGTCAACACAGATTCTAATGTCTGTTCTTTCGTTGGTGTACGTTCCATCGTCTTCTCCCCCTTTCTCACATCGTCCCTTTCAACATCCCGTTCCAATACATGACTGGAAGAAAGTCTTTTTTCAAGATGTACATGCTGTGGCGTTCTTTCGCTTGATTGAACGGCATCGACTCTTGTGGAACTTTCTCGTAATCAAATTCGGCCAAGATGAGTTTGTTGTAACCTGTGACGATCGGGCAAGACGAGTAGCCGTCATACGACGCGACCGGGACTTGACCATACATGAGGTCACCCACATTTTTAGCGACGACGGGCGCTTGTTTCCGAATCGCGGCCCCGGTCTTCGACGTTGGTAAATTCGTGCAGTCACCGAGTCCGAAGACGTTTTTATACTGTTTATGTTGAAGCGTGTACATATCGACATCGACCCATCCACCCGCGTCCGCAAGCTTGCTTTCTCGAATGAATGTCGGTGCTTGCATCGGTGGCGTGACGTGAATCATGTCATAGCGCATCTCGAACGTTTCACCGCTATCTAACTGTTCAAAGACAGCGACTTTGTCATCTGCTTTAATTTCGATTAAATTGACACGGAAATGTGTGTCGATCCGTTTTCGTTCGAGTACTTTTTCGAGCGCCGTCCGATATTTGGCAACGTCAAAGATAGCCGGGTTGGCCGATCCGAAGACGATCTTACTATTATCGCGGACACCTGTTTTCACAAAGTAATCTTCTGCCATATACATAATTTTTTGCGGGGCCCCGCCACACTTCACAGGTGATGCCGGGTGCGTGAACAACGCGGTCCCGCCCTCAAAACCCCTAAGGGTATCCCACGTGTAGTCGACGTGTTGATACGAGTAGTTGCTACATACTTGTTTCGTCCCAAGCGCTGCTTCTAACCCTTTGATCCGACCCCAATCGATTTCAATCCCCGACGCGACGACCAAGTAGTCGTAATAAATCGTCCCGTTGACAGCCGTCTCGACTTGATTGGCTTCTGGGTCGAAGCTGATCACCTTGTCCTGAAGCCATTTTGCACCTTTTGGGATGAGTGTCGCCATGTCTCGCTCCGACTCTTCTTTTTTCGCGGCACCGGCTCCGACGAGCGTCCAAAGTGGTTGATAGTAGTGTTTCTCTTCAGGGTCGATCAGCAAAACCTCATCGGTTAAATGATGTTTTTCACGAAGCAGGCGAGCAGCGACGCTAATCCCTCCGGTACCGGCTCCGACGATGACAACTCGATAATGAGTACGCATAAAGCAATTCCCCTTTCGTTTCCGTAGATGACCGACAAAATTATGTCAATTCAGTGAACTTACCCACGCCTTCAGCATAGTTGAAAGCGCATACAACTTATATAGGGGAAGTCCCTCAATTTCTCCCGGACTATAGGACGCAACTATGATCGTCGTCATCTAGTCATGAAGTGCCCCAGTTGTTTTCCTGGGTCAATCTGTGAGTTAAATCACTTCACCCGACGTGATTTCCTCATCAAAACGGCATAGGGGATTCCCCTCATTTGACGAGGAAAGTATTGACTCCATTATACCATAGGGGGTATAAATTGGTTATCTAATTTTTTAGGAGGACTTTTTCACAATGACACAACGACCTTATCATCCGCTCTACTTCTTATCAGCACTCGGTAACGGCGGGCTCGCCGTCTCGTTCTTTATGTATTTCATGTTTTTGATTCCGCATCCGGATTCACCACTCCCCCATTTCGATCATTTGCGGGCCACGTTTGAGAAAGGAGGAACTGCGCAAATTCTCGTTGTCGCTGTCTCCCTCATCATCTTGGCGCTCGCGGTGAACCATTTCCGCCTGCTCATTTGGAACGTCCGCTCGTTCCACACGTACAAGCGAACGTCGGCTTATCAGGCTCTCAAAGGCACTCCGGGTGAAGTGGCGGTCATGGCCGAACCGCTTACATACGCGATGAGCGTCAACGTCGTGTTCATTCTCGGCGCCTTGTTCGTCCCTGGACTATGGGCCAACGTCCAATCACTCTTCCCGTTCGCCTTGCTCGCATTCTTGGCAATCGGCGTCTACGCGCTCGTGCTTTATGTTCAGTACATCTCCAACGTTATGGCGAACGGTAAATTCCCGGTCGACAACTTGAATCAATTCGGACAATTTTTAGGAGCGTTCGCGTTTGTCATGGTCGCTGTCGGTTTAGCGAGCCCTGCCGCGATGTCGACGACACCATGGGTCTATGTCACATCGACGGTCGCCTCCCTCTTGTTCTTAGCGCTCGTCAGCGGTATCCTCCTCTTCTTCGGCGGTATGAGTTTACGTGCCGTATTGGCGAAAGGTCTGGCCAAACCTGGCGCACCGACCGTCTGGTTACTGATTCCGATCTTCACGCTCACTGGAATCACGTTCGTTCGAATCTATTCGATGGTGTCGCACCGGCTACTCGAGACACATGTCAACACGGCGCTACTGTTCGTCGTACTCGGCTTCCTGTTCATGGCGAGCACTGCCGTCGGCTTGATCGGATTCCGTGTATTGCGTCGTCTCGACTATTTCAACGAACAGCCTGATGGCGCGGCGAGCTTCGGCCTCATCTGCCCAGGTGTCGCCTACGTTGTCCTCGGTATGTTCTTCGTCCACTGGGGACTCGTTCAAAACGACTTCATCACAGCGCATAGTCTGATGCACTACGTCATCTTGTCACCGCTCGTATTCGTCCAAGCGAAGACGATCCAATGGCTCATCACACTGTCGGTCAAACACCTTTCACTACGAAAAAACGTATCCAAACTTGAGGCCGCGTAAGCATCGTTCCTCAACAAAAGCCCTGTCGAAACGATTGTTTCTTCAGGGCTTTTGTTATTGTTGATGGGAGAGTACCTCGAACAACTTGTCGAGCCGAGACGTATCGATGTCTAAAAACGCATCCCCGACACTGATCTCGGTCGAACAATGACCGTCATGCGGCACGACGTACCCGGTGATGCCGATGCCTGTCTCCGTTTGGACACGCTCGATCCAATTCGAGACGGTTTCTGCGTCCCCATTCATATGAAGGTGGAACATGTTCGTCACCGGCACATCCGGCGTCGTCCAGACACCGTCGAGCGCATTGAACCGGGTTGCGAGCGCTTTGGCATGTTCGTAGTACGTTCCCATTCGGTCTTTCCTGAGCTCATAGTAGTAGTCGGCCGGGGTGATGTACGGGTATAAGCCGATCAAGTCGCCGCCATAGCGCCGTTTCCAGATTCTTGCCTCGTCACAGAACGCTTTCGGTCCGCCCAAAATCGCCCCGGCGACACCGCCGATCCCTTTGTAGAACGAGACGTAGACGCTATCGAACAAGGCGCATACTTCTTCGGCCGTCTTCTCATAATATGGTAACGTCTCGAACAGGCGGGCCCCATCGAGATGCAGATGAATCCCCCGATCCCGGCAGTGCCGGCTGATCGCTTCAAGCTCATCAAACGGTGGCAAATAACCGCCGAGCTCACGTTGCGGCAACTCGACCAACAGGCAAGCGACGTCCGGTAATGCCTTCACTTCTTCAAGCGTCATCAATCGGTCCGCTCCCCCGATCAAAAGCGGCTCGAGGTGATGCAGCTGTCTCAACCCGTCTTGTTCATGAATCTCCAAGTGACAGAGCGGATGATAGGCGACGCTTCGATTAGCCGTCTCGTCTGACCAGATGCGTAAGGCAATCTGTTGTGCCATCGTGCCGCTCGGAAAGAAAACAGCGGCTTCCGTCCCGAGCCGCGTGGCGAGCTTTTGTTCGAATTGTTCGATGACCTCACCCGTCCCATAATGGTCGCTCGTTTGCTCCGGGTCGGCTTGCTCGAACGCGCGCTGTAAGACGCCGACGTTCCGTTTCCCGTGCCCGCTCAGTTGATGCGTCGTCTGTTGATATGACGTCCGTAAATCCATGTCATCCCCTCCAAAAGAAGCCCCTTGTCACGAGACAAGAGGCCAAGATTTAGTCGCGTACGCGGACGATCAACTTGCCTCGTACTTTCCGCGTCTGAAGCTGTTCGAGTCCGTCTTTCAAGCGGTCGAACGGCAATACGTCGGTGACGAGGTCGTTCAGTTCACCCGTTTCGAGCAGTTTCATCAACTCCTCAGCCATATACGCCAAGTTGCGAATCGCGCGCTCGTCTTCGCTCGCATGGGCCGCACCGAGGGCGACTTCATGGATCGATGGTGACAGCGTGAACCCTTTCATGTTCGACATGTCAGGCGGACCGGCGATATGAGCGAGCTGTCCGCTGAACGCGAGGCGATCGAGATCGGCTGTCGCCACGTCGCGGCCGACCGTGTTCAAAATCAGATCGACACCACGGCCGTCCGTCAGTTCCATGATTCGTTCCGTCACGTCCTCGACGTTGTAGTCGATTGCGACGTCGGCGCCGAGTGATGTGACCCATTCAAAGTTTTCCGGCGATGCCGTCGTGAATACTTTGAGACCGAGCTTTTTCGCGAGCTGAATCGCGTAGCCGCCGACCCCGCCCGCTCCGGCGTGGACGAGAATCGTCTCTTTATCGCGCGTGTTCAGCTTCTGCATGACCGCTTCATACGCCGTCATGCCGGCACAGAGGATGGCTGCTGCCGCTTCGTCGCTCACGTCTTGCGGTACGACGGCACAAGCACGCGCGTCGACGACAGCGTACTCGGCGAAACCTCCGTTGTTCGCGAGACTCGTATGGACGGCGATGCGTGAGCCGGTGATGATGTTGGCGATGCTCGAGCCGACTTCGACGACTTCGCCGACGAGGTCGACGCCGAGGATGTGCGGGTATGCCCAGTTCGGGTTGCCGTTCGTGCCGACTTTATAGTCGACCGGGTTCAAGGCGACCGCTTCGACTTTGATGAGCAGTTCGCCCGCGCCCGGGGTCGGTCGTTCGATGTCCCCGAGGTGCATATTTTCTAAGCCAGGTTGTTCAAGTAGCCATGCTTTCATGATTAGTACGCTCCTTCCGAATATGTCAGTTCATACGAATGCGAGTAGATCTCGACGAGGTTGCCGAACGGATCTTCACAGTACACCATCCGGTACGGCTTATCGCCCGGGTAATACTCGCGGATCGGCATCCGTTGTTTGCCACCGTGGGCGACAATCTTCTCGACGAGCCCTTCGATGTCTGGGTCTTGGACGCAATAGTGGAAGATGCCTGTTTTCCAAAACTCAAAATTATTCTCCGGTTTCTCGTTGTTAGGGAACTCGAACAGCTCGATGCCGATCTTGTCACCGGTCGACATGTGGGCGATGCGGAACTTGCCCCAGCCCGGGCCGAACACGTCGGTGCACATGACGCCGATCGGTGAGTCATCCTCAACGACGTCCGACGGTTGCATAATCGTGTACCAGCCCATCACGTCTTCATAAAATTTCACTGCTTCCGTCACACTGGGGACTGATAGCCCGATATGTGAGAATGTACGTGGATAAGTCAAATTGATCCGCTCCTTTTTGGTTGCTCATTTGGGTCGATAACGATAAGATACCTTCATCGTAGCAAGAAAAAAAGTACGCACATTGAAGTAACTACCCGAAAGCGAGGCGAACTGAACATGACGACCCCGTTCCCCGTCAACAAGGCGCTCGACATCATCGGCGGTAAATGGCGTCCACAAGTGTACTGCACGCTCGAGACCGGCCCGCGCCGCTTCTCGGAGATTCAGCGCGCCATCCCCGACGTCAGCCGCAAAGTGTTGACCGACCAACTGCGCGAACTCGAACAGCTCGGCATGGTCCGACGCGACGACTATTCGACCGACAAACAGCTCCACGTCGAATACTCCCTCACCGAGGAGGCGTTTAGCCTGCAACCAGCGATGAAGGCGCTCTGCTCTTGGGGCGAAACCCGAGACGAATAAACCCTCGCCAAGTTTTCCGGCGAGGGTTTTGTCATGACGCGAATAGGCTGATGAGGTTCCCGTCCGGATCGACGACGATGGCGTAACGTTGTCCCCAAAACGCGTCCCACGGCTCACGATGAATCACGTATCCTTGTTTGAAGATAGCTTCAAACAGTGTATCGAGCGCTTCACGGCTGTCGCACAGGAAAGCGAGCTCGACCCGATGCCCCGATGCCGGTTTCCATTCCCCATACACCGACTCCGCCACCTCGACTGTGTCAAAGGCGAGCCGGACGCCGCCTTCGTCAACTTCAACGTGCGCTTCCCCGTTCATTGATACTGGAATCGACAGTCCGAGCAGCCGATAGAAGTCGAGCGCTCGCTTCATATCCTCGACGACGATGCCGACCATATCTAGTTTGATTCCCATGTGGTCACCTCACTTCTTGAATTGATGGTACTATCGAAAGTGTAGCACCTATCTATCCTTTTGAAACGAGGAAATCACTATGACGTATAAGTTCGCTTTGATGACACAAGCGCAGGCCGAAACAATCGCCTTCAGTTGGCATTACGATGGAGAGTATGCTTTTTACGATATGGAGGCTGACGAAGACGACTTGGCCGAGTTTTTAGACACCGAACAACGAGGGCAATCGGTATTCGCCATCACGAACGATGGCGAACTGGTCGGTTTCGTTAGCGTGCATCAAACAGACGCCGATACGATTGACCTCGGTTTAGGCATGAAGCCAGGTCTGACCGGAAACGGGACCGGACGAGCGTTCGTCACCTCGATTCTTGATTTCATCGAATCTACGTTCGACCCAAATCGTATCACCTTGTCGGTTGCCACGTTCAACGCGCGGGCGATTCGCGTGTATGAAGCTTGCGGGTTTCGACAAGTGGCTTCGTTTCAACAAGACACGAACGGGAGTACGTTCGACTTCATCGCATTAGAACGCAAAAAGCGCCCTCAGGATAGATTCTGAGGGCTTTTCTGCTGCCCGGTGCCTTTGTCGACTAAGTAAATCTGGCCATTCCCGTCTCATACCAAGACGGTCACACTTCATCGTTCGGGCAAGCACGGAGCTGCTGTTTCACACGTGAACCGTTCCCCCTACATGGTGTGTGATCGCTGCTTCATTCGGCTCGAACACGCCCGCTTCGGTGATGAGTCCGGTGATCAGTTCAGGCGGTGTGACGTCAAACGCCGGGTTAAAGACGGTGATCCCGACCGGCGCCGTAGGTTGTCCGCCGATATGGGTCACTTCTAGCGCGCTCCGCTCCTCGATTTGAATCACATCGTCCGCCGTCAAATCGAACGTCGAATGCGGGGCCGCGACGTAAAACGGGATCCCGTAATGTTTAGCCAGGACGGCGAGCTGAAGCGTGCCAATCTTATTGGCGACGTGACCCGTCCGTGTGATGCGGTCAGCGCCGACGATGATGGCGTCGACCCCTTTCGCCTGAATCGTCCAAGCGGCCATATTGTCGGTGATGAGCGTGACGTCGATGTCGGCCTGGTCGAGTTCCCAGACGGTCAGGCGTGCCCCTTGGAGGAGCGGCCGCGTCTCACAAGCGAAGACGTTAAACGCGATACCTCGCTCTTTCCCGACGTAAAACGGAGCGAGCGCAGTCCCGTAACGCGACGTCGCGATCGCCCCGGCGTTACAGATCGTTAAGACGTTCCCCCCTGCTGGCAGCACCGTGAGCGCATGCTCCCCGATGGCCCGATACGTGTCGACGTCTCGCTCGAACAGCGCGATGGCCCGATGTTTGATGTCAGTCGCGATCCTTTCAAAGTCGTCTCCGACGTTGAATCCGAGAAGCGACTCGATCACGTTTTGCAGATTGACCGCCGTCGGACGGGTCGCGATCAACCGACGGCCGACGAGGTCGAGCCGGCGTGTGAAGTCCGGGTCATCTTGAAGCCGGACCGCTTCTTTCGCGAGCACGAATGCGCCGAAATAGGCGATGGCCGGCGCGCCTCGGACTTGTAACGTCTCGATGGCGTGCTCCGCCTGTTCGAGCGTCGCGATCGTCACGTACCGCTCCTCATGGGGCAGTAACGTTTGGTCTAAAATGACGAGCTCGTCCCGGTTCGGGTCGAAGCGAATGTTTTGGACTGTCATACGCGTACCCCCGCTAACAGCGTCACTAAATCATCGATCGAACGGATATCGTGGCGCTGTTTAATGAGCGTCGTGCCGAGCGTGAGCGCTTCCCGTTTCCGCTCGAGCCGGACCGTTTCCGGTAACGTCTCGAGGTCATTGACTCCTGCGAGGCCGATGGCGCGGCGAATCAGTTCGCATCCGGCATAGCCGATCGTGTCGCTAAAGATGGTTTGAAGTAGCTCATCGACGAATCCGTCCGTGTTGAACGGTTCGACCGCCGTCTCAAACTTCGTCCGGAACGTCTTCTCAAACGTCTCCCATACCGTCAATACGTCCGTGAACCGTTCGAACCGTTTGAGTGGGTCATGGAACGTCGATAGCGTCAAATGGGCGACGATTTGCCCGATGTCAAAGCCGAACGGTCCATAAAAAGCGAACTCCGGATCGATGACTTTCGTCTCTTGTTGCGTCGCGAAGATGCTGCCTGTATGTAAGTCCCCGTGCAAGAGCGCGTCGTGTTTCGTGACGAAACCGACTTTCAGTTTCGTGACCTCCACTTTCAATTTCTGGTCACGCCAAAGCGCTTCGACGTCCTGACGGAGCGCGGTTTCGATGTTGTTCGATTCGGCATCTTTGTACGGATCGGTGAAGATCAGTTTTTCAGTGATATCGCATAGTTCCGGGTTGTAATAATCCCGTTCTTTCCGCTTCTTCTCAATCGGGCCGGCCGCATAGTCGGACGTCTCAAACAACGTCTGTCCTAAAAACTCACCGATGTGACGGGCAAGTTCAGGATACGTTTTCCCTTCCAAATAGCCCGTCCGGACGATATCAAAGTCGGACAAGTCTTCTAAAATCGTGTAGGCGAGCGTCCGGTCACTGCCGAGAACGACCGGGACGAAACGCGGGACGACGCTGGCGAATTCGCGCAACGCGAGCTGCTCGATCCACGCCCGTTCAAGTGTGAGCGGCCAACTCTCGCCGACGACTTTCGCATACGGTAGCGCCTGCTTGACGATGAGGCTCGTTTCGCCTTGACGGATGCGGAAGACGAGGTTCAAGTTGCCGTCCCCGATCTCCTCGCAATGCGCGATGCCCCCATCTTCGAGTAACCCTAACGTTCTGACGTGCTCGACGACTGTCTGTTCTGTAAATGGTTGATAAGCCATGTCTGTTTCCCCTTTCGGTATATTCCCCACAAAAAAAGCCCCTTTCTCCGCGAGAAAGAGGCACAGCCGTAACGGTTGTTCCTCTCATCTGTCAGACGTATGTCTGGTGGATGTAGCACCGTGCCTACTGGTCGGTTGCTGCGGCGTCATCGGGCCAATTCCCTCTGCCAACTCGCGATAAGAGTGTCGTATTCGATTGTGTGAACTTGTTGTGATGAATAATACGGACTCGACCCCACCTTTGTCAACGGCAATTTGCTGGAGCAACGGTCACTTTTTTTATGCATATATGGTAACAACGAACTCAAACTTTTTTTCTCAAAAAAAGGAATTGACGAACCGGATATTGTGTGACAAAATTCAATTAAATTTCACAACTTCAAAATACATTCTTATCAAGAGCAGACGGAGGGGACAAGCCCGATGATGTCGCAGCAACCGACCCGATTGGGCACGGTGCTAATTCTTGCAGCGTAAGCTGAGAGATAAGAGTTCATTTTTTTATGATGACCTCTTGCCTCGGCATGGGGTCATTTTTTGTTTGACCGGAAGGAGGAACGAACATGAGTATTACTGCCACATATGAAATCAGCCGGACGGACCGCGTCGCGACTGTCGCCGAGAAAATCGCCCTCGAACTGACCGTCGGCACGTGGACGGAACTGCCTCACCTAGAGCAAGAACAATTAAAGGCGTATCGGGGCGAGATCGTCTCAACGACGCATACGGAAACGACGAGCCGCTTCACAATCCGTTATCCGCTCCATAACGTCACGCCCGACTTCTCATCCATCTTGACGACGACGTTCGGGAAATTATCGCTCGATGACTCGGTACGCTTGATCGACTTAACGTTACCCGAAACGCTTGCATCTGAATTCCCCGGAGCAAAGTTCGGTGTTCAAGGCGTTCGTGAGTTGCTCGACGTCCATGATCGCCCGCTCGTCATGAGCATCTTTAAAGGGATCATCGGCCGTGATTTACGCTTCTTAGAACAGCAACTTCGAGACCAGCTCGCCGGCGGCATCGACATCGTCAAAGATGATGAAATCCTATACGACAACCCGCTCACTCCGTCGCTTGAACGAGCTAAAATCGGAGCGGCCGTCATCCAAGAACAGTTCGAAACGACCGGGAAACGTTCGCTCTATGCCATCACGCTCAGCGGTCCGGTGTTCGGGCTGCGTGACCAAGCGCTCCGCTTGATCGAGGCGGGCGCGACGGCACTGTTGTTCAACGTCTATACATACGGGCTCGACACACTCCGCGAACTCGCGAGCGATCCAACAATTAACGTCCCGATTTTGGCGCACCCGGCGTTCGCCGGCGCCTTGACCGGCTCGATCAGCCACTCGCTCTTGCTCGGAAAATTGATCCGCCTCGCGGGGGCCGACTTGACGCTGTTCCCGTCCCCATACGGTTCACTTGCGACACCATCCGATGAGGCGTTCGCGATTCGGGATAGCAGTGCTCGGCCGCACTGGGCGAAGCCGATTCTACCGGTCCCGTCGGCCGGCATCCATCCGGGGCTCGTCCCGGACATCATCCGTGATTTCGGCACAGACGTCGTCATCAACGCCGGCGGCGGCATCCACGGTCACCCAGACGGCGCGGCCGCCGGGGCCCGGGCGTTCCGACAAGCGATTGAGCAAGTATTGGGCGTGGCGAGCCAGACGAACGAGCTCGAGGCCGCGTTAAAGGCGTGGTCAAAACAATGACGATTCACATCTTGTGTGACTTCGATGGGACGATCACGGCCGAGGACAACATCATCGCTTTGATGCGGGCGTTCGCACCGCCCGAATGGCACGCGCTCAAAGACGATGTGCTCGCTCAAGACATCTCGATCCGCTCCGGGGTCGGGCAGATGTTCCAGCTGTTGCCGAGCGCTGACGCTTCGGCGTACCGTGACTACTTGCTGGACCGCATCACCTTGCGCCCAGGTTTCCCAGCATTTTTGGAAGAGATCCGAGAACATGGCTGGAAGTTCGACGTCGTCAGCGGCGGCATGGACTTTTTCGTGCACCCGATCTTGCAAGACCACGTCGCGCCGGACCACATCTACTGTAACGTCGCCGACTTCTCAGGCGAGACGGTACGCGTCGACTGGCCCTACGCCTGTGACGCGCATTGCACGAATGATTGTGGTTGCTGCAAACCGACAATCGCCCGGACGATCGTCGATCCCGTTGATCGCTTGATCGTCATCGGTGACTCGGTGACCGACTTCGAGATCGCCAAACGGGCCGATTTCGTCTACGCCCGTGGGCAACTCATCACGCTCTGTGAAGCAGAAGGCATCGCCTACGCCCCGTTCGAGACGTTCGACGACATCACCCATCACATGAAGGAGGTGCACGTATGAGCGTGACCGCACGTTGGCTTGAACTCGCCGACATTAAAGACGAACTCGCCGCGCGCGACTGGTTCCCCGGAACGAGTGGCAATTTGGCGATTCGTGTCTCCGACGACCCGCTGACCTTCCTCGTCACGGCGAGCGGACGCGATAAACGAAAACGGACCGCGGACGATTTCGTCCTCGTCGACGCGGCCGGCAGGTTACTTGGCGAACAAACTGGTAAACCGTCCGCTGAGACGCTGTTACACGTCGAGGTGTTCAACAAGACCGCGGCGGCGTGTTCACTCCACGTACATACGGTCGACAACAACGTCATCTCCGAGCTCCATGCCGTGAACGGTGAGGTCGTCTTCACGGGGCAAGAGATCATCAAGGCACTCGGGTATTGGGAAGAGGACGCGGTCGTCCGGGTCCCAATCATCGACAATCATGCCGACATCCCGACGCTCGCGGCCGCCTTCGCGCCTCACGTCCATTCAAGCGCCGGTGCCGTCCTCATCCGTAATCACGGCATCACGGTCTGGGGCGAGACGCCGGCTGCGGCGAAGCGCTATTTAGAAGCATACGAATTTTTGTTCAGCTACACGCTAAAACTACGCGCCTTAGGCGTCCATTCATAAGGAGGAACTATCTATGGCAACTGTCTATTTTCAACAAACTGAAGAGCGTCTCGTCGACCAAACTGAAGTGAACGTATTTTTAGAATCGCGTGGTATCCTGTATGAGCAGTGGGACATCGCTAAACTTCCGATCGCGCTTCAAGAAAACTACGAACTGACGGACGACGACAAGCAAGCCATCCTCGCAACGTTCCGTGACGAGATTCAAGACGTGTCGGAGCGCCGCGGCTATCAAACGGCCGACGTCATCTCGCTGTCTGACGCGACACCGAACTTGGACGAACTGCTTGTCAACTTCCAAAAGGAACACCATCATACGGACGACGAGGTCCGCTTCATCGTCAGCGGGCACGGCATCTTCGCCATCGACGACGCCGAACGTGGCTACTTCAACATCGAACTCAATCCGGGCGATTTGATTTCGGTCCCGGTGAACACGCGCCACTACTTCACGCTCCAAGACGACCGCCAAGTCGTCGCCGTCCGCATCTTCGTGACAACAGAAGGCTGGGTGCCGATCTACGAGAAGCAAGACGTGACTGCCTAACAAAAAATCCTGCCTTCCGCATACGCGAAAGACAGGATTTTTTTTAATGCTTGACCGCTGTCGGTTTGGAAGAGAACCAACCCCAAACAGCAATCCCAACCATGACCGACCAGAAGAACAGTGTCCAACCTAACGAGTGGACGAAACCGTCTGGAAGACCCATGAACGCGAACGGTGTACCGGCAATCAATTCCTTGAAGCCAGGGTGTTCGAGGACGAGTACCGTCAACTTCACACCGACCCAGCCGACGATGAGGAAGGCGGCCGTCTCCAGTGTCGGACGTTGATGCAGCAACTTCACGAAGACGCGGGCCGCGAATCGCATCAAGATGACCCCGATGAGTCCACCCGTCAAGACGACGAAGAATTGACCTGAGTCGATTCCACCGATCTCTCCAAGACCGAGCGGCGGCAAGCTGACTGCGAGTGCGACCGCTGCCAAGATCGAGTCGACCGCGAAAGCGATGTCGGCGAACTCGACTTTTACGACCGTCCACCAAAACTCTTTTTTCGTGACCGGCTTCTCGGTAATTGCCGTCTCTTCTTTCGCCTCGGCAGCGAGGTCTTGTCTTGGATCCATCTTGCGCGCCTTATACGTCATATATAGATGTCGCGCGCTCATCCCGATCAAGTAAAGGGCACCGAGTGCTTGGACTTGCCAGACGTTGATTAAGAACGAGATTAAGAATAATGCGATGAAGCGGAAGACGAACGCTCCTAATAAACCGTAGAATAGCGCTTTCTTCTGTTCTGTCCGCGGCAAGTGCTTGACCATGACGGCCAACACGAGCGCGTTGTCTGCAGATAGTAGCCCTTCAAGACCGACGAGTACGACGATGATCCAGGCGTACTGCAGGATTAACTGCCAATCCATTAAAACATCCCCTTTTTGTTTGTGTTCCTTCATATTTAACAGTGATCTATTTTTAAGTTCACAGGAACATTTTATTCCCGTGCGCAAATTAAATCAATCTTCTTTTATTCAATGTCTGAAGTTTTTTCCGCGGAGCAGGTTCAAAGCACGTTCGCGAAGCAAAATGATACCCAGTTTGTATCCATTTCGTGATAAAATCCTAACAAGAACGAGTGGCGGTCATTTGCCCTCTTAAAAAAGGAGAATCCGATTATGTCTACAAGCCATGTCGCTTTACCTACTAAAGCAGAACGACATAAACTATTCGGCTCGGTCCCGCCGGTCAAAGGTACGAAACCGACAGAAAAAGATAAAATGGTCGATCTTCAAAATACACCTAAGAACTTCTTGTTCGCACTCGACAGCGTCGGGATCTCGAACGTCAAACATCCCGTCAACATCGAAACTCCAGACGGCATCCAAGCGACGGTCGCAACGTTTGAATTAACGACATCACTCGTCCAAGATCGTAAAGGCATCAACATGTCCCGCTTGACGGAACAGCTCGACGCGTACCATACGCAAGGCTGGACGTTATCAAACCGCTCGCTCATCGAGTTCGCCCAAGAACTCGCCGAGCGTATGGAACAAACGGAAGGTCAATTGACGGTCCGCTACCCATGGTTCTTCAGCCGGAAAGCACCGGCGACGGGCCTCAGCGGTCTTATGAACGCTGACGTCATGCACAACGTGACGTACAACCTCGAGACGGGTATGGCGAGCGTGACGGTCGGTCTCGTCATCAACGTGACGACGCTATGCCCATGTTCAAAAGAGATCAGCGAATACAGCGCCCATAACCAGCGCGGCTACATCACAATCGAAGCCGGTCTTGACGAAGCGTCGCTCGACGGCTTCGACTGGAGACTCGCATTGCTCGATGCGGCGGAGTCGAACGCATCGGCACCACTTCACCCGGTCTTAAAACGTCCGGATGAGAAACGGGCTACAGAAATCGCTTACGAAAACCCACGTTTCGTAGAAGATATGGTCCGCTTGATTGCAGCCGACTTGTACGAGATGAAACAAGTCGTCAACTTCTTCGTCGAATGCCGAAACGAAGAGTCGATCCACCAGCACGACGCGATCGCGTCAATCACGTTCGATAAACGTGACAACTAAAAACGAGTGAAGCCATGTACTTGGCTTCACTCGTTTTTTTACACACTTTGTATGAGGCGGATCGTCAACAAAAGGACGATCAGGACGATCCACACCGCCCAGATGGTGCGCCATCTGTTCCAGTCGAGACGCTTCACGAACGCGTACACCGTCAAATAGAGGACGATCAAGAGCGGAATGACGACCCACGGATTGTCGAGCATCACGCTTCGACGTCACCGTCCCAAGCGAGCATGCCGCCCTCGACGTTGACGACTTTGAACCCTTCCGATTCCAAATAGTCGCACGCCGTCTGGCTGCGTCCGCCCGAGCGACAGATGACGTGATAGACGTTGTCTTGCGCGAGCTTCTCGGTCACGCCCGGGAATTCAGACAGCGGATAGAGCGGCACGTTCGGGATATGGCCCGCGTCGTACTCGTCTTGTTCGCGCACGTCGATGATGTGGAGCGACTCCCCGTTCTCAAGCTTTTCACGTAATTCGGTTGCATGGATGCTTTGCATGCTGTTTCCCCCTTAAATTGTTATCCCCTACTAGTTTACCTCAGTTTCGTGTCGGACAAACTCCAATTGATGGTCGTCTCGTCATCGCAGTAGAAACCTTTCAGACCACAACGTTCGACCATGTCACTTACCCAAGACTGACTGCCGCAAAATAAAGTGAAGTGGCTATCCCACGGCGGTACGATGAGCCAATCATGCTGATAGCCGAAAAACGTGCGATGATTCATGTCCCATGTATCGGCTGCAAGAACTTCTCGAATGTTGATAAGATGGCGCTCCGTACAAAACTCGTCGCCGCTCCATATCCATTCTTCTCCCGTCTCCAGAAGCGCCCTTAATACCCGATTCTTTAAGAAATCAGACAGCTCGCCTTCGCCAGGTGGGAGTAAATTCTCGCGCTCGCAAAATTCGATGATTCGATTTGCGCCTTCTTTATCTTCGGCATGCGGTTTCAACGCCCCAATCATCGTTCGGAGTGCGTGATCGATACGTTTGACGTCTTCAAAACCAAGTTGGCGGCGCATATCTTCCCATGCGACGGCACGAAAATGCTGTTCCACTTCGTTTTTGTTCATCTCGACATATCGGTCAATTGCTTTAGGATCTTCTATCGGTCCGAGAAACGGATGGTACGCGACGAACACTTCTTCAAACACACCCTCATAGTAAGTTTTAATCGGAAAATCATCTCCACCGCCGAACATGGCGTAGCGATGTCCTTCCGGTAAAGTGATGGCTCCCTCAATCTCCTCCATGTGACCGCCTCCTTTTCCAATAGTTTACAACTACGCATCAAAAAAAGCATCCTCCGCTGTGGGAAGATGCTTCTGACTTACGCTTCGTTGCGCTCGTCAATCGCTTGTGCCGCTGTGATGAGCGTCAATTTATAGACGTCTTCTTCATTACAGCCACGCGACAAGTCATTGACTGGCTTGTTGAGACCTTGCAAGATCGGTCCGATCGCTTCGAATCCGCCGAAACGTTGAACCATCTTGTAGCCAATGTTCCCGGCTTCGAGGCTCGGGAAGACGAACACGTTGGCGTTACCGGCGACGTCAGAGCCCGGTGCTTTCTTCGCTGCCACGCTCGGGACGAACGCTGCGTCGAACTGAAGCTCACCATCGATTGGAAGGTTTGGCGCTTTCTCTTTGGCGAGACGCGTCGCTTCGATGACTTTCTCGGTTTCAGGCGACTTCGCCGAACCTTTCGTCGAGAAGCTGAGGAGCGCGACTTGCGGCTCGATGCCGAACGTCTTCGCCGTCAACGCTGACAAGTAGGCGTTCTCGGCAAGGTCGGCCGCATCCGGTGCGATGTTGATCGCACAGTCCGAGAAGACGTATTGCTCATCGTCACGTACCATGATGAATACACCTGACGTCTTTTTGATGCCTTCTTGCATCTTGATGATTTGAAGTGCCGGACGGACCGTGTCGGCCGTCGCATGCATCGCACCCGAGACGAGACCTTCCGCTTTGCCCGTATGGACGAGCATCGTACCGAAGTAGTTCACATCTGACGACAACAATTCACGAGCTTGTTCAGCCGTCGCTTTGCCTTTACGGCGTTCGACGAACGATTCGACGAGCGTGTCGATATCTTCGTATGTCGCTGGGTCGTACTGTGTCAAGTTCGAGATATCAAAGCCGTGTTTCGCTGCGACTGCATCGATGTCCGCTTTCGGACCGACGACGATTGGGTTGACCATGCCGTCATTTTTTAAACGGACTGCAGCTCCAAGGACGCGCTCATCGACGCCTTCTGCTAAGACGATGGTCGGACGAATCGGGCTGACTTTTTGCTTCAACGTGTCAAATAATTTCATGGTAAGTGAACTCCTTTTCGATTGGAAGATATCTATGTTTTCTCTTTAGGACACAATTGTCCGTATGCGTGTTTTATTATACACAGTCCTTTTTTTAAAATAAACTATTCTGCCCATATCGTCATAAATCGCTTGAAATCAGTCATTATATGAATAGAACAGTTATGTATTTATGACTGATACAGGTTGCTGTGAAGCCGTTTACATTTCTGTGTCCGCTTTTTCCTTTCCCCGGTCTCGATTGTGATTACCCTCACAGACAGCGCCAAATTTGCCAGGCGGTAAAGTGTCTGTGGTAAAATAAACAGCGAAGCCAAGTCTTGAAAGGAGTTTTTTCATGTCAGAACGTCCAGCACCGACAACCGAAACACAGCACGCAGCCGCCACATTAGACGGTTGGTATACGCTCCATGATTTCCGCTCGATCGATTGGACACGCCTAAAAGCAGTCGACAAAGAGGCGCGTCAAGAAATGATTGAGGAGTTCGTCGCCTTCCTCGCCTCGCTTGAAGACGTCGAAACACGCGGAGAAGGCAGTCACGCCTTCTATTCAATCCTCGGTCAAAAAGCGGACGTCGTCCTCATGGTCCTTCGTCCGACGTTCAAAGAGCTCGAGCAAGTCGAACTCGCCCTTCGTAAGACGAAACTGTACGACTATATGATCCCATCGTACTCTTACGTCTCGGTCATCGAGCTCGGCATGTACCGTGGCTCTGGTGACGGAGATCCATACGAGAACCCGCACATCCGCTCGCGCTTGTACCCGACGTTGCCGAAAGCAGCCCACATCTGCTTCTATCCGATGAGCAAGGCGCGCCGTGACGAGGACAACTGGTATACGCTGTCGATGGACGAGCGGAAAGACCTCATGTACCGTCACAGCATGATCGGCCGCAGCTATGCCGGCAAGATCCAGCAGTTCATCGGCGGATCGACCGGATTTGACGGCTGGGAATGGGGCGTCACGCTCTTCGCGGAAGACTCGCTCCAATTTAAGAAGATTGTTTACGAGATGCGTTTCGATGAAGTCAGCGCCAAATATGGGGAGTTTGGTGACTTCTACGTCGGAAACATCCTTCCAAAAGAAGAACTCGGCACATTCCTCGGTTGATTGAGGTTTACGCATCGACCCCCTCGGGAAACATCGTTGTAGAGGCACTTACAACAATGATCAATGAGGTGAACAACGATGCGCGTGTTCAAGGAATCAGATCGAGACACTGCAAAACGTTTAGATTCGTTCATTGAACGAATGACCCCGACAGCAGAGCTAGTCCAAATTCGATTTGAACAACAATTACAACATACACAGCGAAAGGGTCAGGCGAAAGCCTGACCCTTATTTTGTCTTCGCGTGAAGCGCGTCGCCAAGGAACGTCGCGAGTTCTAGCATGCCGTATTGACCTGCCTTCGCTTCCGCGTCCGAGTTATAGTTCGTATTCGTGTTGACGTCGTACGCATAGACGTTACCGTCACGGTCTTCGATAATCTCGATCCCCGCGACTGCGATATTATTTTTTACCAAGAACGCTTCTAGTTGATCGATGATCGGATCGGCAAACCCGTCGACGATTTCAAATTTGGCCGGCGGCGTCTCGCCGACCGGGCAGAATTGGTCTTCAATCGAGCACGCATCCGCCGGGCATAGTTCGAACCCTTCCGACGTGTCGACCCGTACCGCGTAGAGGAACTTTCCGCCGATAAATTCACAGCGCGTGATGAACGGTTTCGGCGCTTCGATATATTGTTGGATGAGCGTGATGCCATCGACCGAGTCCTCGAACGCCGGTCCGTACACATACCCTTTCAACGCCTCAATCGAATGGAACAGCTGCACGCCAAGCCCTTTACCAGCCCGGTTATGCTTCGTGATGAACGGGCTCATGCCAAGCTTCTCGGCCGCCTCGATGATTTGTTTTTTTCCGACGGCAGCGATCGTCCTCGGCACACGGATCCCTTCTTGACGAAGCGCCGTATACTGGTTGACCTTGCTCACTTCGAGGCGAATCGCCCGTGTCCCGTTGAAGACGGTCCGTCCGTTCGCCTCGAGCCAGGCAAGTACCCCTTCCGTCAGCTCTGGCGCGTAGCGATGCCCGCGCGTATGTGACGACGCACTCATCCGGTTATAGAACACACCATCTGGCGGCGTCGCTTCAATATCGATGATTCCTTCATCTAAATGCCACAGTTCATATGGAAGCGATAACTCCTCGAGCCGTTTGACGAGATGGTCCGTCCACTCATTGTTTTCATGCAAGACGTGAATTTTAGCCATATGAATCCCCCTTTGATACTCCTAATGTACCACACCGATATCCGACTATTCCAATTAGCATAATTGACGATACGTTCATTCTTATTTCATAACGGTTTCATGGTATAATGAACTTAATAATCTATGTGAAAAGTGACAATTTCAAAGGGAAGTGATGTGTTTGACTGCACCTATTTTAAGTACAGACGTTTCAATCCTCTTGTTCGGTCTCCTCCTCGTCGCGGGAGTTTTGGCCACGCGCGTGTCCACCCGTTTTGGCCTTCCTGCGTTGATTCTGTTCATGGGGATCGGCATGGTCATGGGCAGTGACGTCACCGGCTTAATCTTCTTCGATGACTCGAACCTTGCCCAGATGATTGGAATCTCCGCTCTGATCGTTATTTTGTTCGAAGGTGGTCTGCAGACGAAATGGGCCTCGATTCGGAGTGTCCTCGCTCCGTCCGCCTCGCTCGCGACGATCGGCGTCTTATTGACGGCCGGATTCGTCGCCGTAGCCGTTCGTTTCGTATTCGGTTTCGACTGGATTGAGTCTTTCCTATTCGGTGCCATCATCGGCTCGACCGATGCTGCCGCCGTATTCGCCGCCTTTAAAGGAAAGAATATCGCACCGAAAGTCGGCGCGACACTCGAAGCCGAGTCCGGCACGAATGACCCGATGGCGATGTTTTTAACGATCCTCGCTCTCGACTTCATGTTGAAACCGGACACGACGATTTGGGACGGCATTGGGATGTTCATCCTCCAGATCATCGTCGGGGCGTTCGCCGGGTACATGCTCGGGAACCTGTCACGGCTCATGCTCAATCACTTGCGCCTTGAGTCGAGCGGCCTGCACGCCGTCCTCATGATTTCGATGGCGTTCATGACGTATGGAGTGGCCGCCTATTTCGCCGGCAGCGGCTTGCTTGCCGTCTATCTTGCCGCGATGATCGTCGGGAACGCCCACACCGCCCACGAAGTGACCATCGTCCAATTTTCGGAGGCGCTCGCTTGGATCATGCAAATTATCATGTTCGTCATCCTCGGCCTTCTCGTCTATCCGAAACAACTGTTCGACCCAGAACTCATTTGGAAAGGGCTGTTGATTTCATTTTTCCTCATGTTCGTCGCCCGTCCGATCGCCGTTTACTTATCGACGATCGCGATGCCGTTCACGCATAAGGAAAAACTGTTCATCTCCTGGGCCGGCCTAAAAGGAGCGGTCCCGATCGTGCTAGCGACGTTTCCGCTCATCGCCGGGATCGACAACAGCCAACTCATCTTCAACGCCGTCTTCTTCGTCGTCGTGACGAGCGCGTTGATTCAAGGAACGACGCTCACACCGCTCGCGGCCAGACTGAACCTGCTCGGGCCGGATAAGATTCGCTCACCGTATACGATCGCGCTCGTGTCGAGTAAACAGTCGCAGCATCAGCTCGTTCCGTACGTGGCGACAGAAACGTCATCGATGATCGGACGCACGCTCGCCGACATCACGTTACCGCCGAACACGGTCGTCAATGCGATCGTCCGCAAAGACTACCTCATCCCGCCTACGGGTCAAACGAAAATTGAGCCGGGCGACTTATTGTACGTCCTCGCCTCGACGTATCGTCACGACCAACTCGATCGCAAGTTCGGCGAAGACGGGCTTGAACGCGTCGAGCTATGAACGAACAAGGACCGTGCCCGAGGCACGGTCCTTGTTTTATGCTTTGACTCGACGCGCCGCTGCGATCAAATCGGCGACGTCTTGCTCGCGTCCGGCGTGGAGCGCCTCGACGATGAAACTGCCGACGACGACCCCGTCACACGCCTCACCGAGCGCTTGTACTTGGTCTTCCCGATGGACACCGAATCCGGCGAGTACCGGGACCGGAGACCGTTCTGTCAACGAGCGCAAATGGGCGAGCAGTTCGTCCGGGAACGCGTCGACTTTTCCGGTCGTCCCTTTGAGCGTCACCGCGTAGACGAACCCCTCGGCCTGACTTAAGATCGTGTCGATTCGTTGTTTGTTACTCGTCAATGTGACGAGCGGGACGACCGCGACCCCGTTCCGTTCGATCCCTGCGAATAGTTCGAGGCTCTCTTCGAACGGCAAATCGGGGATGATGACACCGCTGACGCCGCATGCGGCCGCACGGTCGAAGAACGGTTGGATTCCGAACCGGAACACCGGATTCAAGTATGTCATGAGGACGATCGGGACTGAGAAACGCTCAGTTCCTTCTATTAAATAATCCAACACACTAGAGAGCGTCACGCCGTTCGCGAGAGCACGCATCCCCGCCGCCTCGATGATCGGCCCGTCCGCTACCGGATCTGAGAACGGGATCCCGAGCTCGATCGCCGTCGCGCCCATCGCTTCAAGCCGTTCGATCGTCGGAATGAGTTGATCGAGTCCGCCGTCTCCGGCCATGATGTAAGGGACGAACGCTGCCCCGTCTCTATTTCGAATCGCTGTCTCTAAGCTCATTTCCGTCCCACCCTTTCTCGAATCGTATGCACATCTTTATCGCCTCGGCCTGACAGACAGATGACGAGCAAATCGTCCTCGTCCATCGTCGCGGCGAGCGTCTCGGCATAGGCGAGCGCATGTGACGACTCGAGTGCCGGAATGATGCCCTCATGTCGACTGAGTGACATACATGCCTCTAACGCTGCCTCATCGGTGACCGCCGCGTAACGGACACGCTCGATGTCTTTCAAGAAACTATGTTCTGGTCCGACCCCAGGATAATCGAGGCCGGCCGAGATCGAGTGCGCTTCTTGGATTTGTCCGGCCCCATCTTGGAGCACGTACATGAGCGAGCCGTGGAGCACGCCGACCTCACCTTTCGTGAGCGTCGCCGCATGCTTGTCCGTATCGACGCCGCTTCCTGCTGCCTCGACACCGTACAAGGCGACATCCTCGTCATTCAAGAACGGGTAGAACATCCCCATGGCGTTGCTGCCACCACCGACGCAAGCGATGACGGCATCCGGCAAGCGTCCGGTCTTATCTAAAATTTGACGCCGCGTCTCTGTTCCGATCACACTTTGGAAGTCACGTACCATCGTCGGGAATGGGTGTGGTCCAAGTACAGAGCCCATGACGTAGTGCGTATCGTCAACGTGTTTGACCCAGTAGCGTAACGCCTCGTTGACCGCATCTTTCAATGTTCGGCTGCCTGACTTGACCGGAATGACCGTCGCCCCGAGCAGTTCCATCCGAAACACGTTCAACTCTTGCCGCTCGACATCGACCTCACCCATGAAAATCGTACATTCTAAGTTGAGCAGCGCGCACACCGTCGCCGTCGCCACACCATGTTGTCCGGCACCGGTCTCAGCGACAATTTTCTGTTTCCCCATCCGCTTGGCGAGAAGCGCCTGCCCGATCGTGTTGTTGATCTTGTGGGCACCGGTATGGTTCAAATCCTCACGTTTCAAGTAGACGTTCGTCCCGAGGCGTCGACTCATGTTCTCCGCATAGTAGAGCGGCGTCTCCCGTCCGACGTATTCGCTGAGCAACTCGTCGAAGCGTTCTTGAAATTCAGGATCTAACTTCGCTTCCTCATAAGCCACCTCGAGTTCTTCAACTGCTTGCATGAGTGTTTCCGGTATATACTTTCCTCCGTACGGGCCAAACTTTCCGTTCACTGGTTGTGTGTACATGGTGTTTCCTCCTTGGCACGTCTGATGAACGTGCGAATTTTATCGATATCTTTCTCTCCATCTGTCTCGACACCGCTTGAGACGTCGACCCCGTCAGGCCGTACGTCATGCATCGCTTGTCTCACGTTATCGGCCGTCAAACCACCGGCGAGCCAGAACGTTCGCTTGGGGCGTTCCAACTGTGACCAGTCGAGCGTCTCCCCGCTTCCGGGCGTCGGTGCATCCAGTAAGACGATATCTGCCTCTGTCTTGCTACTCGCTTCGATGATCGGCAGATTGAACTGCCGGAACGATTCAAACGGCAACGTGCGCCGGTGCAGTTGGATATCCGTCAATCCACACGTGATCGCCGTCTCGACCTCCTCAAGCGTCGGGTCGAGGAACACTCCGACGACACGGACGTGATTCGGGATCAACTGCCGTAGCCGTTTCGCCGTCGTCACATCGACTTGGCGTGAGCTGTTCGCGAACACGAAGCCGATCGCATCGGCCCCGGCTTCAACCGCCGCCGTCACGCTTGCTTCTGTTTTTAATCCACATATTTTAACGAACACGTCTTCAGCTCCTCAATCAACGCCGTCGGGTCATCCTGTCGCATAAGCGCCTCTCCGACGAGAATGGCTTTGGCTCCCGCGTCTCGCAGTCGGCTCGCTGATTCGCCGGTGCTGACTCCGCTCTCACTGACGAACGCCACGTTCGGATAACGCTTCATCAATTCAATCGATGTCTCAAGCGATACGTCGAACGTCTTCAAGTTCCGGTTGTTGATGCCGATCAGCACGTCCTCAAGTTCGAGCGCCGTCTGGAGCTCGGCTTCATCGTGCACTTCGACGAGCACGTCGAGGCCGATCAGGCGTGCGTGTTGCTTCAACGCGTGCAGGCGAGTCGGATGCAGCGCCGCGACGATCAACAACGCCGCGCTCGCGCCGGCCGCTTTCGCCCGATCGAGCTGCCGTTCATCGATGATGAAGTCTTTACACAGGACCGGGATATCGACGGCGTCAGCGACTTGGCGTAAGTCATCGAACGACCCATTAAAGTACGTCGTATCCGTCAGCACCGAAATCATCGTCGCACCGGCCCGTTCGTAAACCTGAGCCCGTTCGGCCACATCCAGTTCGGCTCGAATCACGCCTTTTGATGGGGACGCCCGCTTAATTTCCGCGATGATATGAAACCCGTCCGCGACCAGCCTCTGTAACGAGATCGGCTCTGTCGCCGTGACCGTGACGTCTTGCATCTGATTGACCTCTTCGATTTTCGTCCCAATAATTTTCGTCAAGTAGCTCATGCGCCCACCTCCGTTTTTTGTAGTTGCTTAAGGACGCGGACGGCGTGGCCCTCGTCGATGCTTCGGCTCGCCTCGGCCACACCTTCACGTAACGTCTTGACGGCGCCGTATGTGCATAATGCGAGTGCCGCATTCAACAAGACGACGTCCCGCGCCGGTCCTGCCGCGCCGTTCAAAACGGCGACGAGCGTCTTCGCATTCTCTTCGGGTGTACCACCTTGTAGCGCCGACAGCGGTGCCCGCATCAACCCGACGTCTCGCGGGTCGACTTGATATCGTGCCGTCTGCTCTCCGTCAAAGAAGAGTACCTCGTTCGCACCAACGAGGCTCGCCTCATCGAGTCCGCCGGCCCCATGGACGACCATGCCCCGTTCGACTCCGAGATGGCGCATCGCCGTAGCCATCTTCTCAATCAAGTCTGGATGGTAGACGCCGATCAATTGCCGTCTCGGCTTGAGCGGGTTCGTCAGCGGACCGATTTGATTGAAGATCGTCGCCGTCCCGAGCCGTTTTCGCACCGGCATGACATGTTTCATAATCGGGTGGACATGTTGGGCGAACAAGAAGCTCAAGTTCGTCCGCTCAAGTTCAGCTAACACGTCGTCAGCACTTTGGACAATCGGGATATTCAACGCCTCGAGCACATCGGCGCTACCCGACCGGCTCGACACGCTCCGATTCCCATGTTTCGCGACCGGGATACCAAGTCCGGCGAGAACGAACGCGACGGTCGAACTAATGTTGAACGTGTTCGCTCCGTCACCGCCGGTCCCACAAACGTCGAGCACAGGGAGCGTCGTCTCCGGGAACGTCGCCGCTTCACGGATATAATCGGCCAGCCCCGCCATCTCTTCGGCCGTCTCGCCGCGTGCTTTCAATGCGAGAAGCACCTCGGTGATTTGCGTTTCATCCGCTTGAAACAACTCGGAAGCCGCCTGTTTCATCTCGGTCGTCGTCACTTGGTTCGTCAGTAGTCGTGTTAACATGTCCGTTCCTCCTTAAGCGATTTGGGTATAAAAAAACTCCATACGACGTCTGTCGTATGGAGGACGGTATGGACCGCGGTGCCACCTCTCGTTGGATCAATCGATCCCACTTTCCGATGCTATCACATCGTATCCTGATAACGGTGGAAGCCGTCACGGCCTACTAACATTCAGCCGTGCTCTCATGAGCCCATTCACGTGACGGTCTCGGTCAGGATCCCACCACCCCTGACTCTCTGTACGAGACTTCTTCACGCTACTCTTCTCAATCATCGATTTAAGATTCAATTTAAAAAACAAAAAAGGGTCACTCGGTCCAACTCACAGCTCACGCTATGAGAAGGACGAGTAACCCCGTGGTGCCACCTTCGTTGGTTCATGTCGAACCCACTTCACGGACAATCATCCGCTTCCCCGTGATAACGGTGGGTAACCCGCTAAAGCCTACTAAAAATTTCGGTTTAGAGCTCGGAAGTCCATTCGCGACGTCCCACATACTGATTCACACCAACCATCAGCTCTCTGTCATGCGGGGACCGTCGTTACTTCTCTTCGTCGACGCTTTTGTTCGTTTCAGTTAAGTTAACTCGTACTATACCGTTCCCGATTCATCCTGTCAAACAAAAGTGTGCAAAAAAAACTTTGCTTCTATAAGTGCGGACGAATCGACCGCATGTTTCAGAACGTCGCAAGTTGACACGTGATTTTTTTGTCTGCTATAGTCGTCCCCAACAACACTTCACTCAACTAAAGGAGATTTGACTTTGGAAACTAGCAAACTAAAACGTGAACTGTCGACCCGACAGCTCACGATGATCTCGCTTGGCAGCGCCATCGGAACGGGCCTCTTCCTCGGAAGCGGCCTCGCCATCCAAACGGCAGGACCGAGCGTGCTCGTCAGTTACGCCATCGGGGCGTTTATCGTCCTCTTGCTCATGGGTTGTCTCGCCGAGATGACCGTCGCTCATCCGACTTCAGGCTCGTTCGGCACGATCGCCGAGCGTTATGTCCATCCGCTCGCCGGCTTCTTGGTCCGTTACTCGTACTGGATCGCCAACGTCCTCGCAATCGGGGTCGAAGTGAGCGCAATCGCGATTTACATGCGCTACTGGTTCCCGGATGTGAACGGATTCGTCTGGGTCGCCGTGTTCGGCGGATTGCTCATCTACGTCAACGCTCGGCACGTCCATACGTTCGGGACAACCGAATACTGGTTATCATTCATCAAAGTCACTGCCATCATTCTTTTCATCGTCCTCGGTGCGGCCGCACTGTTCGGTCAACCGGGCTCACCGATCGAATCGATCACGACCGGAAATGAAGGGTTCTTCGCTTTCGGATTTTACGGCATGTGGGTGACGATCTTCATCTCGCTCTTCAGCTTCCTCGGGACAGAGCTCGTCGCCGTCACGGCCGGCGAGGCGAAAGACCCGGACCGCGCCGTACCGAAGGCGCTGCGGGCGACCGTGTTCCGCTTGACGTTCTTCTATTTGATTACGATCGCCATCATGCTCATGCTCATCCCATGGCAGCAGGCTGGTATCGATCAAAGCCCATTCGTCCTCGTCATGCAGCAGTTTGACGTGCCTGGCGCGGCTAGCATTTTGAACTTCGTCATCTTGGTCGCCGCCTTGTCGGCGATGAACGCGCAATTGTATGCCTCGACGCGCATGATGTACTCGCTCGCCGAAGCCGGCGACGCACCGCGTATCTTCAAAAAAGTAAGCACCAGCGGGATTCCGATGCCTGCCTTGTTCGTTTCGACAGGCGGGATCGTCCTCGCGGCACTGCTTCAAGTATTCATGGAGACGTCGTATCCGTTCCTCATGGGCATCTCGATGTTCGGAGCGATCTTCACATGGTTCATGGTCTTCGTCTCACACTTATTCTTCCGCAAAAAATGGACGGGACGTAAACTCCCTGTCCGTATGATTGGCTATCCGTTCTTACCGCTCCTAGGTGCCGGTCTGCTGCTCAGCTTAATGATCACGACATGGTTTACCGATTTCAACATCTTACTCAAGTTCGGGATCCCATGGTTGGTCGGCTTAACGATCATCTATCTCGTTCGCGAGCGATTCCGTAAGACTGACACAAAACAAGACGACATCGAGCAAGCTAATTAAAAATAGTGCCTATCCGCAATGGATGGGCACTATTTTTTCGCAAAAACGAGCACCCGTCGCGATTGACGAGTGCTCGTTTGTTTAGGATTAGAAGAACTGACGTGGGTTGACGGTGCTACCGGCGCTCGAAGACGAGTATGAGTAGCTGCCTTGGTGGATTTCAAAGTGAAGGTGCGGGCCTGAAGAGTTTCCAGTGTTCCCGAGCGTTCCAATGTTTGATCCTTGCGTCACACGCTGACCAGCGCTAACTGATACCGAGTTCATGTGCGCATAGACAGTCGTCCAAACTTGACCGCCAATGACGTGGGCGATCATGACGTGGTTCCCATAAGCGCCACCCCATCCAGCCCGAATGACCGTTCCTGTTGCCGAAGCCCGGATCGGTGTACCGACTGGTCCGGCGATATCGACACCGTTATGGAACGAATAGCCGAACTGTCCGCTTGCCGGTCCGAAACCTTGCGAGAAACGACCAGTCGTCGGTTGAATGAATTTCGCGCTCGATGGTGCCGGTGCCGAAGCTGTCGGCGTAGTCGGTACCGGTTTAGGAGCCGGTGCCGGTTTTGGTGTCGGCTTTGGTGCTGGCTTAGGCTTAGGTGCCGGTGGTGCAGCCGGTTTAGAAGCTGTCACATTATTTTGTGTCGTTTGGTTTGAAGACGACGATGACTGGGAATTAGTATTACTGTTCTGCTTTTTCTGAGCAGCAGCTTGTGCAGCAGCAGCTTTAGCCGCTTCTTCTTGACGTGCAGCTTCAGCTCTCGCTTCTTCGGCTTGTTGCGCGGCCGCTGCTTTGGCAGCCTCAGCTTGGCGTGCCTCTTCAGCTTTACGAGCCGCTTCTTGACGTGCTGCCTCTTCCGTACGACGACGCGCTTCTTCTTCTTCACGGCGCTGTGCTTCGATTTCAGCTGCAATCGCTTCTTCTTGAGCGATCAACGTCGCTTCGATTTCTTGTAGGTCGAAGATTTGCGTTTCAAATTCGATATTTTTCTCTTCGAGTTCTTTGATGCGAGCTTCACGCTGTTTCATCTTCTTCTCGAGTTCGGCTTGACGCACTTCGAGTGCTTTCTGTTGCTCTAGAAGTGAGGCCCGCTCTGCTTTGAGTGCGGCTTGTGCTTCTTGAAGAGACAGACGTGTCGCTTCGTAGTCGTTGAACAACTCTTGGTCGCTACGTTGGATCGTACCAGCCGTAATCATGCGTGTGATCAAGTCAGAGAAGTTTTTTGATCCAAAGATAAATTCTGCCCAGTTGATTGAACCGCCACCGTTCGTTTGCATCGTGGCCATCCGCTCTTTCATCATTTTTTCTTGAGCGATCATCTTTTTCTCGTAACCTTTAATGTCCGCTTCGAGATCTTCAATCTTCATCTCGGTACGCTTGATTTCTTGGCGTTTCGCCGCTACGTCGTAGATGATGTCTTGAAGCTGAGCGTCCATCTTATTGACTTCTTCTTGTACCTTCGAGATTTCTTTAGTGTTCTGTTCGATTTTCGAAGACGTATTCGATTGATTCTGTTTGACGCTATTGCGTTGTTCTTTAACTTTTTTCTGTTGCTCTTGTTTTTCTTTGATTGTCGTCGAGGCATCGGCTACCGAGTGCGTGCCGAGAAGCAAGGCGCTTAGCGTAAGTGTCGAGACAGTACGTTTCCAATTGATCAATGCAGACATCCTTTCTAATTTGACGGTCTAGTTTTACATACTCTATTTAAGTCGGTCGTTTTGCTATGTAACAAAAACGATTAATTTTTCAGTTTCAACACGGCTAATTATATCGAAGTCTCGAATGTTTTCCTGTTAAAGTTATATTTCACTTTGATTACGACAAAGAAGAGGGAAAGCCGTTGGCATTCCCTCTTCTTTGTATTTCAACGTTTTTTCGATTTTTTATGGCTTGAAACGTTTCTGTCATAGTAGCTGAAAATAGCAAATCATTTACCTTATTTCAAAAAAGCATATTCCAGCATTTTTTCTAAACTCATCCATTTCCAAAAAACGTAAAAAAGGTCAGTCTGACTTCTCGCTCAAGGCGAAGATGACAGGACTGACCGAATGTTCGTTGCGGGTGTGAAATCGAGGGGGCTCACACGTCTAATCATACAGACGAAGTGTTAACGCTCGATGGACATTTCGTTAAAGTTTGAACGCACCGATGATGACGAACACCCACGCCGCGATGAAAAGAACACCACCGATTGGTGTGACCGCACCAAGTTTCGTGATACCTGTAAGTGCCATGACATACAAGCTGCCCGAGAAGAACAGGATGCCGGCAAACATGAGCCAACCGGCTGTGTTGAATTGACTGATGCTCACTTTCGTCAAAATACTAGCGAGCGCAATGATGCCGATCGCATGGATCATGTGGTACAAGACCCCCGTCTGCCAGTTCGCGAGCATGTTCGGTGCCAGACGCTCTTTCAATGCGTGGGCCCCGAACGCGCCGAGCGCGACACCGAGTGCCATCAAGGCAGCACCGGTAATGAGTAATAATTTCATATGGTTTCCCCCTTATCTCACTTTTCGTGCTGGTAAATTCCACTTCCGATAGTAGGATATCACTCGAAGCGCCGCGACGACAATCAATAACGCATACACCGGAAGTCCGCCTTCGAGCCGGAAGTAGTACGTGACGACCGCGATGATGATTGCCCAAATCGCGTACACTTCCGCCTGCAAGACGAGCGGCTTGCGCCCCGCGAGCAAGTCGCGGACGACACCACCGCCGACTCCGGTCAGGACGGCTGCCGCAATCGCTGCTGACAACGGCAAATCCAATTTGATGGCCACTTGCGCCCCTTGGAAAGAGAATGCGACCAAGCCGATCGCATCGACGATGACGCCCCATCTTTCCCAATGCGGCAAGACGACGCTCGGGAGCAGGAAGATGAGGAGCGCGACGAGAAAACAGAGAATAAATAAATCGTTTTGTTGCCAAATCAAACTGACGGGGTTGCCGAGCAAGACGTTGCGGATTGCCCCGCCGCCGAAAGCAGTCGTGAAGGCGAGCAACCAAACTCCAAAAATATCGTATTTTTCGTCCATCGCGATGATGGCTCCACTCGCCGCGAACGCAATCGTTCCGACGACGTTCAATAATTCCCACTCCATAAACATCCCTTGCCCTTTCTCGAAAGCATTATATGGTAAAGTAAAGATACAAAAAATCAGATCAGTCGAGCGACTGCTTGTAAAGGATGTCGGTATTTTTATGAAACGAATCGCCTTGTTCCGCATATGGATCATCGTCACAATGTTCGCCCGATTCATCATTAAGATTTATTCATTCTCTCGCAAACAGCAGCAGGGTCTCGCCTCTCCGGAAGAGTACGAGGCGCTCATGTTGCAGCTCGCCCGCGAGTATAAACGTAACGCGCTCCGCCTAGAGGGACTGTTGATCAAGCTCGGTCAATTTTTGTCGATCCGGGCCGACTTGCTGCCGCCGTCCGTCCTTAATGAGTTGTCAGAGCTCGTCGACCGCGTACCGACGTCAGGTTGGGACAAGTCTCGTGCCATCCTCGAAGCCGAATGGGGCGTACCGTACACCCAAGTCGTGAAAGACGTCGGCATCGACGCCGTCGCCTCCGCCTCGATCGGCGAGGTCTACGGGGCCACGCTTCTTGAAAACGGGAAACGGGTCGCGCTCAAAATCCAGCGCCCGGACATCGAAAAAATCATCCGTACCGACTTCAAAGCGATGCGAATCGTCACGACGATGCTCAAACGGACACCGCTCGCCAAATCGACCGACTTAGATAGCTTATATCGCCAAATGATTTTTGTCATCGGGGATGAACTAAATTTCCAAACCGAATTAAAAAACGCGCTGTATTTCAAAGCGAAATATGCTGAAAATCCAGATGTTTATATCCCGGGCTACTACGACCATTTATGTACGAATCGGGTATTGACGATGGATTGGGTCGACGCCCGTCGCATCACCGATATTGCGTTCTTAAAAGAAAACAATATCGACCGCTCCGCTCTCGCCGAACGACTATTTACGATGGCCGCGGAACAACTATTATTCGGCGGACAGTTCCACGCCGACCCTCACCCTGGGAACGTCCAGATCCGGGCCGACGGAACGATCATCCTGCTCGACTTCGGCATGGTCGGCTCGTCGACCGCGCAAGATATGGCGACGATACGGAAGATCTTGCAGGCGTTCATCTCGCTCGATTACGACGGTGTCGTCGATGCCCTCGAAGACTTGCGCTTCTTGTTGCCGACAGCGAATAAACATAACATCCGCCAAGCGATCGAAAAAGCGGTCACATTCTATTTAGAGACCGACATTAATACGGTCGATACGAAATTGATCGAAAAAGTACTCCAAGATATCCAACTGCTCGTGAAGAACGAGCCGATTCAACTGCCGGCCGAGTTCGCCTTCTTCGGTCGTGCCGCCTCGACGTTGCTCGGGATTTTACAGATTCTCGACCCGAAAATCGATTTGTTCACGCTCGGTAAACCAATCGTGATTCAATGGCTCGAATCAGACGGGACGACAATCCAAAACCGCTACGTCATGACGGCGCTCAACTACGGCAAGAAACTGTTGAACGTACCGCCGTTGCTCGAGAACTATTTGAAAGAGCCGACCCGGAAACGGTTGTCTGAGCAGGCGATGTTCCAACGCGAGCTCGAATCGAAAGAATTGCTCCATCGCCAGACGTTCAACTCGGGTGTCATTGTTCTCGGATTGCTCGTCGGTCTGTTCGGCTACATCCGACCTGACGAATGGCTATTTTGGTCGGGTGGTGTCGTCGCCGTCGTCGCCTACTTTAATTCAAGACGCCTCGGTCGAAAGATTCGCCATTTGGCCCGTCAAGATTTTCGTGTCTGATCCCGTCACTCATTTGAGTGACGGTTTTTTTCTGGAGCCACCTCCCGATATACGCAGCGACTTGTTGCATGTCCCGTTCGGTCGTCCATCCCATCGTCGAGACCTGGACACAGTTCAACTGTTGTAAATACATACTTTCGTACTGAATGTGATAACCGTAATATGCTAATTGTCGTCCCAATTCGATCGAGGACCGATCTTCCGGTAACATAATCGATAAAATACCAGGCGATTGATCGTCCCCAGTTTCGATTGCTACGCCCCGACCTAGCAGTTCCTTCAGGCAAACATCCATCTTGGATTGATGGGTACTCACCTCTTTTTCAGTCAATTCGTCCAACGCAATATCCATAGCTTGAATGAGTGGGACGGATTGTGTGAAGGCGATTGGATTATAGCTCGCCAAATCGAGATAACGTGGAATCGACGAGTTCGGGATGGGGCGATCCCGCATCGCGACAAAGGCTAGCCCAGGCGCATTACGAAGTGCTTTTCCTGATACAAACGTCACCATGTTTGCGAAAGCATAGTCCGTCTCAAACGTCCCGACCGTGCTAATCGCATCAATTGCGAGTATGGTTTTGCGCCGGTGTACGTACTGACGCAATCCTTCCACATCAACTAACTTTCCAGTAGACGTCTCGCAATGGACCGTCCAAATCCAGTCCGGTTTGTATCGCTCGATCTGTTGCACCGGGAGACGTTTACCGGTTTCGAGTGTCAGGACATCAAACTCGAGACGCGCTCGTCTGGCATGATCGATAAGTCGTCGCCCGAACTCACCCGTATCAAAAATCAAGCCACGGCCGGTCAATTGCGCCGCGACTGCATCGTTTGCGACTGTCCCACTCCCTGACAATGTGTATATGTGCGGTAGATTGATGCGTGTACTCAGTTTTGTCTCGACCGAACGAAGTACACGAATTGCTTCGGCCGAACGATGTGATAACGGTTGGGTGGCAAGAGCTGCGCGCACCGCGTTCGATAGTTCGACAGGTCCAGCGAGGAGCAACTTCGGACGCAGCGTTCGAGCGGTCTCAGACCCCATGAATGCCGCGCGCGTCAGCTTCATTGGAATGTATAGTGCCTCCTCAGGCCCGACCGGATCTGCGAAAGGGATAAATCCGAACCGTCGATACAATTTCTGTTCGCGGATCGTTCCACTAATCACAATCCCTTCCACATTACGTTCAATCGCCTCAGCGAGCATAGCCCGCATGAGTCCGGCAAACGTCCGAGTGTTACGGTAGGCTGGAATTATGGCCAATAGCCGGACCTCGATCCACTCGCCCGGTGGTAGAGTAACTCCTTTCTGTTCTAGCGAAAACGGGTGCTCGTCACGAATAGAACACATCGCAACGAGTTTCCCGTCCGCTTCTCCAATCCAGTATGTATTCGTATTATGGAAACGATCGACGAGACGACGCTCCAAGTTAACTTGATGTTGCGGGATTTCTTCCACGAACGTCTCATAATTCAAACGGTGAATCGCTTCCTCATCATTCGGCATCGCTTTTCGAAATTCAACCATGTGATGTCCCCCTTATGTGATGATACAAGATGACTGCAAGAGCCATGACCGCCAATACGAAATCCGTCGTATCTCCCCAAGCGGCAAGAGGTAGCAGAAACAACATGACGAGCCCTGTTTCGCGCGAGTTGCGCGTTATTTTAATGAGAAGTAATAAAAGCAAAAGCCCTCCCACGAACCAAATCGGGTTATACGCTAAAATAATTCCAGAAAACACAGCGTATCCTTTCCCACCAGTTCGGATATGCCAAATCGGATAAATGTGTCCGAGCGTCAGCGCTAGCGCCGTCTCAAAAAAAAAGGAACCACTCAATGATAGAACGAGTACTGTCTTCAAGACATCAAAGCCATAGACGAGAAGAAACGCCCAAATACCGCCACTCCGTAACGCGTTCCGGGCTCCCACATTCCCCGATCCGCTCGAAGCCAAATCTTGACCACTCACCATCCCGTATAATCGCCCGCCGAGCATGCTACCAACGAGATAGCCTACGACGACAATCCACATGTTTACCTCTCCCTTTTGTAAAATTGTGTATGTTTTTTGAAATCGGGTACTTTTACAATGTGACCTAGATGAAAGGGGAGAACACGATGCGAGCTGAGAACAACTTCATTAACGGTGACTGGATCGAGACGAATGAGACGATCGAGGTCCGAAATCCGGCGACCGGTAACGTAATAGCAACCGTGACAAAGAGTGACGAGACCGAGGCTGGCCTCGCTGTCGACGCGGCCCAGGCCGCTTTAAAAGACTGGCAGCAGCGGACAGCCGAAGACCGGGGCGCCCTACTGCTCGAATGGCATCGCTTGATCGATGAAGAGACGGAAGCGCTCGCGCGAACGATGGTCGAAGAACAAGGCAAACCGCTGAAAGAAGCGATCGGCGAAATCCGTTACGCCAACGGATTCATCGAGTGGTATGCCGCGGAAGGACGACGCGTCTATGGTGAGACGATCCCTGCTTCTTCAAACGAGAAACGTATTTTCGCGATCAAACAACCGGTCGGCGTCATCGCTGCCATCACGCCATGGAACTTCCCGGCAGCGATGATCACCCGCAAATTGGCACCGGCTCTAGCAGCCGGTTGCACCGTCGTCTTGAAACCGGCCTCGGCGACACCGCTCACAGCGATTGAACTCGTCAAATTGGCCGAGAAGGCCGGTTTCCCGAAAGGTGTCATCAATCTCGTGACCGGCAGTGCCGCTCGTATCGTCAACGTTTGGCAGCACGATTCACGTGTGCGCAAGCTGACGTTCACCGGGTCGACCGAAGTCGGCAAGACGCTCATGCGCGGTGCCGCCGACACGATGAAGAAGATCTCGCTCGAGCTCGGTGGCCATGCCCCGCTCATCGTCACGGCGAAAGCGGACCTCGACAAGGCCGTCCCGCAAGCGATCGCGACCAAGTTCCGTAACGGTGGACAGACATGCGTCTGCGCCAATCGGATTTACGTCGAGAGTTCGATCGTCGACGAATTCTCGGAGCGGTTCATCGAGGCCGTGCAAGCGCTCAAGGTCGGGAACGGGCTCGACGACGGCATCGACATCGGTCCGCTCATCGACGAGGCTGCGGTCGAGAAAGTGATGAAGCACCTCGAGGACGCCCAAATCCGTGGGGGTGAGATCACGGGCGGCGAACAGCTTGACGGCTTGTTCGTCCGCCCGGCCGTCGTCCGCTATGCGAACGAAGATATGCTCTGCATGAACGAGGAGACGTTCGGGCCCGTCGCCCCGATCGCTTCGTTCAACACGCTCGACGAAGTCATCGAGCGGGCGAACGCCACGCCGTTCGGCCTCGCGTCTTATATCTTCACACAAGATATTAACGAGGCCCTTTACTTGGCTGAATCGCTCGAATACGGGATTGTCGGCGTCAACGATGGCCTGCCTTCGACCCCGCAAGCGCCGTTCGGCGGATGGAAACAGAGCGGTCTCGGCCGTGAAGGCGGTCATCACGGCATCGAAGAGTTTTTAGAAGTGAAATATATTTCGCTTGGACTATAAAAAAAACGCCTGTTGAATTTTTTCAACAGGCGTTTTTTCAGTTGTCGAGCCACGTCACCAAATCGTTTGGCGTCGCGATCACATAATCGGCGAGCGCCCACTCGTCCTCGTTCCCGAAGCCGAATCCGGTCAAGACGACCGGGAAATCATGGGCCCGGCCCGCTTCGACGTCCGACTTGCGGTCACCGACCATGACATAATGTGCATCTCCGTGGCGCAGGCGGTGCGCCGTCAAAATATCGGCCTTCTTCTCGCCACCAACCGATTCGAGACATTCAGGTGCCGTCATGAACTGACGGATGCCTTGCGTATCGAGAATCAAGTTCATATAGTGAACGCCACAGTTGCTTGCCGTCGTCAACGTATGCCCGTTCGCGCGAAGCGTCTCAAGCATGTCGTAGATGCCGTCAAACAAGACGTTTTGCCCCGCCATCGCCTGCTCGAGCGTCTCGTGACGAAGTTTGCGGATGAGACGGATCTCTTCACGCGTCGCCTCCGGGATGACGTGCTCCCAAAAGGCGTCCCCAGCCAAACCGTAGCCAGACCGGACCGCGTCCTCGCTCGGCTTTTCAAGATGCGGAAGCTGTTCGAGCGCCTCGTGAATCGCTTTCGTCATCGGAACGGTCGTGTCAACGAGCGTCCCATCGATATCGAATAAAATGACTGCCATGTCGGTATCCCCTCTCTCTTTCCTATTCTCCTACCGTAGCAGACTCGCTTCCAAATCAAAAGTAGAAACATCAGCCCACAAAAAAACGGCTGAACGAAATCGTTCAACCGGTTGTTGCTCAGCCGCGCCAGAAGCTCATGCCGCCTTTGACCGAGTAGACGTCTGTATAGCCCGCACTCTTCAGCATCGCCGCTGCCCGTTGGCTCCGCATCCCGCTTTGACAGATGACGTAAACGGGACGTTCTTTATCTTTTGGGTATTGTGCTGCCGCGTTACCGAACCCTGAGAGCGGTACGTTTTTCGCTTGTTTAATGTGCCCGCCTTTATATTCGTGCGGCTCCCGCACATCGAGCAGTTGAATGTTGCGCTCTTCCGCAATCTTTCGCTTCAACTCGTCCGTCGATACTGTTTTCGTGCTGTTTCGCTTCGTCCACCAAAAATAAATCAATCCGATCACCACTGCGACAAACAAAAAATCAAGCATGGGCACGCCTCCGTTGTTTAAAAGTTTTAGTATCTCCATTATACCCCCTATGGTATATAAGTCAATGTGGACGCCTCATAAAAAAAGCCATGCCACGAGGGCACAGCTTAGAAATCGAGCAGCGAATCGGTTTTAGGTTCGTCTTCATCCTCTAGAGGGATGCCGAGGAATGCGGCCATTTGCCGGTCTAACGGTTGCTTCGGCTCCGCCGAGACGACAGGTGCCTGTGCGACAGGTGCGGCGGGTGTCGTCTCCGCCAACATGAGCTCACAGTAACCCATCAACTTGGCCAGATGGCGCTTTTGCGTCTCTCCACTCGACTGTTCGATTTGACTCATCACGTGTTTCATTTGCGCGATGACTTGTTGCTCAGTGATCATAGGTCGAACACATCCTTTTCCCTCTCATTTTGAAGCAAACCTGTCCCTCGCCGCAAGTGTCTTGCTCGGCTCAGTCGGATTCAGACCGTGTCTCGACCCATGATGTGAACGCCTCGAAATCGAAACGGACTTGATTGGCATAAAAACGAGCCCAGCGTGAGATTTGACGCACGAACAACGGCAGCGCGTCCCCGATGGCTTCCGCAATCTGTTCGCTCGCCTCATACTCGAGAACGTTCGCGTCCGCATCGGCCCGGGCATGGATTTTCGCCGTGATCTCGGCTTGGACTTTTAACGTTTCGATCAGCGACGATTCGTTCTTGATGTGCTTCGCTTTCACTTTCCGTTTGTAGGGCGAACGTTGCCGCACATAATACTCGTTGCCGTCGATCGTGAAGTAACCGAGATACGGGTCTTGGCTATGCACCATGGCACGTTGGGCAGCGATGACCCGCGCACCTTCATGGGACAGGCCGTCCTCGAACAACGGATGGGTCGGCAAAAACAAGGACGGGACGGCCGATTGCGCTTGCTTCATCTCTAAGATGACGTCCTCGTCATGTTCCTCGTCGGCCCCTTCGATCAAGATATAGTAACGTTCGAGCCCGATCGAGGCCGTCCCGCTCTCGCGTTTAATGGCGATGTCTTTGATGTCGTAATGATCGGCGTGATGGCGATGCTCTCCCGACAACGAGTTCAAATACTCAGGCCAAGCCTGTTTGATTTTCGTCGCCGTCTTCTCGCTGACCGGTATTAAGTCATCGCTCGTCGCGAAGTAACGTTCTTCGTCCCGGACTTCGGTCCGTTCCGACATGAACGCGTCTTGCTTCTTCTCTGCCTTCTTGATCACTTTTTTGATGGCTTTAGACGTATTCGCTTTCGTGAACTGCACGTCTTCGTCTTTCCCTTTCGCGTACCGTCTGATGGCGAGCGCATACGTCTCGGCGTATACTTCAATCGCTTCGTTGGAATCGAAGCCCGATTCGGCGGCGAACAAGTCGACAGAAATGGCCATTCTGAGCACATCGAACAAATACGAACCGAGGTACGCCTCATCAAAGTCGTTCACATCATAAAGGATCGTCCCAGCCCCGTCTCCGAACACCCCAAAGTTTTCAAAGTGAAGATCCCCTTGAATGAACGTCGGATAGGCCTCGCTCGTGTCGAAAGCAAGCGGTACTTTCGCAAAATCGTAATAGAACAAATGCGAGCTTCCGCGAAAGAACGAGAACGGGCTCGTACTCATCTTGTCGTACTTTTCACGCCGCGCCGTTTCGGTCAGGTTCCGGATCGAATGATCGTAATAATCTAGAACCGTCGCGATCGTATCACGGCGAATTTGTTGTTTGACGGATGTGAACATGGCTGTCTCCCCTTCATGCGTCGAATAGATGTTTGTATTCCCCGTATCCCGCAGACTCGAGCTCTTCTTTCGGGATGAATCGGAGCGAAGCCGAATTGATACAGTAGCGTAAGCCGCCGAGTTCTTTCGGACCATCGTCAAATAGATGACCGAGGTGACTGTCGGCATGCTTCGAACGCACTTCCGTCCGGACCATGTGGTGCGTCGTGTCCATGTTCACATCGAGCCGCTTCTCTTCGATCGGTCGCGCGAAGCTTGGCCAGCCACAGTTCGACTGGAATTTGTCACGGGACGTGAAGAGCGGCGTACCATCGATCACATCGACGTACAGCCCTTCCCGTTCCTCATCCCAATACTCGTTTTGAAACGGCGGTTCGGTCCCGTTCTCTTGCGTGACTTTGAACTGCATCGGTGTCAGACGGTCTTTCAGTTCCTGTTTTTGTTTCTTATCGCTCCACGCCTCTTTCACAAACTTGGCGCGACCCGAGCCGACCCGGTACATCTCGTAGCGGAACGGATTTTTCTTATAGTAGTCTTGATGATAGTCCTCGGCTTCCCAAAACGTCTTGGCCGGACGGATCTCGACTTCGATCGGACGTTCGAACCGTCCCGAATTCTCGACTTCTTGCTTCGAGCGTTCGGCCGCGTCCCGTTGTTCTTCCGAATGATAGAAGATGGCCGGTCGATACGATTCGCCGCGGTCGTTGAACTGTCCGCCCCCGTCTGTCGGATCGATTTGTCGCCAGTAAATCCGAAGCAGCTCATCGTATGAGATGACCTCCGGGTCGAACGTCACCTCGATCGCCTCTAGATGACCCGTCGTCTCCGAACAGACTTGTTGGTATGTCGGATTGTCGACGTGTCCGCCTGTGTAACCGGACACGACTCGTTCGACACCTTCGTATTTATGAAACGGTTTGACCATGCACCAAAAACAGCCTCCCGCAAATGTAGCTTTTGCCATAATGAATCCCTCCTTACTATGTAGTGTACCCAAAAAAGCACGCCGACAACAAAAAACGAGAACCCCAAACGTGTTCTCGTCTTCAGTCTTCGACCCGGTTCATATGGCGCATCACTAAAAATAAAATCACACCGACGATCGCTGCCCCGAGTATGGTCAACACCAGGTTGTTTCGTGCCGATAATGTGTAAAAGATGGCTAAACCGATTAAGATGAGCGCGATCGGAATGAACGCTCGTTTAAAATGATCCCAATAACGCACGGACAGTCCCCCTTTTCATCTATCATACCAAACTTTTTTGCTATTATAGAGAGGAAGATACAATCACGGCCAGAAGGAGGACCCATCCATGGATTTTGACCAGTTGTGGGCGAACCGCCCGACTTTGTTGTGGGAAGACCGGCTGAACGAAGGCGACGACGTCTATACGCTGTCGGCGATCCTCGCTGTCGACGCCGCGCTCCGGCGTTATACGAGCGCGTTGGTACATTCCGACGGCACAGAATCCTCGATCCTATCGGCAGTCCGCGATGTCGTCCTGCGTTTGAACGGCCTCGACGAAGAGCACGACCATTTTATCGAGACGCTCGAGCGTGAAGAGCTGTACGACTTCATCCGAGCCGGTGCAGCCATCGCCGGGTATGAAACCGATGAAGACGTCACGGAGGAATGGCGTGAATGGTAACAGTTTGACGATTCATCGCGATTCACAGTTGTCATACTTGAATTAATGATTTCTATCTCGCACAAGGGGACACGTGTATGCTCACCATCATCAACTCTTTTTTCATCAACCTTTGTATTCTGTTCACCCTGTTCACCATCTCATTCTTGCCGTTTCGTAACCGGCCTCGAATTACGCCGCAGTCACCTTTAAAGTTGCGTATCCTGCTCGGTATCCAGAGCGGTCTCATCGCCTTGATTTTGCTCGCGAACGCGCTTCATCTCGAAAAAATATTGATCGACCTTCGTTCCATCCCGATTATGCTCGCCGTCTTGTTCGGCGGATGGATGAGCGGTGTCGTCGCCGGTATGTTGTTTCTCATCGGTCGTTTTTTCATGATAACGGATGGCGAATACGTCGGATTTTACTTAGCTATCGCGACGATGGTCGCACTCGTCCTGCCGACAAGTCTGTTGCGGCTCAAGCTCGACAACACCCGTAACACGCTCCTTGTCTTCACGACGATCAGCGTCGCCGCGTTCGGTTCGGCGCTCTACTATGCCCTCCCGCTCGAGCTGTTCTATCCCATTTTATTCGTCTATATCGTTATGATCTACGCCGGGGCTTGTGCCGCTTATCGCTTGCTCCAAGAGCTGAGACGCCACTTTGAGAACGTTCAGCATCAGCAGCAACTCGCCCGTACCGACGCTTTGACCGGCATCGCCAACCGCCGTCTGTTGAATGAGGCGATGGCCAACTTGACCGTCGAGGCGGAAGCGTACGCCCTCATCCTCGTCGATATCGATCACTTCAAACGCGTCAACGACACGTACGGTCATGATGTCGGGGACGACGTACTACGCGAGCTCGGCATGTTGCTCGTCACCGAAAGTGACGACCGACATCTCGTCGGTCGCTTCGGTGGTGAAGAATTTCTGATCGTCATGCCGAACGCCAAAAAGGACGAAGTGACCCGTCTCGCCGAATCTATACGAGAAAAAGTCTCGACGTTCCCATTCGAGACGAGTGCAGGCACGCTTCACATCACGGTCTCGCTCGGAGCCTGCCATTCGAACGATATCGAAGTCGATAGCGTTTTGAAGCATGCCGACGAAGCGTTATACCACGCAAAAGAATCTGGACGAAACCGTTTCATTTTGGCTTGATGAAGCCGATAACGTTCTCAAAACTTTACTAACTTTGACAGTTTTCCCGCTTTACTTTCAACTAGCGAATCGGTACACTAGGCTAGACTTTGGTTAGAATAAACATAATTAATCATAGATTTGACTAGAAAAAGGGGAAACACATTTCATGACAATATTGTTATCGCTATTCGGATTGATGTTCGTGGGATCGTTCGTCCTCGACTATCAACGTGGCAAGACGTTCCGACAGTCGCTCTTTGGGGGAGTCGACACAATCAAACAGAACCTACTCATCTTTTTACGCACGTCCCTTTCGATGATGATTTTCATCGGGCCGCTCCTGCTTATGTCCATGTTTGCCTTCTCAAAACTTGTGACGTTCGAGACGGTAGCCGCCTTTATGATCGCCGTGCTTAGCATCGGCTTCGCCGAGCGCATCATCGGGATGATCGTCGCCCCGCTCGTCCGGACGTTTTGGCATCAACGCGGCAAGCTGATGCCGCTCTATCTCGATGCTGGACTCTACGTCTTCTTGCTGTCGATTCTCATCTTGGAGTTTCTCATGAACATCCCGGGTGTCGAATTGAACGCACCGGCAGTCGCTGTATTTTACGCGTTCGCCTTGTTCTACATCCGTTATTTGTTCAGCTTGATCCGCTTTACACTCAGTAAAGGCGTCCCGTCAAACTGACTCGACTCGTATGACCTCGACCGCAGACATCCCGTCTGCGGTTTATTTTTATTTTTCTAATTGACAATGAGAATCGTTATCACTTATACTCGAGTTGTAGCTGCCACAGCTGGACGTAACCGTTCCCCAAACTTGTTACGGCCCGTGGATTCCCCTCCACGACACTCTTTTTGAAAGCATTGCGACAACCCCCATTTGTTGCACCCAGATTTGCCATATAAAAACGAGCGGCTCTCCGACGGAGCCGCTCGTTTTTTTCGTTCAGGCGAACACATCTTGTTCAATTTGTTTCAACTCATAAAACATGCCGCGGGCGCGCATCAAGTCGTCGTATGACCCTGACTCGATGATGCGACCTGCTTCCATGACGATGATTTGGTCGAACCGTTCGAGCCCGGTCAGACGATGGCTGACCATGACGAGTGTCGCCTCGTCCGCCTTCCGGAAGATTTCAGCGAACACATCGGATTCGGTCCGCGCGTCTAACGCCGACGTCGCTTCATCTAAAATCCAGAGCAACCCGTTCTTCAACAACGCCCGGGCGATGGCGAGCCGTTGCCGTTCCCCTCCGGACAAGTTCGCCCCTTTCTCGAGCATTGGCTCATCGAGCGCGAAACCGAGGCGGACGCTTCGCAGCGCCAGCTCCATCTCGTCATCGGAGAAGTCTCCGGCAAGGGCCAAGTTGTCTCGGACGGTACCGAAAAAGAAGTGGTTCTCTTGCATGACGACACTCGCTTGAGACCAGACCGATGTTTGTGTGACCTCATTCAAGCGCTGACCCTCGATTCGTACTTCGCCTGTCTCTGGCCTTACAAACGCGAGCAACAGTTGCAGGAGCGTCGACTTACCAGACCCGCTCGGACCGACGATCACGGTCTTCGATCCGCGAGGTAACGTCACATCAACTGTGTCTAGGACGGCACGGAACGTATCCGGATAGCGGTAACTTACGCGTTCAAACGAAATGTCAGGTGCCGTCTGAAGCGCTATGTCGTCACGGGCCGCTTCTGCCGCCACGAGGTGATCACTTGGTTCGACGACCTCGAGCAAGCGGTTTGCCGCTTGTTTACTATCGGCGTAGTGACCCGGGAAGACCGCCATCGGTGTCACGTTCTCAAACGCGGTCAATGACATCATGACGAGCATGGCCAAGAACAGGCCGTCCAGTTCGCCATCGACGACGAGGTAGGCACCGATCGCGAGCACGCCCCACGACACGAGCAGTGACGCGGCGACGACGAGCGACGAGTTGAAGAACTGGTTCGTCACGTCTTGGCGCTGTGCGGCGGCGTAACAATCGCTTCGAGCGAGCAAGTCGTCACGGGTCTGGCCGAGCTGGTCGTGCAACAATAAATCGCGGTACCCGTACATCATCTCGGTCACCCCGCTCGACAAGTCGCCGCGCAAGGCCCTAATTTCCTGGTCATGCTTCGCTCGGATGCCGGCAAACAAGATCGGAATCAAAAAGCCGGTCACGAACACCCCGAACACGAGCCAAAGGCTGACCGTCATCGAGAAGAACGTGACGAAGAAGATCGTGCTCAAGAAGACGAGCACTAAGATGATTGGCGGATAAAACACCCGCAAAAAGTAGTTTTGAAGGCTTTCGACGTCTCCGACGACACGGGCGAGCAAGTCCCCGCTCCGGTATTTGGCGAAGATGTTCGGCACGAGCGGTTCGAGCTGGCGATAAAACCGGACGCGCAGTTCGCTTAAAATCGTGAACGTCGCCCGGTGTGACGCCAAGCGTTCGCGGTAGCGGCTCCCCGCCCGAATGACGCCGAACAGCTTGATCAGGACGACCGGTACCATGAGCGCATAGAGGGGCGGCACAAGGCCGGCCCGCGACACGAGATATCCACTCGCCGCGAACAAGGCGACAGCCGCGAGGCCTGCCGTATAACCGAAGAAGATCGAGAGGATGATATCCTTTTTCTCTTTCATCATCCATTTTGTGATCGTCCAAAGTGAGTTCATCCTCTCACCCCTTTCTGTAACGTGAACAAGTCGGCGTAGGCCGGGACAGCGAGTAACTGTTCATGTGTGCCGTTCGCGACGAGGTTCCCCTCGTCCATGAACCAAATCGCGTCCGCTTGCTTGATCGTATGGAGACGGTGCGCGACCGTGACAAGCGTCGCGTCACGCGACAACTCCTCGATCGAGCGCCGAACGATTCTCTCGGTCACCAAATCGAGACCGGTCGTCGGTTCATCGAACAAGATGATACCTGGACGCTTCAAGAAGGCACGAGCCAGGGCGAGGCGTTGCCGCTCACCACCGGACAATCCGTAACCGCCTTCTCCGAGCTCGGTATTCAACCCGTCCGGCAAATTGGCGATGACCTCGACGAGGCCGGCGGCTTCAGCCGCCCGCATGATGTCAGTCTCGTCCGCCGTCTCACCGAGGACGATATTAGCGGCGAGACTCCCGGCGAACAAATACGGGTTTTGCGAAATATACCCGATTGTACCGTACCAAGACGTATCGGTGAACGATTCGAGCGGCTCCCCGTCGACGAGGACGCGGCCGCTGTCCGGTTTCACAAGACCGGACAGCACGTTCAACACGGTCGTCTTGCCTGATCCGCTCGCGCCGACCAAGGCGACGTGTGACCGTGCCGGGATGACCCCGCTCAGCGGGTGGAGCGTGAAGCGACCCCCTTCATATTGGAACGAGACCGCATCGAGCACGAGTTCGGGCGTCCGGTTTGTTAGCGGTCTGTCTCCCCATTTGATACGATCGTCCGGGGCGTCGAGCGCCTCGAAGATGCGATCGGCCGCACCCATGCTGCCACGCCCCGTATGGAAGGCGCTGCCGAGGTCTTTGATCGCTAAATAGTATTCCGGGGCCAAGACGAGAATCAAGAAGCCGGCGAAAAACGTCAAGTTTTGCCAAACGACCATCTGGAGCGCCACTTCTAAAGCGACGACGCCGGTGCTGAGCATCGAGATGAACTCGAGCATGAGCCCTGACAAGAAAGCGGTCTTTAAGACGACCATCGTCGCGTCCCGGAAGTCGAGACTGCTCTTCTCGATTGCTTGCGCTTCTTGCTCGGCACGTCCGTATAGCTTGAGTGTCGTCAATCCTTGAAGGACGTCTAAAAATTTCCCCGAGAACTGGTTCATTTTCTCCATCTGCTCTTCAGACTTCTTCTGGGTCGCGATACCGATGATGATGAAAAAGATTGGAATGAACGGCGCGGTCACCATCATGATGACACCTGAGATCCAGTGCTGACTGAAGACGACGACGAGAATGAGCAGCGGGATGATCGATGTCTGGATGACTTGGGGCCAGTACTGGCTAAAGTAAGCATCGACCTCATCGACCGCATCCATATAGACACTGACTTTCTTCCCGGACTGTCCGGATAGAGACGTCTCGATCGGATTCGATGTGTAGCGGTCGAGCAGTTGACGTCGAAGCGTCCGCTTCGCCCGTTCCGACAAGTTGGCACCGATACGTCCCGAGACATACCCGAACAAGGCACGTGCGAGCAACGCGAGCACGAGCCAACCTAGAGACGGGATGACACTTTGGAACGATTCGTTTTTTAAAAATACTCGGTCGACGACGTCGACGATCAAATAAGCCTGAGCCAAGATGGACAACCCGATCATCACCGCGGCGATGACGAGCCCGACGATATGTCCTTTCTCGGCCAAAGCGAGAGCTTGCAGTCGTTTCACTGCGTTCATCCTTTCTAAACGTGCATGACAATTTTTCTTTGTGATGATTCTCACTAATTATAACTGATGTAAGTGTCCATAGCGAACGCTTCGCTTATCGAGACGTGCAAAAAAAACGCCACGAATGCAGCGTGGCGTCAGTGTGTCGCTTGTTCGAAATACTCAGGGTGCAACGTCACGAGTTGACGGGCGTCGAACTGGAGAATGTCTTCTTTTCGCAGTCGCGACAAGATGTGGGACACGGTCTCGCGCGATGTCCCCGACAGTCTCGAGATTTCAACTGTCGTGAACGGACAACGTACGCGCACACCGTCGGCTTCTTTTTCTCCGAGGTCTTCAATCAAGTAATGGATCGTATTGATCACCCGGTCGCTCGCGCTCGGCGTGATGATTTCCTGAACACGGCGTTCGTGAAGGTCAAGGATTCGATTCATCTGACCGACGATATGCAAGAGCATCGTCGCATTTCTTGAGACAAGCGCTTCAAAGCGATCCGTCGGCATATAAATGACTTCAATATCGGTCAGCGCTTCCGCCGAATGTTGGTAATACGTTTCCGTCAACAGTCCCCGGTACGGAAACAGCTGCTTCGGCTTCAAGTAGTCGGTGTATTGATGGGTCGCCGTTTCATTGCACCGCTCGAGCTTCACATACCCACTGATTAAAAAGTAGACGCGCTCACGCGGGTCGCCTTCCATGAATAAAAGCTGCCCTTTGCGGTACGTCCGACAGTATACGTGCGGTAGCAAGCTCTCTAGCTCGCGGCTCGTGCATTTATTGAAGATATCGAGTTGTCTTAAATCGTCGACTGTCCATTGCTGTCTCATGATCAATCCCTCGCTTCCCGAACTGTTCATCTTTCTTTTAGTATACGAGACCCATCTTGTGAAAACGCTTTCAAATTCCGACAGTTTTCTGACAAGACAAAAGAGGGGTTGCCCCCTCTCCTCAGTCGAGCATCAATTCCATGATCGCATCTTGCAAATCGCGTTCGAGTTCGAGCGCATGGAGATCAAACAGCCACGCTTCGAGTCTCGTCTTCGACGCCGCCATCCGGTAGAGGCGGTCTTTCAAATCGTAAGATATCTCGGCGCGGTCAATGAAGCGATACAGGCGCTCCAGTCGATGACCGTTGTTCGTCACCTCGACAGGGAGCGACACCGTCACTTCCTCATCAATTTTACCGAGTTCGAGTCGTAACGTCTGCGTCTCCGGTTTATACTCACCCGAACCGGTCACCCCGCGTACGAGTAATGTGACGGTCCGGTCTGACGGTAAGACGGACGTGTCACCCGTAACATGAACGTGCAGGCTGCGCTCGTCCCAGTCGAGGGTGAACGTCGTCTCGGCGTAAGCTCCGGTCTCATAAGCCCGGTCGGTCCCGTTATCCTCATACAGCGTGAACGTGTTCGATGCCCCTGGGAAGACGACGACTTCGAGATCGGTCGGGTTGTCGGTGTCGTTGCGTCCAGAGCGATGAGCGGCCAGCGGGACGATCGCTCCAGCTTTCGCGAACACGGCCTGTTCGTCAAGCCCACGGAACACTCGGATCGACTTATCACCTTCGTAGCGATGACCCGTAAAGAAGTCGAACCAATCGCCTGTCGGCAACCAGACGTTCGTCGCCGCGACGTGAAGCCGCTTGTTCATCGGCTCGACGATCGGTGATACGACGAGTTCACTGCCGAAGTAGTATTCATTCGGCACGCCATACGCCGCTTCTTCGTCGGGATGATCGTAATACATCGGGAGGATGAGCGGGAGCGCATCCTGATGATTACGCCGGTTCATCGTGTACAAATACGGGATGAGTTGGTGGCGGAGTCGTAAAAACGACTTCATCGACCTTTCGGACTCGAGACCGAAGCGCCACGGCTCTTTGCCGTTAAAGATACTGAACGTCGAATGCAAGCGCATAATCGGGCTGAACACCCCGAACGCGACCCAGCGCGCGGCGAGCTCATCGTCTTTCGACCCTCGGTAATGCCCGCCGATGTCGTGGCTCCACCAACCGTAACCGATATTCGACGCCGTCGCCGTGAAGTAAGGCTGAAACGCAAGCGATGCCCAAGAGATGAGCGTATCTCCCGAGAAACCGACAGGATAGCGATGGCTTCCCGGTCCGGCATAACGCGAGAAGATCAGCGGACGATTTCCGTCCCGGGAAATATCGGCCGCATGATAATGGTTTAACATCCACATCGGGTCGAGCCCTTCCATTTTCGATGTCGACCCTTGCTGCCAGTCGATCCACCAAAAATCGACGCCGTCTACCTCGTGCGGATGATGCATCTGTTCAAAATACGCTTGGATGAAGCGTTTATCAGAGAAATCGAATGGGATGCGATCCCCGTTCGACGGGTCGAGCCCCATCGCTTCGGCCATCTCCACGTATTGGTCTTCGAACGCCCGGACCCCGTCGGCTGGGTGCAAGTTCAGCGTGACGAGCAGGTTCTCTTCTTTCAACCACGTCAAGAAGCCTTTTGGGTCCGGGAACAGATTCTTGTTCCATGAGTAGCCGGTCCAGCCGCTCCCGTACTCTTCAGGGACGTCGGTGACGTGCCAGTCCATATCGATGACGCTAACCGAGAACGGGATGTCTTCCTCTTTGAACCGACGCATGAGGCCTTTGTACTCGGTCTCGTCATAGCGCCAGTAGCGGCTCCACCAGTTGCCGAGTGCTTTTCGCGGCAACATCGGTGTCGGACCTGTCAGCTTATAAAAATCGTGAAGCGCTTGCTTGTATTCGTGCCCGTAGCCGAAGTAGTACAAATCATGGATGCCTTTTCGTCTCGGCTCAACGAAGCGGTCGTCTGTCATGAGAAACGAGTCCGAGTCGTCGATGACGGCATAGCCTTGCTTGGAGACGATCCCCTCCCCGAGCTCGGTCGCTCCATCGACATGATCGAGCGTTCGGGCCGTCCCTTTCAGCGTCCGTTCCGGGCCGTTGAACGTGTAGCGGCTATAGTACGTACTAAAGTTCCCTTTCACGTCGACGTAGAGCGTGTTCGGCGCGAACGGTCCTTTCGTATAATACAGATGAACGTGATCGGTGATGATTTGCAGTTCACTCTCGTCCTCGATGATCCGGAAGTCAGGGACGTCATAGTCCCGGTTCCAAACGACTTGGGTCGGTCGATCTTCGAACACACCGTCCTCGGCGTACTCCATCCGGATCAACTGGCTCGTCAATACCGTGAAGCGATAGCAGCTCCCTTGGACGACGGCACGTTCATCTGCAAGTGGCTTCATTTGCTTTGTGTATACGTTCTCCTGTTCAAATAGACGCATAAGTTCGAGCGTTGCCGCTCTTCGTCACATCCTTCCCCCATATTATTGCAACCGTTTACACAGATGATGATAGCAATGTCAGGTTTGACATACAACAACCCTTCCCCTTGTTCGCGGTTCAAAAACGGCCAGTCCGCGTTATGCACAAAAAAAACCGTAGACGAGATGTCTACGGCGTTGATCATTGTTGGAGCGTCGCAGCGAGCCGGACTCTCGTCCCAACGTCTCCTCGGACAGCAGCGTGCGCCTGCTCGAGCGACGTGATGACGGATACGCGTCCCGTTCCCGACTCGGCAAACTGCAAGGCGGCCCGAACTTTCGGTAACATGCTGCCCGGTGCGAACTGACCTTCGGCGATATACGTCTCGAGTTGCTCGTTTGTCGTTTCGGTTAACGCGGCTTCCTCGGTCGTCCCGAAATTGACGTAGACGTGCTCGACGGCCGTCAAGATGAGCAACATGTCCGCTTCGACGAGTTCCGCGAGCTTCGCGGCGGCAAAGTCTTTATCGATGACCGCCTCGACCCCGACGTATCCGTCTGGCGTGTCGATGACGGGAATCCCGCCACCGCCGGACGCGACGACGATGTGGCCGTTGTCGACGAGGTCACGGATGACCGTATGCTCACAAATCGCTGTCGGGTACGGACTTGGTACGACGCGGCGATAACCGCGGCCCGCATCTTCTTTGAACACATGACCTGTCGACCGTTCGAGCACCGACGCTTCCGCTTCTGAATAGAAGGGACCGATCGGCTTCGTCGGGTGACTGAAGGCACTGTCGTTCGAATCGACGACACACCGCGTCACGATCGGGGCGACGGAACGTTCGAGGCCGCGCGACCGAAGCGCCTTCGTGAGGGCGTTCTCGAACCAATACCCAATCATCCCTTGCGTCATCGCCCCACAGACGTCGAGCGGCATCGCCGGCGTCGCCGCACTGTCCGCGGCCGCCTGTTGCAAAATCAAGTTTCCAACTTGAGGGCCGTTCCCGTGCGTGATGATGACGTCGACGCCTTCTTCGATAAGGGCGACCAACGACTGGGCCGTCGCCTCGACGGCCCGAATTTGAGCGCCCGCCGTCGCATCTTTTCCTTGTTGAATCGCATTCCCGCCTAAGGCGATGACTACTCGTTTGTTACGCATGCTCGATTCCCCCGATCATATGACTGAGATGTTGCCTGATACAATCCGTACGACTGCCAAGATCGCGAGTCCGGTCAAGATACCAGCCACGATCCATTCGGTTTTCGTCAACGTCTTAATTCCGTTCTCACGCTGCGCTTTAATATAGAGCAGCGTCCCTGGTGCATACAGAAGTGTCGTGAGCAGTAAATAGTCGATACCGGCCGCGTAGATCAACCAGATCCCGTAAATCGAGGCGACCGCACCGATAATAAGGTCACGCGTCCGACGTTCCCCGGCATCATAGCCAATCCCGTTTTTGGCGACTTTGACTTGGTAGAACGCCGAGAACGCATACGGGATCAAGATGGCGCTCGAAGCGAGTGAGAACGCAAAGTTATAAGCAGCGTCTGAGAACAGGAAGGTGAAGAGGAACAACTGAATCAACCCGTTTGTGAGCCAGAGTGCATTGGCCGGTGCGTTATTTTTATTCTCTTTCGTGAACCATTTCGGGAAGACACCGTCTTTACCGGCGACAAATGGGATTTCCGCCGCAAGCAACGTCCATCCAAGCCAAGCACCGAGTACCGAGATGACGAGGCCCCCGTTGATCAGCATCGCGCCCCACGGTCCGACAGCCGATTCGAGCAAGTACGCCATCGCCGGTTGCGAAGCGTTCGCCACGCTCTCAGGGTTCAGCAATCCGAGTGACATGATCGAGATGAGCAAGTAAATGACGAGCGTACCGAGTAAGCCGATGACGGTCGCTTTCCCGACGTCCGAGCGCTTACGGGCCCGGCCCGACAAGACGACCGCCCCTTCGACACCGATGAATACCCAAAGCGTGACGAGCATCGTCGACACGACTTGGTCTCTCACACTGCCCCACGAGAAGCCGCCTTGGCCCCAAAAGTCGAACGTGAAGTTATCGATATTGAAGAAGAACAAGGTGATGGTGATAAAGGCAAAAATCGGAACGAGTTTCGCGATTGTCGTGATGATGTTGATCATCGATGCTTCGTGGATGCCTCGTAAAATCAACGAGTGTACGAGCCACAACATGATGGAGGCGCCGATAATCGAGGCGATGTTTTGACCACCTTCAAAGATCGGGAAGAAGTAACCGACCGAACTGAACAATAGTGTGGCGTAGGCAACGTTACCGAGCCAAGCGGATAACCAATAGCCCCACGCCGAGTTGAAGCCGACGAACTGGCCAAATCCGGCGCGAGCGTAACTGTATACCCCGCCGTCTAGATCAGGGCGACGCATCGTCAAGTTCTGAAAACTGAGACCGAGCGTGATAATCCCGATACCGGTGATGACCCACCCGATCAAAATAGCTCCGGCGTTCGCGCCTTGGGCCAAATCGGCCGCCAAGTTGAAGGCGCCCCCTCCAATCATCGAACCGACGACGAGGGCTGTCAGTGCACCAAGACCTAACCGTTGATCTTTTTTGCCAGGACTTGCACCAGCCGAACCACCTGAGTCATGATCTAATTTAGTAGACATATAACTCATCCCTTCCGTTTAGTACGAATGAGGAGGACATGCCTCCTCGTTCGTCAGCGTTCGAGCCATTCAAACGTATCGGTGAGTGTCGCCGCCATGACGGCTTTGATCGTGTGCATCCGATTTTCCGCCTGATCGAACACGTATGAATGGCGGCTGCGGAACACCTCGTCGGTCACTTCCATCTCTTTCAGTCCATATTGTTCATGAATCGCTCGCCCGACCTCGGTCTCTAAATCGTGGAACGCCGGCAGGCAATGCAGAAACATGACGTCTTTATTTCCGGTCTTCTCGACCATGTCCATATTCACTTGGTACGGATGAAGGAGCTTGATCCGCTCTTCATATTCAGCTTCTTCGCCCATCGATACCCACACATCGGTATAGATGACGTCCGCATCAGCGACAGCTTCGTCGATGCTCTCCGTCAAGGTGATGCGTGCTCCTGTTTCAGCCGCGACCGAACGCGCGTAATCGACGACCTCGTCAGACGGCCAGAGCGATTTCGGCGCACAGATTCGCATGTCCATGCCGACTTTGGCACCACCGATCAACAGCGTGTTGCCCATATTGTTGCGTCCATCTCCAACGTAGACGAAACGAATGCCAGCCAAATCACCTTTTTGTTCTTTGACGGTTAAGAAGTCGGCCAAAATTTGCGTCGGATGATACAAGTCCGTCAAACCGTTCCAAACCGGGACCCCGCCATCCCGTGCAAGACCTTCCACCGTTTCGTGAGCGAAGCCACGGAATTGGATGCCGTCGAACATGCGTCCAAGCACGATCGCCGTATCACGGACCGATTCTTTTTTTCCGAACTGGATATCCGATTTCCCGAGGTATTCAGGATGCATGCCGAGGTCGATTGCCGCAACTGTGAACGCACAGCGCGTCCGTGTCGACGGTTTTTCAAACAAGAGCGCCACGTTCTTGCCTTCACAAATCCGGTGGGGAATCCCTTGTTTCTTTTGACGTTTGAACGCTGCTGATAAGTCGATCAAGTAGTTCAGTTCGTCCCGCGAAAACTCGTTAAGCGATAAAAAATGACGACCTTTCAAATCAAAGTTGAACGTTGTGGACATGTGTGTCTCCTCCTCGTTAAATATCTTCACGGATAATTGGACAACTCATACAACGCGGGCCTCCACGGCCTCGTGATAACTCACTCGACATGATTTCGATGACTTCGACCCCTTCTGAACGGAGCAGCTCGTTCGACACGTAGTTCCGGTCATACGTAACGACGACACCTGGGGCGATTGCGAGCGTGTTCGACCCATCGTTCCATTGCTCGCGCGCCGCAGCGATGGGGTCGCCCCCACCACATGGGATCAACACGATTTCCTCTAGGCCGAGAGCCGATTTCAACACTTTCAACAAATCAGTGTGTTGCGTGATGTGCAGCTCACCTTCCGCGTTCAACGTCAGCTCGAAGATGTTCATCTTGCCGCCCGGTCCTTGGATGAAAGGATGGATCGTGAACTTATCGTGGTCGACCATCGTGAAGACGGTATCAAGGTGCATGAACGCACGCGACTTCGGAATCTCGATGGCGATGACTTTCTTGAACGTGCCCCCGTTCGCGAGCAAGTTGAGGGCAACGCGCTCGATTCCTTGGGCGGTCGTCCGTTCCGATATCCCGATGGCGACGACTTCTTTTGATAGGACGAGTTCGTCCCCGCCTTCCATCGCGAACCGATAGTCACGATCCGACCAGATCGGGATATCATGCTTCGCAAAGCGTGGATGGTATCTCATAATATATTGCGTGAACAGTGATTCGCGGCGACGCGCCGGTTCTTTCATGCGATTGATCGACAAGCCGTTCCCAATCGCCGCGGCCGGGTCGCGCGTGAAGTACAGGTTCGGCATCGGGTCGAGAAAGAACGGATACGTGTCCTCGATCATCTCGTGCAGATGACGGCGCTTTTCGCGCTTGATCTCGGTTTTACGGATACCGGCCATGACCGTCTCGATCAACTGTTCGTTATCATAAGCGAGTAAATACTCTTTGAGCGTCTCGTATGAACCGTTAATATTTGATTTTGATTCCGAAAGAATGTCGGCGACGAATCGTTCACGTACGCCAGGCAGCGATAGTGTCTCTGCCATCAAGTTTTCTAAATAGAGCACCTCGACGCCCCGGTTTTGTAGCACGCTCGCAAAGTAGTCGTGCTCTTTTTGAATGACCGGCAAATGTGGAATGTCGTCGAACAAGAGTCGTTCCAAATACTCCGGCGTCAAATTTTCAAGTTCGCGTCCTGGACGCTTCAATAGTACAGTCCTTAGTTCACCAATTTCTGAATACACGTGAATCGGATGTTTCAGCGTTGTATCCCGTGCGGTCAATTGATCCGTCATCGATATCATCTCGCTTCCTCCTAGTGATTCGGGTGTGTTTCTACCCTTACATTATCAACTTACCCGATTCCGAGGCGGGTAATTCCGACGTTCTGATTGTGGTCGATTCCACAAAAAAATGGATACAATATAAGTCAAACTGAATGAACAAACGGTTGTGAATCAATGAACAAGGAGAGAGCAACGGTTGGGATGGATACACGATGTATGAACTGTGAATAAAATCCATTATTTTTTCTTTTCAAATTAAGGTACGATAACGACAGGATACGAAAAATGACTTTAGAAAAGGAAGTGAGTCGATGGCCATCGAACGTACAGAACGCGCGCGTCATGAAGCCCAAGTGACAGCGCTCATCCAAAAAGGGGATCCGGTCGATTTCCGCGACGTGTTTTTAACACTTCACCCGGGTGAACAGGCCGACATCTTCATCGAACTTAACCAACCCGATCGGGCGTTTGTATACAGCGCTTTATCACCTGAAGAGTACACCGATTTATTTGAAAAATTAGAGCTCGATGAACAACAGCAGTTCATCCAAGAAATGCCACGCCCGTATGCGGTCAGCGTCTTAAACGATATGTTCTCGGATAATGCCGCCGACCTCATGACCGAACTTCCGGACGATTTCATGAACGAACTGTTCGAACAGATGGACGAGACCGAGGCGACCGAGGTCAAAGACTTGATGCGCTATCCAGATGATACGGCCGGTGCCATCATGACGACCGAGTTCATCGTGTTACAGGCCGACAAAACGATCGGGGCGACACTCGAAGAGTTGCGTGACCTCGGTCCTGAAGCTGAGACAATTTACTATTTATATGTAATCGATGTAGACCGACGTCTCGTCGGCGTTGTGTCGCTCCGTGATTTGATCGTTTCCCCGCTCGACCATCTCATCGCTGACATCATGGGGCGGCGGGTCGTTTCGGCCCACGTCATGACCGATCAAGAAGACTTGGCCCGAACCGTCCAAAAGTATGACTTGCTCGCGCTCCCGGTCATCGATAGCGATGATCACCTGCTCGGCATCATCACCGTCGACGACGTCATGGACGTCATCGAACGCGAGACGACCGAAGACTTTGAAGAGCTGTCCGCGACGAAAGGCTCGTCTGACATCAACATGGGCCCGGTCGAGGCAGCGAAAAAACGTGCCCCTTGGATCATCAGCCTCATGTTCCTCGGGATGATCACCGCATCGACGATCGGTGGATTTGAAGATACGCTCGAGACGATCGTTTTGCTCGCCGTCTTCATGCCACTCGTCATGGGATCGGCCGGAAACGCCGCCACCCAGTCGCTCGTCGTCGCCGTACGTTCGATTGCGCTCGGCACGATCAATCGGAAAAATGTCGCCAAGATGATTCGCCGGGAGTTCGGAACCGGTGTCCTGCTTGGACTCGCCTGTATGGTCGTTATTTTCGGGGTCATCACGGTCCTGTACGATAGCGCCTTGATCGGCATGATCGTCGGCTTGTCGATTTTCGCCTCACTGAGCGTTGCCACGATTGTCGGTACACTCGTCCCGCTCTTGATCAACCGCCTGAAACTCGATCCGGCCGTGGCCTCGGGTCCATTCATCACGACGGTCGTGGACAATCTCGGATTGATCATCTACTTCACTGTCGCCACTTCATTGCTTCGCTTTTTCTGACACCTGACGTTTCAGGTGTCTTTTTTCGTGTGAGCTTTGTTACGGTTTGTTTACAAAAGCGATGATGGGAAATAATTATCGTGCCAGGCGGGTAATTACGAAAAGTACTTATAGATAAGAAGTAATACAAGGAGGGATAAATAGTGACGATTCAACAAGTTATATACATATTAGTGACCGGAGCCTTATTCATGGGACTCGTCGCTTACGTATCCTATCGCCTGACAAAAGGAAAAGTCGACAGCGCCGATGATTATTTCTTGGCTGGTCGCGGGCTGACCGGTCTCTTCATCGCCGGGTCACTCCTGCTCACAAACTTATCGGCCGAGCAGTTGATCGGCTTGAACGGGCAGTCGTTCGCCGGCAACATGTCGGCGATGGCATGGGAAGTGACGGCCGGGATTGCCGCCATCATCATGGCACTATTCCTACTGCCACGCTTTCTCGGCATCGGGATCACGACGATTCCTGAGTTTTTAAGTCAACGCTATGACGAGGACGTCCGGCGCTTGACCGTCCTCTTGTTCTTGTTCGGTTACATGTGCGTCACGATTCCGTCGATGCTCTATTCCGGCGGCCTCGCGGTCCTTCAGCTCTTCGACGTGCCCGAACTGCTCGGAATCAGCTTTGAACAGTCACTTTGGCTCGTCATTTGGTTCATCGGTATCATCGGCGCTATCTACGCCATTTTCGGCGGCCTCCGCGCCGTTGCGGTGTCGGATACACTCAACGGCATCGGGCTCATCATCATCGGCTTCCTCGTCCCGACGCTCGGCTTTATCGCACTCGGTGACGGCAGCGTCGTCGAAGGGATGAAGACGATCGCGACGTCGAACCCTGAAAAGTTGAACGCGATCGGGTCATCGAACGACTCGGTGCCATTCCTATCCATCTTCACCGGAATGATTTTCGCGAACTTGTTCTACTGGGCGTTGAATCAATATGTCATTCAACGGGCTCTTGGGGCTAAAAACCTCGCCGAAGGACAAAAAGGTGTCCTCTTCACCGGTTATTTGAAGTTGCTCGTTCCGATCTTTATGCTGCTTCCAGGCATCATCGCGTTTCACTTATACGGCACGAACATGGACAAGGCAGACCTCGCCTATCCGAGTTTGATCGCCGATTTGTTACCGACGTGGCTCATGGGCTTCTTCCTCGCCGTCTTGCTCGGCGCGGTGTTCAGCTCGTTCAACTCATTGCTGAACAGTATCGCCACACTGTTCGTGCTCGACATTTATAAACCGAAGTTCAAACCCGATGCCTCGGACAAAGATTTGATCCGGGTCAGCAAATGGTTCGGGACGTTCGTCGCGCTCGTCTCGTTCTTCGTCGCACCGAACTTGATGTACGCGCCGGACGGTCTTTGGGACTTGATTCGCCGTTTCACCGGTTTCTTCAACATCCCGATTCTCGTCGTCGTCTTGATTGGCATGCTCGTCAAGCGCGTGCCGCCGATCGCCGCTAAAATCGTCATCGGCTTCCACGTCATCACGTACTACTTCTTAGTCTGGGGTATGAAACAGTGGTTCGGATTTGACCTTGGCATCAACTTCATCCACATCTACGGCATCTTGTTCGTCATCGAGACGAGTATCATGTTGTTGTTCGCCAAACTGCGTCCGATGCAACAAATCAAGCCGATCCGGATCGACCTCGGTCGGGTGAAACCTTGGCGTCATGCGATCTCGACGTCAATCATCCTCGTCGCCTCGATGGTGTTCGTCTACTTCGTCTTCTCTCCGATCGGTCTCGCCTATGCGGACGGGATCGTCTCGGGCTGGTTCTGGCCAGCGACGCTGACATTGTTCGCCGCGACGAGCGGTCTCGTCTGGGTATCGTACCGGTACTGGCTCCCGAGATACGAGGTGTACTTGAACAACCTTGGAACGACCGAAACCGAGATCGAAGAAAAAGCGAGCGGCGGGTGACCTGCCTCTTTACAAAAACACCGTTCCTGCTGAAATGAATCAGTTCGAACGGTGTTTTTTCATCTGCAAAATCGCCTCACCATAAGAATGACACCTATCATTTTTCCATTATTTAGGTTAATGTGTAATGGTATGATTTACATACTTAGAAACGGAAAGGAACAGCCAAACGTCGGAGGTCCACTCATGAATACTAATTGGTCAGATTTTGAAATCTCATCCGCTTTTTCAGGCACATGTCTCGCTGTCCGAAAGCATGACCTATTAATCGAACGCCAACAAGGATATGCGAATCGTTCCGAACAACTGCCAAACCGTGACGTGACTCGGTTCGGGATCGCCTCTGGCTGTAAGTTGTTCACGGCGATCGCCATCTGTCAGCTCGTCGAACAAGGGAAGCTGGCGTTTACTTCGCTGCTCCGAGACTGTCTATCCCTTGATTTACCTAAGTTTGATACACGTGTGACAGTCGAAACGTTACTCACTCATACGTCAGGCATCCCGGACTATTTTGATGAATCCGTCATGGACGACTTTGAAGAGTTATGGCAACAACGTCCGATGTATCAGCTAAGACGATTGAGCGACTTTTTGCCCATGTTCCAGCAACAGTCAATGAAACATGAAATCGGCGAATTCCACTATAATAACGCCGGTTACATTTTGCTCGGTCTCATTGTCGAACAAGCGAGCGGATTGACGTTCTCGGATTACATCGAACAGTTCGTCTTCACACCGGCCGGCATGACCGACTCCGGTTACTTCTCGCTTGACGCCCTGCCTGCCGATACGGCGCTCGGCTATATCAACAATCCGGACGGTTCATGGCGGACAAACCAGTACTCTATTCCCGTCAAAGGCGGTTCGGACGGAGGGGCGTTCGTGACGGTGGCCGACATGGCCAAACTATGGGACGCGTTGCTCAGGCATCGTCTTCTCGGTCAACAGATGACAACGCGGTTATTGACACCTCACGTGACCGTCAATGACCGGGGCGGACATTACGGGTATGGCGTCTGGATTCAACTCGAACCTAACGAAGAGGTATTCAAATATCACGTGATGGGCTACGATCCCGGTGTCAGCTTCCATTCCGCCTATTACCCTGCTTTAGAAGTCACTTCTGTCGTCTGTTCGAACGAGTCAGAGGGGGCGTTTGATGTGATGAAAGCGATTGAAGTGAAAGTGGGTGCGTCTTGATGATCATCCGTCTTTACGATGAACGAGATTTTGAACAGATTCAAGCGTTGAACGAAGCTGAGGGCTGGCACCAGCTCGTTCGTCAAGATGAGTTGACAAAAGAAGCATGGCGCCGCTCGAACATCGCTTTCGTCATCGAGTCTGAAACGGGACACGTGATCGCCTATCTTCGCGGTTTGACCGACACAAAAGTCAGCCTTTACGTGTGCGAGTTGCTCATCGCTGCTTCGCACCGCCGGCTTGGCCTCGGGGAACGGTTATTGACACACGTCCATGCACTCTATCCTGAGACACGACTCGAGATGCTCGCGAGCGCTTCCTCGCATACGTATTATGAACGCTTGAACTTCCGCCCCTTCTACGGTTTTCGAAAAACGATTCACGAATAGGAGAGAATTTATTTGAAACTTGCCCTTGTCACCGGTGCGTCACGCGGTCTCGGCCGTGCTGTCGCCGAAGAACTGTCGAGACGAAACTACGACGTCATCAACCTATCACGCTCGCAATCACGCGATTTAACGTTCAAACATATCGAAGTCGATTTATCCGACGTATCGAGTACACTTCGAGCCCTTGACCAAATCAAGCCGTACATCGCTGACGCCACGTCGCTACTCATCATCCAAAATGCGGCGTTGATCGAACCGATTCATCGGGCCGGCCACCTCGACACGGAGCAGCTCACCGCTCACGTTCAGGCGAATCTGCTCGCCCCGATGCTGATCACGAACGCCGTCCTCGCTTACGATGTGCCCGTCTCGCTCATCCACGTGACGTCAGGTGCCGCCAAACGTCCGATCTCGGGGTGGAGCGCCTACTGCGGCACGAAAGCTGGACTCGACCACTTTAGTGAGACCGTCGCGCTCGAACTAGAAGGAACGAGACATCGCCTCGCCTTGTTCAACCCGGGCGTGATGGACACATCCATGCAACAGACGATCCGCGCGTCTTCACGAGAAGCGTTTCAAGATGTCGAACAGTTTCAAGCTTACGAGACGGAAGGAAAACTCCGCTCGCCTGAGACGGTCGGCCGCGTCCTCGTCGAGCAGTTGATCGACAAGCCGTTTGTCAATGGAAAAACGTATACCATCCACGACCTCATCTAATTTTCAACCAGGTATAAAAATAGACCAACCCTGTCTCGTTTGACCGGCTACACTAGAGTCAAATCAAATGAGAAAGGGTGGCGTGATGTATGAAGACTATAGCGGGAGGATTGCTGTTTTTCGGGATATTCAGCCTCGTGCTATCGTTCACGATGATTGGAGATATCGCGATCGTCGGAGCGTTGGTGAGCGGTGTGTCCCTGCTGTGTAGCGTCGGACTCTGGTTCGGTGCCACGGAAGTGATGCGTATGCGTATGGACATGAGCGAAGTCAAAAAAACGTCTTTCCCTTCTGAATAAGGGAAAGACGTTTTGGATTCAGTTTTGGTTATCGGTCTCATCTTCAAAGTCATCATCGGCAAACTCTTCAAAATCGTACTCTTCGAAGTCTGCCTCATCGATAAAGATGTCACGATCATTGACGACGTGAATCGGGCCATTGGCCACATCGATTCGAATCGTCCATGCCCATGGAATGCGCAGTCGGCTATATACGCCCGTCCAGAATTCCATCGATTCTTGCTCGTATCGTTCGAACTCTGTCAGTAACTCTTTAAACGTTACTCCTGACAACTGGAAGTTTGATTCTTGGATTCGCTCGAGCGCGTTATGTGTCGCTTCAAGCTCCGCCGCGCGGACCATCTCTTCGGCAGTCGCCATTTCGAGAATAGTTCCATCTGGTGGCAGAATGTCGTATACGTTGAACAATTCGCCTTCTTCTACTTCTACTTCTTCATCAAACTCATAGTCGTCGTGCCGCATGCTTCATTCCTCCTCACTCTAATTGAATCTACTACATTGTACCATTCCACACCTCGTTATAACGAAACATTCGCGTATATATTTTCCAGAGTGGGTAATGATACAAAGGGAACAGATTTGCCATACAGAAAGGGGCCAATTTACAATGAACGACTCATTTCAAGCACTCGTGCTCGACAAGCGTGACGACCGACTCCATTCCGAGGTGACTGAGGTCGAGCTCGACTCACTACCTAAAGAAGAGGACGGCAACGTCCTCGTCGAGGTCCATTATTCGGCACTCAACTACAAAGACGCCCTCGGATTGACCGGATCGGGCAAAATCGTCAGCCATTATCCGTTCATCCCAGGCTGCGAATTTGTCGGGAAAGTCACCGAATCTGATCATCTTGATTTCAAGCCTGGGGACGAAGTCATCGCGACCGGCTTTGGCATCGGTGAGCGTCATTTCGGTGGCTTCAGCCAGTTTGCACAAGTTCCAGGAAATTGGCTCGTGAAATTACCGAAAGGCATGAACATGCGAGATGCCATCACGATCGGGACACCCGGACTGACCGCCATGTTCGCGATTGAGGCACTCGAACACGAAGGCGTTCATCCCGGTCAAGAAGTGCTCGTCACGGGAGCATCCGGAGGAGTTGGAAGTTTCTCGATTGCCTTGCTCCATAAACTCGGCTATCACGCCATTGCCTCGACTGGAAAAACAGATTCATCTTATTTAACTGATCTCGGTGCTGAACAGACAATACCACGCAGTGAATTGGAAGGACCCCCCCGACCACTCGCTCGCCAACGGTTCGATGCTGCGATCGACTCGATCGGTGGTAACACACTCGCAAATATTTTAAGCCAAACCCGATACGAAGGAACCGTCGCCGCTTGTGGACTAGTTGGAGGGCACGAACTTCCTGCGACCGTCTACCCGTTCATCCTGCGAGGCGTCCGTCTCGTCGGCATCGATTCGGTCATGCAGCCGGTCGCAAGACGAGTGACGGCGTGGGAGCGTCTACACGAGCTGATCGAACCGCACGTACTCAACCAGATGGTGCACGAGATCCCGCTCCATGACGTCCCGCGTCAAGCCGAGGCGATGATGCGCGGTGAGCTGAGTGGCCGGACCGTCGTCCGCATGAACGACTAAACGTCAAAGAAGGGCTGAATCCAACGATTCAGCCCTTCTTCTGTATGCTTGGTAATGAAATTCAAACGGCCGGTTCTTGGCCTTTTAATTTTTTCAGTTCTTCTAACAAGATATCCGATTCATTGAACGGGATCGCTTCGCTGCCGACACGTTCGACATGGTCGTGCCCTTTTCCGACGACGACGATGCGCTTGCCGTCGAGCGCTTGCACGGCCGCATGGTGCAACGCGTCTCTTCGTGCTTCAAACGTCACATAATGCGTGTCCGCGTCGATCCCTTCGAGCAGCCCGTCAATGATTTGCTTCGGATTTTCGGTTCGGACATCATGTACCGTCACAATCAAATCGTCCGAATAGCGGCTCGCGATGCGTCCCATCTCAGCCCGTTTCGTCGGGTCACGGTCTCCGGCCGCGCTCAAGACGACGACGAGCTGCCGCTCCCCTTTTTGTAAAGTGGACAGACATTTTTCAAGCCCGTCCGGTGTATGGGCGTAGTCGATATAAATCTCCGCATCTTCCGTGTCAAGCCGCTCGAGACGACCTTTCGGAAGTGTGAGCCCTGGAACATTATCGATAATCGCGCGAAGCATGAGCTCCGACGTCGAGACGAGACCGATGGCCGCGGCCAAGTTGGCAGCGTTGAACGATCCCATAAAGTGAACAGGTGCTTCGATTGTCATCGCGTTCATTTTGATGCGGACGGTGTGACCTAGCCAGATGACTTGAATATCGGCCGGGACGTCTGCGTGCGTACTGTACATGACTTTCCGCCGTGTAGGTGCGAATGCGGCCATCGTCTCGCTCGCCGGGTCTTCCGCGTTCAAGATGATGGCGTCGCCGTCCGTAGTTTCAACTTGTTCGAATAGACGCGCTTTCGCCCGTGCGTATTCATCCATTGAACGGTGGTAGTCGAGGTGGTCGTGCGTCAAGTTCGTAAACGCCGCCGCATGGAAGCGGACTCCTTCGACGCGCCCTTCCATCATGGCGTGCGACGATACTTCGACGACACAGTCGGTCACCCCGGCATCTGCCATTTCGGCCAAGATGCGGTGCAAGACGACGGCTTCTGGCGTCGTGTTAGGCGTCTTTAACTTCTTATCTTTATAACGGGCTCCAATCGTACTGACAATCCCGACCGGACGTCCTGATAAACGAAATAAATCATATGTTAACGTAGCAGTCGTCGTCTTCCCGTTCGTACCGGTGACGCCGTAAATTCGCATCCGATGGGACGGGTGGTCGTAAAACGCGCTCGCCACCACTCCGGCCGTTCGTTTCGTATCGGCAACGACAATGTTTGGCACCTCGAGGTCAAGCGGAGATTCAGAAATCACCGCGCTCGCTCCTTTAGAGACAGCGTCTTCGGCGAATTCATGTCCGTCCACCGTATAACCACGGATGCATATAAACAAATTCCCTGGACTGACCTTTCTGGAATCTGTTTCAATTCCGGTCACCCATGGATCACATTCGATATCATCCATCTCATTTCCTAGAATGGCGGATAAATGTTTCGTCCTCATGCTGTGTACTTCCTTTCTCATGGGTGTCGCTAGGTTAACAAACCTTATCGTCATGGTACTAGATTTTAGGCTGAAATAGAGATGACAAATATATTACTTCCCTCTTTCATAGGAAAACATACGTCTAACTAGAAAATTCCTAGCCCATAACGGGACTAGGAATTCATTTCGCTATCCGTGAACCGAAGTCCTTGTTCAGCGAAAGCACTCTTTAACAATCGAAACACACTCGGTCCGACACCATGCATCACGGCGATCTTCATTCTCGGATAAGCCGTGAGTTGTTCGAGCGTATCAGTAGAGGCGGCAGTGCGCGTTCTGCCGGCGCCGAACATTTGGGGAGTGGCGTCATCCGACTCCCTCTTCTCCTCCAAATTTCCGGTCGACCATCGGGAGGCAGGCGAGGATGCGCTCGATGCAAAACGTCCGCCGGGCTTGCTTCATGATGTCCCATGCGATTACTTGTTCCCCTTGTAGCTTCATCAACTTGACCCGTCGCTTCGAGATGATCCCGTGACGATCCACATACATCAATTCGACGACCCGGCCCATCCGCATCCAACGCGTCACTTCATCCTTCATCCTGCCCCCTCCTTTGTTACATTCATTATACAGAACATTTGTTCCCGTTTCTAATCTAAAGGTGTACGTTTGAGTAATTTCCCGTATGCTAGAAGAAACGAATCTTTTGTGAAAGGGGTACGCCCGTCATGACATACGTCATGTTGGCCGTTTTGGCCATCTTCTTATTTATTTCCATGATTTTTGCCGCCAAGGCGTTGCCGAACTTGAAAGACGTCTTATTCAACCGCGGAAGCTTGTTCGGTCAAGAGAGCGAGACCGTCACGTGCCCGAACTGTAAACAGACGTTCAAACGGGCACCGGGCAGTAGCCAAACCTGCCCCCACTGCTATCATTCATTTTGACCTAAAACACCCGAAGACCCGCATAAACGGTTCTTCGGGTGTTTTTGAATGTGCTCCGCGGTCAAAGTAACCGTTTACGGCGCGGTGATTAGTGAAATATAATCATTACTTATTTAGCCGATTGACCACCGCGACCAAAACATGAGAGAACTGGACCCTCTGAAGGAGTTTACAATGTCATTTATTACCGACCGCGAATTGTACGAACGCATCCAACAAAAAGACGCCCTCGCTTTAGAACTCCTATACAACCGTTACGAACGCATATTATACGCCGTCACACTGCGTTTGACGACACGCCCTGACTTGGCGGAAGCCGCCCTCGTGACCGTGTTCACCGATCTTTGGCACAGTCACGTCTCATTTGATTTTTCCACGAGAACGGTTCGGTCCCATTTGCTCGCGAGCGCGCAACAATCGGCACTCCGTTTCGCTTAAAGTGCATGAAGTGAACTAGTGCGACCGTGTCTCCTGCACAAACCGCATCAACACCTCTAGTATTCCTTCCGCATAACTTCCCGCGGTCACACGATCGTGCTCAGACTTGGCTTGCTCCGTCCCGTTGCCGAGGACGTATCCGTTACCGACGTGCTTCAACATCGCCAAGTCGTTTCCACTGTCACCGAACGCATACGCTTCGCCCACTTGAAATGCACAGCGGGTACAGACGTAATCGACCGCGGCGGTCTTCCCGGCTCCGCGTGGGATGAAGTCGATATCATACGCCCCGACGGGATCTCCGGCGAGCGGATTGCAGCGACTGACGTTGACCGCGATCCCAAAATCACGAGCGGCCGTTTGGATACGCTCTAGCTCGACTTCATCTTCACCGAAGTAATAATAGTTGTGCATCCACGCGTTCGTCCCCATGTTCGTCTGCGGCTCAATCGTGAGCGCATGGTGAGTCACGACCTGTTCGACACGGCGAGAGAAATCAGACGGGAACAGTGACTGGAAGTTCGAGTCTAGCTCGAGTTCTCCTGCAGTTGTGACATGGTATAACTCTGTCCCGAGGCTCGAGGCGATCCGATGCGGAAAGTAGCGCATGTCGGCCCGCCTCACCTTCTCAGCAATCGTCTCAAGCGAGCTCCCCGTCACCCACATCGTCGAAAACCGATGGGAGTGCTGCTCGAGAAAATCTTCAAGCCGCCGCAAGTGCTCGAGCTGTTCAGCCGTACACGCATGCGGGAAATACGTCTCGTCGAAATCAAAACAGACGAACGTCCGCCCCTCGTTCGTAAATCGTTTCATGGTCATCCTCCTTGTGTCGTCATACCCCATCTCGTATAGTAAAAGGACGAAAGGAATGAGCGACATGAAAAATCGATTAAGTCGGTACTACTGTCAGTATAGCGGAATCCTGATCGGTTTCGCCCTCGTCTTCGCCTTTTTGTCCGGCGTGCGGACGTATCCGTTCTGGCATCAGTCGCTGTCAAACGGGCCCGCGCTTGTCATGACACTCGTCACGGCGGCGCTCTTCAGCTACGCGACACATCAGCTGCTCACCTACTTGAATTTACGACTCTTCCGTCAAATCGGGGATGCAACTTCCACGTGTTCACGTTGAACACGATGGATACATACGACTATTCACAAAATAGTCATAATCAAATAGGCATCCATTTGACGATTCTATCCGTTAGATAAATACAAGGGACTCCCTTCATGAGTAAAGGAGAACGCCATGACTGATATTGAATTGTATGAGCGCGTCAGGAAAAAAGACAAGCAAGCGCTCGAAACACTATATGACCGCTACGAACGAATCTTATACGCGTTCGTCATGCAACTGACGAAAGACCGCGATCTCGCCGAAGAAGCGATGCAAGAAGTCTTCATCAAGCTGTGGCGCGGCGGCGGTGTGTACGACGAGTCGAAAGGCAAGTTCAAATCGTGGCTGTTCACGATGAGCCGACACGTCACGATCGACTTGATTCGAAAACGCAAACCCGATTTACAGCTCGATGAATCATATGCTGAAGCGATTCCTTCCCCGTCCCCTTCTGTCGAGACCGAGGTCGAGTGGCAAGAAGAACGGGCCCAAATCGAGACGGCGATGGCCGAGTTGCCGGTCGAGCAACAAAAAGTCGTCCGGCTCATGTATTTCCAAGGTCTCAGCCAGCAGAAAATTGCCGATGCGTGCGACATCCCGCTCGGTACCGTAAAAGGAAGGATTCGATTAGCGCTGAAACAGTTACGAAAACATCTATCCCATGACGATATAGATAAGGAGGTGGAACGATGAACGCCTGTGACCAATTGATCGACTATTTCAACCAACATTTAACGGAAGACGAACGGATTCGCTTCGAGGCACATTTAGCAACATGCCAAACGTGCCAAGAAGAACTCGAACAACTCGAGGCACTCGTCGGAGGCGTCGCGTTCCTCTCTGAGCCGACCGAACCACCGAGCGGCATGAAGGCTCGCATCCTCGACAACGTCTTTGCCGAAGACACAACTGAACCGAAGCTCGTCAAAGCCGAACCGGCTCCCGTCACACCGTTCACGGAAACCCGTAAGAAGCAGAAGTCTTCGTGGGGAGCGCTCGCACTCGCGGCCGCACTCGTCCTCTCACTCGTCGGTAACGGCTATCTGTTGATGAATCAAGACGAGCCGACCGCGATTACCTTGACCGATACGGTGCCACTCGAAGGCGAATCAGAAGGGGTCGCCTACTTGGCCGAACAAGACGGCGATCGCCAACTCATCGTCCAGACGAACGGCCTCGCACCGCTCGAGGCGAACGAAGTGTATCAAGTCTGGTTGCTCAAGGACGAATCTCCGATTCCGACCGGTGCGTTCGTCACAGACGATAAAGGCAACGGTACCGTCATCTATACGCTCGACTCGACCGAGTCAGCGACAGATTGGGACACGGTCGCCGTCACGAAAGAGCCTGAACGGGGCAATCAAACACCCGAGGGCGACATCGTGTTAAGTGCCAGTCTCTGACATAGAACCGGATGACTTTACGCGTGAAGCGTAGGTGTCATCCGGTTCTTTTTTCGTTATGATGAGAGAAAGGAGTGGTACATATGAGAAAACCGAAAATCGGTGTCGTCGGCCTCGGCGGCATCGCCCAAAAAGCGTATTTGCCCATCTTGACGAACAGCACCTCGTTCGAACTCGTCGGCGCCTACTCTCCGACACAGGCTAAACGGGATGAAATTTGTCGGGCATATCGGATGGAATCGTTCACGGGACTCGATTCGCTCGCCTCGTCCGTCGATGCAGCGTTCGTCCATAGTTCGACCGAGACGCATTACGAGGTCGTTTCTTACTTACTCGCGCACGGCGTCGACGTGTACGTCGACAAGCCGCTCGCCGCAACCGTCGAACAGGCCGAACGGCTCGTCGAAACGGCAGAACGTACGAACCGCAAGCTGATGGTCGGCTTTAACCGTCGCTTCGCCCCGATGTATAATCAAGTGAAGGCAGCGGCCCCGTTCCACTCGCTCGACTTCGTCAAGCACCGAGGGGACGGCTTGCGCGGACACGATTACCGGTTCACGTTACTCGACGATTACTTGCACGTCGTCGACACGCTCCGCTATTTTACCGGAAGTGACTTACGGCTCGTGACGGGACAGATCGAGACGACCGCATCGAACGGACTCCATTTCGCACGTCACGTCTGGCAAGATGAAAACGGCCTGCATACGACGTCGATGCACCGCAAGGCGGGCGTCAATCACGAAGGGCTCGTCGCCATCAAGGACGGACTCCGTTTGACGGTCGATGAAATGGTGACGCTCAATCGCTTCGAGCACGGCACGCATTCGACCGAGACGTTTGGTTCGTGGGATACGTTGCTCACGCAACGCGGCTTCCAAGGAGCAATCGATCACTTCATCACGGCGCTGACTGACGATACCCCGATTTTGACGGACGGACGCGAGGCGTTGCTCACCCAACAACTAGTCACAGACTTGTTCAGCAGACGCTGAGAGGAGGAAAAATCAGATGGATTTCTTTTTCTACATCATGATCATCGCCGTCATCGCCATCGCCTCGGACACAATCATCAAGACGCGCAAAGCCCGCATCGAGGAGCTGCGGCTCAAAGTCGAGCAAGAAAAGCTGGCAATCCAGCGGCTCGAACTCGAGATGAAGCGCGACCAGGACAAATTGGATGACCACGGATTTTAAAAAGACGGTCGACCCTTCATTGGGCCGACCGTTCGTGTTATAAAATGTTTCGTTCGTATGAAGCCGTCACGTCGAGGCGACGCTTTTGGCGCCGTTCGACGAGTGTCGACCAGGTGACGGCCGTGACGATACAGGCAGCGCCGATGAAAAAGTTTCGGTCGAGCTGTTCGCCGAGAACGAGCCAACCGAGATAACCTCCGACGAGCGGCTGAAAGAAGAAGAACAACGACCCGACGCTCGCATCCATCAGTTCGAGTCCTTTGTTCCAAAAGAAGAACGCCCCGGCCGTCGAGATGATGCCGACGTATAAAACGCTGAGCCAAAGGACGCTCGTCATGTCTGGAACGCCAGACTGCACGACTTCTAGCCCCATGAGTGGTGTCATCAAGACGAAGGCGATCCCAATCGCGAACGTCGTGATCGTCAGAGACGAGACCGTTTGCGAGGCGACTTTGACATACACGGACATGAGCGCCCAGGTGATGGCGGCACCGACCAAGACGAGGCTGCCAAGCAAATACGTCCCATCGACGTGCCAGCCGACGACGATGATGACGCCGAGCGTCGCTAAGACGAGTGACCCAATTTTGACAGGTGTGAGCTGCTCTTTCAAAATCAACCGGGCGAACAACACCATGAACGCCGGCGTCGCTGCTGTCACGAGTGAACCGGTGTGGGCATCGGACAGCTTCGTGCCGATGAATTGGAATGAGATCGAGGCGACGTAACCGATCACACCGACGAGCGTGATCCATTTCAAATCCTCGCGCCTCACTTGTTCACGACCGAACAACGACCATGCCGCGAACAAGACGATGAACGCGACGGCGTAGCGCATCCAGACGAGCGTGAACGGCTCGATGAACCCGAGCGCATACTTACTGACGACGTACATCCCGCCCCAAATGCTAGCGGCGAGCGCCAAACTGATGGCACCGAGCCATTCCTTGCGCATCTTCATCCCTCCTTTGATTCCTAACTAATACGACGTCCATCGAATGAACTCCTGTTTTTCAACCGTTGTCGAAATTCAAGAAATCGCTTACACTAGTTGTATCGATGATCGAAAGGAGGGAGAAAGGTGAACTTTGTCGGACGTACGCACTGGTCAACTGAACATTTGTACATTTTGCGTGCGATTTTTCACGATGTTGCTTAACCATAGGACCCGTCTGTCCTGTTTTAGACATTGTTGAAAATACGACGAAGCGCCTCTCTTCCTTACCGAGCGCTTGTTTGCGCTCGGTTTTTTTGATAGGCCTCGACTTTAGGAGGAACTTACATGTTGATCGACATGCAACATATTCAAAAACAATTCGGTGGCCACGCCGTCTTAGTTGATGCCAATCTTCACGTGAACGCAGGCGAGCGGATCGGACTCGTCGGACGGAACGGCAGCGGTAAAACGACGTTGCTCCATTTGATCGTCGGCACCGAGGCGCCGGACGATGGCACGATTTATCGAAAACAACGGCTCAACATCGGTTATTTGGCACAATTGCCCGCCTATCCGGACAAGAGCGGGCGCGACGTGCTCTACACCGCGTTCGCCGAACTGATTCGGCTCGGCGAGGCGATGCATGCGCTCGAGGCAGAGATGGCGTCAAGCGATAAACTTGAACTGTTATTAGATAAGTACGGAGCGCTCCAAACCCGATACGAGCAGAGCGGCGGCTATGTAATCGACTCAAAAGTGAACGCTATGATCGACGGGCTCCGCCTCACGCGGTTTGTCGACCGCCCGTTCGACACGTTAAGCGGCGGCGAGCGGACGAAGGTCGGGCTCGCTTTGGCACTGCTGCAAGAACCGGAACTGCTCATCCTCGATGAGCCGACGAACCACTTAGACTTAGAAGCGATGGCTTGGCTCGAGTCGTTCTTACGGGACAGCCCGTCGACGCTCCTGCTCGTCTCGCACGACCGGGTCTTCCTCGATGCCGTCGCCACACGAATCGTCGAATGCGAGGACGGTGAGTTGACGAGTTTTGACGGCAATTACAGCTCGTTCGTCGCTCAAAAAGAGAAGCTGTTGCTCGACCAATTCCATGCCTACACCGAGCAACAAAAGAAAATCAAGAAGATGAAAGAGACGATCCGGCAGTTGCGGCAATGGGCGAACGAGGGCAATCCCCCGAACGAAAAGTTCTACCGCCGCGCCAAATCGATGGAAAAGGCGCTCGCTCGGATCGAGACGATCAAAAAACCGCGACTCGAGGCGATTCAGCCCGACATCACGTTCTCCGCGAGCGGGCGAACCGGGCGTGATGTGTTTGAAGTGACAGACGCTTCTGTCACGTATGATCAGACCGTGTTTCAAAACGTCTCGTTCTACGCCGGTCACGGGGAACGGATTGCCATCGTTGGACCGAATGGCAGCGGCAAGTCGACGCTCTTGAAGCTATTGCTAGGCGAGCTCGAGCCGACTTCCGGAGATGTTCGCCGGGCGGAACGGGCCCGAATCGGCTACTTGTCCCAGCACGTCCAGTTCGACGACGGGCATCGATTGATCGAGGCGTTCCGAGACCGGATCGCCGTCGACGAGGGCAAGGCACGACAGTTGCTCGCCCAGTTCTTGTTTTATGGAGCGAGCGTGTTCAAACCGGTCGGCAATTTGAGCGGCGGTGAAAAGATGCGGCTCATGCTCGCGGTCCTCATGCACGAGGACATGAACGTGCTCGTTCTCGACGAACCGACGAACCATCTCGACATCGAAGCGCGCGAGGCGCTCGAAGAAGCACTCGACCGCTTCACCGGAACGCTCGTCGTCGTTTCCCATGACCGGTACTTCTTGAACAAACTGTTCCCAATCACGTATTGGCTCGATGGAACAATCACCCGTTTCCCGGGAAATGTCGCCTACGCGCTTGAAAAACGGGTTGAACCTCACATCGCTGAACCCGTCTCGCAACCGAAAGCCAAAATAGCCAAACCGCAACGGCCCGTCGATACCGCGGCCGACGAGGCACGATTGAACCAGCTCGAAGATGATCATCAGAGTCTACTCACTCAAATGAACGACACGAACGACGTCGAGGAACTGATGACGCTGCAACGACAAGCCGATGCGCTCCAAGCTGACATCGATACGCTGCTCAATCAGTTGCTTGAATCGATTTAACGACGAACGACGCCGTGTCAACGGCGTCGTTTTTGTTCGAACCAGGATTGGACTAAAAAGCCGGTCACACCGACCGCCATCAAAAAATACGGGACGACGCGCGGCACCGCGCTCGCCTCTCCGATTGACATGAGCAGCAGTCCGCTCACGAACGTGCCGAGCCAGTACAATTTCGGCATAGATTCACCCCTTCACCCATCACCTAAGAAAAAGCGCCACACGTGTGGCGCTTAACGGTGAGCATTTTCTAAAAAAGCGGACTTTCACCCGATCGAGAAACATCTCGATCGACCGTCCCAGCGGATTGGTCAAATACGTGCTAGAAAATCGACGCGATTCACGCAATGATTTCTGAGCGTACGTTCGTCTAGAGGTCGATATAGCCTGGCACAGAAGCAAAAAATCGGTTCCGGATTGGCATGTTACCGACACTTCGACTGTGAAAAATGAAATCTGTCACGAACCTCGTCCTGCTCACCTCTGTTTCCAGAAAAATCGATACCTGTTGACGTCTGCTTCCCCAAAGCATCATGTTTGTCTGCCCCTTGCCATTTTAACATACGCAAGGTGGACGACAGATCGGATATGAAGGACGGTCACACAGGTCGATTTTTCTGACATGCTGTCTCTCGTTTCACCGAGCCGGCCTCGGCCAAACAACGACTGAATCTTTGTTTCATTCGTTGCCCCCTTTCAGCTCAACACGTTGAATGAGGACTACATTAATACAATAGCCGTTCTGCCCAGCGACGAACCCTAGTTCACCATTTCTTCAAAATTTCAGCTCATACATAACGATCAAGCGCATACGCGACTCCATCCGCCTCGGCGTCTTTCGTAATATGGGTACTGATGTCTTTTAGCGGATCGACCGCGTTGCCCATCGCAATTCTCGTCTCCGCCACCTCGAACATCGAGATATCATTCAAGTTGTCCCCGATCGCAACGATCTCTTCTTGCGGGATCTGATGATGCTCGGCGAGCTGCTTCAGCGCCATGCCTTTACTCGCCTTCGGATGTCCAATTTCAATCTTCGTCCATCCCGCCGTCGTGATCAAAATATCAGTCCGCGGCTCGTAAAGCTTCCGTAGCTTATGCAGCTTACGACGATCGAACGAATAGATGAACACTTTGTACACTTCATCGGCTTCAAAATCAATCTCATCAATCGTATCGACGTACGTCAGGCCGAACTGTTCATTTTGAATCTCGATCTCCCGCTCGCCCCACTCTCGGGTGAACGACTGGTCGTGCGGCAACACCTCATCTAATTCGCCTTTTAACAAGTCGGTACCCGTGCGCAACACTTTGACACCGGCGTTCGTATAAAACTCGACGTACGTATCATGCTCATGCGCCACGTCCCATAACTCCTGAACGACTTGTTTCGGGAGGGCGTGATAGTAAATACGTTCATTTTCATAAAATGCGATCGCCCCGTTCCCGGAAAGGATCGGGCACGTCAACTCGCTCCGCTTCAAAATTTCCTCGATATCATGGATTGAGCGTCCTGACGAGATGGCGACCAAATCACCGCGCTCCTGGCGTCGCCGGATTGCTTGTTGGTTCGCTTCCGTGATGACACCGGTGCGCGACAATAACGTCCCGTCTAAGTCGATGGCAATCAATTTCATTTAATTCTCTCCTTTCAGCATGTTTGTCTCCATTCTAATTCCCTGATTTGCTCAGTCTCAACTGTCAGATTGCACAGTAAATGAAAACTCCGGTTTCCCACTTTCAAAAATAGGGAATTTATTATTAGTTCTCAATAATATTTGTCCGTTCGGAAAGGAGTTCTTTATGAACATCTCACCTGGAAAGCCGCGTTTGAATCGTGTGTTTTACATCTCTGCGAGCATCATTGCCCTGCTCGTCTTATTCGGTGCGATTCGCCCGACATTATTTGCTGACATCGCCGGCAGTATCTTCAACTTCACGACCCGGTCGTTCGGTTGGTTCTACTTACTAGCCGTCTTCTTTTTCGTCCTCTTCTTAATCTTCCTCGCTTTCAGCAAGTACGGAAAGATTCGTCTCGGGGCAGACAGCGACCGACCACAATACCCGTTCTTCACTTGGATCGGAATGTTATTTTCAGCTGGTTTTGGGGTCGGGCTCGTCTTTTGGGGCGTTGCTGAACCGATGAGTCACTTCATCACGCCCCCATATGCGGATACGACTGAACTGACAGTCGAGGGAGCCCGACTCGCCATGGCCTATTCGTTCTTTCACTGGGGCGTCAGTCAATGGTCCGTCTTCGCCATCGTCGGATTGATCATCGCCTACTTCCAGTTTCGCCGGAATACAGATGGACGGATTTCGACAAGTTTATCTCCGCTCATCAAAGAGCGGCCTTACAAACAACCGCTCAACCAAACAATCGACATTTTTGCCGTCATCGCGACGGTCATGGGTGTCGCGACGTCGCTCGGGCTCGGCGTCCTGCAAATCAATGGCGGACTGAATAGCGTCTTCGGGTTGCCGAACACGGCACTCGTCCAAGTCCTCATCATCGTCGTATTGACCGCCTTGTTCTTGACGTCGACGACGACCGGTCTTGATCGCGGGATCAAATGGCTCAGTAACATCAACCTTGGAACGGCACTCGTATTGATGGTGTTCGTCTTCTTCGCCGGTCCGACCATCTTCATCTTAGAGACGTTCACGCTCGGGCTTGGCGACTATTTGCAAAACTTTATCCGCTATAGTCTCCGTCTCCAACCTTATCAACAAGGGACGTGGGTACGGGACTGGACGATTTTCTACTGGGCATGGGCCATCGCCTGGTCGCCATTCGTCGGAGCGTTCGTCGCTCGTGTCTCACGAGGCCGTACGATTCGCGAATTCATCGTCGGTGTGCTCGTCGTACCACCGTTCATCGCGCTCATGTGGATCGCTGTGTTCGGCGGAACCGCCCTTCATCTCGACTTGTTTGAAGGGACATCGATCGCCCAGGCAGTCGATGCCGACGTCACGAGCGCCTTGTTCGTCACGTTTGCCGAGCTGCCGTTCAGTTTCATCCTGTCTATCTTGTCGATTTTATTGATTCTCACGTTCTTGATCACGTCGGCCGACTCGGCGACGTACATCATCAGCAGTATGACAACGAACGGAAGCTTGAACCCGCCGCTTTCCGTCCGCATCGTCTGGGGTATCTTGCTCGGTGGCATCGCCGCTGTCCTGCTCATCGCGAGCGGACTCGAGGGGCTACAGACCGCTTCCTTGATCTCGGCCCTGCCGTTCACGATCATTCTAATCTTGATGGTGTACACGCTGTTCAGCTTGTTGCGTCAAGAGAACATCAAAAAAATCAAATGAGTTTGTCTGAGCCGCCGATTTCATGGCGGCTCTATTGCTGTCTCGATGCGTCGGTCCGTGTTGACACGTATGCGTCCGATTGCTACGCTTTTGTCAGCATGGCACGATAGTCAAAGGGGGAAATGGTATGGTTCAAGATTTCACACGCGGTTATGCGGAGACGCGAGACGCAAGCGACCCACTCGCACGCTACCGGGGAGAGTTTTACTTGCCGCAGGACGGGATCTACATGGACGGGAATTCGCTCGGTCTGTTATCGAAACGAGCCGAGAAGACGTTGCTCGAATCGCTCAGTGATTGGAAAGAACTCGGAATCGACGGCTGGATGTCGGGGCGCCATCCGTGGTTCAATCTGTCAGAAGAGCTGGCCGCACTCAACGCGCCGCTCATCGGTGCGAGCACCAATGAAGTCATGGTCACCGGATCGACGACCGTCAACTTGCATCAGCTCGCCGCCACGTTCTTTAAACCGGTCGGCAAACGGACGAAGATTCTCGCCGATGCGCTGACGTTCCCGTCGGACATTTACGCACTCCAAAGCCAACTCTTGCTACGCGACCTCGATCCGGCCGAACATCTCGTCCAAGTGCCGAGTCGTGACGGTCGTTATTTAAATGAGGATGACATCATCGCCGCCATGACCGACGATATCGCGCTCATCGTCTTGCCGACGGTGTTATACCGGAGCGGTCAGATTCTTGATATGGCCCGTCTCGCCAAAGCCGCACACGAACGCGACATATTGATCGGCTTTGATGCATGCCACTCGGTCGGCGCCATCCCGCACGCGTTTCATGATTGGGGCGTCGACTTCGCCTACTGGTGCAACTACAAGCATTTGAACGGCGGACCGGGAAGTGTCGGTGGGCTGTTCGTCCACGAGCGTCATTTCGGGACGACGCCAGGTCTTGCCGGTTGGTTCGGATCACGAAAAGACAAGCAGTTCGACATGGACCACACGATGACACCGGCTGAACATGCCGGTGCGTTCCAAATCGGGACACCGCACGTCATGAGCCTCGCGCCACAACTCGGCGCGCTCGAGATGTTCAATGAGGTCGGCATGGAAGCGATTCGTGAGAAGTCGCTCGCTTTAACGACGTATATGACCGAATTGATCGATGAACTGCTCGCACCGCACGGCTTCGTCATCGGCAGCCCGCGCGATGAAAAACGTCGCGGTGCCCACTTGAGCCTCGAGCATCCGGAAGCGGCTCGTATCTGTAAAGCGCTCAAACAACACCGTGTCATTCCTGATTTCCGAGCGCCGAACATCATCCGCCTCGCACCGGTCGCGCTCTACAACACGTTCACCGACGTGTACGACGTCGTCATGATCTTGAAAGAAATAATGGACAATAAAGAATACGAGGCGTTCGAGAACGTCCGTGAAGTCGTAGCTTAAGGAGATTAACGATGAGTGAACGTATCGAACATAAAGTCGAGCAATCGATTCAAACTGACTTTTCAAAAGACATGTCGTATGGCGACTATTTACAGCTCGACCCGATCTTATCGAGTCAACATCGCCTGTCGGACCACCACGACGAGATGCTGTTCATCATCATCCACCAGACGAGTGAGCTGTGGATGAAGTTGATCTTGCATGAGTTGACTGCGGCCGTGACCGCCATTGAAACGGGTGAGCTCGAACGATCGTTCAAAATGCTCGCCCGCGTCTCGAAAATCCAACAACAGCTCATCCAATCGTGGAGCGTCCTCGCGACGCTCACACCGGCCGAATATTTAGAGTTCCGTGACGAGCTCGGCTCGTCATCTGGTTTCCAATCGTACCAGAACCGCCAGATTGAATTCGCGCTCGGCTTTAAAAACGCACGGACGCTCAGTGTCTATGCCCATGACGAGGCACTCTATCCGCTCCTCGAGGCATCACTCCAAGCACCGAGCATCTATGACGTGACCGCCCGTGAGATGCACCGCCGCGGACTGCATATCGACGCGGACGTGCTCGACCGGGACGTGACGCAGGACTGGGAGTGGAACGAGAGCGTCGAGAACGCTTGGGCCGCCGTGTACCGGGACGTCAACACGTACTGGGACTTGTATGAACTCGGAGAGAAGTTGCTCGACATCGGCAACCAACAACAGATGTGGCGTTTCAATCATATGAGCACGGTCGAACGGATCATCGGTCAAAAAATGGGCACGGGTGGATCGTCCGGCGTGAACTACTTGCGCCGCGTCCTCGACCACCGTTTCTTCCCTGAACTATGGACCGTCCGGACAAAATTGTGAGGAGACATAACGATGACACAATGGATTGACGTATCACAGCCGCTCGACGACTCGATCACGACATGGCCGGGCGACACAAAGTTCAACTACGAGATCGCTTGGCCGATGGCGGACAGTGGCTCCGTCAACGTCGGCAAAGTGACGATGAGTCTACATACAGGCACACATATCGACGCCCCGTTCCATTTCGACGATGCCGGCAAGCGGGTGATCGACCTCGACCCCGGGCTCTACATCGGACCGGTCCGGGTCATTCATTTGCCCGGGCGACAAAAGATTGAAGCAAGTGATTTGGACGGATTCGACTTGACCGGTGTCGAGCGCCTCATCCTGAAGACGGACGGATGGCCGAACAAAGCTGAATTTCCAAGCCAGATCCCGGAACTTACGCCATCCCTCGCCGAGCGGTTGGGACAGCTCGGTATTTATTTGATCGGTCTCGACCTGCCATCGGTCGACGCCATCGACAGTAAAGACATGGACGCCCACCACGCGCTCGCGCGGAACGGCGTCCACATCCTCGAAGGGCTCGTCCTCGATGCGATCGCGCCCGGAGATTACGAATTGAACGCCGTCCCGCTTCCAATCGTGGAAGGTGACGGTAGCCCGGTGCGCGCATTGCTTCGCTCGATTGACTAACTGATCTTACATCCACTCCATTTTGACGGTGTGGATGTTTTTGTTTTATGTGAAAGGAACCATTGACGCTTGAGTTTGCAACTGTTCGGGAATGGATAATCATCGGAAGTGTGTAGAAAGGAGTGTTTTTTATGAAGACGATTTCTATGGTATTACCTGCCTATAACGAAGAAAAAAACATTCCTCTCATCTTCGACGCCATCCATGAACAGTTTGACGGCACTCCTTATTCTTATGAAATCTTATTCGTGAATGATGCAAGTTCGGATCGTACACTTGATGTAATTAAATATTTGGCTAAGCGTCATCCTGAAGTGCGTTACATCTCATTCTCGCGAAATTTCGGGAAGGAAGCAGCCATCCTGGCCGGGTTACAACACGCGACGGGGGATGCGACAATCTTGATGGATACCGATTTACAGCATCCGCCGTCCCTGATTCCGGACATGGTTGCCGGTTTCGAGCAAGGATTTGATCAAGTCATCGCCAAGCGCGACCGAGCCGGCGAAAGCAGGACTCGAAAACTGGCCTCTCGGACGTATTACAAGCTTATCAACAAAATCGTCGACGTCGAACTCGAGGACGGTGTCGGTGACTTCCGTCTGCTAAGCCGCGAGGCTGTCGACGCTCTCTTACGAATGAACGAGCATCAACGGTTCTCAAAAGGCTTATTCTCGTGGATTGGCATGGAACAAAAGACGATTACTTATCAAAATGTACTCCGTCAAAACGGCGAGACAAAATGGTCGTTTAGCCAACTATTCAATTACGGTGTCGATGGGTTGATCTCTTTCAATTCGAAACCGCTGCGCTTTTGCTTTTACTCAGGCGTATTGATTTTACTACTGTCGATGCTCTATATTCTGTTGACACTGTTTGACATCATTCAAGACGGTATCGACACACCAGGCTATTTCACGCTCATCTCAGCCATCCTGTTACTTGGTGGAATCCAGCTCGTCAGCCTCGGGATCATCGGTGAGTACGTCGGTCGCATCTATTTTGAGACGAAACGCCGTCCGGCCTACTTGATTCAAGAAACTAACATACAAAGGAAGAGTGCGAATGAACAAGAGAAAGGCCGAGTTTATAAGATTCGTCGCCATTGGGGGAATTAATACTCTTAACTACTATTTGATTTATATGTTGTTTCATCATCTATGGAACACCGGCTATGGGGTCTCTCATGTGGTGGCATTCACGCTCAGCATGATCGCCTCTTTCTTTTTGAACAGTTATTTCACGTTCAAAGTCAAACCGACGCTACGGAAATTTTTGCAGTTTCCGTTGACGCAAGTCGTCAACTTCACAGTCACGACGGTGTGTATTTATTTGCTCGTCGAACAACTGAACGTCTCGACGACGTTGGCCCCGTTGTTCGCCATCTTTATCGCTGTGCCGGCGACGTTCATCGTCACGAGTAAAATTTTGAAACGTGAGCAATCGACAATATGAGACAGTTCAAACTCATCAGTGTTGCGTTGCTCGTGTCGACCATCGCCCACGCTTTTTTCATCTACTATCAATCACAGGGTGGCTTCATCGCCGGACCGAATGACGGCTTATCGCAAATGGTCCCGTTCAAGCATTTCCTTTACGAAACGTTCCATAAAGGGAATCTCGTCTATGCCGAGGACTTCGGCTTCGGCGGCGGTATCCTCACACAACTCGCTTACTACTTTTCAACGTCAGTCGTATTTTGGCTCTCGGTCGCCGTCGTTTCCTTATTTGATGTGCTCGGACTCGTCACACCTGACTTGGACATGTGGTTGCGTCTCGCCTTGATTGTGAGCGTCATCCGGCTCGCTGTCGTCATCGTGTTCGCGACGTATGCGTATCAGTTGTTTAACGTCCGCACACTCCACGCTTTCGTCGGTGCCGTCATTTATGGTGTGTCGGTCATGTACATCCGTCACGTGACGTTTTGGGAGTTTTTTGCGGACGGCTTTTTGTGGGTCCCGCTCCTTGTCATCGGTCTCGAACGCATCATCCGAAACGGTCGCGCCGACTTCTTTATCATCGTTAGTGCCATCATGCTGATCAATAACTTTTACTTTGCCTACATCAATTTAGTCTTCGTTCTCGTCTATGTCTTGTTCCGACAATTCATTCACCTACCCGAAGATCAGGTCAGTCGTAAACAGCAATGGTTGCTCTATAGCGGATCTGGCGTCATTGCCCTACTTCTGAGTTCGTTTGCGTTCATTCCGGCGACTTATGGCTTTTTGCAAAATGAGCGACCATCGCTTGAGCATGAGATTCGTTGGATTCAGCTCGACAATTTGTTATACGATAGCAGTCTGCTGATCCTACCGGCCGTCTTCCTACTGTTCGCTCTTTATCGTCCGCTCTACCGTCACGTCACGTTCCGATTATTTGTGAGCATGAGTCTACTGTTGACCCTACTCCATTTCAGTCCGCATGTCGGTAGCTTCTTCAACGGCTTCTCGGCACCGCAATATCGCTGGGAGTATTTGGCGAGCTTCACGATCGGCGGCATGGTTGCTGTCGGCTTGACGCATTGGCGCTTCGAAAAAACATCATTTTTCAAGGCAGCCGTCGTAACCGTTTTGGCTTATCTCGGTTTTGGGCTATTCGGTAACGCGCCATGGCCAATCGTGTTCGGTATGTTTGCCCTCATGATTTTAACCGTCTTATCGTTTTGGCTTAAACCATTGTTGGCTCCGTACCTCATCATCGCGTCTTGTCTCATCGTGTTCAACGGTTACACGAAGTTGGTGCTTCACGATATGGCGATCGTCAACACGAACGCGACGTTCGTTACGAGCGAGCAGTACAACAGCGCTGAACAACGGGAACTCATCGATGTCGTCCGTGAAGAGGCCGGTCCACTCGAGCGTATGGATTGGATGGTGCCACTTCGCAACAACACACCAATCGTCCAGTCATTCCTTGGGACGAGTCTATACTCGAGTATTTTGAACGGACACTTGCTCACATTCTATTGGAGCGACCTTGAAATTGATATGAGACGGGAAAGTGTCAGCCGTTACGGGACACTCGGCAACCGTTCGAACTTACATCATGTGCTGTCGACTCCTTATTGGATGCGTGATAAAACAATCGCGAGCGAGGCACCGTACGGCTTCCAACTGCTTGGCGAAACAGAACGTTACGCCGTTTATGAAAGCGGGACCCGCTTGCCGTTCGTCCGGACGACATCAAACACGTACAATCGTGAAGCGCTTAAAGATGTCTCGATGTTGACGCGTGAGCAAGCGATGCTGTCGGGTGTCATCTTAGAACAGGGAACCGCAACACCGTCCCCAGCGCAAACGATTACGTTTGTGAGTGAGCCTGTCAATGCGGTATGGGAAGATGAGACACTCCAAGTCACCGCTGAAGAAGGCGGAGTCGACTTTATTCCGGACGTCCCAGACTCGGCGACGGGTGATTTGTACGTCTCGTTCAAGATTCGCAAGCTTGAAGGTGATGGTTTCTTCATCCGGCTTGGGAATTACCGGACGACTCGAAAACCAGAAGCGTCGATTTATCGGACCAATCTCACTTCGATGACGCTCCGGACACCTCTCAAGAAAAACGTACCGCTCCGTCTACCGGAAGGAACGTATGTACTTGAAGACGTGACGATCGAGTGGGAAGATTACGCGACACTCGAAGACGCCCTTGAAGAATCGGCTTCTATCCCGGATATTCCGGTCGTTTGGGACGGACCTGACATCGACTTCACGGTTGAAGACGCAACCGAAGGGACATATGCCGTCCTCCCTGTTCCGTATGAACGAGGGTGGAAGGCGACTGTGAACGGAGAGCGACGCGACGTCTTGCAAGCAAACTATGCTTGGAGCGCCGTTTCACTCGACGAAGGTCGCAACGAGGTCGCGTTGACGTATCGTCCGCCGTTCTTCATCGTCACGACTGCGATGACCCTGCTTGGTCTCGCCTTGTTCGTCGGTTATCTTCTGTATCTACGCCGCAAAGAGCATCCGTTCACGTGAACGGATGCTCTTTTTCTTGCATGATTTCGCTCGAACTTTTCCGATGATCGAACCGTTTTGAAATTTGAATCTTATATTTAAGATGTTCCTCATAGTCTTTCGCAAACACACCGGCGTATAAGAAATCGAGCAGACAATGGATCGAGTCGTTCGAGGTGAAACTGCCGATTTTCGAGTAGAGACGCTCGCGCGTCGTCAAACGGAGCGTGCAGTCCGCCTCGTGCGAGATGGCGTTCTCGCCGAGGCTCGTAAGCGCGAGCACCGGCACCCGGCGGCTCTTCAAATAAGGAATGAGGCCGACCGTATAATCACTCTCACCTGTATAGGAGATGAGGAGCGCGCACGTCGTTTCATCCGAGTTCGCTGCCTCGAACTCGGCGTCCACCTCACAAAGTGTGACTTGCTTGCCAATGCGATTCATTTTGGACTTGAAGTCGTGGCAGAGCAGCAAGTTATGAATGATTGAAAAGACTTTAATATGCCTGGCCTCATGTAACATCGTCACGGCTTGCTCGAACGCCTCATGATCTAATAAAGATAGCGTATCCTCGATTGTCATCTGTTTGAGCGTCGCCATCTTGTTCGCCACAACCATCAAACTATCCCCGTCCGCGAACGGATAGTTGGCATCGATGTTAGAAAAATGACGGTTCAAGTACTCAATTTCTTCTAAAAATTGTATTTTCAAATCAAGCCAACCTGAAAAATCTAATTTCGTGGCAATTCGACTTAGTATCGATGGATGCGTGTACGTCGCTTCGGCAATCTGCTTCATCGTTTGGTCATGGATATGCTCGCGTTCGGCGAACAAATAATCGATGACGCCTCGTTCCGACGGCGAGAACAAATCTTGTTTCAGCTTTTCGGTCAACAACATATCTAGTCTCCTCTCGTGAATGAAATTCACAAAAATCATTCTTTTTTTGTTTTGTTTTGTAAACGCTTTCGGAGTTGTCTGTAAATCTATTGTGTTCATTTCTCTATATTCTATACTGAAATGGACATGAGAAAATACATCAAGCAGTCAATTCCATTTACACACCGCTCAATTTTTTGTGAACTATATGAGGAGGAGATTGAAATGACAACCGGAATCAAACTCGTCACGATCGGTGGCGGCAGCAGCTACACGCCAGAATTGATGGAAGGATTCATCAAACGTTACGAAGAGTTGCCGATCCGCGAGATTTGGCTCGTCGATATCGAAGCGGGAAAAGAGAAGCTCGAGATTGTCGGACAGATGGCCCAACGCATGTGGGACGCTTCACCTCATGACGTCACCGTGCATCTCACACTCGACCGGCGGGAAGCGTTACAAGGCGCCGACTTCGTCACGACCCAGTTCCGCGTCGGCTTGCTCGACGCCCGGATCAAAGACGAACGCATCCCGCTCTCCTACGGCATGGTTGGGCAAGAGACGAATGGGGCCGGCGGCATTTTGAAGGCGTTCCGGACCATTCCTGTCATTCTCGACATCGTCGAAGATATGAAACAGCTCTGTCCGAACGCCTGGCTCGTCAACTTCACGAACCCGAGCGGTATGGTGACCGACGCCATCATTCGTTACGGGAAGTGGGACAAAGTCATCGGACTTTGCAACGTCCCGGTCAACGCGATGATGGCCGAACCGGAACTGATCGGCAAGAAACCGGGAGACTTGATTTACTCTTTCGCCGGATTGAATCACTTCCACTGGCACCGCGTGCATGACGTGACTGGTCGTGATGTGACGCGCGATATCATCGACAAGATGTACGATGGTAATTCCGGCATCCCGGCCAATATCCACGACATGCCGTTCTTCAAAGAGCAGCTGCATCAGATGAATATGATCCCGTGCGGCTATCACCGTTACTATTATCGCGCCGAGGAGATGCTCGCCCACATGCTCGAGGAGTACCGAGATCCGGCTGCCGGGACACGGGCCGAACAAGTGAAACAGACGGAAGCCGAGCTGTTCGAACTGTATAAAGATCCGCACCTCGACCATAAGCCGGAGCAACTGTCGAAGCGGGGCGGCGCCCACTACTCGGACGCGGCGTGTGAGACGATCGCCTCAATCTATGCGAATAAAAACACACACATCGTCGTCTCGACGAAAAATAATGGTGCTGTCCCCGACCTTGCTCCCGACGACGTCGTCGAAGTGTCCGCCTATATTGGTGCTAACGGCGCGAAACCGATCGCCTTCGGTTCACTCGCACCAGCCGAAAAAGGTTGGCTCCAAGTCATGAAAAACATGGAGCTGTGCGTCGAAGAAGCAGCTGTGACTGGGAATTACGGACTTGCTCTTCAAGCGTTCATCATCAATCCGCTCATCCCGAGCGGCGAGACCGCGAAACGGGTGCTTGATGAACTGCTCATCGCCCATAAAGCTCACCTGCCTCAGTTCGCCGACAAAATCGCCGAGCTCGAGGCAGACGGTGTGACCGTCAAAGATGAAGTCGTTCAAGCGCTCCGCCCGATTACACAATCATAAAAAACAGCCGGCGCATCTAGGATACGCCGGCTGTTCTCATTATTTGATCAACTCGAGGTCGACCGGAATGTTTTCTTCCACGGTCTCACCTTTCAAGTAGTTGACGGCTGCTTCGACACCGAGTTTTCCGATCTCTGTCGGTTTTTGCGCCACCGTTGCGGCCATCGTTCCGTCTTCAACAGCCTTGACCGCGTCATCCGTCGCATCGAAACCGATGACTTTGACATCGCTCAATCCGGCACTGCTCAACGCTTGGACCGCACCGAGTGCCATTTCGTCATTGTGCGCGAACACCGCGACGATATCTTTATTGTCTTGGAGAATGTTTTCCATGACCGTTAAGCCTTGGGCCCGGTCAAAGTTTGCCGATTGTTTGGCCACGACGTCGAGTTTTCCATCGATTGCCTCGTTGAAGCCTTGACCGCGATCGCGTGTGGCCGATGCTCCTGGAATACCTTCTAATTCAACGACTTTCCCGCCTTCCCCGACGAGTTCAACCATGTACTCACCAGCGAGCTTCCCGCCGGCTACGTTGTCTGACGCGACGTGGGCGACGACTTCTCCCGATTCTGCGTTCCGGTCGACCGTGATGACAGGGATACCAGCATCGTTCGCGCTTTGAACAGCGGCTCCGACCGCTTCGGAATCCGTCGGGTTAATCAAAATCAAATCCATGCCTTTTTGAATCATATCTTCGACGTCGCTCACTTGTTTCGCCGCATCGTTTTGTGCGTCAGCCACAGTGAGTGTCGCATCGAGTTGCTTCGCCTCTTCTTCAGCTCCATCTTTCAAAGCAACGAAGAACGGGTTGTTCAATGTAGAGATGGAGAGTCCGATCTTAAAGTCCCCATCTTTTGGTTCTTGTTCCGAACTTGTTCCCGGTTGTTCCGTCGAACAAGCCGCCATCATGACCATTGTCAGTACGAGTAGCCAAGCTGTCCATTTTTTCATCTTCTGTTTCCCCTTTCGATGATTACGCGTTTTGTTTGCGATCAAGTAGCACCGCGAATAAGATGACGGCCCCTTTGACGACGAGTTGGAAGAACGACGAGACGCCGAGAAGATTCAAGCCGTTATTCAACGTGCCGATAATTAGAGCGCCAATCAATGTTCCGACAATCCAACCACGTCCCCCGGCTAAACTTGTTCCCCCGAGAACAACAGCCGCAATCGCATCAAGCTCGTATGAAGTACCTGCCGTCGGCTGAGCCGAATTGAGACGTGACGTTAAAATGATTCCTGCTAACGCTGCCAACATGCCTGACAACGAGTAAATCATCACTTTGACTTTATTAACGCCAATCCCCATCAGTTTAGAGGCTTCCTCATTACCGCCAATCGCATACGTATGGCGTCCGAACGTCGTTTTTTTCAAGATGAAGTAGAGTATGCCGAACGCAATCAACATCGTGACCGCCGGCACCGGAATAATCCATAAGTAGCCACGCCCTAACATTTCAAACCAAGTTGAGTCCCCTAAACCGGTGATCGGCCGGCCATCCGTGTATACGAGCGTCAGCCCTCGGTAGATGGTCATCGTCGCCAGCGTCGCAATGAACGGCGCGACTTTTCCGTATGTGATGACGGCTCCGTTAAACGCACCGAGCACGGCACCTGCAATCAATCCGAGCGCGATCGCCATGACAGCGTGTTGACCATCGACCATCATCCCGGCGACGAATGCCGAAGAGAGCGCGAGAATCGACCCGACTGATAAATCAATTCCGCCTGTCAAAATGACGAACGTCATCCCGAACGCAATCAAGGCGTTGATGGAAACTTGCCGCAAGACGTTAAAGATGTTGTTCAACGAGAGAAATCCTGGTTCGAGAGCCGTCACCACAACGATGATAGCAAGTAATCCGAACAGTGGACCGAGTTTTTGCCCCCATCCGAGCTTTTGCGGTCGCCCTAGCGCAGCCGTTGCTTTCAATTCCATATCATTGTCCTCCTGTCGCATATGTCATGACTTTTTCTTGCGTCGCCTCGTCTTTTGCTAACGTCCCTGTGACGACGCCTTCTCGCATGACGACGATTCGATCACTCATCCCGAGCACCTCGGGTAAATCCGAAGATACCATGATGATTGCGACACCTGCCTCTGCCAACTCACTCATAATCGTGTAAATTTCTTTTTTCGCCCCGACATCGACTCCTCGTGTCGGTTCGTCGAGGATGAGCACATCTGGTTCGACGCCAAGCCACTTTCCTAGAACGACTTTTTGTTGGTTCCCGCCAGAAAGCGACTTCACTTTTTGTTCCATCGAATGATGTTTGACACGGAGCTTCTTCAAATATCCGTCCGCGAAGCGCTCCTCGTCTTGTCTCGAGATGATTGTTCCCTTCGCCCGTTTATCGAGCGTTGGTAGCGACAAGTTTTCTCGTAACGAGAAGTCAAGGAGCAACCCTTCGCCTTTTCGGTCTTCTGTCAAAAACGCGATACCGTGACGAATCGCATCAGCCGGCCGTCTGATCTTTATTTCTTTTCCATTCAGTTTGACGACACCGCCTCTTGTGCGGTCGGCGCCGAACAAGGCGCGCATCACCTCGGTCCGACCGGCTCCCATCAATCCTGAGAAACCGACGATTTCACCCGCCCGTACATCGAACGAGACGTTGTGGAACCGGTTACCTATCAAACTATCAACTTCGAGGACGACGTCGCCAATCGTGGCGGTCCGGTCCGGGTAACGTTCCCCGATCTCGCGTCCGACCATCTCTTTGACGATTTCTTCAAATGACGTCTCGGCGATAGGATGCGTCCCGATCGACACCCCATCACGGAGAACGGTGATGCGGTCACACAGTTCAAAAATTTCTTCCATCCGATGGGAGATATAAATGATGGACACGCCTTGGTCACGTAATGCACGCGATACCGAGAACAACGCCCGAATCTCACGGTCGGTCAAGGCGGCCGTCGGTTCGTCCATGACGATGACTTTTGCGTCTGTCATGAGCGCTTTCGCGATCTCAATCATCTGTTGTTGACCGACGGACAAGTTTTTAGCAAGCTCATCGACTTCCATGAATACGTTCAGCTCGGCCAAATATTCCCGGGCGCGACGCTTCATCTCTTGTTGCTTGATGACACCGAACGGACCGGTCAACTCCCGACCGAGGAACAAGTTTTCCATCACCGTCAATTCCGGCAAAATATTCAACTCTTGATGGATGAAGGCGATGCCGGCTCGTTCGGCTTCTTTCGGATGTTTGAACTGCCGCACGGCACCATCGATTTGGACCTCCCCTTCGTCTTGCGCGTGAAGTCCGGTCATCACTTTCATAAGCGTTGATTTGCCGGCCCCGTTCTCACCCATCAACGCGTGAATTTCACCAGGCAACAATTCAAAGTCCACACCTCTCAATACACTTACCGGACCGAAAGACTTATGGATGCGTTTCAACTGGATGTGCATCGAACCCCTCCTTAAAATAAAACGCCGGCGTGTAAAATGACGTTCGCATACGGTGTCGCTTCACCTGTACGAATGACGACTTTCGCCTGCTCGACTTCACGCTTGAACGCTTCATGCGAGCATGTCTTGACCGTTTCGAATCGTTCGGTCAACGCTTTGGCAATCGGCTCGTTCTCGGTGAACACTTCGTCCGCCACCGTAATCTGTTCGATGACCATGTCAGCCTCAACCGCATTCAACACATCAAGAAATGACGGTTCGCCTAGACGTAGTGCTAAATCGACCCGCTTTACTCCTTTAGGGATTGGCAGTCCGCAATCGGCGATGACGACTGTATCCGTATGTCCCAGGTCAGCAAAGACTTTTGCCAAATGACTATTGAGAATCCCATGTTTTTTCATCACACTCGCTCCAATCGTCTCATCACGTCGGCTCGGTTCGGCATCCCGCCTTGAGCCCCGAATCCTTCCACGCTCATGCCCGAAGCTACGACGGCAAAACGCGCGGCTTCTTCTAAATTGTTTCCTTCCACGAGGGAAACTGCGAGAGCGCCATTGAATGTATCTCCCGCCCCGGTCGTATCGACGACATTCGCCAGGATGGCTGGGATATGTTGAATCGTCTTCCCGTCGAAGAAACGAACACCTCTTACTCCTTCTGTCACAATCAATTTGTTTGGGTAACGGCGCAATACGTCTTCAATCGGCAAGTCGCCGAATAGATCGCGGCATTCGTGCTCGTTCGGCGTCACGTAGGTCACCTTTTCAAGTAACTCACTCGTGAGCGCTTGAGACGGCGCCGGATTTAACAGGACTGGAATGTTTCGCTGATGACAGTACGTACTCACTTGTTCGACGGTTTCAATCGGAATTTCTAGTTGCAACAAGACGAGCGTCTGGTCATCAAGCAGTTGCTCCAACTCCACGTCGGTGAAGCGTACATGCTTGTTCGCGGATTGAACGACGACGATTGAGTTATCGCCGTCTGCTAATACGATATGCGCCGTCCCTGTCACTTCTTCGCCAATCGTTCGCAGATGACGCGTCCCGACCTGGTTCTGTTTAAAATTTTGACGGATTATATTCCCAAATTCATCGGATCCGACGCAACCGACCATCTCGACCTGACCACCTAGTCGAGCGGCAGCCACTGCTTGGTTGGCGCCTTTTCCCCCGGGTACCGTCTGAAATGTATTCCCGATGACCGTCTCTCCAGCCTGCGGACGTTTATTTGTCGTGACAACCAAATCCATAGATACACTCCCGATGACAACAATTCGGTTCATGCGTCATGCCCCTTTCGTTTCGTCGTCTGTCGCTCTGTCAGTGTGACAGGCAATAAAATTTCTTTTGCAGCGGTCTCTTTCTTTTCAATCAAATCAAGAAGTCGCTCGGTCGCTAGTCGCCCCATCTCATAGATCGGTTGAGCAATCGTCGTGAGTGGCGGAGACGTCATCTCACCTAACTCGATGCCATCATACCCGATGACTTGTAAGTCTTCAGGCACCCGGACGTTGCGACGCACCGCTTCCTGCAATACTGCGGCGGCGATGACGTCATTGGCGGCAAACACACCATCGAACGGCCAATACTCGTCAAATAATGTTTGTGCCGCCGTGAGCGCCTCTTTGAATGCAAAACTAGAATGTGTCATCCCGACGAGCCGGTCACCCGCCACGTCGAGAAAACCATCTGTCCGTCGTCTCACCGTTAGGAGGTGCTTAGGCCCAGCGATGTGAGCAAGCTTTGTTGCCCCACAGCTCAACAGCGTCTCCGCTGCGAGGCGTCCACCTTCATACCCGTTCGAGATGACGGCATCAATCCCCGGCTTGACGATACGATCTAACGCCACCATCGGTAGTTCTAACTTTTCATAGTTCGGGTTATCCGAATGGTTCGTCGTAATAATCAGTCCATCGACATGCATCGTCTGAAGAGCGACCAAATACGTCTGCTCTTTTGAAAGTTGCTCATCCGTGTTGCAAAGTACGACCTGATAGCCGTGCTGGTTGGCCACGTCTTCAATCGCTCGGGCTAATTGTGGAAAGAACGGATTTGTAATATCCGGCATAATCAAGCCGATCAAGCCCGATGTCTTTTTAAATAATGAACGCGCGACTCGGTTCGGGGCATAGTCAAGTTCGGCGATGGCCCGCTCGACGGCTTCCCGCGCTTCTGCACTTACGTATCCGTTATTGTTCATGACACGGGACACGGTCGCGACAGAAACGTTCGCTCGTTTGGCCACTTGTTTGATTGTCGCCATCTCGAACCTCCTTTTTGGTAACGCTTACAAAACAAGCATAATGTGTAACCGGTTACATATCAACTATTTTTTAAAATTAATCTGTATCAGCTAAGAATTATGAGAACAGGAGCGCCCTCCCATCAAGGAAGACGCTCCTGTTCTCCTGGTCATTTTACGTTTTTCAGATTCCTCCATTAAGAGATGAACGGTTGTCATAATCATCACGCGTGATGACATAGACCAAACTTCGAACGGTCCGCCCGTCCAACCGGGTCAGCTCTTGCGTCGTCGTGAACGCATACGTGAAACCGCACTTCTCGACGACACGACGCGACCGGTCATTGAAATCGAAATAACCGCACCAAATTCGTTCGAGGCCTAGGTCGACAAATCCGTGACGAAGCAGCTCACGCACCGCTTCCGGGACGTAGCCTCTCCCCCAATGATCCGGACTGAGCACGTAGCCGATTTCGCGCTGGTTGTCGTGTTGGATATCCGGGTCTGGTCGCCGGTCGTGCAAACCGATGCTGCCGATCAGTTCGCCGGTCGCTTTCAACGTGATCGCCCAGACGTCTTGATCTTGCTGGAACATACGGATGACGTCCCGCGTCTCGTCGACGGACTCGTGCGGGGCCCAGCCCGCCATCGGTCCGACCCGCTTATTCTTCGCATAGCGATGCATCGCTTCGGCATCATCGAGCTGAAACGCTCTGAGCCGTAGCCGTTCTGTGTCTAATTGAATCATGTCAGCTGCTCCTTCGCTCGTTTCCCTCGCCTCCGTTCCGGGAACAACGGAACAGAGGAGGGATGACGATGCCGTTTGATTACGACTTAGATTTTGAAACGATTGATTTTCGCGAGCAGCCCGAGCTGTATCGCGTCGGACGAGGTGAACAAGGCGTCCTGCTCGTCGAACCGTATAAGAGTGAGATTTTACCGCACTGGCGCTTTAAGACACCTGCCATCGCCAAACAGTCCGCCGATGAGATCATGGAGCTGTTTGAAGCGTATCGGGCAAACGACGATTTCGTCGGCATGGACATGGCGCGGAAGTTCATCCAGATGGGCCATACCCGGGCCCGTCGTTACGCCAACTATAAAGGTGGCCGCAAGTATAAAGACGACGGGGACATCCATGACCGCCAAATCGATGAAGAGAAAGCCGAGTCGGCCCGCATCTTCAAAGAGCGCTGGGACCAGATCCGAGCGGACAAGGATTATTTGAAGCGAAAGAAAGCCCATCAAAAACAATTTGGCTAATCAACGGACCATGACGATGAAGTTCGTCTGCCCTTTGACGAACGCGGCGACTTGACGGAACCCGACCTGTTCATACAAATGGATGGCCCGCTCGTTGAATGCGGCCACGGTCAAGCGCAGCGGTTTCTCCTCGCGCTCTGCTGCGCCAAGCACCGTCTCGACGAACGAACGACCTTGTCCTTTACCGGTGCGGTCCGGGCGCATGCCCAATCCGATATCGAGATGGATGGCATCGTACGCGTATGTCGGGTTCGGAACTTGCGCGTACGGTCCGAGGCAATAAAAACCGAACAACCCTTCATCGTCGTGAATCGCATGATAAGTCATTAACTCGTCTAACCCTTCAGCCGAAGGGTCCTGATTATAAAAATCATAGGGTGCTTCATACGTCCACGCTTGGATTGCGCGGGCGTTTTCTCGTGTCATCGGTCGAATGTGCATAACCTCCCCCCTTTCTCGCATCTGTTCTTGTTCGTGCCACAGTTGGTGTTTCCCTGTCTCTGACCAAAGAAAAAGGATGGGTTGCCCCATCCTCTCATTATTTTCGTGTCCATGTCGCCGTGATGTCGACGTCGGCCGCATGCATCAAGTTATGGATCGGGCACCGGGCCTCGACGCCTTTTTGTAGCGCCTCGATCCGTTCATCCGACTCGGTCGTGTCGAGCACGATGTTGACGTGCACGTTCTCGAAATAAGTCCGGACCCCTTCGACGCCTTGGAAGCCGCGCGGGTCGAGCGTCCCTTCCGTCGCGAACGTCACACCGTCATAGTTGAAGTCCTGGTCTTGCGCGACATAGGCGATCATGATCGTCGTACACGATGATAGCGCCCCGAGTAAGTATTCGAGCGGATTCGGTCCGGCATCGGTCCCGCCGAGACGTTCCGGCTCATCGACGATAAACGGCTCTAGGTCGCGCACATGCACCGTCGTCTTCACGCTCGTCGCTTCGCCCTCGGCCCGCATCGTCACTAATGGTTTTTCTGACATCCCATCTCCTCCTTTTGAAATCACATCTCTACTACCGTTCCCGTTATGTCGGACCGTGTAACGCGTCGTCGTAAATCGCATAGTCATTTTTACCTTGCTGCTTGATTTGATACATCGCTTGGTCCGCCTTATGAATCAACGTGTCCAAATCCATGCCTTGGTCTGGCGCGACACTGACGCCGATGCTTGCTCGAATCGGGATTACCCCGTGCCCTAGTTTGAACGGCCGTTCCACCAACGTCGTCCGCAGCCGCTCCACGAACATGACGATGTCCGCTTCTTCCACGTCCGTCAAATAGATGTAGAACTCGTCACCGCCGACGCGCGACGCGAGCCCGGTGTCCGGTGTCACTTCTTCGAGCAGGACGCCGAGGTGGATCAAGAAGTCATCGCCGACTTGATGGCCGTAAGTGTCGTTGACTCCTTTAAACCCGTCAAGGTCGAGGATGACGAGGGCAAGGTTGTCCGCTTGAAGCAACGCTTGATCAGCTTGTTCATAAAAAGCCCGACGATTGGCGAGCTTCGTGAGCGGGTCATGATAGGCGAAAAAACGAATCGACTGCTCCGCTTCCTTGAACGTGTGGACATCGCGAATCAAAATCATGCCGTGAATTTTTTGATCGATATAGACGAAGTCACCATCGATGACGACGTATCGTTCTTGTCCGGTCTTCGTCTGAACCTTCGTCTCGAACTCTAAAAACTTCTTTTGGGCCGTGAAGTGCTGTGTATAGTGATCGCACCATTCCTCACGCTTCTTCTCCGGCAATAGGTCGACGAACCGTTCATTGACGACACGGACCGTGTGGAACAACATGCGTGCGGCCGGGTTCGCACTCTCGATCCGACCAGTATCGTCGACGAGCAGAATGGCCGACGGGTTCAAGTTGTACAACGTCCCGTAGCGCTTGGCGTAAGAGGCGAGAAAATCGAGCCGGTTCATTGCCAAAACGAGCGCCACCGTCCAGACCAATCCGCCGTACATATACGCATAAGGCGGAATGACTCCACGAAATTGGAAGTAACCGAACACGATGTCCCAAATCAAGACGAGTACCGCCGTCAAGATGAGTAGACGCAGCACCCGTTGATGTTCATGCCGTTCTGCTCGTTTGAGCGCATACGCCAACAACAAAATAATCAGGAAGTGAAAGACGTTCCCAATCGTCATCGTCGTCAAATAAGAAACGTTGAATTCAGGATAAATCCAGAGCCCGACTTGGTCGAAGCGTTGACTGTTGATGATGTTCTCTTGTCGAATGAACGTCAGAGCAACCGGGATCAACGGTAAGTAGATTGCATACGGGTATACCCATTTCGGCATCTTCGCACCGACGCCCGTCACTTTGACGATGAAATGGACCGAAAAGATAAAGATCAAAATGCCGGCATTGCCGAACCAATAGGTAACGAACGCCGGGCTCGCTTCGATCGGTGACAAGTGACGGCCGAACTCCGCCAAAAACAGCATTGCGTAACCGAATACGAACAGGCTGAGCAGACGATGCTCGACTTGTCGCGGGTTACGTAACAAGACGTCGAGCGCGAGATGGCTCAACAAGAAGGCCGGCAGTAAATAGGCGGCCATATAGACAAATAACGCGGTCATGAACAGACCCCTTTCTTGAATAGATACGTCTTTACTTTCTCTATCGGCCGCATCAATTCCTTTTTCGAACGGGCTGACACATCACCGCAAAAAAGCGAGCGGATTTTCGAATCCGCTCGCTCACATGGTTTATATCGTCTCTTCGATTGCAGTGTCACCTTTGACCAAGTCGATGGCTTTGTTTGCCGCTTCTTGTCGACCGATGACATGGGCCAAGAACGCTGCGACATCCGCCCGCGGGATCTCGCCCGTCGACACGTTGTCGACGTTCACTTTGCCTGTACCGGCATCGTCTGTGAGTGCGCCTGGACGGACGATCGTATAGTCGAGTCCACTCTGTTCGAGCAAACGGTCCGCATGATGTTTTGCCACGTAGTACGGTTTCATCGAATCGGGCCATGCCGAGCGATCTTCCGCTTTCAAGGCACTGAGCATCACGAAGTGCTTGATGTTGCCGTTCGCTTGGGCCGCCTCGACACTTTTCGCTGCACCGTCTAGGTCGATGAGTAACGTTTTGTCGGCTCCCGTGCTGCCGCCCGAACCGGCCGCGAACACGACTGCGTCCATGCCGCTCATCGCTTGCTTCAACGTCTCAACGTCACCTTCTAAGTCTCCGAGAACCGCCTGATAGCCGTTCGCTTTGAACTCGTCTAGCTGCTCTTGTTTCCGCACCATCGCGGTGACTTCGTGCTTCCCATCCTGCTTCAATCGTTCTACGAGTTGCTTTCCAATCTGTCCATTCGCTCCAATTACAAATACGTTCATCTGTCTTCCTCCTCAAATAAAATTCAGAGACAAGCGAAACGCCGTGTGGCCATGGCCACGTCCGGTGCAGAAGCAATGGCCGAGATGACAGCTACGCCGTCAGCCCCGTCACGTCGAATCGCTTCGACGTGTTCAGGCATGATTCCACCAATCCCCACGATTGGCAAATGCTGAAACCGGGCTCGCACTTGCCGAATGAGCATCGTTCCATTCACTTCGGCCGCGTCTTGTTTCGACACAGTCGGATGAATCGGTCCAATTCCGACATAATCGGCGTATCTCGAAGCCGTTGCGGCTTGCTCGATCGAGTGGACCGAGACACCGAGCCACTTCTTTGAACCGATTCGCCGACGAACGACTTCGGCTGCTGCGTCCTCTTGTCCGACATGAACTCCGTCCGCATCGAGTTTGATTGCCAGCTCGACGTCATCGTTGACGATGAACGGGACACGGTACTGTCGACAAAGTGTATGCAACGCTCGTGCCATCGCTTCTTTTTTATCCCCATACAGTGGCTCTTTACCTTTTTCGCGAAATTGAAAACATGTCACACCACATTGAAGCGCCGTTTCGACCGTCTGAACGAGATCAAACGTATCCGCCGTGCCGCAGATGAAGTAGAGCTTTAACCGCTCAACGATAGGCGATGGATTCAATGGAAACCACCTCCTTCGGGTGCTTGTTATACGCCCAATGATTTGTCGGTCCATGCCCGCTGCCGATCTGCAATCCGTGGGCGATGGCACTATGGATGAACTGTTTCGCCTTCTGCGCGGCTTCCGTAACGGTATGCCCGTTCGCGAGCTCCGCTGTTAGCGCAGCCGAAAACGTGCAGCCGGTCCCGTGCGTATCTTTCGTCAGCAACCGTGGTGTCACCATTCGAAACGTATCAGTCTTCGTCATGACTAGGTCTTCGGCGAGAGGACCGTCCAAATGACCGCCTTTCAACATGACGACGTTTGCCCCGTAAGACAACAAGCGCTCAGCTGCTTTCATACGATCAGTGAACGTACAAATCGTCAAGCCGGTCAACACTTCAGCTTCAGGGATATTTGGCGTGACGACCGTCGCCATCGGTAACAGCCTCGTCCGTAGCGCGGTGACGGCGTCCCGTTCAAGCAAGGTCGCACCGCCTTTAGCGATCATGACCGGATCGACGACGACATTTTGAAATCGATGCTGCTCGATTGCGTCCGCCACGACGTCAATCAACTCACGATTGAACAGCATCCCGGTCTTGCACGCCGAGATGATAAAGTCTGATCCGACTGCATCGAGCTGGCGTGCGACGAGGTCGGCGGAGACGGCTTCGACACCGTGCACGCCACGCGTGTTTTGAGCCGTCACCGCGGTCACGACACTCGTGCCAAATACGCCTAATTCTTGAAACGTTTTCAAATCGGCTTGGATTCCGGCTCCCCCGCCAGAGTCCGAACCGGCGATGGTCAAGACTTGAGGCCTCATCGCGCGAACACCTCGATTCGGTCGCTCGGCAGGTCAGTTGACGTCATGGTAGCGAGCGCGTTGAGAAAGTGGATTGGGAAATCCCCCGGACCCGTCGCTGCTTCACTCGCCAACTCGCCGCATCGTGCATATCCGGTGAGCGCGGTCGAGGTTGCCGTCATCACGTCCGGTTCAACAGCAAGGAACGCACCGACGACCGCACTGAGTAGACAGCCGGTGCCCGTCGTCTCTGTCATGAGCGGATGCCCGCCTGATATCTCGATCGTGACTGTCCCGTCACTCACAACATCCGTTGCTCCGGTAATCGCGACGACACATCCGTATCGTCTCGCCGCTTGTTCAGCGAGTTGTTGCGGATGATGTGTGCCGCTTCCGGCGTCGACCCCTTTCGTCGTCCAACCGGCATCGACAAGCGTGGCGACTTCCCCGGCGTTCCCACGGATGACCGTGACGCGGACGTCTCGCAAAATCCGTTCGACGACGTCGCGGCGGAACGGTGTTGCCCCGACACCGACCGGGTCTAGGACGACAGGACGTCCCGACTGGTTCGCCGCTTGTCCAGCACAAATCATCGTCGCTTCGGTCATTGCGTCAAGCGTCCCGATGTTCAAGACGAGGGCATCGCTCACCGTCGCCATGTCTGCCACTTCTTCGATCGCATCGGCCATGACCGGGGACGCACCGATGGCGAGCAATCCGTTCGCCGAGAAGTTGGCCACCACTATGTTTGTGATGTTATGGACGAGCGGTCGCTTCAACCGGACGGCTTCCCATAGATCCGGCCTCATTGTCCCACCTCAAGCGGCAGTTCCCACGATTCGAGTGTCCAGGCCATCTCCCAAAACGCGAGCTCATAGTAGCAACTTTTCAAAAACAGTTGCTGATAGCGAATCCGTTCTGACTCCGTCGCTTGTCCCGCCAATTCGTCAAGTCGCTCGATCTGCTCTTCGACGAGTTCACGGAACCATTCCGAACCGTACGTCGCAATCCAAACAGAATAGATCGGATGGTCTGGCTCTGCGTCCTTCAAGCGCTCCCCGATCTCGTAATACACCCAGTAGCATGGAAGAATCGCCGCGAGCACGTCTCCGAGCGTCGGGCCGGCTTGTTGCATATGGAGCGCGTATGCATAAGCCGTCGGAGCTGGTTCGAACGTCGTCCACTCCATGTCACTCACCTCGAGCATCGTAAAAAATTCCCGATGCAACTCGTGCTCCGCCTCGATCGTGTGGAGGGCGTGCGTCAAAAATCGGCTCGCCAGCTCCATCGTCGGGGCAAGTGTAGCGCCCTTCGCCTGTACTTTCGAAAATTGATTCAAGTAGTACGAGTCTTGCATCACGTAATGCCGAAACTTCGCCTCGTCGAGCGTCCCGTCTCCGAGCGCGCGGACGAACGGATGGTGGAAACTCGCCTCAAACAAGGCTTTGGCCTCTTGGCGGATGTGTGCGGTAAATGTCATCGTATTCTCCTCCTTTGTATGAAAAAAGACGCCGCCTCCCATAACGGAAGCGGCGTCGGCCATACACAAAGAGTGTGAGAAAGGACGTTTCGCCCACTTCCCTCCGCTAGCGTGAACTAGATCAGGTTCAAAGGGTCTGGACCTTGTCCATCTCAGCCGCGTCAAGCGACTCCCCTAGTGGCAAACATTATGAAATTCGGTCATCTTCGACCACATCATATCAATCTTTTTGAAAAATGCAAACCCTTTAACGCGAGAAGCGACGGTTGAGCGCGGTCCCAAAATGCGAGAACCGTTCCGTCCCGAGCTTACGACGGTTCGAGGCCGCGAACACGTAATAATCGACCTTCCCCATAAAATAAATCAAGCGCAGTCCTGCGATAAAGAACGTGATGGTCGTGCTGATCGCAAAGCCGACCCCATACCAATCGATCCCGCGCGATAGTAACGACAACGTGAACAAGGCGTTCAATGTGAAGAACGATAGGTTGACGAACAACGCACCACGCCGGTCCTCAAAATAAAGCAAGAGCAGCGTCAGTACGAGAATCATCGCGTTCGCGAACGCGGCGAGCGTCGTCATCCGGAAAATTTGACCGACTTCTTCCGGGACACCAATCCAACCGACGAACACACCCGCCATCAGGATCGCGAACAAGGTGACAACACCTTGACTTCGCCCAAGTCGGATCAATTCATTTTTCAACACCGTCGTCATCGTCTGCTTCGCCTTCTCAATTTGGTGTAACGCCCCGCCATAATTGATCAAGCCGTAAAACGTTCGGTAGCGCTCGTAAAACCTTGTCTCGACAGCGACGACGAACAAGAGCTGGGTCGGGATGATCGTCAAGTACGACCAGAACACAGCCGTGTCATAATACGGATTGAACACGAACGAATCGGCAATCACCATGCGACCTTCACCAAACCAAATGATGAAGTTGGTCACCCAGATCCCAAGCACGTATAACACACCAATCGCGAACAAGTCCGGATACTTATCAAAGTACCGGAAGTATGAAAACTCTCGCGTCGCATACCTGAGCGGAAACGTCCGAAGCATCGCGAAGAATAGCCCGAACAGCGTCACGACCATCCCAACGGTAAAGCCAAACAGAAGCTCGAGGCTCGATGGGTTGACCATGAGACGACTGATCAAATAGACGCTCGCGACTGAAATAACCCCGCCTAGCAAGAAGCTGTAAGCGACCGCTTGATAAAATTTGGCGGCGCTCAAGAACAAGAACATGACCCAGATGACGTTGATGGTCATGAATAAGACGAACAGGACGAGCTTATAGGCGAAACTGAGCGGTGAAATCAGCCAAAACACGCTATACATGACGACGGCAGCGAGAATCGTCACTTTTAACATGCCGGTGAAGACAGGAAAGATCTCATGGGCTTTCTTTTCATAAAACAAATCGGCCACGTATCGCGTGACGACGAGCTGCTGAAAACTAAATAGAATTTGCGAGAAAATGAACGCGTAAGACACGGATAGCATAAACAGTGTCCGTTCCTCGAGTGACAACATCGGCATCTGAAACGCCAACCATTGAATCGTACCGACAACGAGGATGACGATCAGCCAAGGGCCCGATGTGACGAGACCGGAAAACGTGTACGCCTTCAGTCTTGAAGAGTAATAGTCTTCTTGAAACAGCTTTTGTAACTTAAACCCGATGCCCGCCATACTGTTCCCTCCTCGCTTCATAGATGGCTTTATAGCGGTCGACGAACTGTTGCAATCGATAATACTGACGGACACGCTCGCGGCCGTTTTTACCGAAGCGCATCCGTTCGCGCGGATAATCCATCATCCATTCGACTTTGTCAGCGATGGCTTCCGGATGGACCGGAGGAACGATGAAGCCGGCCGGACCGAACGGATCGTCAGCGCGTCCGTAAAGTAGTTCCGAACAAGCCCCGACATCGGTCGCCACCCAAGGGATGCCAGCCGCCATCCCTTCTAAAATGGCAAGCGGCTGCCCTTCCGATATGCTCGTCAACAACAACAAATCAAATTTCGGCAACCAGTCTTGTACGTTCACTTTCCCGACGAGTTCGACATAGTCGGTCAGCCCGCTCTGCTCAATCAGTAGACGACACTCTTCGGCGTACTCTTCGTCCTCATCAAGCGGACCCATGATCGTCAGTTTAAACAGCCGATGGCGCTCTTGAAGGATTTTTGCGGAATAAATCATCGTCTTCAAATCCTTGATCGGAACGAGGCGGACGATAGCCCCGATTTGGAACACATCATTCTCGGCTCGCTCAAGCGTAGCGTGGATATGACGGTCGTCAATCCCGTTGGCGATAATTTTCGTCTTCTCGCTAGGCGCGCCAATCCACTCTTGATATTCGCGATTCCGCTCAAACAGTGTGATAATCTCGTCGGCCGCGTTATACGCCTCGCGTGACAAGTGATGGAAAAAGCGAACCCATCTCGGTTTGTAAGGGGACGGAATCCAATAAGACTGAAGGATTTCTTCCTCGCGTTCACGTGAGTAGATGCCGTGTTCGGTCAAAATGAACGGGATACCTTGCGTCTCTTTCATGTAAGATGCGACGACACCGGCGTAGCCTGTCGAGATGGAGTGGACGAGATCGACTTTTGGTAACGGTTGATGCAACACACGCAAGATCGGCATATACATACTCTGCCACATCCAAAAATAATCGATGAACGAGCCACCGTTCATTTCTTCTGCGTAAGCCGATTTTACGTTTCTCCAAAAGAACTCGCTTGAGAAGAAGGCTTGGCTTGATGGGACTTGTTTCCCGAGAATGCCAAGCGCTTGCCGGTTCGGGTTTTTCAACATGAGCCATTCCGAAATTTTCCGCTCGTCTTCGGCGTCGAGCTTCATTCGACCCTTCGCCTTTTTATCCATATCGCTTAAATAAAGGTGTGTGATTCCTGACACGTTTTGCGGCAACTCATATTTCATATCTTCTGGCCGCTTGACCGATGGCTGAATCGAGATGATTTCAAACTCGACTTCCGGCATCGCTTCAATCAGCGTCTGCGTCCAACTCGAGACACCTCCGCTCACATACGGGTAACTCCCTTCTAACACGAGCCCAATCTTCATTGCGGGTCCCCCTTGATGGCGATTTCAGCGTTCGCTGATGTCAATTGGACGAGATAGAGTGGACGGTCCGCCTCCATCTGCTCGACCGTGCCGAATGCGAATTTGCCTGTGTCCAATGATTGGCCCACTTTTAGACGGACGGTGAAGTGTGACGGATTGACGAGTCCGTCCCCGGTCAAATAAATGGTCTCGTCATCAAACGTGACGTTCAAGTCTGCCTCTTGATACGTGATTAGTTTTTCCGTCGCATAGTGTTGTGTGTAGGCCTCTAAATAGGGATAGCTGACGTTAACATCATCGACGATTTTTTTCAAACTGGCGAACATCGTATCCCAGTCGCGACCGAAAGCACGGTCTGGGTCGATGACGTCATCCGGGTGGATAAAGTGTGAAAACACCCCAAAGTTAGCGATCGCATCGACCATTTGGAAGATCGAACCTCTTTCTTCCCCGTAGTCACTCGTGATGCGCGGGAAATGATAGATTCCGGTATGTGTCGTATCAAATTCGAACTCTTGGACAAAATCACCATTTTCCGGGTCACCGGTATAGAGTGACGCAATCGTCCGCAGTTCAGGCAACGCTTCAGCAATCGCGTCGACACCGGTACGATTGAGTGCATTCGAAGGTGGGACGTATGATTTGAGTTGTTCTGCCGGGAAATAGTTAGCAAATACCGACTCTGCCTGCAGCAGCGAACGCTTCATCTCGTCCTTGTCTTTCCACGGAATATATCCGTACGTCGGATCGATCGGTTCATCGGCCGTGACAAGTGATTGGTGATTGTATCCGTGCAACCCGATTTCACCACCCTGCGCCAATAGTTTTCGACCGAAATAGAGCATCGGGAACTCGCCGCGTTTAATCAATTTATCATCTAGCAGTTCCATCTCTTCTTCGTACGTCCCGATCATCGCGCCCGTATAAATGACGTCGTCATCTTGAGCCATGTCGACCATGTCTTTCCACCAATCTTCGGCAAAGAAGTCTTTGACCGATTTATCGAGTGGTGTCGCCGAGACATCTTTCATCTTGCCGTCCATGACTGGAGCCGGAAAGTCATCGATATACATGAGCTTAATCGCCGCTTGGGCACCCACGAACGCAGGCGGTAACGTTCCGAGCGTTTGGACGAACAGTCCGCGAATCATCTTTTGATCGGTGATCGTTGTATTCCAGTACAGAACGTTCCCATCACCGACCTCATATTCCCAAAGGACGGGAAACCCTTCCGCTGACAGCAAAACGTTCGCTTCGTCTGCAATTGCGAAGTCGACGACACTATGGACGAACAGATCGTCCGGTGGATTCAAGTCGACATAACCCGGGAAAATCGTTTCTTCGAAGTTCAGACCGTAAACGTCTGGAACGAATTCACCGATTTCTTCGATACCTGTCACTTCATTCCAAGCGGGGTCTTTGAAACGGTTGGCGAACACGACATTGCCTCCTTGTTCGACGAACCGTTTCGTCTCTTGCAATGGCCATGTCGCGGTTTGTTCTCCTGTAAATACGATGATGCTGTAGGGAGACGGCGTGATCGAACTGACCGCACCCGCATCAATTTCTCGAACGTCTAGTTTGGCGTAACGCAAACCATACAATAAATTATCTGCCGTATTGACCGCCAAATCACCTTCGTCTCGGACAAGGTAAACTTGAAGTTGTTGCTCTCCTGTTTTAGCGGAAGCATCACCTTGCAATTGGTCGATATTCATTCGTTGTTCAGCAACGTTCGGTAACAACGTATGCAAGGAATGAATCCTCAAGTATTGGATAGCACCGACGACGACGAGAAATAACACGATGAAGAGCGAGAATGAGATTACAGTTCGTTTTTCCATGATGTCGAATCACTCCATTCTTCAAACAACAGCCGGTGCTCATAAGGCACATCGTCTAACGAAAATTGTGTTTGCATCATAAACATGACAGCCTTCACCTCGGTCCACCGCTCCCGTTCATAGTAAAAATCGATGAGCATAAGATGGGCCTCGATGCGTTCCGGGAAATGGTGAACGTACTCCTTCAATATTTCAAGCTGATCTCTAGGACGTTTTAACGTGATGTAGACTTCGTTTAAATCCTCATAAATCCATGGCGACGGCGGATACAGTGTCTTCGCTGTCAAAATCTCTTTTAACCAGGCCTCACGTCTGTCTTTCAACATGACTTCCGTGATCAGTTCACTGTGAATCATCCGTTTGTAAATTGTCGCTAGCCGGCGAATCGTTTCCGGGTTTCCTAAATCGTATTCATGCTTCGCCAATTTCAACTCTTGCTCGTACTGATCGATGAGAATATTCATCGTCGCGGCCGCATAATGGACTGTTTCACTGTCCGTGCTATTAAGCCCCATCTGCAAGTATTTCCCTTGGTTATTGATGGACTGGTTGACGTGCGTCAAAATCGAGTGCTTGCGAATCGCCGGATCTTTTGAATTGATGGCATCGGCTAACGGCAGCAGGCTAGAGCTTGTTTTCGCATCGTGCCGAATCTGCTCATAATTGACGACCCGAAAATCAATATACTCATCGTAATCTTCAATCAGTCCGCTCCGATCGAAGCGTTCTGCGAAGCGATAAATTGCATATACTGCGACTTCCGCGACAAAAGGTAAAAATAGGCCGAAGCATAAAGCGACTACTGCCACCCCATAGTCTAGCGCTTTCATTTTCCGCTTCAACACCACTAACAAAACGAACGCCAAGATTGCGTGAATCACATAGAGCCCAATCCAAACTAAACTGTCGATGGCTTCCATGAACTCACACTCCCTTCTGGATCAAAATCCCTTCGATCCGATCATAAATTCGTTGACGGTTCTCCTCACTCGTTCCTGGGAGCAAGAGTAACAACTTGTTTTCGTCTTGGTCATAACCGACGATATCAATCTCTCGCAAATACGAATGCACGATCGCTTCAATACTTTCGAGCGAGACCGGTTCATAATCGAGCGCATACTCGAGTACGATGAACGGTTGATCGTGATGAAGTTTCTTTTGTTCTTGAAGCGCCACTATCTCGATGAACGCCTCTTTCTTGTAGAACGATGTGCCCGGGTAGCGCTTCTCGTGCTGCTCTTTACGAATCAAGTTTTGCGCGTTTGTGATTCGCGTCCCGATCCACGAGAACAGGATATTTAATACGTGGAGGTCATCTGTCGTCAATTTCCGGAGCGGCAGACGCTTAATGACGACAACTTCACGCGTCTCTCCGTCAATCACGATCGGAGCGAGCAACATCGGATCTGTGTCGTCATCATCGAGTTGCCGTAACATCGTCTCTTGGACTTGGAAGAAACGTTTGAACATGCTCGACGCCTCATCTAAGAAAATGGTTTGTGGAAACTCTTTCTTCTCGGCTTGGCGAATGATTAGACGCATCGACTTTTGCGATCGATCGACATGATAGATGGCGACGTCGCTCGCCAAGAAATATTTTTTAAGCAGACGAATCGTCTCGCTACGAATCAATTCAGGATGTGGCAGGTCAAGCGAGACAGCTAGTTCGTACAATTGATTTAAACTGTATTCCGATTGAAGTAATTTTTGACGAAGGGTCGTTTGCGAAGTGTTGAGTAAATCGACGGTCTCTTTCAAATACGTGTTTTCATCTTTCAGTTCTTCGTTGCGAAACTGACTGATTTCATAACGCTCTCGAAATGAAGTGCTAAACAAGCCGACGATGACAGTGAGTGCGAAGTAATAGAAAAGAGTGAGAAGTGAGTTTGTATCGTAGAACAGTAAGAAGATATCGCCTCCGACAAGTCCGGTGTAGAGGACTTTGTACAGAAGCAAGACGGCGAAACTGATCAACCCAAAGGTTGTTCCGTAACGTAGCGCAAATAAGATGGCGGCTACATAAAATAGGTTCAAATCATTTTGAATCGTCCCTAAATTGAAAGCTAAATCGATTCCAATCAATAGAGTAAACACGACAAGAATTTCGGCCCACTTAATCCACGGGCGGTCTTGAGCATATAGAATGATAATCCCCTCCCAACGCTTAGTCACAGCTTCATAACACGAATGTCATGCTTACTTATTTGGCGCTCGCAGCAAATTCCCCTGCTAATTATCTTAATTCCCTTCCTGAAAATCCCATGTATCATAATAAGTGGGTTCATGATAATGGATAAACCCGTTCGCTTCCGCCAAGTCTCGACTAATAGCTTCCTCTTGGTCCGAAACAGTAAGTACTGCAATCCCATACTGTTCTTGAATCACATTCATACGGTCCAACATTTCCATCGACCAAGAGTCCGATGTGATCTCCGAATAATTGAACCCCTCCCACATGAACCCGTCCACGTATGGAGCGCTCGTTCGTTCAAGCGTTTCGATTCCCCAATTTTGTACAATCGGGACCCCAGGGTAAGTCTGCTTAATCGCTTTTAAAAATGCTTCTAATCCGTTCAATTGCTCAGTCAAGTCTTTGGGATAGTCGAGGTGTACATCGTCGATATCTCCAACCGTGTCTAAAAAGATACCGTCCAAGTGTTTATTGATGACTTGCTTTTGAATCTCGCGCATCAAAATCTTCCGAAAATGGTCCGAACTGATATCTGTCAAATAGGAATCCCATTTCGGAAAATAAATCCGCTCTCCGTCCCGGTAGAAAAAATCGTCTTGTTTCATTTGACCGATCAGTTCCCGATTCCACGTGTCCGCTTCCATCACGTTTATATAGCCGAGCACTTTCGTGCCGTTCGAACGAATCGCTTCAATCTGCTCCGGTGTATACCAAATCGGTTCGATGATCACGAGATCATACCGGGTCATATCCTCGATAATCGCCTCGGTCGGAATGTTGTAAAAAATTTTGTACGAGCTGATTTTATCAAAATTAAATGGCGTCTTCGTGGTACATCCACCTAGCAGCAGAAGCAGCACTAAACTCGTCAACCTAAAGCGTCGCACACGGACACCTCCTTGTCGCAGAATCCTTCATGGTGCAATTAGGTCCGTTTGACGTCAATTGTTCAGGGAAACAACTTAGTATGACTTAGCAAAAAAGGAGAGATGAAGATGAATACGATTTTACTGACGGTTGCCCTCTTATTCGTCGGACTGAACGTATATACCTTCTTCCGCCGACAGACGTACCGGCAGACCGGATTTGACGGCCGATTATTTAGCCACCTTTTCATCAGCTTGTTAGGTGTGTTGATTGGGTTTGCCTTGGTTTATTACGTGTTGTCGTGGGACGGGGTCATTCTCGTCACGTCACTTGAGACGATGACCGCTGTCGAGCCATCATGGCAAAACCTGCTCTATTTCAGCGGCGTCACGCTTCTATCAATCGGATTTGGTGACTTACTGCCGGTTGGGCCGGCCCGTCTGTTCGCCCTACTCGAAGCGGCAATCGGAATCTTGCTCCCGACCGCGTTTTTCGTAAAATCGATGTACAAAAAAGAAGACTGACAAGCAGTCTTCTAACGTCCGGTGATAAGTAAAAACATGTTAAATGCGACGAGTCCAAGCGGAAATAAGGCCACGACAACGATTGGCCATTTCTTCGTCCGGATGCCGACAAATAAGAGTAAACTCCCCACTAGGAGCGCGATGAACGTCGTATACGGATTCAAGCGTCATTCCCCCTTCTATAGAGTGGGTTTCCCGACTCGGCTAAAAACTAATCGTTTGAAGTCCAAAGCGTCGAAAAAGCGTCACGAATCCGCTTGGACTCGTCGTCCCGAAATGAGTTGCCACTTTTCTCCGAAACACGCCGACTGAAGACGCAGAACTGCTCGACCAACGTTTCAAACGCGGCTGCAATCGCCGCAGGATCCGCGACCGGGTATGTCCGTAAGTATGCTTGCCAAGCTTGATTTGATAAGTGGTCCACCAAAGCGTCCCCAGCTTTCCCGATATTCGCGGAAAAGCCGGTCCTATATCCGACATCCCACGCCATCATCTGTCGGAGCATGTCTCGCATGATCGTCACGTGATCGAGCGCATACAGCAGTTGATTGCGCCTTAGTCCTTTCACGACATACAATGACACCCACCAAAACTCGTTCCAACACGACGCATAGTCAAACGCGCTCGGGCGTTTGACTCGGTACGTCTCATCGCTCGGCACAGGACGTCCTGCCGTGTCATCTTTATCGAGCATGACGAGACTGAGCGAATCTTCCGCAATCGCCTCCTGCACGACGCGAACAGGACGAACGGTCAGATCGATCCGATGACCGGCTGCAAACTGGACGAGAAACGCAAACCGCTCGTATCTTGTTTGAGACGGTGACTCGTCCGGTGTCTGCATGATCAACACCTCGCCGAACCGATCGATCCAGGATCGATCCGTTATGAACGATGATACGTCCAGAACGAAAAACGTGACATCTACATCTTGAAACCGGTCTGGGGAGACGTGCGGATTGACGAGCGATCCGTTCAACACCATGATTCGGATGTCTTCCCGCTCCTCCGCCAAAGCGAGTAGCTGCTCGAGCACCTGGTTATTGTTCATTCGACGATGGCCCCGAGCGAACGGGCGACTTGGACCGCCTGCATGACGTCGAGTTTCGTCTTTTTGAGCGCAACGTCCGTGAAATCGACCCCGTCCATGTCAGCACCTATGAAGTCGGCAGCCGTACAGTCCGCATGCTGCAGGACGGCACGTGTCAACGCAGCGTTCGTCCAGCGCGACTCCTTCAAGTCCGCCCCGTACAAATCAGCCTCTACTAGACGAACATCCGACCAATCCATTTTTCGGAGCGGTGCGTGACGCAAATTGACGAACGACCAGTCGCCCCCACGAACGGTCACGCCCTCAAACGTACACGACTCGAACGAAGAACCTGTCATCTTGCATTGATCGAACTCACTTAAAAACAAATTCGCCCCATTGAATTGACAGTTTAAAAACGAACTGCCGACGTGGCGCGATGCGTTCCATTTCGAGTCGGTAAAGTCACAGTTGATGAAGCGGCACTGCTCGGTCTCGAACTCGGTCGCGTCGATGTATGTGAACCGACAGTTCTCGAACGTCACGTGTGAAAGTTGAAGGTCACGGAACGAGGACTCGCGAAAATCTTGTCCTTCGTAAGACTCATTTAATTGAAACATGTCCTGCCTCCTTGGCGTATACTGATTGTAGCTAAAGGAATGGAGTGATGAAAGATGGATATCGTATTTCCGACCGATCAAGGCACGTTCAACTACCGCGTCGCCGGCATCTGGGTCCAAGATGGTCGTTTGCTCATTCATCGGAACGCGAATGATGACTTTTGGGCATTGCCGGGCGGCCGCGTCGGCATCGGCGAAGAAGCCGAACTCGCTTTGATGCGCGAACTGCAAGAAGAGCTCAACGCGACACTGACGGGAACGACGTTCGCTTTCGTCTCCGAAAATTTCTTCACGTACTTAGAACGCACGGTTCACGAGATCGGCATGTATTTTTATGTATCGGGTGACCTACCGCTCCGGACCGGGGACTTTCACGGACCAGAAGGAGATCACCTCATCTATCGTTGGCAGCCGCTCGAGTCGCTCCGTGAACTGAGACTCTTCCCGGAGACGCTCTATGCGTTGCCGCAGTCGCTCCCACCACACTTTATCGACCGCTGAGCCTTATAAAATCGATTTCAACTCGTTCAAATCTTGAATCTCATACGTCGTCTCGACCGTCGCCGCAACCTCATGCGGGTTGTACCAGCACGTATCGAGGCCGTACATGCGTCCTCCGGCGATGTCCGCCGTCAGCGAGTCACCGACGATGAGCCCACGCTCTGGTGACACGTTCGGGACACGGTCGAACACGTAATCGAAGAACGGTTTCATCGGCTTTTGCGATCCCGTCGCGTCGGAGACGAACACGTCCTTGAAATACGGGAGCAACCCCGACGCCTCAAGCCGCTTGAACTGTGTCTCTGTCACACCGTTCGTGACGATATAGAGCGGATACTGTTCACTGAGCGTTTGCACGAGTTCGAGTGCCCCGTCGATGATGTGCACCCCGTCGTGCAAATGGTCTCGATAGCGCTGTTCGACTTCATGCGCATCGATCGTGATGCCGAGCGTGTCGAACAGTTGCGTGTGGCGGCCCATCAAGACGTCTTCCCGTCCGACCTCACCGCGTTCAAACGCGCGCCATAGCCCGTTGTTGATCGTCACGTATTGTTGTTTTAACGCATCGGTCATCCGGACGTTATGTGAGGCGAGCAATTGCTCCAAGGCGACGTGCTCGCTCCGTTTAAAGTCTAGCAACGTATCGTCGACATCAAATAAAATAGCTTCATACCGTTTCATAATTTGAATTACCCCTCTCTGCCTCTAATGTACAGGAACAGGCCGAGAAGTTCAAAACAAGGAGTGAGTCCCATGGCTAAACGACCGATCACCAATCTCGAGTATTCAGATAAAGAACGTGAATCATTTTTCTACTTGACCGATGAAATGTTCGGCATCGATTTTCGCGGATGGTATTTGGATGGAGAATGGACCGACCGCTATCGCTGTTATTCGTTGACGTTCTACCGGAACATCATCTCGAACGTCAGCATGAGCCGGATGACCCTCGTGACGGACGGAACCGCTCGTGAGATGTATCAAATCGGGACGGTCATGACGGACGAGGACCGACAAGGACAAGGACTCGCCACCCGCGTCTTCAAGCACCTCTTCAAACAACATGACGCCGATGGATTGCCTTATATTTTAGCTTGTAACGAGGGCCTCGAAACGTTTTATGAGAAGCAAGGGTTCACTGTCCAACGCGAACCGGAGCTATTTGTCTCCGTGTCGGGCTCGGCGCCCCCGCTCGAACACGTCGACGTCGACGCCGAGCGGTGGCGTCGGTTCAAACTGGAGTCGCTCCCGTACTCACCCCGGCTCTATACGACGGACGACATGCATATTTGGATGTTCAGTTTCTATCAAGGCCTGAACGAGGACGTCTATCGCTTCGACGACGTGCATGTCATCTATTTTATTGAGCGCACGCGTCTGCATTTGTTCGCGGTGCTGTCGCCTCGGCCTGTCGATATGCGTGACGTCGTGGCACGGCTCTCCTTTGATGGAATCGCGGAAATCGTCTTTGAATTCACACCTGACTTGCCCGATGTCGAACGACGTGCGGCACGTGCACGTGACGGACAATGGATGATCCGCATGAGTGACGGCCACCTTTTCCCGGAAGGCTGTCGCTTCCCGAGTTTATCGAAAGCATGAAATAACGCGCCTTGCAACAGAGTCTGATGGTGCGAGCGTACTCATAAGAGAAGAGGACCGTTCCGACAATAGGTCAGAATGGTCCTCTTCTCTTATCCAAGAATATTTTTTTGGTTCTCAAACGCTGTTTTTAAACAATGAGCCGCCTCTTTCACCGCCCGTTTCGCCTCTGGGACGAACGCATAGTAGTTCGTGAAGCCGTGGATCAGCCCCCCGTAATTTTTATACGTCACCGGGACACCGAGGCTGATCAATTTGTTCGCATAAGCCCGACCGACGTCACGGAGCGGGTCGTACTCGGCCGTCAGTAGTGTCGTCGCAGGCAGTTGTTCTAATCGATCGGACAAAATTGGCGACGCATACGGATGTGTCAACTCATTTTCGTCATTAAAATATTGCTGCTGGAACCAACGGATCAACCCTTCGTCAAGCAAGTAGCCGGTAGCGTAATCAATCAAAGATAACGGCAAGTTCTCTTCGGTCCCGGTCACCGGGTAAAACAGGAGCTGATGAACGAGTGACGGCCCCCCGCGCTCACTCGTAATCAATGCGCTGACCGTGGCGAGCGTCCCGCCGGCACTGTCGCCGCCGACGGCGAGTCGTGACGCATCTACGTTTAATTCCGAAGCGTGTTCCCCGATCCAAACGAGTGCATCGTAAGCGTCTTCGACCGGGGCTGGAAATTTATGTTCCGGCGCGAGGCGATACCCGACCGAGATGACGGTACAGTCCGCCTCGTTCGCGAGGGTGCGGCAAATCGCATCGTGTGTCTCGATGCTGCCGGTGACGTAACCGCCGCCGTGATAGTAGACAAGTGCCGGGGCGGTCGTTGCTCCTGACCGATAAATCCGAATCGGGAGCGTACGCCCTGGGAGCGAGAGATCCAAGTCCTCGACTTCGTGAACGTGCTCTTTATGCTGGAACCTCGTCAGCACTGCATCTTCCTGTCGTCTTAACTCGAGTGGGTTCATTTGCTCATATGTGGGTGACATCTGATTTTTAAATTGATCCAAATAAAATTGAATCGTCGGATTGACTGGCAATGGGAACCCCTTCTTTCTCTATTGGCGTACAGTTTCCTATTCCCAGCCGAACCCGTCATTAAGCAGACTCGCACACTTTTCGAAATTTAGAATGATAAAAGAATGCCAAGACGACACCGATAACGAACAAGACCGTCCAAGCGATGCCTAACAATCGAGCTAGCATCTATGACAAACGTCTTAGACTTCCTCCTGTTGATTCTTTTTCCACCAGACGAACATAACGATTCCCATGCCGACGAACAGAACCATCATTGAGAAAATCAACTGTTGTTCAAGCGGCAGGCTCGTTTGCGCGAACACATATTGCGGCACAAACAGTAGAAGTGGAATAATCAGATTGATCCACGTCTTCGTCCACACCGACACGATGACGAGTGTGAGCACTGCTAGCCCGAACAACACGAACTGCCCGACCGTCCCAAACGTGATCTTCGGTGTCTCAACGAGCAGGTCGAAAGTCATCAAGCCTAGGAATAGCGTCATCGGCAATGCACCGAGCGCGGCATACGTCAACCCAGTTTTCATCTTGCCGCGAGACGAACCGGTCGACATCTTACGGAACACTTGTGTCACGGCGAGTAAAAGTATGACGGCGACGAGTGGGAAGCCGATCAGTTGGACCGTCGAGAACGTCATCTCTCCTTGAATAAAGTTTCCGATGATGATGTAGGCGAATACGCTCGGAATGATCATGCCGACAACTTTCACTACCCCTTTCACGTCAAACGCCATCTCGCTCCCGAGTTGGCGCATATACGCCTCAGGGCTCTGTCCGACGACATCGTCTACGCTTTTCCCTGCTCGCTCCGCTTCTTCTAAATGGTCTTTCAATTCTTCGGTCACGTCCTTCACTTCCCGTTCTGATTTCCCACTCGACATGAGATAGACCGCCAAATCATCTAAAAAATCACGACTCTTTTTCGAAAGTTCCACGTTCATTCCCCTCTCCTAGTACGCGGTCAACACCGCTCGACACATCTGCCCAACGCTTCCGGAACGCCATTAATTCCTGTTCCCCAGCTTCCGTCAATACGTAATACTTTCGTTTCGGACCTCCTGAAGGCAGAGGTTTTTGAACCGTCTCGACCCACCCCTCTTTCTTCATCCGTAACAGAACCGGGTAGATACTGCCTTCGCTCACCATCGTGAAACCGTACGCTTGAAGTTTCTCCGACATCTCATAGCCGTACGTCTCCCCTTTTGCGATGATGGCGAGCAGACACCCTTCGAGCAGACCTTTCAACATTTGACTCATCGCCATGGCGTGACCTCACTTTCTCCAAACTATCTTGTTATACATAATAGTAATGGAAGGTAATTTCAATTGCAACTACTTTGTAAAACAAGATAGTTGCGCATCGAAAGGTTTAATTTTTTAAATCAAGTGAATACTTCTTAAGGTGAAGAAAAAATAAAGGAGTGTTGTTATGCATACCGATTTTACAAAGATGTACATTAATGGCCAGTGGGTAGACGGTTCGAGCGACAAGTCGATCGACAACGTCAACCCGTTCACGGACGAGAAGCTGTTCTCGATTCGGTCAGCAGACGAGTCCGATCTCGACAAGGCGTATCAGGTAGCTAAGGAAGCGCAAGGCGAATGGGCGGTCATGCTGCCGCAAGAGCGCCGCGCCCTGATCGAGCGGTTCGCTGAACTGACGTTACACTACAAAGACGACATCATCGACTGGCTCGTGAAAGAGTCAGGCAGCACCCGCATCAAGGCAGAAGGTGAATTCGCTGCCTCGATGGCAATCATTAAAGAGGCGTCGACGTTCCCGTTCCGGATGGACGGTCTGATCAAACCATCGATCGTACCGAACAAAGAGAATCGGGTCTACCGGAAGCCGCTCGGCGTCATCGGCGTCATCAGCCCATGGAACTTCCCGTTCCATCTCGCGGTCCGTTCGATCGTCTCGGCGCTCGCGACCGGCAACACCGTCGTCGTCAAACCAGCGACGGCGACACCGGTCACAGGCGGGCTCCTGTTCGCTTCATTGTTTGAAGAAGCCGGGCTTCCGAAAGGCGTCTTGAATATCGTCGTCGGTCGCGGCTCTGAGATTGGCGATGCCATCGTCGAACACCCGATCCCAAAACTCATCTCGTTCACGGGATCGACCGAGGTCGGGAAAGGCATTGCCGAGAAGGCCGGACGTCTGTTGAAGAAGACCGCGCTTGAACTTGGTGGCAACAACGTCTTCGTCGTCCTAGACGATGCTGATATCGACCGCGCTGTCGAATCGGCCGTCTACAGCAAGTTCTTCCATCAAGGTCAGATCTGTATGTCGACGAACCGGATTCTCGTCGCCGAATCGATTCATGACACGTTCCTCGAACGGTTTAACGAACGCGTCCGCGGTCTTAAATTCGGAAATCCGAATGAAGCCGATACACAGGTCGGACCACTCATCGACCATGATCAAATCGATCGTATCCTCGACCAAATCGATCAGACGGTCAACGCCGGGGCGACGCTCCACGTCGGTGGCAAAGCGAACGGCAACGTGCTCGAGCCGACGGTCCTTAGCGGTGTCACGAACGACATGCCGCTCGCCAAAAATGAGATCTTCGGACCGGTCGCCGTCATCTTGTCATTCAAAGACGACGAAGAAGCGCTCCATATCTCGAACGAACTCCCATATGGTCTTAGCGGCGCCGTCCACGGTTCAATTTACCGGGCGACCGAGTTTGCTCGCCGCGTCGAGACCGGGATGATCCACATCAACGACCAATCGGTGAACGACGAGCCGCACTTGCCGTTCGGCGGTGAGAAAGACTCAGGGCTCGGCCGCTTCAACGGCGAATGGGTGCTCGAGGAGTTCACGACGCTCCAATGGGTATCTGTCATGCATGAACGCCGTGAATACAAGCCGTTCTTCTCGTAATACAAAAAACTGTTTCGGTCCGTGGACCGAAACAGTTTTTTCATAGTTTCTTGACGAATTCTGACTTGAGCTTCATCGCGCCGAACCCATCGATTTTGCAATCGATATCGTGATCACCGTCGACGAGGCGGATACTTTTCACTTTCGTCCCTTGTTTGACGACGAGTGACGTACCTTTCACTTTCAAGTCTTTGATGACCGTGACCGCATCTCCATCTTGGAGCACGTTCCCGTTCGCGTCTTTAACCTCAGCGTCCGCCTCGGCCTCGGCCGCCTCGCTCGGTGACCACTCGTAAGCACATTCCGGGCAGACGAGCAAAGCGCCATCTTCATAGACGTAGGCCGACTGACATTTTGGGCAATTCGGTAGTTCTGTCATCTTGATTCCTCCATTCGATTCACTGTTGCCAGTATACCGTATTTCAGAAATATCGATAGACAACATTTAGCCTTCTTGCGGTGTTTCGGGACCTGTCAAATCCAATTGATAAAATGACAAGTCGAGCCATTTTCCAAATTTGTAGCCGGCTCGTTTGATCGTCCCTGAATGAACGAAGCCCAATTTTTCATGCGCTTTGATACTCGCGATGTTGGCAGCATCGATTCCGCCAATCATCGTCTTATAGTTACGCGCTTCCGCGATGCGGATGATTTCACGAAGCAACTTGTTGCCGACACCTTTGCCGCGATAGCCCGGATGAACGTAGACAGAGTGTTCAATCGTGTAATGGTAGGCTGGCCATGGACGGAACGGGCCAAACGTGGCGAAACCCATGACGACGTCGCCGTCTTGCCAGACGATGACGGGGTGTCCGGACGCTTTTTTATCTTCATACCAGGCGACTCGATTTTGAAGCGTCACCGGTTCATAGTGATAGACGGCAGTACTGTTGACGATGGCGTCATTGTAAATATGTAAGATGGCTTGAAGGTCGTCACGACGGCAATTACGGATCATACATACACCACTTTCATGAGTTTTCTTCATTATACGTATCTCACTCTCAAAACACACGTCGCGACGCATTTTCCACAAAAAAAGGTCAGCCGCGTCGACTGACCGTATTCCGCTCAAGCTGCTAAGCGGTCGCACATCGAAGCGCATTCGAAGCAAACGCGCGCACACTCTTGGCAGTGCTCGTGCTTATGTTTTTCGCACTCTTGGGCGCACGCCTTACACATGACCGCACAAGCCCGTGCGAGTTCGGGCACGAACGCCGAATCCCGTGTCATCGCCTCGGCGAGGAACGAGCACATAGCGGCACATTCGCGGTCGAGCCGGATGCAATCGACCATCATCTTCACATCGCGCTCTTCAAGACACGATTCAAGACAGTAGTTACACGTCTCCACACAGTCATGCAACGTTTCGAGTTCATTCGCATAAATTCGGTGAGCCATTCGGACGTCCTCCTTTTTAAGTGACACGACAACGATACGTTACTGTTGTTCCCTAATCGCCAAAAGAAAAACGACCTTCGACTAACGTCTCGGATCGTTGACAAACGTGCGGTATAAATAGGCGATGCCGTTCAACAGCCGCTCGGAATATCGCTTCGGCACGAAGCGGAGCCGGTAGAGCCGATACATCCGTTTCAAGTCTTCCCATTGATGGTCGATATGTTGCCCTTGCCGGAACCGGGCCAAATCGATCAAATAGATGCGGCCTTGCGGACTGAGGATGATGTTGCGCAAATGTACGTCTGACGGGGTAAGTCCAAGCTGCCGCGCTTTAATCAGCGCCTCGTCGACTTGCTCGATGTACGCCGCATCAATCCAAATCCCTTCGGTCAAACACTCAAACAGCGTCTTACCTTCGATATAATCGATGACGATATAGTTCGGCCCGACTTCGTACAAATATGGAAACTGAGGCAGCCCTTCGAGCGTACGATAAATCACGGCTTCTTCCGCCGCGATTTGAGTATAGCCCGGGAAGAACACTTTGATGACGAGTTGCGTGTCTTTCACGCGAAATACGGCGGCGCTCCGTCCGATCCCATGCAGCTCGAGGTCTTGGTGATAAGCGGTGGCACGCGTCTCGTGAACGTCTTGTTCGAACGACACGTCCGCATAAATTTCATAACGATTCATGAAGAACTCCTCTTTCTGTTTGTCTCTCGTCTATCATAACGGATTCCGTCACGATTGACCCTGTTTCAGCATCCCTGCTCGCGCGCAGAAAGTGACGCTGTTGGACAATACCCGTATAATGAAAGCGACAGACAATTAGGAGGAATCGATTATGCAACGAATCGCACTAACGGAAGACTTATCGTTCTCACGCATCATCCACGGAATGTGGCGTCTCGCCGAATGGGAGATGAGCCCACAGGAGCGTCTCACGTTCATCGAGCAATGTATCGAGCTCGGCATCACGACGTTCGATCACGCCGACATTTATGGCGGGTATACGTGTGAAGGATTATTCGGAGAGGCGTTGCGCCTCAAACCTTCGCTTCGTGACCAAATCGAAATCGTGACGAAGACGGGCATCAAATTGACCGGCTCATTCAACCCCGGCCAAACGCTCAATCATTACGATACGACGAAAGCGCATATCATCAGCCAAACCGAACGTTCTTTGAGCGAGCTCGGGATTGACCAGATTGATACACTTTTGATCCATCGTCCCGATCCGCTCATGGATCCAGATGAAGTCGCCGAGGCGTTCATCACGTTGCAACAGAGCGGAAAAGTTCGGACGTTCGGCGTCTCGAACCACGCACCGTCGACACAGCAACTGCTGCAGTCACGGTTACCGTTCAAACTCGTGACGAACCAGCTCGAGCTCTCGCCGATGCAGTTGAAACATTTCGAAGATGGTTCTGTCGACCTATGTCACGAAAAGCGGATGCCGCTCATGGCCTGGAGCCCGCTCGCCGGAGGCCAGTTATTCTCTGCAGACGACTACGCGCCACTTCGTGAAAAGCTTGAAGAGATCCGCGTCCGTCATGACGCTAGCGGTATCGATTCAATCGTCTATGCTTGGTTGCTCAAACATCCGGTCAATATCATGCCGATCATCGGCTCTGGGAAAATTGAACGAGTCCGCACTGGCGTCGACGCACTTGAAATTGAGCTCAGCCGTGAAGAATGGTTCGAAATTTTGAAAGCTTCACGCGGTCGCGACGTCGACTAAAGGAATATAAAAACCAATAAATACCTATAAAACCCATACTCCATTTCAACGTTTTCCGTTCGTTTTTTAGCAATGACGCTATATCAGGGTTCATTCGTCAAAAATCGACAACGTTCAAATCGAGAAATTCCATTTCTTATCCATAAGTGTAAACCGGACCCGCTCAGTTCAAGTCGAGCGGGTTTTTCGCTTTTTTATTAAAAAAACACATTAGTTTTCCTAAGACTAAAGTCACAAAAAATTGGTGCTAAAATGATGAAAGTTATTCATCGAAGGAGTGCACCGCTGTGAAAAAGTACCTGCTTTTCTGTACGCTTGCCATTTTGTCATTCCTATTTGGATGTGAGGAAGAACATGCTTTTCGTTTACATACAGCTCCAGAGTACTATCAAGGTCGCGCCACGCTTCCTTCGGGGCAACAAATCGAGATGACCGAGTCCGACCGGACGAACGTGCTCGATGCTTGTTATCCAGAAGATGCGATCACGAACGTTCCCGCCGGCGACCGCCGTTTAGTCGGAACGGTCACGTTGACGCAGCCGTTGACGACGACAACGTCAACCGAAGCGTTCCCGACCGCTACATTCTTTGAAGTGGAGAATCAGTCTTATGTGCAATGTCAGGCAGGCACAATCACTTATATCAAACAAGTCGCATCCGTTCCCGACAGTCTCACCGCTTTTCAAGACTTGTCCGTCACTTATCCGTCCATCTCGAAACTGCGAAACGCTCAACCGCACGAACGACTTCAATTTCTAAACGAGATGGACAAACCGGTCGGCAACGAACCGTATCCTCTCCGGACTGCTCTCGAGCAAACGCTCGTCCACGTGACGATGCCGTTCAACGGTTCATATGAGTTCACATTCGAGTCAACGGACACGGCCGAGACCCTCGTGGTCCCTATTGATCTATCTTCTAGACAGCCGTTTCTCTCGATTGGATTTGGTACCGAGTCTGCTGATGGCGAACAGCGCTACGGCATTTACACCTCGTCGAACCAAGAGCTCTATCACGATGTAGTCCGACCACCTGACGCGACGTTCGACCGTTTTCTAGGAGTCCGGCAAGCAAGTGCGCTCCCATCGACACTCGTAGCGAACGAACGCTATCCGTTGTTCAGCTTCTCGTTCACCCGCGATGGAAAAGCCCATAAACAAGTCGTGTCGATCACCTATAAAGAAGAAACCTTGTTGCGCGGGGATAGCTTGAAGAACAAAATGCGCCAACAATTCGACCACCGCCGGCACGTCGTCTTTCACGAGCTCGCCTTGATCGGTACGGAATCGAAAGACGAGCCGTTTTTAAGCCACGCCACAGCTGACGATACGCAATTCATCTTCAATGCGATCGAGCGCGCGAAAGCCGTCTCGAAAGCCGGCACACCTGCCTCGACCCCTTATTTGACCGTCTTCGAAGGCATATGTGCACAAACGTTCGACGTCAGCTATGAAGGAAATGACGTGTTTTTGACGAATACGAAGACTGGGTCTCATTTCCAGCTACTCCGCGACGATGCGGCCAAGTGGCAGGCCCAATTCATGGAGTAAAGGGGGCAAATGGCGTGCGAACCATCGGCATCACAACGTTGCTCATGGCGACAATCATCTTGACCGGTTGCACAGAACAAGAGTCCGCGCTCGACCTCAAAGTTCGCCCCATCCTATTCGACGGCTATCATTATGAACCGGACCAACAGTCGATGCAGCTCGACGAAACGGAACAGATTGCCGTGCATACGATTTGTGACGACACCGGCGCGATTTTCCTCCCGAACAGCACCTTCGTCTATGACGGGACGTATCGCAGTTTTTCACGCTTTTCGTCAGATGTGGCGTCTCCCTTGACGAGCATGACAGTGTTCCATGACGACGAGGCGACATACGCCTATTGCCAAACCGACGCCAGCCAATACATGAAACAAATCGATCCCGAACGCTTCTCGATTGCCCGGCGTGAAACGGCTGCCGAGCCCATAAGACCTCGTTCACTGAGTAGATCCGATGAGGTGCATCAAGCGGTCAAAAGCAATCTTGAGGACGATCTCTTTTTCGAAGTGATGCCTTTCACCTCACCGTTTGTTACGCTGCACTCTCCTCTCTTCGCCTCACTCGCTCTAGAAGTGAAGACGCAGGACTCGTCGACGACATCTTTTCACCCATTTGACCCGAACATGAAGACGATGACGCTGTCGCTTTATCTCGTCAAGATGGACGGGGTTGTCCAACCGCTCTTGATTCAATCTTCTGAAAACAACATGGCATACGGGTCGCTCGATTCTGTTCCAGATGGCGGCATCCCGACACTTTCAACCGTCTATCCTCTCCCTGACGAGCTTCAATTCGGCAACATGTATCCGCTCTGGGAGTTGACGTATGATGTCAACGGTGAGACGGTCAAGCAAACGGTCTCGTTGTCTTATGAGCCGCCGGTGATGATGACACAGTCAGAAGTCGACGCAGCAACAACAGAAGAAGTCGAGGAAGCGACCATCGGTTATTTCCATAAGACGTCGCTCTCCGGTAAGACCGAACTTCATCATTTGGACGCCATCCAGACGACCACTGCCGACGGAGAAACGCTTAAACAGATGCTGCAGCGGGCCGAACGCGTCAACCGGAACGGTGAGGCGGCCGCATATCCGCTATTCACCTTGGCCGAAGGCGTTAAGTCCCAAACGTTCGACGTGACGCTCCATGAACGTTCCAAAAAGACGGACGTCTATGTCACGACCAAAGGTAACCACTACAAACTCAGTTCCGAGGACAGCGCCACCTGGCTGTCGCTCGCCCCTTATTGACAGACGGTCTCCTGGCCGTCTGTCTTTGCACGTTCAGAGAGCAAAATCACCCGTTTCTAGATCGTCCATGTGCGACAATGGAGCCAAACGCTTTCGAAGGAGATGGTCTGATGACGAGACGATTTGACCGCGATGTCGCCGCACACTGGCAAGTCGCGTATAAACAGAACGGCTATCCGCACGTCCAACAAGGGTGGGTGTTACCCCCGGAACGAAAAGACGAGTTCGACCCGTTTATTTTAATGGCCGAGGATTGGTTCAAGCGTGGCACGTTCTCTGACCATCCGCACCGCGGGTTTCAGACGATCACGTACGTCATCGACGGTCGGCTCGAGCATATCGACAACCATGGCGGTCATTCGGTTTTAGACGCCGGTGACGTTCAATATATGAACGCCGGTTGGGGAGCCCGGCATGCCGAGGAAGCCGTCGATGACGACTTGATCCATACGCTGCAACTATGGCTCAACTTGCCAAAATCGCTCAAATCGACGACGACATCCTATCAGAACGTATATGTCGAAGACGCCCCGGTCGTACCGATCGACGGCGGGCAGGTGCGCGTCTACTCCGGCGACGTCGCCGGGGTAACGGGGCCGATGAACAGCCTCGTGCCGATCACGATGAGCGAAATCAGTCTGAAAGCCGGTGCCGTCTACGAGCACGTCTTGCCGACAAACCATAACGGATTCGTCTACGTGCTCGCCGGTTCAGTCGAGCTCGGCACGTCGGCGACCCCGCTCGCGAAAACGCACGTGGCGACGCTCACGTACGACGAAACAGCAGACAGCATGAGCGCACTCCGCGTCAAAGCGACGTCACGGGCCCGCCTGCTCGTCTACTCAGGACAGCCGATCCGTGAGGACTACATCGCCCATGGTCCGTTCGTCATGAATACCGAGGACGAGATTCGCCAAGCGTTCCGCGATTATCATGCCGGTAGTTTTGGACCCCCTGCACAATAACAAAAAGCCACGCGGCAGCGTGGCTTTACTTCGTTTTATCCGGCATGAGTACCGTCTGCTGGGTCGGAACCCGACCGATCGGTACGGTCCGTTCGACGAGGACGTATCGTTTCCCGTCCACCTCAAACTTCCGGTCGCCGAGATAATGGGCCGACTTGCCGTCCTCATAGAGTTTCGTCAAAATCGCCGGCACGTATTGATTCAAGTCCGTGTGATGATCATCGAGCGTCATGACGATATTGCCTTTGCTGTATCCCATCCACTGGTTCGACATGAAAAACATTAAAGAAATCACTCCGATGATCCCAATCACTAAAATAACCGTTTCCATCCAATCCCTACTTTCAACGTTTATGAAATTGCTCGTCGTAACGACGGGCCAATACGAGCACGAGTCCAATCAAAAGTACCGATGAGATCGCCGGAATGAAGTCCGGCAACGCATCCCCGGCGCTCAAAAAATCAAACGTTCCGTGAAACAGGATAGCCGGCCAGATGCTGAAGTCAGCCTGAACGGTCAACCAGCCTAAAAAGAAGGAGCCGAAGATAAGTCCAATCGTCCAACCGGCAATCATGAACACCGACATGTCTTGAAAATCTGGGTCGTATAAAAAGACGGGCACATGCCAAAGCGCCCAAACGAGCGCGACCACGAGCGTCGCCGGTCGGACCGCCATCCGTTCTGATAGCGTCGGCAGCAAATACCCGCGCCACCCGCTCTCCTCACCAAACCCGTATGTCGCCACCCAAACGAGCCATAACACAAACGGCGACCAGTCCGGAAGCTTGTCGTTGGCAAACCAATTCGAACTATTTGAGACTTCCGGCATCATACTGACGACGAGGACACCGATTGCGAAAAACAAAACGGGTAGAGACACGGCGAGTAACGTCCAGCGAATCGTCAAGCGGCCATAGGCGCGCTCAAACAATCGACGACACCCTGACCACCCATCCGTCCAAGCCGTCGTCAGCCATGCCGCGACGAGCGGTCCGAACGCCCCAGCGAAATGCAGCAGCGAAGACGAAGCACCGGTCGAGCGGACAAGCCAGATGTTCAGACCCCACCATGACCATGACCACGCGAACGTGAACACGATAAATAGCACGAGGCGCCGCGTCATGATCCGTCTCCCCTTTCTAAAGGTGCTTCACGACGATTTGACGTTTCGCTTGAAAGCCGACACGTTCTTAAAACGTGGCGGCTTCTTCGTCAACCGAACTAGTGGGGCGCAAGCGCATCATAAACCGCCCCCAGTGTGCGTGCCGTTTCGGTCTTCCGTGACCCCGTGTGGCTTTTCATCACCACGCAACACGTGGTTCGAACTGACCGTCGCTGTTCCGTTCAACCGGCGCTGAATCGGACGGGCGAGAAAATAGCCGCCGAACAACGAAGCCGGAAACACGAGAACGGCTGTCCCTAAGACGAGATAAGTATAACGTTGAATCTCTTCCGTTGCCGGGACGAACTGATGGACCCCATAGCGCAAGCCAAAGAATAATCCGATGAATACGAGCGCGAAAAACGAGTATTCGATACATTTCCCAAGAAATTGCTTCACTTTATCTCCCCCCTCAACTTGTTATCTATCGTTACGAGATGAAGCGAGAAAAAGTTTCATTTCTGTTGCTGGGACAAATACCAAAGCGTCGCCACTCGCTCCGTTTCGGACACCCATTCTTGTTTTCCTTGGATGTAGCTTTCGATATCTTCCGGATGTTGGCTCGCGAGCTGTTGTTTGAGAGCGGCATATTCGGCACGTACGTCCGGAAATGCCATCAAGTAGTCTCGAAAGGCCAAATGCCGGACGACCCCTTCGTCCCCTTCCTCGAAGACGTGGACATGGACCGTCCGCACGTCCGCACCTTTGGCGAAGAAGCGCCGTCTCGGAATACCGTGCTCGCCGAAACTGCGATAACCGAGGGCCTCCATGTGACCGATCAATCCATCGACGCGTTCGATTTGGCGAACGACCGGCATGATATCGATGATCGGTTTGGCGTCAAGACCCGGGACAGACGTGCTGCCGATATGATGAATCACAATCAGTTCACCGTCGAGCAATCGTTCGAGCCTGCTCGACTCGTCCTCAAACTTTTCCGTCCATGCTGTATCGTATTCCACAACCTCAACTTTTCTCATGTTGCTTCCTCCTTATTCCACGACAATTGACACTCATTGTCATCATACCCGTTTTCTCAAGTCTTTAGAAATCCGCTTTGCCGACAGAAAGGTTTGTCGCGTCGCAAAATGGGAAATGCTTATACTAATGAAATCAGAACTGGAGAGTGGACCGTATGTTGACACAAAAACAAATCGATACGTTCAAAGAACGTCTACTAAAAGAGAAAGCCAAGACCGAAGGGTATCTGGAAAATCGTGAAGAAGTTTACGACGAAGGAGAGTTGTCGCACTATGACAACCATCCCGCCGATTCGGGAGAAGAGCTGTTTTTACGCGAACGTGACCACGCACTCACTGAACTCGACGAAGAATTTTTAACGGACGTCGATAAGGCGCTTCTCGCCATCAAAAACGGGACGTACGGAAAATGTGAAGTGTGCGGGAAAGAAATTGAACTCGATCGGCTCGAGATCATCCCAGAAGCGACGCTTTGCATCGAACATGCACGTGAGCAGGAAGAACAAGAGCATCAAACAGACCTCGATCGTCCGGTCGAAGAAGATGTCCTCAATGCGTCTGAGACGGCTGCCCATAAACAGCTCGACGGAACAGATGACGCCGGGCAAAGTACTGACGCCTTCAGCCAAGTCGAAGACTTCGGAAGCTCGGATACAATCGCCGACACCAAAGGCAATCACGATCCAACCCGCGAATGAACGAGAGCCGCTGCAATGCGGCTTTTTTTGCGCAAAAAAAACACGACGCTACGCCGCGTCGTGTCAATAAACCGCTTTGATTGGTGATGTGCCGCCGAGTACTTCCGCTACGTCCATCGGATTGACCGTATTGCCGGCCGAACTTGACGAGTAACCGTATTTTCCTTGATGCACCTCGAAATGTAAGTGAGGACCTGAAGAGTTGCCCGTGTTGCCGATTTGGCCGATGCCTTCACCTTGAAGCAACGCTTGGCCTTTCTTCACTTCGATTTTATGCATATGGGCGTAGACGGTCGTCCACTTCTGTCCGTTCAAGTCATGCTCGATGAAGACGTGCTTGCCGTAAGGGCCGCTCGTCTTGACGTCGATGACCTTGCCGTCAGCCGCTGCGTAGATCGGTGTCCCGACTTTGGCGGCGATATCGATCCCGTTGTGGAACGTATAGCCGAATTGTCCACTAGCGGGGCCGAACCCTTGTGACAGACGTCCCGTCGCCGGAATCATAAACTGATCTGGTGCGATGGCTGCTTTTTGCTTCTTCAAATCTGTTAATTGCGCAGCTTGTGCCTTCAACTGCTTATACGCTGCCGCATGTGAAGCCTTCACCTGTTCCCGCTCGGCCTTCACTTCGGCCTGTTGATCACTCAATTCGTCTAACGCTCGAGCAGCTTCAGCTTCTCTCGCTTTTAAATCTGTCTCGGCTTTTTCGGATTCCGCCGCTTCCGCCTTCGCGCTAGGAAGGACAGACGACAGTACTTGTTTAAACAAAGACGTCTCTTCAGGGGTCGAAGCCGTTTCATACGCTTCGAGCTGAGTGCTTACTTGATCTAGTTTAGCTTGAAGCGCATCCGCCCGTTCATCGACCGCCTGCACGTGACGTTCCGCCTTTTCAACCGCTTGCTTTGATGCGCGAACATCGCGCTCTATCTTCTGAAGGGACTTCGTCGTCTTGACGAGCTCTTGCGGGGTAAGTTGATCTGCTGAGGCCGACGCTGGGCCATTCAAAACGAGTACGCCGACACCGACAGTTAGTAAAAGTTGTTTCCACATATATTGATAAAACCTCCAAATAGGATGATTCGCTAGCTATATAAAAAGCTACAAGTGCGAATATATCACCCCTACCTGAAAAGTTCAATATATGAAGCATTTCATTTATATGTCTAACATTTCAAAACGGTGAGCAAGCACTCTCACAAACTTCACGAATAGTTCATCACCGTTTGTCTCGCTTCATTTTTAGGACGACAAAGACGATACCCACAGCAGTTATAAACGTCACCGCCGGGCCCCCGAACAGAAAGACACGGTCGATTGAAGGAGACAAGTTCGTCGTCAATCCGAGAATCGTGAACAAGTTTCCGACGATGAGACCGACCATCAACATAGGAAGAAGACGTCTCATCAGACACCTGTCTCGCGCTTCACCATCTCAAACTGGGCGATGGCATCTTGTTTGAACCCGAGCGTTCGCGCCGCCTCGATCAATTCAGGACGATCCGACGTGAGCGTCAACTTGATCGGTCCATTCGCTGCGGCCGCCCGCAGGAGCCATTCCGCATCCTCATCCCGGCCGAAAACGTCGAGGAGGACGCCTGACCGGAACAAGAGCGCCCCTGTTTTGTCGCCTTCTGTGATCCGGACGAGCTCGGCTCGTTGCTGGGTCGTCCGCGCGTCCGTTTGCCAGATCGGTCGGTGCGATGCCGACGGGTAATAGCGATCGAACAGCGTCACGATCGGTTCGATCGCGCGTGTCGCTTCCGTTTCGGTCGGAACGGAGTCGAAATAAAAGATTTCGCGCACCGTCTCGTACCCGAGCCGCTCGTACAAAGCGAGTGCCGCGTCGTTGCCTTGGATGACTTCAAGTAGACGTGTCCCCGTTGCCTGCTCGTCAAAACGGCGCATCAACTCGCGGGCAATCCCTATTTTTCGAAACGCAGGGGAGACCGCCAGACCACCACAACGCGTGACCCAACCTGTCTCTAAATGGGCCACCCCACTCAAGACGACACCGACCGGACGTCCGTCCGCATACGCGACGATGGAGCGTGACGGTTGATTTTGATCCCGGACGAGGAAGGTCGATTCGAATCCTGCCGCATCCATGTCAAAGCGAATTATGTAATCAGAAAACCCGTCCATGAAAGCTTGATACATGTCGGATAGTGGTGCATTTTGTTGATACGAGATCTGTTGGTCCATAGTTGGTCCTTTCCCATTCATTTTTTGTATACTGAAAGTGCGCTACTTCTAATGAGGGAGGAATAACGATGTCATCCGTCACACTCGAACCGCTTCAAGACAAACACTGGCCCGTCCTCGAGACGTTCACGCTGCCGCTCGATCAAGAGAAATATACGACGTTGCCAAAAGATATCGACTCGATAATTCCGGACGGTGTGCACCCCGTCGTCATTGTGAACGACATACCCGTCGGCTTCTTTTTGTTGCACGACACCGAGCGCGTCCAATCGTACACGGACAATCCGAACGCCTTGCTCTTATCGATTTTTTCCATCAATCATCCGGCGCAAAACAACGGGTACGCCAAGTCGGCGCTTCAGCAACTACCTGAATACGTCCGCCACCATTTTTCTGACAAGCGACAAGTCGTCTTGTCTGTCAATTTAAAAAATGAGGCGGCGTTCGCACTCTATCAAACTGTCGGATTTAAGGATACGGGACGTCGTATGACCGGACCCGTCGGCGAACAACGAATCATGTCGCTGACGGTTTGAGTTCACCGGGCAGCATCGCATAGACGGCCGTGTCGGTCAGGCGGTTGCCATCGGCGGACAAGTCGTCGTTCCGCAGTATGCCTTCGAGTTGAAACCCTAGACGTTCTGGTATCATCCGGCTGCCCCGGTTCGTCGACTCACAACGGATCTCGATCCGTTTGAATCCGAAATGTGTAAACCCGAACCGCGTGACCGCCTCGACCGCTTCGCCCATGTATCCGTGTCCGGTATGCATTGAATGCAGCCAGTACCCGATTTCTGCCTTCGGAACGTCCCAGTCGATGCCTTGCAGACTGACCGTGCCGACGAACGTTCCCGTGTCTCGTAAAAAGATGAGATAGCGAAAACTCTCCTCTTTCACATAAAGTTCGTGGGCACGTCGTAAATTGATCTCGGTCTCTTCTAACGTCGGGACCGTTTGAGCGAACGGCAACCACTGCCGGAACTCCTCATGCGAATCCCGAATCGCCGCATTCACGACATGCTCGTCTCCACTCAGCCGTGGTGCCCGCAATCGTAAGCGCGCCGACTCGATCTCGAGCGGTGTTACTGGATGTACAACTTCCATCTCGTCACTTCCCCTCTTCACTTGCGAAAACACCAAACTAGAACTCCTCCTAAACCGAGCACGAGCAATCCGTTCAACAGTCGCCAGATGATATCAATCATCATGGCCTTCTGCTTTCTCCCAAAATGTCCGAACCCCTTCAACAACTTGGTTCCAGTATGTGTCTGGATGTGGAACGAGCGTCTCTTTCGTCACGCGTAACGTCTTTCCGGTTACGACCGAAGTTGCCTCAATCTGTTCGCGCGAACCGTCGAGCAAGGCGACGAACGCCTCGAAGTCAACTTTGCCGACGTCTGCTACTTCGTCAACGTCTAACGTGAACGCCTCCCCAGCGTACGGATAGACATATGTATGGGCGAACTCCCGGTCTAGAAACGCTCCCGTCTCAATCACGTCCTCAAAGACGCCGAGCGGGTGGAGTTGCTCAAGTGACAGTTCAATCCCGAGCTCTTCTTGTATCTCACGGACTCCGTCGCGAACGGTTTCTCCGGCAGCCAGATGCCCTGCTGCCGTGATGTCGAACAGTCCTGGAAAATCTTGTTTCGTCTCGCTGCGGAGCTGTAAGTAAAGATGCGTCGGGTCAATCATCCAGCAGTGAAACGTCTCATGCCAATCGCCGTCACGATGGACGTCGGCCCGGGACTTCAACCCGACTCTTTTACGTGTCCGGTCGACCACGGTAATGAATTCAATCATATCGTCACTCCATTCTCTAAAAAGGTGATCGTCCCGGCGGTCGTATCGAGCTCGACGTCGATGCCGATCGTATCGCCCGGCCGTAACGCGGTCGGTTTAATCAGTGTCGACACATGTATCCCTCCATTTTGTTCCATACGTTTACTGTACGGGTTTCGAAGGGGCAACGACAACCTAAACTAAAACAGATCAGGGTCTTCCGACAATGTCCGGACTTTCCTGACTTTTCGGTGACGACCAGTCCAGCCAAGTGTCGTGAAGAAAAAACCGCCCCCGACCATACAGAACAGCGCGACCAATCCGGCCACGATGCCATCAAATCCGTAGCGCTCGCCGCTCGCGACGAGCAGTAGCGGCGAAAAGAGGAAGGAAACCACTAGCATGATCAGCCCACCCCACACCCTCCGTCTGGGAAACCCAATCGTCCACCACCCGAAAGCAATCAATCCTAAAATGATTAACCCAACCATCCCGACTAGAACCATCGTCAGCGCCTCCACTCCGCAAATTGTTTTACTATATTCCGCATCTGTCATTCAAATCCCTGTAAAAATCAGCCTATATAAATTCCTGATTCCGGGTAAATAACTAATGGAAACCATCGCACCGGGGTACCGCAGAGGAGGATCACCATGAGAGCTAGACTCATCTTTGCCTTCGCGTTCATCGGTCTTTTTTTGTTAGCAGTCTATTGGGTGAGCACGTGGAACGATCACACGCTCGACGGACGCATCGAACGGATTGAAATCCCTCAACTGATGATTGGTCCAGCCGAGACGGATATGGATGAAATCAAATTGCATACGATTTTAGTTAATGACCAGACGGAAGTGACGGGTCTTGCTAGCGACGTGCAAGAGCTTCGCGCCGGTCAACATGTGACTATCGAGCTTGACCCAGATGCGACGCTCAACATCGCGCTATCGATTCATGTAACGTCCGATTAAACGAAGAATCGTCTTTTTTCAAGAAAACGGGCTTAATTTTTATAGAACAGTGGAATATGACAACAGGTAGCTGAAAGGAGATAAATACATGATTTCAAATACATTGTTGTCGGGTAAAGTCGCGTTTATCACAGGAGCGGCGTCAGGAATCGGACGCGCCGCTGTCATCCGGTTCGTCCAAGCAGGGGCAAAAGTCGCCATCGTCGACTTGAACCAAGAGGACTCCGAGAAGCTCGCGAGCTTAATCGGCGAGGACCGCGCCATCGGTATTAGCGCCGACGTCTCAAACGAAGACGAGATGAAGCGGGCTTATGAACAGACGGTCGAACGGTTCGGACATGTCGATATCGTGTTTGCGAACGCGGGACGGAACGGGACGATCACACCAATCGAGCACTTGTCGCTCGAAGATTGGAACGGGGTCGTCGAGACGAACTTGACGGGCACGTTCTTAACCGTGAAACATGCGATTCCCCACTTGAAAGAGAAAGGCGGCAGCATCATCATCACGTCGTCGATCAACGGGAACCGTTTCTTTAAAAACTTTGGCTTCAGCGGCTATGCGACGACGAAAGCCGGCCAGACCGGTTTTGCGAAAATGGCTGCGGCCGAGCTCGCCCAGTTCGGTATTCGGGTCAACACGATTTGTCCGGGTGCAATCGATACGAACATCGATGATTCGACGAACCGGGACGACGCGTTACTTGAAGAAATCGTCATCCCGATTGAATATCCAGAAGGCAACCAACCGCTCGCCGGAAAATCAGGTACGGCGAAGCAAGTGGCCGACGTCGTCTTGTTCTTTGCGAGCAATATGTCGAGCCATGTCACCGGATCAGAAGTGTACGTCGACGGTGCCGAATCACTACTCTAACGACAACAGGTCGCCCCGCGGGGCGACCTGTTTATTTGAGGATCGGACTTTTCATAACTGCTTTTTGGTAAAACGGTGTAAAACCAAGGCGTTCCATGTTGCGTCCCGAGGCGGTATCGACTTTCGTCGTCACCGTCACGTACTCGCAACCTATCGCTTTTGCCGCGGCAACTCGCTCTAAAATGAGTTGGGTCTGATACCCTTTTCCCCGATAATCGGGAATCGTGCTCGTCAAAAACAGTTCCCCCATCCCGTCCTGAACGGCGAGAATACCGCCGGCGACTGCTGTCTCGTCTTCACGGACGAGAAACGCCTGGTTTTCCGGTAACGCATAAAACCCTTTCGCCGTATCGATCGTCTCTTGCAGGACGGTCCCCGTCTCGGCGAATCCTGTCGCAATCGCCCGAGCCCATTCGTTCACGTTATCGGCGTGCACACGTTCGACACGTGTCGCTTCACTCTCTGGCAACTCAAACGTATTCACATCGAGCAACCAGACGTCGAGAAAGTGATCGAGCGTATAGTTTCGTTCCTGCAGCAGGCGAATGAGCGACATGTCCGCGAGTGGACACACCTCAATATGTAGGCGGGACACGTTCTTACCACGAACCCACTTCTCCATTTGGTGCAGATCGTAAAAGCTCGTCGGACGGTTCAAGCCGAACCCGACCGCAAAACTCGTATTCCCCATCCGGAACACATGACCTTTATTTTCAACGATTAACTCCGAGCCTTCATAGGGAGGGGTCTGTTTTCGATGCCTGATGTAGGCAGACGTCCCTTCCGCTTTGATGCGTTCGATGCGCCTGGCTAGTTCTAAGCGTTTCATCTCGTTCCCTCCCTCTAATCTTCCCTGAGTTTACCACACTTCAATTACGAACATGTTGTGATTCCGTTACAAGGCAACGCTTTAAAGGCGGACTTCATCAATCACGAACGAGGACGACCCTTCGATTTCTTCGATAAAATGCGAGCCGAACAACATCGCTGGTGTGAAGCTTCCAGGAATGACCCGGCTTGAACCGACGAGACGTTTCACGACCTCGAGCGCCCCATAGACGGTGAAGGCGTACGTGCTCGCCGTCTTAATGCGGACGATATATTTGTGTCCGTCCGCATTCGTTGCTTCGCCCCAAACATACGTCGACGACCCGTCCCGCTCCGCCTCATCCGGTCCGCTAATATGTTCATCGACATAGCGTAAGAGACGTCCTTGGACAGCGTCACTACCAAGAATCGGACTAAAGAACGACATGAGACGAGACGCATATCCGGCCACTGGGGGAACTGGGATCCATGTCGTGATGTTCGGGATGCCCGTCGTATAATACGCGGTCGAGACGTCACCCCACGGAATTGCGAGCGCTGTTTTCTTGCCGCGCCCAAAGTCGATTTGTCGACGCTTGGCCCCAAGCGGGAACGGCGACAGTTTTCCGTCTTTCCGCTCGGCACTGCTCGAGCCGAGCCCGCGGATTGCTGTTTTCATCGTTCCGCGCGAAATACCGGCAGCGGCCGAGAAGCCGAGGGCGAGATTCGTCGCGTCCGGCATGAGTTCCTTCAACTTGCGGGCCACACAGTCGGTCGGGATGACGTCAAAGCCGACACCCGAACACAGCAATACCCCGGCTTCTTGCGCGAGCTTGGCCCGTTTCTTCGAATGGATGTATTCGAACACTTCGATTTCCCCGGTAATATCGAGGTAATGCGTCTGTGACGCAAGGCACGCCTCGACCATCGGCTGACTCGTATCGGCGAACGGTCCAGCACAGTGCAAGACGAGGTCGATGTCAGCGAGTTCCTGCTTCGCTTTGTCGAGCGACAGACTAAAGACACGCGTCTCGCATCCGAGCTCGTCACCAAGACGCTCGATCGCGTCCGCACGCCTCCCTGCGAGCACCGGTGTCATCCCTTCGTTTACTGCTTGCCGGGCAATCAGTTCACCTGTATAGCCGTTCGCGCCATAGATCATCCATTTCATCGTTGTTTCCTCCTTCAGGCTATATGTATGCTTCTTTTGTTCCCTTCTTTTACTGACGATACACGATGCAATATCGAATGAACAGTAACACAAAAAAACTGATCGTCCCTGAAAGGACAATCAGTTGCTTAATTAGTTGTTCGTCGCTTCCGCTGCTTTCGTACGAACCGTCTGCATCGCTTCTGTCCATGGGACGAGCTGGTCGAGCATATCATTCACCGATTGGACTTGTACGTCTTTCGGTGCGAAGTGCGTGCCGTTCTCGAAATCTGTGAAGAGCGAGAGCGCCGGGTGGACCCGGACGTGGGCAATCAAGAGTTCGCTCAAGACACCGCGCACATGCTCAGTTGCCCGAGCGCCGCCGACCGAACCGTACGAGACGATCCCTGCCGCCTTGTTATGCCATTCGTTACGTAAGTAGTCGAGGGCGTTTTTGAGCGCGCCTGTCATCGAGTGGTTGTACTCTTGTACGATGAAGACGAAACCGTCCATCTCTGCAATTTTCTCTGACCATGCCGCAGCACCTGTCGCGTCACCGCCAGCCTCGCCGAGAAGCGGTAAGCTGTAGTCCGCAATATCGATGATTTCATAGTTCGCGTCACCGCGCTTGTCGGCGAGTTCTTTTACCCATTCTCCGACTTGCGGGCTAACGCGTCCTTCACGAGTCGATCCGAGTACGATTCCAATTTTCAACATAGTAGTTCCTCCTTGTGAGTTGGTTGATGCTTCTTGTTTACCGAACAAACGATTGAAAAAACTCATGATGGCATACCCTCATACTCTTTCTCGAACGTTTTTGTGCTCCTGACTGTATCAATCGGCCGGACCATCGCTTCGATCTGCTCACGCTTCGACTCTAAGAACGGTGGGAGCGACAATTTCTCACCTACCGTCTCATATGGTTCGTCACCCATAAATCCTGGTCCGTCGGTCGCCCATTCGAACAAGATTTGCGGTGCGACGCGTGCATACGACGATTCAAAGAAGAAACGATCAACGTAACCTGACGTCGGTAACCCGAACTGTTGCAGCCGTGCTGTCCATTCGTCGAGGACGCTGCGGTCATCGACGCGGAACGCGACGTGATGCACCGTTCCAAACCCTTGACGTGCTTGCTGAGACGTCTCGTCATGGATGACGACGACTTGCGCTCCGTTTCCACCCTCACCTCCTTCAAAGAGATGATTGTCACCTTCTTGCCCGATTTCTTCGAACAACATGACTTCCTCCATCACTTGCTTGAAGTACGTGAAGTCAGAAATACGGATAAAGATTGGCCCGAGTCCAGTAATGGCATACTCGAGTGGAATCGGACCGTTTGGCCACGGCTCACCAGAAGCGACACCTTGATTGAACTCGTCCGAGATGAGCTGATACGCTTGGTCGTCGAAGTCGACGAACGACAGCGTCTTCTTGCCGAACTGCTCGGTGATGCCTTCATGTTTTACCTTTAACCGATCAAAACGGCGGACCCAGTAGTCGAGTGCCTGATCCGTCGGGACACGGAACGACGTCTTTGAAATCTCATTCGTCCCGTGCACGCCTTTTGGGATGCCTGGGAAGTCGAAAAACGTCATGTCCGTCCCGGCGCTACCTTTATCGTCCGCAAAGAACAAGTGATACGTCTGAATGTCGTCTTGGTTGACCGTCTTTTTGACGAGACGCATCCCTAAGACGTTCGTAAAGAAGTCGTAGTTCTTTTCGGCGCTGCTCGTGATCGCCGTCACGTGGTGAATCCCTTTTACATGGTTCATTTAAATCGCTCCTTCAAAATCTTGATTTCGAGATAATTAGTTAAAAAATTTTGACGCCTCGGCACGTTTGCCGACCGTCTTCAATTGTGTGATTGTGTCATCTAAATCGATTCCGTCGAACAACTCGTTCATCCGTTTCGTGTGTGTCGGAAAAATTTGATCCATCAAGTCGGTTCCCGCTTCGGTTAATGCGGCATACGTCACACGGCGGTCGCTCGGACAAGCTTTCCGGACCAAATAGCCTTTTGCCTCGAGTCGGTCGACGATATACGTCATGCTGCCGCTTGAGAGCAAGACTTTTTTGCCGATGATTTGAATCGGTTGGTCACCTTTATGATAGAGCAGTTCGAGTACCGAGAATTCGGTCGCGTTCAGTCCATATGCGGCGACTTCGTGTTTGACCATGTCCTGGATCGATTGTGAAGCCCGAAATAAGACGGTGATTGCTTTTAAGGCGTCTGATTGTTTCATCTGTTCCCCTCCTTTGTTGAGAGAAAACAATACTTTAAATTTAATTATCTTTAATTCGAGATAAATATAACACGGTAATTTGGATCGGTCAATCAATTTGATTCAATAAAAAGACAAGGCCGCTTCCACAAGCCTTGTCTTCCGGATCAATCGTACGTCTCGTCGAGATTGCGCGCATAAAACGCGATGGCGCGACGATAACGCTGAATGCTGTCATCCGGCTGCGGACTCGCGAGCAGCTCGAGCAACGCACCGGTCGCTTCCTGATGCTGTCCGAGGTTGTAACGCGTCATCGCTTGGAACACTTTCAAGGCAGCGATGTCAGGGAACTGTTCGATCGCCTTAGCAAATAGTTGTTCGGCATCCTCGTAACGACCGAGCGCACGGTACGTGCTGCCGAGCCCGATATACGTCTCACTGAGCTCGTGACCGCTCAGACCGAGTCGGATGGCCCGCTCATAGTGCGGGACGGCTTGACGCTCTTCGCCGAGCGAGTCATAACACCAGGCACATTGCGCGTGGAGTCGTGGATTTTTCTCATCTTGACGCAACAGCATGAGCAACAGCTGCTTCGCCCGCTCGAGCTCTCCGTTCTCGCGCAGGCGGATCGCCTCGTCGAGTCCGACTTCTTCTGGCTGTTTAACGTGAAGGTCGCTCAAATCATCGAGCCACGCTTGCAGTTTCTCATAATATTTCCCGATATGGACGCCGTCGACGAGCGCGTGGTGCGCTTGGACTGAGAGCGGCATCATCATCCGGTCGCCAACTTTCGTGAATTTGCCCCAGGCGATCCGCGGAACGCTATCGTGCTGTTGGTCATTCGTCGGGTGACTGATGCTCGTGAACGTGAGCCAAGGCACGCTCGTAATATAGAGCAGGCTGTCCGGCTCGTCATCTCCGACGACGACTTCTCGTTTCGCCCCGCTCATCCGCACGGCCACTTCCTCCATGAAGTCGGGAAACGCGTCTTTATACGTCGCCGTACAGAAATTGAAGACGTCATCATCCATCATGACGGTGAACGATGGATGGACGACATCATGCTCGACGACCACGTCACCGCGCATCCGGTACCTAAGTTCAGGGATGGCGTTCGCCGTCTTCACCACGCCGTATAAGAACAGCTTGAAAAATGACTGTCCGCGCGTCTTCGCGAACGTATGTAGCTTCGTCACGTCGACGTTCGCCGTCACGTTGAAATGCGGGGCGTCAAACGCCTTGAAAAACTCATAATGCTTTTTACGCGGCCACTTCTCGAGATCAATTTGTTTCATCTATCTTCCCCCCTGTTCTTTCACTGTACCAAAAGCAGTACGGGAAGACTCAAAGCTTTTGCTTCAACTGCTCGTAATGCTCGTTCGCTAAATCAAAATAGACGAAGTCGCGGCGTTCGATCCGATCGAGCGTCGCCTTGAAATCACGCCAGCCACGGTCGACCATCTCCGGCGTGAGCTCACCTGACTTGGCTGCCGCTTCGAACTCATCCTCGTCTTTACGGACGACGTCACCGTTCGGGAAGATGAGGATGTCGAGCAGGAGGTCATCCATGTACGGAATCCCATCCTCATACCCGATCCCCTCGACGATATCGATGTACCATTGGACGATGTTGCCCCGGTCATCGAACATGACGGTCACCCCGAACGGTTCATGTTCTGAGAAGTACTGGAGCCACGCGTAACCTGCGTCGGCGACGATGAACTCCTTTCCTTGATGCATCTTATATTGTGGGGCTCGGACGGCGTCAATTTGAAAGAGGGCGACGGTGCCCGAGAAGCGATCGTCCCGCACCTCCATTTGTGCGTATCGATTTTTTAATATGCGTTCCCAATCACGACGATTGGCAAATTTTCGTTTTGGCATCTCTCTCTCTCCTTTAAATCAGTTTCCTAAATGTGTTCGCCAAAAGTCGACATTCCCCTGTTCAATCGTACAGATTGTGTGGATTGAACCAGACGAGGTAGCGATTCCATTTGCCCTAGATGAGAAAGTATCCAGGTTCTCATCCTATTTCATACATGCTACGCTAATGTAAAATAGGGAAATAATGTAACTTACTAGGGGGTTGTTTTATGAAACGATTAGGACTACTTGGCTTAAGCGCGTTCTTGCTGACAGGTTGTACCGATCAAGCCGAGCAACCAATCGTCTCTCCTGATATGAATGAACAAGATGAAGAAGCGACGATCGAATGGACACGAGAAGATTTCAAAGACGTCTTTGACCAACACGAGACTGCCCAAGACTTGTTAGCAGCGCTCGAAACCCAAGGGCTAACACCGTTCCGTGAGACGTTCGAACGCGTCGTCATCGCCGGGGACGGGATCCATCATACATACGCCGATATTTATCCGTTCAAGCTCGACGACGGCACGTACGCGACCGTCTATGAGAATGAAGACGGTGAGATCGCCAACGGTCCCGAGTCGGTCGCACCACTCTTTTGGCAAGAAGAGTCGTTCACGCAATTCGTTGAGGAGATTGAGAAGCGCAAATACGGGACGAGTGCCCCCCCGACCGACGTCACATTGACGCAAGACGAGTTTCAATCGATTTACGACCGCCATGCCTACACGTCAGCGCTCATCGTCGAGCTCGACGAATGGGGAGTTCAAGTCGCACGCGACCCAATCGAGAACGTCATCATTGCCGGGAACGGCGTCAAGGAAGTGACGGCCGACTTGATCGTCTTTGAGATCGAAAACGGCTACGCTATCGTCTACGACCAAGACGGTGAGATTTTGAAAGCACCGGAGTCAATCGCCCAGCTGTTTTGGAACGAGACGGATTATGAAAACCTGCTCGAGAAGAACGAGTGATCACGTACCGCGACGTTTCAAGTCCCGATACTCGAGGAACAAGTTGAGCCATTGGGCCGGTTTATCGGCTGACTCGGACGGATCATACCGATAGTTGGTCACATATACATGCCACGACAGCGCCCGATACACGCAACCGAGCTCTTCAGCGATCAACAAATGGCGCCATAGCACGTCCCGAGGCGCTACACCTTCCCACTCAGCCAAGTAGACGGTACGCATCTTCTGAATCTGTTCATACCATGCGACTTCATCGTCTTCTGGCAACAAGTCGTAGAGCGCGTTCCAAAACACACGGACGCTGAAGAACGGATGGGTGACGGTCGCATCGCCCCAATCGAGAATACATAAGTCATCCGTCTGTTTGCGCCAAAAGATGTTGCCGCCATGTAAGTCGCCGTGCTCGAGACTCATCGGCACCCCAGTCGCGAGCTCGTCGCACATGGTGAGGAGTTCGTCTTGGAGCGCCAGCACCGCCTCTGCCTTATCTCGATCTAACCCCGTACATAACTCGGGTAAATACGTCCGTATCTCTTCTTTTAGACGAGCCGGACGCCGGTCCGGGATACCGTAGGCCAAAAGCGTATCCGTGTAATTCGCTTCTTTTCTCTGTAGTTTCGCATATTGACGCACAGCCGCTTTGTACCGACTGTGCTTAGGGTATTCACGAAGTGCATACCCGCCGATGTCTCGCATAAGTAGCCAGTTGCGTGTCGCGGCAATGGCGATGACCTCCGGGACGAGTCCCGGATGCCGTTCGGCTAGATGCATCGACAGTTCAGCCTCGCCACCACTGATTGCTGTCACCGCCTTGGCGTAGTAACGGTCTGCCCCGTACTCTCCATACATCAAGTATGTCAAATCGGTATCTTTCACAACCCGCCACGTCACGCCTGGCACGTGACCATCGAGCCAGTGCTCGAACTGTTCACGGTAAGACTCGTCACGCCATGGGATGGCATCCCTCACTGACCTCACTTCCTTTCACCACACTTCGTTTAGGAGGAAATAATATGGACGTTGTCTATTATTCATACCCGGTCGATGCGCTACTCTATATGTATTTAGGTGCGACGGCTGTCTTCAGCTTCATAATTGGTCTAGTCGTTCGCCGTGTGTCGAGACGTCCAGATATCAGCTTTTGGACGACGATCGTGCTCAGCTTTGTCGGACTATGTCTTTCACTCGGCTGGTTCCGTAACGCCTCGGTCACCGTATTTATGGGTACACTCCCGTGGGTCATCAATCTCATGTTTTCCCTGTTTTTATACGCCCTGTATAGCGGTATCATTTATTTCATCTTCCGACCGCGAAAAATTGAGGCAACAAAATAACGTTATGCTATACTCAAACCAATAAACGACCACTAGGGGAGCCTTCGGGCTGAGACGGCAACTGCCGGACCCTTCGAACCTGATCTGGCTCATACCAGCGTAGGGAAGTGGCTTGGATACGTCTGTCTGTCCACGCCACTTTTCCACTTGGAGAAGTGCGTTTTCATTTTGAAAGGAGACACTTCATGCGTATTCAACAACTCACTTGGATGGCGATGCTCATCGCCATCGCCATCATCGGCTCCTTATTCATCTCCATCCCGACCGGTGTCGCCCGGGCCTATCCGGTGCAACATATGGTGAACGTCATCGCCGCCGTCACCGTCGGTCCGATTGGTGCCGTCCTCGTCGCGTTCGTGACCGGACTTGTCCGTGTCATGACCGGGACCGGGTCGTTGCTCGCCTTCCCAGGTGGTATGATCGGCGCCTTGCTTGCTGGACTATTTTACGTGCGGACGAACCGGGTCGCTTTCGCTGCGCTCGGTGAAGTCATCGGGACGGGCGTCATTGCCTCGCTCATCGCCGTCCCATACGCGAAAATCTTAATGGGTTCTGAGTTTGGGGCGCTGTTCTTCTTCCCGGCCTTCCTCGCCTCGAGCATGACTGGAGCCATCCTCGGCTGGATCGTCTTGGCGCGGGTCAAACAGTTGCGTCCGCTCACGGTGAAGCGATAATTGAACAACAACCACCAAAACAGGGACGGCCGACTTAGGAAGGCTGTCCCTGCTTCACGTGATACACCCAAATCTCTTCCCCGTTCGCTTCATCAATCAAGCCACTGTCCTCGAATCCGCCCTTCGCATAAAACCGTTTCGCCGGTTCATTCGTCGGATGGAGGCTGAGGATGAGGTCATCGACATCAAATCGCTCTTGCATCCACTCAATCGCAAGTTGCAAAAATGTTGACCCGATGCCTTTCCCTTGCTCATCCATATCAATCATAAAGCGGTCGAGCCAGACGTAACGCTCCACCTTGTTCTCGGCCCCGACCATCATGAAGCCGACCGGTTGATTGTCTCGACAGAGCGCGTAGCACGTCCACGCGTACTTGACGTCGACGTCCATCTCGCGGAGCGATTCCGCGTTCGTTTCGATAAAGCGGGCCTGACCAGGTGCGACGGTCAAGGCGACGACCGCATCCAAGTTCGTCTCATCAATCGGTTGAATCGTCAACGCATCGGTAGCCATCGTTGTACCTCCTCCATGTCCTGCCCGCGTTTCGGCAAGATGTAGGCGCTGACCGACGAGTTATACAAATACACATAATCGGCTTCCTCGACGACTTCCTTGATGCCGCTCCATGAGACTTTCGTCTCCCCGAACGCATTTTTGTCACGAAGACCGTCTTCATCCAGATCCATCGTATGCGGGCCGATCATGCCTTCATTGCTTCGTTCTTGAATCATCCGCTTCGTCTGTTTTCGGATATGCCGTTCAAAATACTTCGGATAATACAGAAACCAGATGAGGCTGATGACGCCATACACCCCAAACAGCCACCAGCTCGTATCTTGAAACAATGTCGCGAACGTCAAAGCGCCACCACCTAAAATGATGACGGGCCCGATGATGCGCTGCAGGAATAGCATCCTCTTCCCTATCTTTGAACGTCTAATATGACTCAAGTTGAAGTGAATGTAGTCTTCTTCCGTCAATTCGTATTGGATTTCCATATGTATCCCTCCTCGGTGTCGTATACGTCTTCGTTCAAGAAAAGTTCCGCTTCAGGCTCCTATTCGCTAAAATGAAAGCAAAGGAGTGACACGATGAAACAAATCCACCATCTCTGTATCCAAACGCCCGACTATGCGGCGTCAAAGCAATTTTATGAAACGCTCGGTTTTGAGCTCGTCCAAGAGTCACCCAACTTCCATACCCGGGCGTTCAACAGTTGGCTCAAGCTCGGCGACTTCTATATCGAACTCCAGACGGCGAAGACCGACGAGACGTTATCGCCGTATTCGAAACATGCGGCCGGACCCGTTCACTTCGCCTTGTACGTCGATGACCTTGAAGCGGAAGTCCGTCGGCTCGAGGCGCTCGGTGTCACGTTCTTGCCGAAACATGGCGGCAACATCTACTTCGTCGTCGATGGACATTTGAGCAAACTAAAAGCCCCGGAAGGCACGATCATCGAGCTTCGGGACACATTTTTGATCAAGTGAGGCGCTCGCCTCGCTTTTTTTCGTCCGTATCGCACACCCCCATGTTTCCCGCCACCTACGAACAGGTACATGAAAAAGAATACGACGTGTACGTACCGTTTGGAGGCTATTTATGAAATATCTTGATTATTGGAGTTATCTGTCACTATCACTTGCCAAACTATTTTTATTCAGCGTCTTGACCGCGAGCGCGTTCAACGTTCATTTTTTACTCGTCAATATCGGGATGATTCTCATGATGACGAGCTGGGCTCTACTCGTGAAGACGAAAACACGGCGCTGGATTTTATTCGCCTCGCTGTTTCTACACAGCACACTCCTCATCTCCGACGTCTGGTATTACCGCTATTTCGGCAATCTGTTGTCGGTCGCGCTTTTGTCAGACGTTGGTCAGATGGGCGACGTCGGCGGCGGCTTCCTGACGTTGATTCAACCGACCGACTTTCTATTGTTCGCGGACCTGGTGCTTTATACCGCTGTCCTCGTCTATATGAGAAAAAGACCTGCGCAAGTCACAGGAAAAAACCGCCGGATCGCCGCTGCCGGTTTTGTCATCGGCTTGGCCGCCTTCGTCGTTCCATTAACCGTCAGTCAGCCGAATGATGACGAGCAAGCACCGATTTCGAACATGCGTGAATATTACGAGTACGGCTTTTGGGGGTATCACGGCCTCGACTTATTCCGTGGCATCGGCGACCAACTCGGCTTCGGAGACGGCTTAACCGCACAAGAAGAGACGCGGCTCGGTACCTCGACTCCAACCGACGTCGAGACAACGGCTGATACGAACGTCATCATGCTGCAGCTCGAGTCGTTCCAGACGTCGGTGATCGGACAGACGATCAACGGACAGGAACTGACACCGAACTTGAACGCGCTTCGTGACGAGATGTTGTACTTCCCGAACTTCTATCATCAGACGCACGAAGGCCGGACGTCGGATGCGGAATTCACGGTCAACACCTCGCTCTATCCCGTCAAATCCGGTTCAGTGTACACCCAGTACGGTGACCATACGTTTGACGCCTTACCTGAACGTTTGCGCCAAGCCGGCTATGATACGGCCGCGATGCATGCGTTCGATAAAACGTTTTGGAACCGCGACAACGTCTACGACAATATCGGCTTCAATCATTTTTTCAGCAAAGACGATTACCCCGCTCAGGACGTGATCGGCATGGCACTTAACGACAAAGACTTCTTGACCACTTCCGTCGAAGCGATGGACACGTTAGCAGAACCGTTTTATGCGTTCATGGTCGCTTTGACGAGCCATACGCCGTACGACATTCCGGAAGAAGAGAAGCGTTTGGACTTGACCGGATATGACGATCCGCTGCTTCAAAACTATTACCATACCATCCATTACGTCGACGCGGCCGTCGGATTGATGGTCGATCAATTGAAGGCGAACGGGACGTGGAATAATTCGTTAGTCGTCTTTTATGGCGATCATGACAGCGGGCTGACCTCAGCAGGTGACGAGATGGCCGAGCAAGCGAACGCCGATTCGGCCGTCGAACTGTTTCAGCTCGACCGTTCTGTTCCGCTCTACATCAAGCCAGCCAACTTGAACGAAGGTCGAACGATCGAAGCGAGCGGCGGTCAAGCGGACATCGCCCCGACCATCCTAGAGTTGCTCGGGATGGAGCCCGCCTACATGCTCGGTAGCACATTGCTCGACGACGAACCGAACTTGACCGTGTTCCGTAACGGGTCGTTCCGGTACGACACGCTCTACTATGTTCCCAACTTGACCGAACCCATCGGAAACGGGACGTGTTACGCGGTCGAGACAGGAGACGAGCTACCGCTCAGTCAATGTGAGCCTTTCATCGACGAAGCGGCCGAACAGCTGCGTCTGTCCGATACGATCATCGAGAAAGACGCACTCTCTAAAAAGATACGCGAATAAAACCATGCCGCCCCGATTCGTTAAGGGCGGCATGATTCATTTCAATATACTTTTCGCAACTCGGTCAGATCGATCTTCTTCATCGGCAAGAACGCTGCCGTTACCCGCGCCAACTGTTCCGGCGTGCCGGTCGTCAGCATCTCTTCCATCTCCCACGGCACGATTTGCCAGCAGACGCCGTAGCGGTCCTGTAGCCAACCGCATTGTTCGGCTTCAGGTACGGACGATAGTTCATCCCAATACGCATCGATTTGGTCTTGTGTCTCACAAAACGCGATCAGCGACTGCATCTCGTTGAAAGCGAACTGGTGATGCTCGGCACTGTCCATGACGACGAACTCACGTCCAGATAAGACGAAACGGGCGTAGTTCAACTTCCCTTCTAATTCTGGGCCATCGTCTTTATCGTAACGGATCATCTGATCGTCGAGGACGTAAGAGTCCGGAAATACCGTGACCCAATCGTCCATCGCCGCCTCGGCCCGACCGAACGCCTCCCCGACGAATAACAGACACGGGGTCACCGTCTGGATGTCCATGCCACCGTTGTGCATGATTTGCCAAGAGACGCCGTGCTTGTCTTTCAACCAACCGTAACGTTCACTAAAGTCGTACGTGTCGAGCGGCGTGAGCACGTCAGCACCGTCCGATAACTTGTCCCACAGCGTATCGACTTCTTCTGACGTCGGGAGCGAGACCATATAGGAGAAGGACGGATTCCGCTCCTTCAAGTTACCGGCACCGAGCAGTTGAAAGAACTGACCAAAGAGTGAGACCGTGACGACCGTCGTCTCGCCAGGCGGAGTGTCGATAAGTTTCGTCGTATAGTCGACGAATGAATCCGGAAATATCGAGACGTACCAATCGGCAATCGCTTCGACGTCTTGCTCGAACCAAATACACGGAATAATCGGTTGCGTGATCATCGGACTGTCTCCTTTCAGACCTCTTGCAAACGGTACACGTCACGGACGGCGAGTAACGTCTCGGCAGCTTGCCGATACGCTTGGTAGTGGGCTGAGTTGATATGATGGTCGAGCGCCGTCTCGTCCCGATACTTTTCATAGAACACGAACGTACCCGGCGCATCGATTGACTCGTGTAACACGTAGGTGAGGCACCCTTCTTCCTGCCGCGACGGCGGGATGACCTGATCGAGTGCTTGACGCAACTCACTCTCTTTGCCCGGGTGAGCCTTTAAAATAGCTGTGATCGTAATTTCCATTGATCGTTCCTCCTCATTTTAGGACTGACGCAAAACTTTTCCCGTTTTAGAAGAGATGTATACGCAAATGGACACGCCTATTTTTAAGGCGTGTCCATCATTTAGACGAGTTCGTTCGCAATCTCGTTCAATTCTGCAATTTGATCCTTTAACGAAGTCAACGCCTGTTGCTGCGACGTCGTCAACACATGCACGTCTTGACCGTTCTCTTCGAGAGCTGTCATCAGTGCTGACATTTGGCCCGTCACTTGATGGACTTTGTTCAGTTCTGATGCGACGACTTGGAGCTGGGTCGATGTCTCATCCACCGTGCTCGCGACCGTCCCTGTCATTTGAATCATGGAGAGAATCGACGTCCCACTCTTACGGACTTGCTCTTCCTGCGTCGACAAACGTTCTGTACTGCCATCGATCGCCCGTTCCGTCACTTGTACCTCTTGCATGACGAGTTGGATAATATCATTGATTTGAGATGAGGCTTGGGCGGTTTGAGCCGACAAATTTCGAATCTCGGACGCGACGACGGCAAACCCTTTCCCGTGCTCACCCGCTCGCGCCGCTTCAATTGAGGCGTTGAGCGACAGGAGGTTCGTCTGAGACGAAATCTGCTGAATCGTCCCCGTAATCGTCCGTACTTCTTGGAAGCGCTCCGCCAACCCTTTAAACGCATGATTGACTTCACCGATACTTAAGTTCAGTTCAGCGAGCGACCGTTCTGTCGAGTCCATGTTTTCATGCGAGACGTGAGCGTCCTGCAAGACGCCACTCACTTGAGACGTTGTCTCCTGGAGCTGCTGCTGCATTCGTTCAAACGCCTGTACAGTTGAATGGATTTGTGAAGCGACAGTTTGGATAAGACCTGCCTGTTCAGATGTCCGTTTCGTCATCGAACCGATTTGTTCTGTCACTTGTTCCGAAGCATTTGTGACTGAATCGACTGAATCACGCATCGTGAAGACAGCTCCGTGAAGCGTAGTCGCACTCGCTGTCGTTTTCGCCATTGTCAGCTCGATTTCCCCTGCATGTTGTTCTGCTTTCTCTTGCTGCGCGAACGTCTCATGCAACAACTTTGCGCCAAAGAACGACACAAAGTACGCGCCAGACAAAGCCATTGTGAGCACCGTGAACCAAATGACGAGGTCGAGCGGCGTTGCAAATGAAAAGCGCCCGGTTAACACAGCTACGACCGAGACGATCAGCGCGAGCATGCTACCGTACAGTACAAGATGCCGATTCAAGTAGATCAACGTCAATACGATGTAAAGAAAGACGACATTTTGAATCGCCGCACCTGGTAGCGTCAAGATAATCGCTGAAGCCGAAATGTACATCAATGTGACGAGCCCATACTTCAACCAAGCATGCTCTACATAGAAGCGATGGCCGAGCCATGATCCAATCTGAATGACACTCCCCACCACAATAAAACTGACTGCGTCTTGTCCGGCGAGCTCCCCGATCCAGTACAAAACACCCATAATCGGATAAGAGAGGAAAAATAAAACGATCAACATACGAGATACTAACAACGAACTTATTTTTTCAAAATGATTCACCATGATTGTTGCCTTCTTTCAGTAGAATAGAGATCTACACTATACTTCGGTGCATTTTTTCCAATATGAAGTTTGTTTTTCGCTATTTTTATTACATTGACTAAACAAATAAAAACTGTCCCTCAAATTGTCATTTGTACTTAACAATTGAGGGACAGTTTAATTGAATGACGTCTTGTTCAGTCATTTATTCTTTCGTTTGAACGGCCACCAGACACCATCTCCGAACGATACGGTGATCGCCGGGATGAGAAGTGGCAGCACGATCAACCCGTACAACAACAGACCGGTGATGACGATTGTCGCGATCTGGACGAGGCTGAGTACACCAGACGGAATCATCGCCCCGAACGTCCCGGCGAGGATGACGGCCGCCGTCATGATGACCGTACCCATCTTCGTCATGGCGTGGACGAGGGCGTCACGCACCGTCATCCCGTTAATCGATTCTTCACGGAACCGATCGAGTAGGAAGATCGAGTAGTCGATGCCGAGCGCGATCAACATGACGAACCCGAAGAACGGTACGGCCCAGCTGATGCCGTCATAACCGAGCCCTTCAACGAAGATGAGCTCCGTTATCGCCGCTGACGTGTAGTACGTGAGCAACAGTGACCCGATCATATAGAGTGGCATGATCATCGAACGGAATAGTACCGTCAAAACGACGAACAGCGTCACGAGCATGATGGCGACGGTCCGATTGAAGTCGTTTGTCGATGTCTCGTTTAAATCGCTGTTAATGCTTGAAATCCCGGCGTAACCGATGGTCGCGTTATCAAATGGGGTGTCCGTGACGACACGTTCCATCGTCTGTTTCAACGTTTCGACCGTATCGATTGCTTCCGGCGAGTACGGGTCCATATCAAGGATGACCTCGAGTTGTGTCGCCGTCCCCTCGTCGAACACGTAACGTTCGACGGCCGGGGCAAACTCGTCTGACGTGAGCGTTCCTTCCGGTAAATAGACGCCCGTATCACGCAGGCTGTCCGCTTCACTGAGTGCCGAGAGGAACGCCACCGCGTCGCCAAGACCGGTTTCGATTTGCGCGAGCCCAGCGTTCGCTTCACCGACACCAGTCGCGAGTTGGCCGAGTCCCGATCCGAGCTCACTGACTTGCGCACCTTGCGCCGTCAACACAGACGCTGCTTCATTGATACCCGCCTCGATCTGACTGAGACCACCAGACACTTGTTGCAGTTGCGCCACGGTCGCCGGGATGTTTTGCGTTGCCGTGAGACCTTGTCCGATCAAACCGAGTTGGGCGTTCAGTTGGCCGAGTCCCGTCGCCGCTTCTGCGAGCGGCGCCCCGGCGTTCGTCGTACCAGCCGGCAGTTGACTGACGACCGCGTCTAGACCGGTCTCGACTTGAGCGAGCCCGTCTTGCACATCACCGAGCCCGGTCTCTGCCTCGGCAAGCCCTGAACTCACTTGTTCGAGTTGCGTATCGACATAAAAATCATCGATGACGTCACCGGTCGGACGTGTGATCGAACGGACACCGCTCACACCATCGACTTTTTCTAATTCGCTCGCGAACTTCTCGATGTACGAAATATCCGACTCGGTCAGTTCCGACTCTTGTTTCAAGATAATTTGAACCGGGAGCGATTCGCCTTGCCCGAACCCTTCCGAGATCAAATTGAGACCGCGCACCGAGTCGTAATCGTCACCGATCTCATCGACCGTATTGAACGACCGGGCATCGTCGTACGTGAACAACACCGGCACGGTGATCAGTGCGACGACAAGGATCGAGACGAACGGACGATTGACCGAGATGCGGCTGAATCCGGCCCACAGCTTGCTGTCGTGATGCTCGCCTGCTTTTTTCGACGGCCAGAACAAGCGATTCTTGAGCGTCGCCATAAAGAACGGCACAACCGTGAACAAGATGAGCAACAAGACGGCAATCCCGACCGCGACCGCGACGGCCGACTTGAAGATCGGGAAATCGGCAAATCCGATCGCGGCGAAGCCGACGAATACGGCGAGACCACTAATGAGCACCGTCCGTCCAGCCGTCTTATACGTGTTGACGATGGCGTCCTCGATCGCGTGCCCGGCACTGAGTTCTTCTTTATACCGGCTAAGCAGCAGGATGCAGTAGTCGGTCCCAATCCCGAACAAAATCGCCACGAGGAAAATTTGTGTGTAGTTCGAGACCGGGAAACCGAACCAGTCGACGAAGAACGCGACGAACGATTGGCTGAGGAGATAGGTGAACCCGACCGCGATCAACGGAATGAACGGGGTCACGATTGAACGGAACACGAGCAAGAGCAGTCCGAAGATCAACACGACCGTGATGATCTCGGTCTTCTTCAACCCTTCCTGCGCACTCAAGTTCACATCGTTGTTGATGATTTCTTCACCTGTGATGTAGACGGTCTCGTCTGTCGGGAGGATGTTCTCGCGGACATCGTCCGCGAAAGCGTTGATGTCCTCCATCGATCCTTCGACCGTGATCGGGACGAGGACGATACGTTCATCTTCCGAGACGAGTTGTGCCTCCGTCTCGGCGTTCTCGAACGGGTCGAGCACATCTTTGACGACCGTATCATTTTGTTCCAGCTCGTCGATTACCCGGGCAATATCGGCCCGTTCGGCATCTCCGAGCGCTTCAAATTCATAGACGAGCGAAATCGTCTTATCGCTTTTGCCCGCAGCGTTCAAGATGTCTTGCGCGCGTTGCGAGTCCATGTCTTCAGACAGTTGGAAACTTCCCGCCTGTTCTGCCTGTTCGGTCAAGTTTGGTGCCGCTACGAACAAGGCCGCCGTCAACACGACGAGACCGATCAAGATGCCGAAGCGCCATTGAATAATTTTGCGCACGTGTTATTCCTCCCCAATTCGAAGCAGCTCTTTGATTTTCCGGAACGTCCGGACGAACTGTTCGATCTCTGTCTCATCTATTTTCCCGTCGAGTAGTGACTCGACATAATGGTAGACGGCCGTATCTGCCTGTTCGACGACGTGGTGTCCCGCCGCTGTCAGTTCGATCAACCGTTCACGTTGGTCTTGCCCGCGTCGACTGACGACGAGCTGTTTCTCAACGAGTTTTTTTAAGCGGTTTGAAACGGCGCTCTTATGCACACCTTGTTTCATCGCCAACTGACCCGCTTGAATCGGGCCGAACTGTTCGAGCAGTTTTAATAGTTGGAGCTGTTCACGCGAATACTCGCGCCAGACGTCGCCTTCCATCGCCTCAATGACATGTTCCGCTCCGTGGAACATGACTTCTTCAAATAGTTGGACGGCCTCCCGCATCAATTCTTTCATTTTGGTTTACCCCCTAAACTAGTTAGAGATAGTTTATGCCCTAAACTAGATGAGGTCAAATAAAAAGACCGATGAAGTAGGCGCTTCATCGGTCCATTTCGTAAACGTATGTGTAAAAAGATAAGAATCGTCCTTCCCATTCAATCTGATGTATTTCATCTTCACGAGAAAAGCCAGAACGCATCAAGACGTGTTGGGACGCCTTATTATCTGTCGTCGTCTTGGCAATCAATCGTGTGAATCGAGGAAGGTTAAGCGTAAGTAATTGCTGAAGGGCTGCGGTGGCATATCCACGACCTACATAGTCCCCACCGATTCGATAGCCGATTTCCCCGGTCTCGAAATTGACATGATGGACGTTGAGACGCCCCACGATGGACTCACCATGCCAAATCAAATAATAATATCCATCCCCGTTCACTTGTTCGGCCAACAAATGTTCCAACGCCTGACGAAATGCTTCAGGTTCATAGTACGCGTCTCCACGGCTCGGGACGTAACGCTCGAAATAGGGTCGGTTCTCACATTCAAACGTGTACAATGCGATTTCGTCCTGTATGCGCAACGGTTTCAGACTCACCCGATTCACGTAATTAACGCCTCCTTTCTCAAAATCGTATCGTCGTGATCAAAAAAACCTTCCGCAGAAGGTTTAGGACCGCATCGCTGCCGCAACGCGGAGACCCGAGACGTACGCACTTTCGAACCGAGTCCGCCCTGAAGCATCGTCCGGCTCGAGGAAGACGTCACCCGCCAAGTAAATCGGTGCGTCGTTCAATTTATAGTACGGCTCGTGCCAAACGTCTGTCGCCTGGGCGTAGCGCCACCGCTTCAACTGTCTCGACTGAATCGCTACGTCTCCGGTCACGGTTGTTAGCAACCGCTCGATTTCTTGAAGCGTGTCTTCACTTGGCCGCTCATACCAAGCTTCACTCCACGCCTCATCCATGTAGACGCTGACGAGTTCTGTCGCCGAGATGCCTTTTTGCCGGTTATTGATGATTTTCAACAGACCAGGTGCCAAGTCCGTATCGATAATCCCGTCCGCACCGATTTGGGTGTCGCCCGCGAACTCGAACAATCCGACGAACGTCGGGGCGTAAGTCAGCTCACGCAACGACTCAGCCACCTGACTCGATAAGTCAGCGAGCAGCTCGAACGTCTGTGGGAGCGGTGACGTGATGAGGAGACGGTCATAGTGGCGCGTCGCCACGTCTGTCGTGACGACGACCGTCCCACTCTCCATACTGACCGTCTCGACCCGCTCGTTCAATTGGACGGTCAAGCCGTCGGCCAACTGTTTGGCGAGCGCGTTCATGCCGTCACGGGCGATGTACCGCGGATACGGGTCGGCGTACCAGACGCTTACCCAGTCCCGCTCGACCCAATCGGCGACCGCCTGTTTAAGCGCTTCCCCGCGTACGGTGAAATAGACGGCCCCGTGATCGGCTTTCCCGGCCCCGATCCGTCGGGTCGCCAAGCGTCCACCGACGCTCTGGCTCTTCTCAATCAGTTCAACCGTATGTCCTTGCCGGACGAGTTCCCGTGCTGCGACAATCCCACTAAGTCCTGCCCCAATGATTCCAATATTCATGTGCATTCCCCTCTTTCAGGAAGATTGTATCACGAGTCAGCGTGTCACATCAGACTCGATGCGCTTCATGCCGAGCGGTTCCACTGCTCGTCATACGCCCGACGTGCGTCTTCATACATGACCGCAAACCGACTGACGATGAACGGACGAATGAGTGACGTCGCGACAAGAAAAATCCATGAGCCGAGAACGACCAATTCGAGCTGTATGTAAAAAATCCAACCGACTAAATACATCGGGATAAACGGCAAAATTAGTTTGAACGCATCCCATTTTTGTCCGCGCATCAAATCCCTTGATTTCGTAATTGCCTCTGTAATGGACAGTTCCGGCTCGTCGCGCAAGATGAAATACGTGAATGCATACGAGAAGTACTTCACGATGCCAGGTACGACCAACAATAGTGTCCATAAGACTTGGAACAACATGACGAGAAGCGTCGCAAGCAGGTGCTTCCCGTAGCGGTGACGAAACGGAGCGAAGACGTCACTCGATCGAACTGTCTGGCCTCGTACCGTCTCTAACATAATCCAGTTGTATCCGACGATAACTGGGTAGAGGGCTATGTAAAATAAGATACCACCAAGACTAAGGACGGTCAGCGCAACAGATTCTATCGCCAAGCCGTAATAGGTCGTGTCCACCATCAATCCTATCTCTAATAGAACCGAGCACGCGAACGACCAGATGAGCAACATCCCCATCTTCCCTTTTAACGCAGTATGCGCTCGCTCATTCCATGTGTGAACCATATTGTTTCCTCTTTTCATTCGTGTTTCCTGTCTTATACGTAACGCGACATGAAATGTTTCAAACTCCATAGAAAAACAGGGCATCGCCCTGTTTTTAGTCTTCTCGTCACTCTTTCGGTTCTAATTCATTTTCAGTCACCCATTTATGATTCGTCACTTCTTCTCCGTCTTGCAACATGAAGTTGACCATATACACGGTCGTTTGTTCACTGGAGTCGATCGTCGCGGTCGCGCCGTCCATGCCTTCCATATGATCGGCCTGAAGCGTCACCTCGGTCCCATCAGCAAGCGGGGCCGGTTCGGATGTATCGAGTTCTTCATGAATCACCCATTTGTGATTCTCGACCGGTTCCCCGCCATCTGTCGGTGTATACGTGACCGCGTAAGCTGTAGTCTCATAAGCACCGACGATTTTCGCTTCCGCGCCTTCCATCTCAAGCATATGGTCCGCAGTCAACACGGCCATCGAATCAATCGGATACGTCGGGTCTGCCGCTTCTTCTAACTCGGCAGGCACCTCACCCGATCCCGAATGGTCCATTGCGCCATGCTCCTCTTCTTGCTCTGCGATTTGTTCTTCTGTCACGTCAATCGCTTGGTCTTCTTCTGTCGTATCACCGCAGGCGGCGAGTGACGTCGCGAGCAACATGGCACCAAGTGTCGTCGCCCATTTCTTTTGTTTCATCGAATCGCTCCCCTCATTTGTGCCGTCTCATATTTACTGTACCCTGATTGCGCTCGGACAAGACATTTGTAGCGGATTCGTTATCTAACTGAAAAAACCGTCCTCGAACGAATCGAGGCACGGTCTTCGAATTAGTGGTGCTTAATCCTTCTTAAAAAATAGAGCATCGGTAATAGCAACAGTGCTGACACCCCGAGCCCCCCTTGAATCGACGTATATAGGGCGACGAGGCCGATGAGTGGACCGCCGGCGACTTGGCCGAACGCATCGACTTGACCGAACATCGACAAAATCGTCGCCCGGCCCTTGGACGGGAGCCGCTCGTTCGTCATGACGCTCATGAGCGGATAATGCACGTTCCGAAGCGCGGCAATCGTCCAATACAACAAGACGGCCACAAAGAATTGTCCGACCCATGCGAACGCAAGCATCGTGAGGATGAGCAAAACGTTGAACCAAAACAATGTCGTCGCGTAGCGTCCTTTGATGTACGTCTCGACACCTTTGAGGACGAGCATGTTCAGTAAAAACGCAACGGCATAAAACAGGCCGAACCAATAGATAGCCGCTTGTTCTGACAACCGAAACGTATCGATCAAATGAGCGCCCCACAACCGGTCGAACCCTTCGCTCGCGAGTCCCCAGACGAGCGTGATGGCGGCCAACCCAACGAGGATCGCATTGCCGCGGATATGGGCGTAGCCTTCTGCTACCGTCTGCTTCGCCTGAAGCAGATTTGAGGTGCCAGCTCGGGTGATCGGCTCAAACCTCGTTTCCGGGATTACTTTCCAGATGAGGAGCGCGAGTCCTATTAACAAACCTCCAGCGACGACAATCGTCGTTTGCACGGACGTCATTTCTGCGAATAGCACCGCTATCCCAATCCCGATAAAGCGACCGAGTGAACTGTACTGAGCGCCTCGTAAAAACACCTGTTCTAACTCCTGGTTCCCCATCTCATCGGCAATCCACGCCTGCTCGGCCCCGCTGATGAACGTCCAACCGATTCCCCACAGTGAAGAGGCGATTGCGATGGCCCAAAACTCTGGGATGCCGCCTTCTAACAAGTGGGCTAGTCCGATCAAACCGGTGCCGATGACAATCGACCGTTTGCGGCCGTACAAATCCGCGACGAGTCCCGTCGGCAGCTCGAACAGGAAAATCGATACTTCTAAAATCGTGCCAATCAAGACGAGCTGCAACGCGTTAAGCTCGGCGGTCGTCACGTAATAGATGGCGTTCAGCGTGAATACCATCTGGATGACAAGTGAGCGCGAACTCGTGACCATGTAATACAGTTGTTGAATCTTCAATTGGGTAGTCCTCCGATATGATTGTTCCAATACGGTGAATCATCGGAGGAGGTGGGCCAACTTATGAACGCACTTCCACCGGCAGGATGAATGTTTTAAATGTTTGGATTCGCATGGCGTTCTCTCCTTAATCGTTTATAGACTCAGTATATCAAGCCGGTTGACGCAACGTAAATCACAAAAAAGCCAAGATCTCGAAAGATCTTGGCCTACTCTTTATTCTACAGTTACTGACTTCGCCAAGTTACGTGGCTTGTCGACATCACAGTCACGTGCGAGTGCAGCGTAATATGAGATGAGTTGAAGCGGGAGTACTGTTACGAGTGGTGTAAGCAACGGCTCGACACGCGGCAAGACGAATGAATCACTCTCGTGTTCCATGCCTTCCATCGAGATCGTGCAGGCAACTGCGCCACGAGCGACAACTTCCTTGATGTTTCCACGGATGTTGAGGTGCGTGTTCGGTTGCGAGACGAGCGTGATGACCGGTGTGCCGTCTTCGATCAACGCGATCGGTCCGTGCTTGAGCTCACCGCCTGGGTAGCCTTCCGCTTGAATATACGAGATCTCTTTCAGCTTGAGCGCGCCTTCAAGACCAACGTATGAGTCCATCCCACGACCGAGGAAGAACGCGTTACGTGATTCTTTCAAGAACTTGTCAGCCAACTGCTCAAAGATTTCTTTTTGAGCCATGACCGAATCCATGATCGTCGCGATGCGAGCGAGTTCCGTCATGAGGTCGAACGGAAGCTTCTTCCCGTTCGCACGAGCGATGTCGTAAGCAAGGATCGCCAGCACGGCGATTTGCGCCGTGTACGCTTTCGTCGATGCGACCGCGATCTCAGGGCCAGCATGGAGGAGCATCGTCTCATTCGCTTCACGCGACAGCGTTGAACCGGCAACGTTCGTGAGTGTGAGCGCTTTGTAGCCGCGCTTCTTCACTTCGACGAGGACGGCACGGCTGTCGGCCGTCTCACCTGATTGTGAGATGAAGAGGAACAATGGTTTCTCCGTGAGGAGCGGCATGTTGTAACCGAATTCTGACGCGACGTGCACTTCAGTCGGCACACCAGCGACACGCTCGATCAATTGCTTGCCGACGAGACCAGCATGGTAACTCGTTCCACAAGCGACGATGTAGATGCGGTCGGCTTCTGAGACGAGCGAACGGACGCCTTCTGTGAGCTCGATGTCGCCATTGTCGTTCTGGTAGTGTTGGATGATGTTGCGGATGACGGCCGGTTGCTCGTCCATCTCCTTCAACATGTAGTGCGCGTACGTGCCCTTCTCGATGTCTGACGCATCGATCTCGGCCGTGTACGGCGCGCGCTCGAGCACGTCGCCGTCGAGCGTCTTGATCGTCGCCGACTCACGTGTCAAGATGACGATCTCGCCGTCGTGGAGCTCGAGGTACTGGTCTGTCACTTGGAGCATCGCCATCGCGTCCGACGCGACGACGTTGAACGTGCCATCACCAAGTCCGACGAGGAGCGGCGACTTGTTCTTACCGATATAGAGGCGTTCGCGGTCCTCTGAGTCGATCATCGCGATCGCGTACGAGCCGTGGAGCTCTGAGAGCGTCTTGCGGAACGCCGATTCGACGTCACCAAGCTCGACGAAGTTCTTCTCCATCAATTGAACGATGACTTCCGTGTCCGTCTCTGAGAGGAACGGTGCGTCGAGCGTCGCCTTGATCTGCTCGTCGTTCTCGATGACGCCGTTGTGGACGAGCGTGAAGCGGCCCGTCGTGCTCTGGTGCGGGTGGGCGTTCGGTACGCTCGGTACCCCGTGTGTCGCCCAACGTGTGTGGCCGATTCCGATCAATCCGTCTACTTCTGCTGGGACGACTTCGCGTAGCGCAGCGATGCGACCGACTTCCTTATGAACGTTGACGTTATCGTGCATCAACGCAAGACCTGCCGAGTCATAACCGCGGTACTCGAGTTTCTCTAAACCTTTGAGAAGGATTTCCTTCGCTCCGGTATTCCCAATCATTCCTACAATTCCACACATACAAAAATCTCCTCTATATTCGATTTCTCGAAAAAGGAAACGGGCTTTTTCAAAGAGCTGTCAATGCGTTCCCCTTTGGCCGTCCGGTCACCCGGACGTTTTGAGGGATTGCTTTTAGTCGTGACAGGCGACTAGGAGGCATCCGCCGAAATCTCGATAACCTCCAACCTCGTCAACTCATAAAGAGTTCTGGCGCTTTCTCGTACTTTGTGCCCCTCCGTTTCTAAGGTCACGCTCTTAATAGTACAAATCACACCCCCATCCGTCAAGAAAATCAGATGATTTCACAGTGACAAAACGGAAACAAAAAGGGAACCCAAAATTGGATTCCCTTGTGTTATTCCCTGTTTCGACAAAATTATCCTTCAACACCGTAATCTTCACGGACGACTTGAGCGATTTGTTCGACGTAACGGTCGCAGTCTTCCTTCGTCGGCGCTTCAGCCATCACTCGAACGAGTGGCTCTGTACCTGATGCACGGACGAGAATACGCCCGTTGCCGTTCATTTCAGCTTCCGCTTCTTGAATCGTTGTGAGCACGCGCTCCCCTGTCATCGCATCCTGTTTATTCGTGACGCGAATGTTGACGAGCGTTTGTGGATAGACCGGCATTTCAGCTGCTAGTTCAGACAGCTTGCGTCCTGTCGTCTTCACGATTTGTGCGAGTTGGACACCCGAGAGCATCCCGTCGCCCGTCGTCGAGTAATCGAGGAAGATGAGATGACCCGACTGCTCGCCACCGAGCGTGTAGTTATGCTTCTTCATCTCTTCGACGACGTAACGGTCACCGACAGCTGTTTGAAGAGCCGTCATACCTGCGTCTTCGACTGCTTTGTGGAAGCCAAGGTTACTCATGACCGTCGCGACAATCGTATTGTCTTTCAAACGACCTTTTTCGCTCAAGTATTTTCCGCAAATGTACATGATTTTATCGCCGTCGACGATGTCGCCGTTTTCATCGATTGCAATCAAGCGGTCTCCGTCTCCGTCAAACGCAAGGCCCATGTCCGCTCCCTTTTCGCGAACGAATTGTGCCAAGTGTTCCGGATGTGTCGAGCCGACGCCTTCGTTAATGTTCAACCCGTTCGGCGAGTTCCCGATTGTCGAGACGTTCGCTTCAAGGTCAGCGAACAAGCGAGCCGCAAGGCCGCTCGTCGCGCCGTGGGCACAGTCGAGGGCGATATGGAGACCATCGAGGTCCTCATCAACCGTCTGTTTCAAGAGTTGAAGGTACTTTTGTGCCCCTTCATAGTAGTCCGAGACGAATCCGAGATCTTTCCCTGTCGGACGCGGGAGTGTATCTTCCGCAGCGTCGAGAATCGTTTCGATCTCTGCTTCGGTCGCATCATCGAGCTTGAAACCGTCGCTACCGAAGAATTTGATGCCGTTGTCGGCAACCGGGTTATGTGAAGCTGAGATCATGACACCTGCTGTCGCGTCAAGCGACTTCGTCAAGTAAGCCACACCTGGTGTCGAGATGACACCGAGACGCATCACTTCCGCTCCGATTGACAAAAGACCTGCGATCAGTGCGCCTTCGAGCATATGACCTGAAATGCGTGTGTCACGCCCGATCAATACTTTCGGCTGCTCACCGGCTGGCAAGTGCTTCGATAACACGTAACCACCAATGCGTCCTAAACGATAAGCTAGTTCTGCTGTCAATTCTGAGTTCGCGACACCGCGGACCCCATCTGTTCCAAAATATTTACCCATATATTCGTTTCCTCACTTTTGTATGATTGAACGTCTCATTGAAGCGAAGACGTTTCGGTTTGGTCTTCGACGCTCGTTAACTCGACGTCGATTGTTTTCGGCGAGACGACCGTCGCGCCTTTCGGTACTTCATAGTCTACATCGACCCCATGCAAACCACTCGGCAGACCCGTCAAATCTAGTGTCACACTGATGCTGTTCGACGTCACGCTCTCAAGGAGTGATCGTTTACCTGACAATGTGACGCTGACGACTTCCGGTGCTTGAAGCGTATAGTTCGTCCGATCATAGCCTCTGACCGTGACAGGCACGGTTAAACGGATGCGTTCCGTCAATTCCCCGGTATCATCTCGCGTTTGATCATCCGCTCGGACGAGTAGCTGGACTTCCACTTGTTCGGCAGCGAGCGATGATGCGCCTTCAGGCAGGACAAGCTTCGCTGTCACTTTCCCCGTCTGATCGACGCCATCAAGGTCAATCGGCTCGGTCTCAACACGGTCTAGTGCATCGAGCACTTCGCGCGGTGCGAAAACACGGACTTCTGTTTCCTCTAACAACGTGTCAACGAGCCTGAATTTATCGGCAACTTCGCCGGTCGTGACAGCTTCAATCGGGAACACGGCACTTTGTTCATAGACAGGAACCGTGACGTTGATGATGTTCGGTTCGACCGTCACGTTAAGCGGGTTTCCGTTCGCATCTAAAATCGTCGGCGGCACCTCACGCGTGAACGTCTGATTTTGATTCGCCACATCGACGTTCAATGTGATTTCTTTTACGTTTTGAATCCGGCTTTCGCCACCAGACACTTTTACAGTCGCCGGCTCGATTTCCGCTTCTCCGACCACATACCCTTCCGGCAACTGGTCTTTATTTAACAAGTTGACCGAAACGGGCACTTCAACTGTCTGTTTGCGATCGATGTAAATTTCAACAGTGTCCCGCTCAAGCTTTACGTTGACGTCACCGCCGAAACCTCGTGCTTCCACCGGGACACGATGGAACCCAGTACCGAGGTTCGTTAAATCGACGAACACTTGATAATCTTTCACCAATTTTGTCATCGTCAAACTACTCGATGGACCTTGCAGCTCAACGTTCATCTCTTCCGGAACGTTGTACGCGACGTATTGTACTTCATCGAAGAATACTTCGACAGGAACGTCAAGCGACATCGAGCTTTGCCCGACAATCGGCAATGCATTTGTTGAATTGGTCGACGAGCTCGTCTCGGCGACCATAAAATAAAGAAGGATGGCTAAAGCAAGTGCGATGATGCGGAGAAACCATTTATGTTGTAACCACTGATCAATCACTTACTTGTCCCCCCCTTTTTTATTAAAGAACGAGAGTGTCGTCTCTTTTTCTTCAATAACAAGTTCTTGGATCAACTTGTTGCGAAGTGCCTCCTCGTCTAGCTCGCGGTATAAACGTCCAGCAATCGCTAGAGATACCGCACCCGTCTCTTCTGAAACGGTGAGCGTCACGCTATCGGTCACTTCACTGACCCCGATCGCGGCCCGGTGTCTCGTCCCGAGCGCCTTATCGATGTGCGGGCTTTCCGAGAGCGGTAAATAACAAGCCGCCGCTGCAATTTTCCCGTCTTGGATAATCATCGCCCCATCGTGAAGCGGTGTATTCGGAATAAATAAATTGATGATCAGTTGTGACGTGATGTGCGAGTCCATCCGGATACCGGTTTCAACGTATTCGTTCAATCCGGTATCTCGTTCAATCGCGATCAACGCCCCAATTCGACGTTTCGACATGTACTGTGCCGAACTGACAATCGCTTCGATCATTTGTCGTTGCTTGTCCTCATCGCTCGTGCTCGTACGACCGAACAAATTGCTCGTTCGCCCTAAGTGCTCAAGCCCACGTCGAAGTTCTGGTTGGAAGATGATGATGATCCCAAGCAAACCATACGTGATCACTTGGTTCAGCAAGAACTGTAACGTCTTCAAACCAAAAAATCCGCTGAGGAACCAGCTGACGAGGATGATTGAAATCCCTTTTATCAGTTGGACCGCTTTTGTCCCACGGACGATCATCATCAGTTTATAGATGACGTACGTGACGACGACAATATCTAAAACGTCATTCAAATAATCGTACCAATGTACGTTCTCTGAAAGACTAAAAAATGATAAGATTGAAACCTTTTCAAGTAGCTGCAAATGCTCCCCTCCTCAACTACCTAGCCAATTCGTGCAAGTTTCATTATATCATATTTCCCAAACGACGCATCGTTAGATGACAAAACGAAACCAGATTGAAACGAATGAAAAAAGACGCCCTGAGGCGCCTCTCTTAAAGTATTTGTTTGATGGAGTACCAAACCCACTCAAAAATCTGCTCGATTTGTTCGAGCTCTCCGGTCACTTCACCCGCACTGGCCAAATAGGCTCGGCCGTGCACGGCTGTCGCATTGCCGTTGACGGTACCTTCGATCCGCAGGTCCCCACCTTGGACCGTAATGTCACGATCGACGATGACGTCTTTCGGTACGACGACCTCGTTCGCTGTGACAACGATTCCAGGTACTTTCGTGTACGTCATGGTTTCGGTAGACCCGTTCCATAAACCGAGTGTCGCGCTCGACATTAAACTAAAGAATAGTAAGGCCGCGACGAGTCCCGGATGCTTCCGGAACCAAGTCATCTGTTTCGAATGCGGTTTTCTCCGTGGCCGTGGACGGTCTTCAAGACGCACGACCGGTGTCGCCGGCGGAGACGTTTTCGCTTCAGGAATGGCCGCCATCACGCGCGCCGTAAAATCGTCTGATAGCTTAGGACGTGGAAGTGCTTTAAGTTCGGCATCTATTCGTTCGTACTGAAGGTACGCCTCGTATAAGGCTTCGTCCTCTAGTAATTGACGTAATTCGTCAGATTCTTCGGGCAGGATGCCATCTTCCAAGTATTGTTGCAGTTTCTCTTCAGGAGTCAATTGAACCCCTCCCTGTTTTGAAAGATTGTTTTTAACATTTCTCTTCCCCGGAAGATCCTTGTTTTAACCGTTGCGACCGGCATATCGATCATGACGCTAATTTCTTTGAGCGACAAATCGTCCACGTACTTGAGCAGTAACGGGATACGATATTTGTCCGGCAGTTGCTGGATTGCCTCATGCATTTCGCCTCGAATCTCGCGGTGAACGACTTGGGCGTCGGGTTGGGGGGCATCATCGGCCAAATGGTCTTGATAGGTGAGACCATCCGTGCCAGCGATTTCGGCATCCATCGAGTACTCCGGCTTTCGCTTTCGGAGACGGTCGATGGCGACGTTCGTGGCGATTCGATACAACCATGTCTTGAACTTATACTGCGGATCATACGTATCAATCCGGGTATATGCACGAATGAACGTCTCTTGGGCAGCATCCTCGGCTTCGCCACGATCGTATAAAATCTTAAAGGCGACGGCAAAGACACCATCCTTGTACAGTTCTACCAGCTCAGCAAACGAATCGTGATTCCCCGACCTTAATTCGTCTACTAAACGGGTGGTCAGCCGTTCCATCAATCCACTTCCCCTCTCCGCAACCTATGCGGTCAATACAGTATACGTTCAGTTGTCTGATCAGGTTTCACATCACACAAAAAAAGTTTCCAAACCCATTGTAGCAAACGGATTTGGAAACTGTAAGGCGGTTAGACTATTTTGCTTTCCAGTAACAGGTTTTCTTTGGATTTCAAAATCGTTTCGCATAAACTGAAGGCGAGTTGAGCGGTTGTATCCTCTTGGTCAAGTGCAGGGTTCAATTCGACGAGCTCGATCGCAATCAACTCGTCGGCTTTCATCGCTTCCGCCAAAATTGCTTTCCCTTCTTCAGCCGTCAAACCGCCCTCGACCGGGGTCCCTGTTCCGGGGACGAGTTGAGCGTCCAAACTGTCCATATCAAAGCTTAGATAGAAGCGATCGACACGGTCACGTAAATACTCGATCGTTTCAGCCATGATTGTCTCGACGCCACGTGTCTGAACTTCTTCGACCGTCACGACCTTGATTCCAAGCTGTTTAATCGCTCGCATCTCTCCCTCATCAATATCACGTAAAGCGATATACACTAGATGTTCTGGCGCAAGCTTTGGTTCACGCCCACCGACTTCCGTCAATCGGATGTCACCTAGACCCATCGCAGCGGCAAGCGGCATCCCGTGGATATTGCCTGACGGTGATGTTTCCCCCGTATTCAAATCAGCATGGGCATCGACCCAAATTACTCCGTACGGTCCGGTTTTGGCGAGCCCAGCGAGTGTCCCGATTGCCATGCTGTGATCGCCCCCAACGATCAACGGGAATCGATTTGCTTCAATATCGGCAGCAACGACGTCTGCCAGCTCATTGACCGTATACAAGACGCCGTCTACGCGCTTTAAATGTTCTTCATTCACTTGAATTTCTGACTCTGGCAAGACGCGAATCGTTTGTTGTAGCGTCCCCGTTGGCAGTAACGCCTCGATTCCGAGTGTTCGCAATTTAGTTGGACCTTGATCGACTCCGTGTTTCCCCTGTCCGTAACGGAGTGGTACTTCAATATATGACCATTGCATAGCCATTCCCCCTTGAGCGATTGATACCTACATTGTAAACGCTACCAAATGTGTGGTTCAACTTAACACGCCGGTGAATAAACATGCAAAAAGGCAGCCTGAATGGTGGCAGGCTGCCTTTCTCTGTACTCTTAAGTGAATGGTTTCATGGATTTAGGCAAAAAAAAACTTAAGTCGTAAGTAACTTAAGAAAAAAACAAGTGGTGGAGCCTAGCGGGATCGAACCGCTGACCTCCTGCGTGCAAGGCAGGCGCTCTCCCAGCTGAGCTAAGGCCCCGTTACAGGGAATAAATATGGAGCGGAAGACGGGATTCGAACCCGCGACCCCGACCTTGGCAAGGTCGTATTCTACCACTGAACTACTTCCGCGAAAAAATGGTGAGCCATGCAGGGCTCGAACCTGCGACCCTCTGATTAAAAGTCAGATGCTCTACCAACTGAGCTAATGGCTCAAACCTGGTGGGGGGGGGCGGATTCGAACCGCCGAACCCGAGGGAGCGGATTTACAGTCCGCCGCGTTTAGCCACTTCGCTACCCCCCCAAGGAGTGCCGGCGAAAGGATTTGAACCCTCGACCCTCTGATTACAAGTCAGATGCTCTACCAACTGAGCTACACCGGCATATATGGTTTGATTGGTTAATTAAAATGGTGGAGGATGACGGGATCGAACCGCCGACCCCCTGCTTGTAAGGCAGGTGCTCTCCCAGCTGAGCTAATCCTCCAAAATGGTGACCCGTACGGGAATCGAACCCGTGTTACCGCCGTGAAAGGGCGGTGTCTTAACCGCTTGACCAACGGGCCTTATTGGCTCCGCAAGTAGGATTTGAACCTACGACCTACCGGTTAACAGCCGGTTGCTCTACCACTGAGCTATTGCGGAACGATCTTGCCTGGCAACGTCCTATCCTCACAGGGGGAGACCCCCAACTACTTTCGGCGCTGAAGCGCTTAACTTCCGTGTTCGGCATGGGAACGGGTGTGGCCGCTTCGCTATCGCCACCAGACAAGGGATTGTTCCCTGAAAACTGAAGACTCATCAAGTTCAAACCGTTTCTAGATCAAAGCCTCGACCGATTAGTATCATTCAGCTCCACACGTCGCCGTGCTTCCACCCATGACCTATCTACCTCATCGTCTCTGAGGGGTCTTTCTTGATTGCTCAAAGGGAAATCTCATCT
>NZ_SJUT01000004.1:0-218626 GCF_004336795.1 Exiguobacterium sp. SH4S7
GTGGATGGTGATGCGGTCCTCGAGCAGCTTGTTGTAGACGAAGCGGGCGCAGCCGATCGTCCTGACGAGGAACTCGGCCTGTGCCGCCGTCGGGTGGAGCCTGTATTTGTAGCCCTTCAGCATGTCTGCCCCTCCCTTCCACCAGATAGTAGGATGATTCTCTTCTCATTCCGATACCCGCGACGGGGGATGGGGAATCTGACGGAATCACGAACTTCCGTTCGTCATATCTGTCACAGGGGTGGCCAAAAGGTTTATGTACGGGCGATCCATCTCCCACCTACGCTGGGCTTCGCCCCAGACGCTTAGAGGTGGGAGAATTCTCGCTTAATTATGTTAAAGTCGGCACCGACATCTGCCGCAATATGGGCGTCCGAACCGAGTACGAGTGGGATGCCGAGCCGGGTCGCTTCAGCGGCGACGGCCATGGCGTATGGCTGTCCGCAGGCGGCTTTACGGAGACCGGCGGTGTTGAAGTCTAGTCCGAACCCGCGTGAGGCGATTGTACGCAACAGTCGCGACTCGGCGTCTTTGACGTTCGCACGGTCCCATGAGTAGTTCGTCTGATATTTAATCGGTAAATCGATATGCCCGATGCGCGCGACGTTCAGTCGCTCCCACGGGAACTGTAACCCGGTCTCGAGCGCTTCGTAATACCGGTGTAGCACTTCTTCGAACGACCCGATCCGGCTGACGAGCGCATCAAACGTCTCCGGTGAGAAGTCGACGGGCAGGAGCTCGCCTTCGACTTGTAGAAAGTGTTGAGACAAGATCGTCTCGTCGAGGTATGAGCGATAGGGCTCGAGCAAGGCGAGCGTCTCATCGACATATCCCGGCAAATAATCGATCTCGAGACCAATCCGGATCTCGAGTCTTTCGGCGTAATCTCGTTTTAACTGCCCGACCTCTTCTATATAACGGGGCAATAAGTCGAGCGACATCGCCGAGTCTTGATCTGGCGTCGGATCAATGAAACGTACCGGCAGCGGGGCGTGCTCGGTGAACGTCAGCGTCCGAAAGCCTTGAGCAAGTGCTTGTTCGACGTACGCGTTGAGTGAATCGGTCGATCCGTGCGGACAAAATGGGGTATGGACGTGGCCATCATGGGTATAATCAATCATCAAACATCGTTCCTTTCGAGTTCGCCGGTTGACAGCATTGGCTTGATTTGATAAATTTAACACACTACTTTAGTTTGGTAAAGTGATAATAAGGTAAAGGGTGATACTGATGATTTGGTTCAATAAAAAAGGATCCATCCCGGAAGGATGGCACGAGTTGCAAGGTGAGGACGTGCTGCGTCCGAAGCAATGGATAAAATCATTTTTAGAGCGGGCCGAGGGGGACGGCTATAGTGTGATCGAGCCGCCGCTCGTTGAATACTATTCCCATTATCAAGATCTCGCACTCTTCGATGAGTCGGCGTATTACCGCTTGTTCGGCAACGATGGGGAGTTGCTCGTCATGCGACCGGACTACACGCTCCAGATCGCAAGGAAGCTCGCCGACGGACATGAACCGATGCGCGTCGCTTATGCCGGTGCCGTCTATCGACGCACGCCGAAGCATTCGGGACAACCGCATGAACGTCAGCAACTCGGTCTTGAATGGATCGATGGGGATTCAAAAGATATGGAGTTGATCGAATCGTTCCTTAGTATGACGGAACGGGTCCTGCCGAAAGGAAGCTTACGCATCCAAGTCGGATCTGCTGCATTGATCGCGTTAGTGGCGAACGAGGCCGGTATCCCGGAACGGACGTTGCGTCAATACTTAGCACTCCGTAATTTGGAGTCACTTCGCGACCTCGCGGAATCATATCAATACCCGTTGATCGCCAAGCTGCCGTTCTTGATCGGTGACTCGGCGTTAGCAGAGTTACGCGACCTCGCGGAACCGGGCTTAAAACCGGCCATCGACGAAGTGGAGCATGCGGTCGAACATCTACGTGCGATCGGATTGAACGTCTCGTACGACTTCGGACAGACCGGCGACTTTGATTATTATTCAGGTTTGACCGTGACCGGCAGTATCGACGGCAGACGCGTCCTCTCAGGTGGCCGTTACGACTCGTTATACGGGCATTTCGGACAGTCGCGACGTGCCTTCGGACTATCGCTCGACTTAGAACAGTTAGGTGAGGTGATCAAATGAAAGTCGCAATCGCGAAAGGGCGCATCGAAACAGCGGCCCGTGAGTATTTTGAACAAGTCGGTCTCACCGTTTGGCCGGAAAAGCGGGGCCGTGAGTTGACCGTCGAAGTAGACGGTCATGAATTCATCTTCGTCAAAGGCGATGACGTCTATAAATACGTCATGCATGGCGCAGCGGACGTCGGAGTCGTCGGCGGCGACATTTTACGCGAGAAGACACCAGGCGTCCTCGAAGTCGTCGATTTGCCATTCGGCCGTTGCCGTATGGCGGTATGTGGTCCGAGAGAACGGAGAAACGGTACGAAGAAGCTGAAAGTTGCCAGCAAGTATCCGAATATCGCCATCTCGCACTTTGCCTCGAAACGTCAAAACGTCGAAGTGATCGCTTTGAACGGTTCGGTCGAACTCGCGCCGTTGACCGGTCTCGCCGACTGCATCGTCGATATCGTCGAGACGGGGGCGACGCTTCGCGCGAACGATTTAGAAGAATATGAGACGATTTTCACGGTTAACGCGAAATTCATCACGAGCGAGACAGCGCTCGCGAACGACCCGGACGAATTGAAAGCGTGGATTCGCCGGTTAAGCAAGGAGGCAGACAGATGAACGGACAAACGAATCGCACGCGCCGAGAACAGTGGGCAGAAGCCGTCAAACCGATTTTAGAATCGGTTGAGGCGAGAGGTGACGCGGCGCTCCTCGAATGGACGACGCAATTTGACGGGGTCGATGTGATTGAAACGGTCGACCTTGAGACGTTTGAACCGCCGGAGGCGTATCGGGAATTGACCGAGGCGCTAACGCTCGCGGCCGAACGGATCCGTACGTTTCATGCGCGGCAACAGCGTCAAGACGACGTCTTCGAAGATGAGATGTTCCGGCTCGGTCGTCGGTTCATGCCGCTCGATTCGGTCGGCGTCTATGTGCCTGGCGGGACGGCGGTCTACCCGTCGAGTGTGTTGATGAACATCATCCCAGCGAAAGTGGCCGGAGTGAAGCGGGTCGTCATGGTGACGCCACCGAAACAAGGCGGGATCGACTTATCGCTGTTGATTGCCGCGAAGATTGCCGGTGCCGACGAATGTTATCTCGTCGGTGGCGCCCAAGCCGTCGCCGCACTCGCGTTCGGCACCGAGACGATTTCGGCCGTCGATAAGATCGTCGGGCCGGGCAACGCTTATGTGGCGACCGCGAAGTCACTCGTCTCGCATTTCGTCGGGATCGATTCCGTCGCCGGTCCGTCCGAAGTGTTGATCATCGCCGACGAAACGGCCAATCCTAGATGGGTCGCAGCCGACCTGCTCGCGCAAGCCGAGCATGACGTCGAAGCGACAGCACTCGCCCTCGTGACGACAAGTGAACAGGCCGAAGCGATTCGGTCTGAGCTGGACAAGCAACTGCTCGATCTGCCACGCCGTGACATCGCGGTCGAAGCGCTCAAGCGCGGAGGCGTCCTCGTCAAAACGAAAGCAGAAGCAATTCGCTACGCGAACGATATGGCGGCCGAACACGTGCAACTTGCGGTGACAGATCCAGCCGATTATATGGCACAGATTCGCCACGGCGGCTCGTTCTTCCTCGGCCATGAGGCGGCCGAGGCGTTCGGTGACTATATTGCCGGACCGAACCACGTCTTGCCGACGAGCGGGACGGCCCGCTTCTCGAGCGGACTGTCGGTCGATGATTTTTACCGCAGACAGACGTTTCTCGAGATGACAGCGATCGACGAAGCGGTCACACGCGCCGCGATCCGAATCGCGAGACAAGAACAGCTTGAAGGACACGCCCGAGCGATGGCGGTCCGATTGGAGGACGTATGAGACGTAACTATACAGCGATTCCGCGCTATGTCCCACATGCGGTGAGCGGATACGCGCTAAATCAAAACGAGAGTCAATTAGAGCTGCCGGAGCGCCTGCAACGAGCGATTCAGCTCGTGACGCTCCGCTCACTCAGCCGTTATCCGGTCGATGAGCTGACGGCCCTTAAAACTAGCTATGCGACTTATGCGGGTGTACAAACTGACCAATTGATGGTCGGGAGCGGCAGCGATGAGCTGCTCGCCATACTTTGTCAAGCCATTCTCGACACAGAAGACGTCGTCTTGGCACCGGCACCCGACTTTTCGATGTACGGCATTTACGCGCACATCGCCCGGGGCCAGTTCTTCCAACCTGAGGCAGACGGCCTCACGATCGATTCATTGCTTCGATTGATTGAAGCGAACGAACCGAAACTTGTGCTCGTGTCGAACCCGAACAATCCGACCGGGAAGATGTGGACGCTCGACCAATTAGAAATGATTGCGAAACAAGTCCCGTACCTCGTCGTCGACGAGGCGTATATCGACTTCACGATGAGTGATTCCTTCAAGTCGCGACTCGCGGATTACCCGAACGTCATCATTTTGCGGACGTTATCGAAAGCGTTCGGACTCGCGAACTTACGGATCGGCTTCATGATCGCCCATCCCGATTTGATCGAGAAGATCGACCGGTTCCGCTCGCCGTTCAACGTCAGTGGATTGAGCGCGGCTGTTGCGACCGTCGTCCTTGACGACCCGGATTATATCGCTCAGTCCGTCGCGTTCCATAACGGGCAACGTCAAAAGCTCGAACGACTGCTCGCGCCAATCGGCAACGTCTTGCCGAGCCGGGCCAACTTCCTATACGTCGAGACGCCCAATAGTGAGCTATGGGCCGAGCGGTTCCTCGCTTACGGTGTCCACGTCCGTGCGTTTCCGACCGGACTGCGCGTCAGTGCGGGGACGGACGAGGCGTATCGATTCATCAAACAAATGTTAGAAGAGGTGACTTCTTTTGAGAACAGCTGAAATTAAACGTGAGACGAAAGAAACGAACATCGAGCTTCGCCTCGATTTAGACGGTACAGGTCAAAGTGACATTAAGACAGGCGTCGGCTTTTTCGACCATATGTTGACACTGTTCGCCTTCCATAGCCGCATCGACTTAACGGTGCAAGTCGAAGGGGACACGTGGGTCGATGCGCACCACACGGTCGAAGACGTCGGCATCGCCCTCGGGCAGATGATCTTAGAAGCGCTCGGGGACAAAGTCGGGATCCGTCGCTACGGGACGAGCTACTTGCCGATGGACGAGACACTCGCCCGGGCCGTCATCGACGTCTCGGGACGCCCGTTCCTCGTCTACCGAGCTGAAATCAACAATCCGAAGCTCGGTGACTTCGACACGGAACTCGCGGAAGAGTTCTTCCGCGCCGTCGCGATGAACGCGCGGTTGACGCTCCATCTTGACGTGTTATACGGATCGAACTCGCACCATATGATTGAAGGGCTGTTCAAAGCGTTCGGCCGCGCCCTCGCCGAAGCGATCGGGAAAGACGGGCTCGACCGCCTCCCTTCGACGAAAGGACGGATCGAAGGATGAACGTCGCGGTGATTGACTACGGCATGGGAAACGTCTTCAACGTCGAACGGGCGCTACAAGCGATCGGTTGTTACGTCACGATCACGAACGATCCGGCTGAAATCGAAGCGGCCGACGCCATCCTCTTGCCTGGCGTCGGTGCGTTCCCGCAAGCGATGCAGTCGCTTGAGGACACGGGACTCATTCCGTTGCTCAAGCGAGTGGCGACAGAGAAGCCGTTGCTTGGGATTTGTCTCGGGATGCAACTGTTATTCGAGTCGAGCACGGAAGGCATGCCGACGCCAGGACTTGGTTTGATTGAAGGACGGGTCGAACGGATGCGGGCCAAACGGTTGCCTCACGTCGGTTGGAACTCGATTTTACGCGACGAGGACGTCTATTTCGTCCACTCGTATCACGTCGTGACCGCTGACGACAATATCGTCGCCTCAGCTGACTATATGGGAGAGCGCGTACCGGCCATCGTCCGATCAGGTCTCGTGACCGGGATGCAATTTCACCCGGAGAAGAGCGGCGCGTTCGGACTCAGCTTATTAAAAGAATGGAAGGAGGCGGTCGAACGTGAAACTGCTACCGGCAATTGACTTAATCGGCGGCAAGATTGTCCGCCTGACTGAAGGTGATTTCAACACGGAAGAGCAATACGGCGACCCGTATGAGAAGTTAAAAGAATGGACCGGGCGCGTCCCGATGCTCCACTTGATCGATTTAGAAGGAGCGAAAGCTGGTGAGCCGAAACATCTCGATGTCGTCCGTTTCGCCAAATCGTGCGGCTTTTTCGTCCAGACGGGCGGAGGGATTCGCTCCGAAGCAGCGCTTGATGCTGTCATGGCTACTGGTGTGGACCGTGTCCTGCTCGGTACGAAGGCGTTCACCGATCCTGATTTCCTGGACCGGGCACTCGCCAAGTACGGGAGTCGTGTCGCCGTCGCCCTTGACGCCTATGACGGCATCGTCGCCATCAACGGCTGGCAAGACGCGACCGAACTAAAAGACATCGATGTGGCCATCGATCTCGCCAGCCGCGGGGTCGAGACGATTCTTTACACGGACATCGGTTCGGACGGGAAACTGAACGGACCGAACTTAGAGCGCATGAAAGCGCTCCGGGCAGCTGTCTCGGTCACGCTCATCGCCTCGGGCGGTGTCACGACCGAAGCCGACGTCAAGGCACTGAGTGAGGCCGGAATTGATGAGGCGGTCGTCGGGAAAGCGCTTTTGTCTGGCAAAGTCAGTCTTGACGACTTGATCGAATGGGAGGCGCGACATGCTAAAGCGTAGAATCATCCCATGTTTAGACGTGAAAGACGGACGTGTCGTCAAAGGCATCGAGTTTGTCGAACTGCGTGACATCGGTGACCCTGTCGAGATTGCCAAGTACTATGACGCCTCAGGTGCGGATGAACTTGTCTTTCTAGACATTACGGCAAGCACGGAACGAAGACAGACGATGCTTGACGTCGTCAGTGCCGTCGCCCGAAAAGTGTTCATCCCGCTCACGGTCGGGGGCGGCATCCGTTCACTTGAAGACATCTCGTCCCTGCTCAAAGCAGGAGCCGACAAAGTGTCGCTCAACACGCTCGCCGTCGAGTCACCTGACTTGATCAAGCGGGCAGCCGAACGTTTCGGTTCCCAGTGTATCGTCGTCGCCATCGACGTCCGTTTCGAAGAAGGTGACTATTACGTATACACGTACGGCGGGAAACACCGGACCGAGCTGACGGCAGTCGATTGGGCCAAGCGCGTCGCTGAACTCGGGGCCGGGGAGCTGCTCGTCACGTCGATGAACCAAGACGGGAAACAGAGTGGCTATGATTTAAAAATTCTCGAATTGCTACGGGCAGCGGTCGATATCCCGATCATCGCCTCAGGCGGGGCCGGGAACGCTGAACACGTCGTCGAGGCACTTGAAACAGTCGACGCCGCCTTACTCGCTTCGATCTTGCACGACCGAAAAACGACAGTAGAAGAGGTGAAGCACGTATGCAGCGCGAACAACTTGCCGATGCGGTTCGTTACGACGCAAACGGACTAATACCGGCGATTATCGTTTCGACGGAAGATAACGCCGTGCTCATGCTAGGTTATATGAACGATGAGGCGATTCAGAAGACGATTGAGACGAATATCGTCACGTTCTGGTCACGTTCGAAAGGGCGGCTTTGGATGAAAGGTGAATCGAGCGGCAACACGCTCGACCTTGAGAGCATCCATGTCGATTGCGATCAAGACGCGCTGTTAGTCCGCGTCCATGCGAACGGACCGACGTGCCATACCGGAAATCGCAGTTGCTTTTTTACGGAGGTGAACACATGATCCACGAACTCGAAAAACTGATTCAAGAACGAAAGACAGAGCCGAAAGAAGGTTCTTATACGTCGTACTTGTTTGATGAAGGGTTAGACAAAATCGCGAAAAAGTTTGGGGAAGAGTCGTTCGAGGTCGTCATTGCGGCATTGAACGATGAAGACTTGGTCGAAGAGACGGCTGATTTGTTGTACCATTTGCTCGTCTTGCTCGCAGCCAAAGGCGTCTCCTTACATGACGTCGAGACGTTGCTCGCCGAACGGCATGGGACGACGACACCGGCGAAACCGCGCCGCGACGTCACGGAATGGTGACAGACAAAGGGAAGGAAGCCGCGGCTTCCTTCCCTTTCTGGTTAACGATTGACGGAAGCAGCCATACGAATGTACGTATGACGGCGTCCACGGATGGCGATTGACAACGCCTGAATATTCTCAGGTGTGGCGATTCCGGACAGACCGGCGTCGCCGATATGGAAGATGTCGGTACCGCCGCGTTTTGATGATAAGGCGATGTCGCGGATCGTCCCTTCGTCGGCGCCTTCTTGTGACGTTCCGATGGCGGCCAAGACGAGCTTGTTCAGTGCTTGGATTTCTTGCGTCACGTGATAGAACTCATCTTCACGGACACCTGGGACGGTTCCTGGCGCGGGAATCAAGATGATGTCGGCACCAGCTTCGGCAAAGCGGACGTACGCATCACGGTCGATCACGTTACCGACACCCGCTTGATGCATCTTCCCGGCAATGATGACGCCGGCAAATTCAGATCGGGCCGTGATGATCGCCTTTTCGATGGCCTCATTCGTGACACCGGTGTTCGGATTACCGGTCAAACAGACGAAGTCGATTCCGAGTTCGGAAGCGCGGGCGAACGCTTCCTGCGTCGCCAGTCGGCCTTGTTTCACGTCGAACATGTCCGAGGACTTCTCGCTGAAGTCGACAGGCTCGAGATTGACACCGACCGGCAGTCCGATCAGCCGTTTTAATTCCGTGATCGGATTGTCGGACATCGTCTCACCCGGGATGTCGCCGAATAGGGCGTGGCTTTCAAGCCCCTTTATGTACGGATGGAACACGTCAAGCATGTTGAGCAAGATCATGTCGGCACCGAAAGCCCGGGCGAGCTCGGCGTTCGTCACTTCAGGATAGAGCGGCTGCACGGTCGGAATGACTTCGGCGAGCACGGTCCGGCCTTCGGCTTTTCGGATCGACTCAATCAAATCGTTACGGTTGAACGTCAAGAAATCACTCGCTTTGCAATCAAGAATGCGTTTCATAGTCAATTACCTCCTCTGATTCGTCCATTTTCCTATTCCCTATTCTCGCCAATATTCCTCTATAATAAAATAGAATGGAGGCAAAAACATGACAGAAAAAGAAAAGATGATTCAAGGTGAACTTTATCTGGCCGGTGATTTGGAACTCGTCGCTGACCGGCGGCAGGCGCGACGTCTGACGGAGCGGTTCAATCAGTCTGGGATCGATGAGCTCGACGTCCGCAAGCAAGTACTCGGCGAACTGTTCGGTTCGACCGGGGCATCGTTCTACCTCGAACCGACGTTCAAGTGTGACTACGGATACAACATTCATCTCGGGGACCGTTTTTTTGCGAACTTTGACTGCGTGTTTTTAGATATCTGTCCGATCCGGTTCGGAGATGATTGTATGCTTGCTCCAGGTGTCCATATCTATACAGCAACACATCCGCTCGACCCGACAGAACGGATCTCAGGCCTCGAGTATGGCAAACCGGTCACGGTCGGACATCGCGTCTGGATCGGTGGCGGGGCCATCATCAATCCGGGCGTGACGATTGGGGACGATGCGGTCATCGCCTCAGGTGCGGTCGTGACGAAAGACGTGCCGGCCCGTGCCGTCGTCGGGGGAAATCCGGCCCGAGTGATCAAGCTGATTCCATGAATCTTAAAATGACCTTTCCGAACTCGTTCGGAAAAGTCATTGTTCATTTCCAGACTCGTTTTACGTTGAGCGTTTCTTGGGCATAACCCCAAACGGAAATCGGGGACATGAACAATTGATAGCTCACAACAAAAAAGATGAATCCGAAGAAGTTTTTGCGGACCCGTAAGTTCAAGTTTTTGAAAACGTAATCGCGTTGGTAGAAGTAGAGCAGTCCATAGCTAAGGACGGTCAATGGCAGGACGAGGAGCGTCATCGGTCCAACGATCCAATAATGACCGAACAGAGCGAGAACGAGACCCGGGATCCAGAAGAACGTGAAGGCGATATCGAGATACGGCATGATCAAATTGACCCCGGTCAAGTACTTCGTATAAAGCTGGGGCTGACGCCACGGTTTCACTTCTTGCAACCCCTCAATCATCCCACGGGCCCAACGCGACCGTTGACGCGCGAAATGGCGGAACGATTCAGGCGCGTCCGTGAACGCGACGGCGAGCGGTTCGAAATAGACGCGACGTTTCATTTCAAGGAGACGCCACGTGAGAACGATGTCTTCTCCGATCGCGTCCGGCCAACCGCCGACTCGTTTGACGGCATCGGTCTCGTACAAACTGAACGCACCTTGAGCGACGAGTGTCCCTTGGTAAAGCCCTTGAAGCCGCTTGATCGATGCGATGCCGAGAAAATAATCCCACTCTTGAAGCCGTGTCCAAAACGAACTGCGGCTATTGCGAACGAGCATGCTGCCGGCGACGGCACAGACGTCTTTTGGACTCGACACGAGCCGTGCGACCAAATAGCGAATCGCGGACGGATGAATCAACGTATCGGCATCGAGCGTGATGATGTATGAGGTAGTCACTTTCGTTAAACCGTAATTGAGCGCTTGGAACTTGCCGGCTCTCGGTTCATGCAATAGCTCGATTTGTAAGTCGAAATCTTCTTGCGCCCGCATCACTTCGGCTGATGTCGCATCGCTTGAGTTGTTATCAATGACGAATACTTGGAGCGGGCCCGTGTAGTCTTGCAGTGCCACGTAACGAATCGTCTCATAGATGGATGATTGTTCGTTGTAGGCGGCAATCATGACCGTCACGGCTTCGTCCGGATGTTCGTTTGTGAACGGCGGCTGCCGATCGAGGACGAGACTAGCGAGCAAGAACGCCATCAAATAGCCCGGAACGTAAGCGATACCACCGATGATGAACAAGGCGAGCACCCAATTCGTCAGTGCAGCCAAATCGGTCAACCAAGGTAAAGAGATGTAGATAGAAAACAATAACCAGAGCCATGAAAAACCGTGTGCCAACCAAAAGCGAGTCAAAATCGTCCAATACCAACGATTTCCGATGCGATTGCGTCCCCATCTCGATTCGACCGGTTCATTTCGTGAAATCATATGATGTCCTCAATTCTGTTTCAATGGAAACGAGCTTGTCTAATATTGAAAATATATCGTTCAAGTTAGATATACAGACAGCAAATTGAATTTTGATGGGGAATGATTATAAAGTCAACAAATGATGCGTCGTGCATAAAAAATATTGACCCAAATTAAAAACAGGACCCGGGTCCTGTTTTTAGTTTTAGTTATGAAATTGTTTCGGATGCGTGCGCCCAAGCCATCAATGTTTGTCGAGCAAGGGCAAGTGCTTGCTCGTTCCCGAGCGTGACGCGGATCCCGTCCGGTTGCCGCGACGTATGGATGCCGTGCTCGGCTAAGTGGGACCAAACCGCTTCGGATTGGTCGAGTGTGACGTATAAAAAATTCGCCTCAGCTGGCTGAACTTGACCGATCGTCCCGAGTAACTCTGACCACTTGACGCGCATGTCGTGATGCCAAGCGATCGATTCGTCCAAATAGGTCGCATCAGCCAAAAAGACGTTGGCAATTTTCGCGCTCACACCGCTTATATTGAACGGGGGGACGAACTGCCGGAAATACTGAGCGAGTTCGGTCGTCGTGATCATAAACCCGAGACGGACGTTGGCTAAGCCGAACGCCTTTGATAGCGTCCGTAAGACGATCACGTTCGTCAGTTCATTCAAGTGCGTGACGATACTTGATGCAGGCGTGAAATCGATATACGCCTCATCGACGATCAAATAAGGGACGAGGCCTGCCAGTTCGGTCAACTCACCGACCGTCCACAACTTACCGGTCGGGTTGTTTGGGTTCGACAACAGCAACAGCTTCGGTGCATGTTGCTGAATCGCCAGGGCGAGCGCCTCATACGATAAATCGTCCGCCTGAACATGCCGACCGTGTGCGATCGTCGTGAAGATCGGGTAGAGCGCGAAGTCAGGACTCGGTGACAAGACGACGTCTTCTGGTGACAAGAGCGCCTGCGTGACGACGTGAATCATCTCATCACTGCCACAGCCTACGAGCAACTGGTTCGGTTCGACGCCAGCATAGGCCGCGTAGCGGGTGAACAGTTCATCGATCGGTTGGACCGGATACTCATGCAGGTCATGGAACGAGATTGTTGCCAGCTGTTCATGCAATCGCTTCGGCACCGGGAACTGGCTTTCGTTTTGATTCAACCGATGTCCTTCCGGATAAGTGACGGGATAGATTGGGAGGTCGACTTGCCTCATTCCGTCGGCTCCATCGAGAACCATTTTTTAGCGAGTTTATCGATCTCGCCTGAGTCGATCATCTTGTTCAGCTCATCGTTGAACTGATCACGCAAGTCGTCTTCCAATTTGAAAGCGGCCGCCGATCCTTTTTCGCCGTCTTCTTTAAGCGCGAACGTATAAAGACCTGCGTCTTGGTCTAAGTATTTTTGAGCGACCGTGTCTTCGATGACCATCGCGTCGATGCGGCCCGTGTTCAACTCTTGAACGATTTCTGGAATCTTATTCAATGAGACGAGTTCAGCGTCAGGTGCTTGGTCTTGAGCGATAGTCTCTTGAATTGAAGCGGTCTGGACGCCGATCTTCTTGCCGGCTAGCGCTTCGATCTCTTTTAGCGATTCATCTTTTGTCATGATCAAGTTCGTTGCCGATAAATAGATGTCCGAGAACGACGCATTTTCTTTCCGCTCTTCGGTCGGCGTCATGCCGGCCATGACAAAGTCAATCCGTCCGGCGTTCAAGGCTCCGAGCAAACTACCGAAGTCCATGTCCTCAATCTTTAACTCATAGCCGAGACGCTCTGTGACCGTTTCAGCGATCTCGATGTCGAAACCGACGATCTCATCCCCGTTCGCCGTATCAACGAACTCATATGGGAAGTAATCGGCACTCGTTCCCATGACGAGTGTCTTTTTTTCTTCTCCCGTTGTCTCTTGGCTGCACCCCGCTAATAATGCGCTTGCGACTAGTCCCCCTGTAACGATCCACTTTTTCATGTATGAATTCCTCCTTCAAGATATGAGACTAAGTGTAATTGTATAATTATTAATTGTAAAGCATAAAAATACAGAAAAGCTAAAAAAAATCATCCAGTCCGCTTTAAACTGGATGACAAGGATCATCCGTCAATCTGCTGCACGTAGCTGATGACGTCGGTCAAATAGGTCTCGATCATGCGATTTGCATCGATTGTAAGCGTATGCATAAAGTCTGGTTTTTTACGATTTGCGACAGTTCGATGAAAATCGTCCGGGGAAACGGATTCGATTTGACTAATCTTGCGTTCGCGCTCGGAAAGGCGGCGATTGATTTCATCGACGTCGTCGACGACACACTCGACGTAGCGATAAGTGGCGCCATGGTTTTCGGCGAGTGCCAATCCGCGTTCAAGCATCACATCATACAGGCAAGGGCTGTCCAGAATGACGTTCCGGCCTAGTGACAAATTGAACGCAACAAGCGCCCAATCGATGTCATAGGCGACTTTTCCGGCCAGTGCCGGGTCAAGCTTATGATCCACCATTGATTCGAGCAAGGCTGTCTTCGTCACGTCATGGTCGACGATGACCGCATTGAGCTGAGGCGCGATGGCACGGGCCAGCGTCGATTTGCCTGAGCCCGGAAATCCGGACATTTGTAAAAAGAACATGGTCTCACCTTACTTTTCGTTTGATTTACCACGGCTGAAACCGGCGAATAACCTGCCACCGAACGGCAACATCGCCTCGTCAACGAAGCAGACGAGGTCGTCAATCTCATTCATTTGTTCATGTCTTCTTTTGCGGTGATGTTCCATTTTTTCAACGCTCCGTCTTCTTCGTAAATGACCCGGACTTCCATCTGACTCAGTACGAGCCGTTGCTCCGAGGCAAAAAGGACGAGCGGATAGCCGGTCGACAGCGGCTCGTCCGCCTCATAAATGGGACTGTGGGCCTGCATCGCGTAATAGCCGTCAGACCTGGTGTTAGCCGCACCGGCGTCAACTTGGATGACTGTCTCGAAACCTTGTAGCCGTAGTACGTAACTGTACGTCGTTCGGGCCCCACGTTCGAGCCGCCATTCCTCAATCACGGCCTCATGATCGTTTTGATTCGCTTCGAATAAAACTTCTTGCGCCGTGTATTCTCGTTCATATGGAATCATCTCTTGAATGTTGACGGCCGTCATCGTCGCGAGTTTTTGCGATTCTTCCGATGGCGGTGTGATGAGAATCCCGATAAAGATCAAGATAGGGATGAGCAAATAAATGATGACCCGACTTTGCATATGGCTTCACCTGTCCTTTATCGAGTTTTTTCGCCATAATTTGTCAGAACCCTGCCTGACACTTGAAAAATGTCACGAGCAGCACGTTCAATCGTCAAAAATAGGACGACCGGATGTATGATGAATTCAGGAGGGGATTGGGATGAAGATTGGGGTTATCGGCGGGGGAATTGCCGGGTTGACCACGGCGGCTCTCGCTAGTCGATCGGGACATGACGTGATCGTGTTTGAATCATCGCGTGAATGGGGCGGATGTGCCGGTAAGTTTGACCGCGGGGACTACCGTTTCCCGGCGGGGGCGACGCTCGGGATGGGGTTCGAACGAGGCGGACTCCATCAACGCGTGCTCGACTACTTAGACGAGGCGGTCGCAGTCGAGAAGCTCGACGAAGTAATGCATGTCCATCTGAGTGATCGAACGGTCGTCTACTATCAAGCGCGCCAAGCGTTTCTCGATGAACTGAGTATGAAGTTTCCGGAACTGCAGTCGGATATCCGGTCATTTTTTCAAGAAGTATGGACGGATTTTGATAGAATCCGACCGCTGTTCGAGCGATTGCCGGCTTTACCGCTCCGGACGCTTGACGATGCGCTGACCGCATTTCGCGGATTTCGGCCGAATCAAGTAGCGGCACTCGTAAAACTATATCGTCCGCTACATGAAACGTTGCGACGTCATCGGTTGGGCGGGACACCGTTCGAGCAATTCATCGATGGCATTTTACTCGATAGTTTACAGACGGGGGCACGCGAGGCGAGTCACTTGCTCGCGACCGTCGCGCTATCGATTTATCATGAAGGGGCATTTTACGTCGAAGGTGGATTGTACACACTCGCCCACGCCTTGGAACGATCGATTCGACATAGCGGAGGCACGACGCTGCTCGGTCGTCAAATCATGAAAATCGAGCGCGTCGCCGACGGCTGGTTATTGACCGATCGCCGGGGCCGGCTTGAGATCGTCGACGTCGTCGTTGCCGCGATCCCGCTCGAGGCGACACAGCGCTTGCTGAGCGGTGCTGACGAGCGTCGATTTGCCGGGCAATATCGACGTCAGTTGAAGCAATCGCAATGGGGCACGTTCAGTCTATACGTGACGTTGCCCGAGCGCGTCTGTCTGGACCGGCCCTTATTCCAACAAGTGTATACGGACGACTTGCCGTCCGGCCATGCCTTCATCTCGATGTCGGCCGAGGACGACGTGTTACGGACGTCTCTCCCCGAACGGACCGTGACGGTCTCGACGCATATCGATTTATCAGAGTGGGACGATTGGAAAGACAGGGCCACCTATGAGAAACTAGAAGCAATATGGACCGAGCGTCTCATCTCGGCCGTGAAGCGGGCGTTTCCGGACTGGACGGGCGAATCAGCGGTCCTCCTTCCCGGGGGTCCAGGAGCGTGGGTGAAATATACGAGACGACCGCACGGTGCTGTCGGCGGCTATGCACAAACACCGCGTCAGGCTCTGTTCCATGCCGCGAGCTATCGGACGACGCTACCGAACTTTTTCGTGTGCGGGGATACGGTGTTCCCGGGAGCGGGGACGATCGGGGCAATGACGAGCGGGTTGCACGTCGGACGTGCGCTCGGTGCAAAGCTATAATGAAGGAGACGGTGTCATGCATAAGAAAACATTTAATGAGCTGACGACGAAAGAACTGTATGATCTGTTGGCGCTGCGGACCGAGGTGTTCGTCGTCGAGCAAGATTGTCCGTATCAGGAAGTCGACGGGAAAGATGTCACGGCGCATCATTACTGGATCGAAGAAGACGGTGTGATGGTCGCCGCACTCCGAGTTCTCGTCGAAGAAACGCCGATCGCCATCGGTCGTGTCGTCACGAAAGCGTCACATCGAGGCAAAGGGTACTCGCGCAGGCTAATGGAAGAAGCTGTCATTGACTTCGGGTCCGTCGAGCTCTACTTACAAGCTCAGACATACGTCGAACCGTTCTATGCGAGTTTCGGCTTTTCGCGAACGAGTGAAGAATACTTAGAAGACGGTATCCCGCATGTTGATATGACGCGGGAAAGAACAAAATCTTCCTAAAGCAGTGCGGTACCGTTCGCCAGAAGTTCATGGTAGAATGTTGAGGAATACATGCGCACATGAAAACGTGCGATAACATTATAGCGTGCAAAGGGGTTTACGATGGTGACTGACCAACAAGTAATTGAAAAAGCGAAAGAATTAGCCGACCTTTTGGCAAAGACTCCAGAAGTGGCCCGCTTCAAAGAAGCGGAAACGAAAGTGAACGAAAGTGAACGCGTCCAAACGTTGATCAAACGGATCAAATATTTACAAAAAGAAGCGGTCAACTGCAAACATTACGGCAAGACCGAAGCGCTTGCCAAAGTCGAACTAAAAATCGACAAGGCGATGGACGAACTCGATTCGATTCCGGTCGTCCAGGCGTTCCAAGAGACACAAGTCGAAGTGAACGACCTCCTTCAATACGTGACGGTGACGCTCGCCAACTCGGTGACGGACCGAATCATCGAAGCGACGGAAGGCGACGTACTCGCAGGTAAAACAGGAAGCGGCATGGCAGCGGAGAAATCACGCGGCGGTTGCGGATACTAAAAAACAACAGCTGGCCTTTGGTCAGCTGTTCTACTTTATAGAGGTGAGACGAAATGGAAGCGATACATCAGACACCGATGATGAAGCAATATTTTTCAATCAAGGCGGATTATCCTGACGCCTTTGTATTTTACCGGCTCGGTGACTTTTACGAGCTCTTTTTTGAAGACGCCCAAATCGTGGCGAAAGAACTCGAATTGACGCTCACCGCGAAAAACGGCAAAAACGCCGAGCATCCGATCCCGATGTGTGGAGTCCCGCATCACTCGGCAGCCGTCTACATCGAGCAGTTGATCGAAAAAGGATTCAACGTCGCGATCTGCGAGCAGATGGAAGATCCGAAAGCGACAAAAGGCCTTGTGAAGCGGGAAGTCATCCAAGTCATCACGCCAGGTACTTACATGGCCGCGCTCGGAGACAAAGACAACCGTTATTTGGTCGCAGTCGCCAAAGTTGGTGAAACCTACGGGGTCGCCCGTGGTGACGTGACAACAGGTGAATCTTGGCTGACGACGTTGCCGACGAAAGAAGCGGTCCTCCGTGAAGTCGAAGGATTGATCCCGAGTGAGATATTAGTCGATGACGATCAGCTCGCGGACATGTTGCAGCCGCTCGGGATCCCGCTGTCGATTCAAGTCGAACGCCGGTCGAGCGAACTGTCCGCATCGGCGAAAGACGACGCCCAAGTGAGCGCGTTTGATTTGCTGTACGCCTATTTGACACGGACGCAAAAGCGGGCGCTCGACCACTTGCAGCCGGCGATCGCCTATGAGGTCGAGGCCCACATGCAGCTCGACCCGAATACGGCACGCAATTTAGAACTGTTCCGCTCGGCCCGGTCCGGAGAACGGAAAGGCTCACTCTTATCACTGCTCGACGAGACGACGACCGCCATGGGTGGACGTCTTTTAAAGCGTTGGCTCGAACAACCGCTCTATACAGAGCAAGCGATCCATGAGCGTCAAGACGCGGTCGAGAACTTACTTGACGATTTCATGCTGCGCGACCAACTCCGGGACGAATTGAAACACGTCTATGATATCGAGCGGCTCGTCGCGAAAGTCGGCTACGGGACGGCGAACGCGCGCGATCTCGTACAATTGCGCGACACACTAGCACGCATCCCGGCTTTGAGCGTGATGCTCGAAGCGGTCGCATCAAGCCGGTTGCATCATATCCATGAAGACTTGGACACGTTCGAAGACTTGGCGGCGCTTCTTGAAGCGGCGCTCGTCGAATCTCCACCGATCTCGACGAAAGAAGGCGGAATGATTCGTAAAGGCTATTCTGAAGAGCTCGATCAGTTGCTTGAAGCGAAAGCGAACGGGAAGTCGTGGATCGCGAACCTGGAGCAACAAGAGCGGATCGCGACCGGGATCAAGTCATTAAAGATCGGCTACAACCGTGTCTTCGGGTATTATCTCGAAGTGACGAAAGCGAACGCCCGTTTACTCGAAGAAGGTCGGTACGAGCGGAAACAGACGCTGACGAACGCCGAACGCTACGTCACGCCCGAGCTGAAAGAAAAAGAAGCGCTCATCCTCGGTGCGGAAGAGAAGAGCTGCACGCTCGAGTATGACTTGTTCGTCACACTGCGCGACCGAGTCAAACTCGAGACGAAACGGTTGCAACAGCTCGCACGGTCGCTCAGTGAACTTGACGTCCTGCTCGCTTTGGCGATCGTCGCCGAAAAGCGGGACTACGTGCGTCCGACAGCGTCCGCAAACGTTCAAATCGATCGCGGCCGGCACCCGGTCATCGAGACGGTTCTGCCACGCGGTGACTATGTCGCCAACGACTTGACGCTTGACGACTCGCGTCAGATGCTGTTGATCACCGGACCGAACATGTCCGGTAAATCGACGTACATGCGCCAGTTCGCGTTGATCGCGATCATGCACCAAATCGGATCGTTCGTCCCGGCCGAGGCGGCCGAACTGCCGCTGTTTGACCGCATCTTCACTCGCATCGGGGCAGCGGACGACCTCGTGAGCGGTCAGTCCACGTTTATGGTCGAAATGACCGAGACGCGCCAGGCCGTGACCGAGGCGACGGCGAACAGCCTGATTTTGCTTGATGAGATCGGGCGCGGGACGTCGACGTATGATGGGATGGCGCTCGCGCAAGCGATCGTCGAATATATCGCCTCCTCAATCGGCGCGAAGACGCTGTTCTCGACGCATTATCATGAGCTGACCGTCCTCGAAACGACGATCCCGACGCTCGAGAACGTCCACGTCCGCGCCATCGAACGCGACGGACGCGTCGTCTTCTTGCATGAAGTTCATCCAGGCAAGGCCGACAAGTCTTACGGCATCCACGTCGCGGAACTGGCCGACTTGCCGCAATCGCTCATCGAACGAGCCCGGACGATCTTAACAGAGCTCGAACAAGAGAAAGAGCGGGGCGCTGCCCCGACTGACCCGATAACGAAGAAGTCGAGCGATGAAACCGCTCAGCTCTCTTTGTTCGAGACAAAAGATGAGTTAAAACAACAATTGCTCGAGCTCGATCTTTTAGCGATGAACCCGATCGAGGCGATGCAGGCGCTCTATGCGCTCCAACAGTCTGCGAAGAAAGGGTGAGTCGATGGGAATCATTCAAGAGTTGTCAGAACAGTTAGCCAACCGGATTGCGGCTGGGGAAGTTGTCGAACGACCGGCATCGGTCGTGAAAGAACTCGTCGAAAACGCGATTGATGCCGGCGCGACGAAAGTGGAAGTCGAGCTAGAAGAGGCCGGGATCCGGCTCATCAAAGTGCGGGATAACGGCCACGGCTTTTATGAGGATGACGCGGCCCGTGCTTTTTTAAGACATGCGACGAGCAAGATACGAGACGAACATGATTTGTTCCGGATCCGGACGCTCGGATTCCGGGGCGAGGCTCTCGCCTCGATCGCATCGGTCAGTCACGTCACGTTAAAGTCGCGCCGGGCTGATGAGGCCGGCTTTGAGATGACGCTACATGGCGGCGTCGTGATCGAGCAAACACCGACTGCTGCGAACGTCGGGACAGAGATCACGGTCAGTCAATTGTTCTATAATACGCCAGCCCGTTTGAAATACTTGAAAACGTCTGCGACCGAGCTCGCGAGCATCACCGACACGTTGAACCGGATCGCCTTGTCACACCCAGAAGTTCGATTGACGGCTTTCCATGAAGACAAGGAGCTGCTCCGAACGAACGGGAACGGGGACATCAAGCAAGTTATGCTCGCGATCTACGGTCGGCAAGTCGCCGCCCAAATCGTGACGGCGTCGAGCAAGACGAATGACTACAGCTTGAGTGCTCACCTCGTGCGGCCCGAAGTGACGCGTTCAAATAAACAGTATGTGACTTTGATCTTGAACGGGCGGAGCATCAAAAATTTCGCGCTCACACAAAGCGTGCTCGAAGGCTATCATACGCTTCTGCCGATCGGTCGTTACCCGATCGCTGTGCTCGAAGTGAACATGGACCCGATGCTGATTGATGTCAACGTCCATCCGACGAAGCGGGAAGTGCGGCTGTCAAAAGAGAAGGAACTCTGTCAACTGATCCGGGAGACGGTTCAGCTGACACTTCGGGAGCAACGGTTGATCCCGTCGGTCAAACCAAGACAGCCGTCCGTTCCGACAGAGCAATCGAAGCTTGATTTCACCGTCGAACGCTCAGACACAACAGTTGAGCCGAGCGCATGGAACTATCCGATTCCACGCGATCCGGTGACATCTCCGAGTCGCTGGTCGCCGACACCACTCGTTCAAGAGACACCGGTCGAAACAGTGCTGTCAGAAGAACCGGGGGTTGAAAAGGCGGAACGCCGGCTGCCGGCGCTCGACGTCATCGGCCAACTCCATGCGAGTTACATCGTCTGCGGCGCGGACGATGGCATGTACATCATCGACCAACACGCCGCCCAAGAACGCATCAAGTACGAGCTGTTTTATGACCAACTCGGCCAGCCTGAAAAAGAGTATCAGTTGTTGCTGTTGCCGCTCACGCTCGAGTTCACCCAACAAGAGACGCTTGCGATCGAAGAAGTCGTCCCGCTTCTTAAAGAAGCGGGCCTCGATTTAGAGGCGTTCGGAGGCAATACGTTTCTCGTCCGGGAAATCCCGACATGGTACCCGCAGCACGATCTCGAAGGGACAGTCCGTGATTTGATCGAGATGGCGATTCGGGACCGATCAATCGATATCGCTAAATATCGCGAAGAGGCGTCGATCCTGATGGCGTGCAAACGATCGATCAAAGCGAACCATCCGTTAAACCTCGAGATGATGCGACAGTTGATCCGCGACCTTGGCGAGACGACGTCTCCGTATACGTGTCCACACGGACGTCCGATTTTAGTGAAGTGGAGTACGTATGAACTCGAGAAGTTGTTCAAACGTGTCATGTGACAAACGTTGTAATCTTAATTTAACCGACTGTAACGTTTATGGATGCTTAGCTATGGGAACAATATACACATGTCGTCAAACACATCGAGGTTGAGAGGTGGAGTTCACACTGCCTCACCCTCAAGATGTAGACATGATTCATAAACCAGTAGGGGGAAATGATTATGACAGACACGCTTAAAGTAACGACACGAGAATTACGACCACGTTCGGTTCGAACAAACTTACGTAAAGAAGGAAAAGTACTTGGTGTCGTTTACGGCTACAAAGTCGAAAGCACACCAGTCGCGTTTGAAGAAATGGCATTGCGCAAGATTCTCCGTGAACACGGAGACAACGCCTTGATCGAACTCAACATCGACGGCAAGAAAGTAAACACACTCGTTCACGGGACGGAAGTTGACCCGTTCACGAACACATACAAGCACGTCGAGTTCATGGCAGTCAAAATGGATGAGGCAACTGAAGTTGAAGCAGACGTCACACTCGTCGGCGACGCGAAAGGTGTCAAAGAAGGCGGCTTCTTGTCGCAAGCACTCTATAAAGTCACTGTTTCGGCAACACCTGCTAACATCCCAGAGCGGATCGAGCTCGACGTTAGCAAGCTAGAGATCGGTGACTCACTCACAGTTGCTGATATTCCAGAGAATAAAGATTACGAAATCTTATCTGAAGGCGATCTTCAAATCGCATCAGTGAACGAGCCGGTAGCAGTCGAAGAAGAGGAAACTGAAGGTGAAGAAGCTTCAGCTCCAGAAAAATCGACTAAAGCATCGACTGATGAGACGACAGAGTCTTCTGAGAAAGAATAATTGGTTTCATGCGGCCCTTTACGAAGGGTCGCTTTTTTTAGTCACAAATCCGACAAATGTAACCGATTACGATGTGAAAAGTATGTCAACAGTTCGAATGGGCAGTTGCAAAAATGTCGCTCCGGGCTTATATTGTTAATGATTTCACATGTTTGTTCTTATTATATGGTTCATTTAAACAGAAAGAAGGGTTTGTGACATGGCATCAATGGAAATCCATGCACTCGAATCATTACGGAAGAAAGCACAGGCTTCCTCAGCGATGATTCACTATCGGCCGATGGAATATTTTTTACGGGCAATGCTCGCGGGGATTTTTATCGGGTTCGCATCAATCTTCACATTAAAAGTCGTCAACGGCATGTATCTTGTAGATTCACCATTTACGACGCTCATCGGGGGATTCTCGTTCGGGATCGCGCTCGTCATGATCATCTACGGAGGCGCTGAACTATTTACCGGGAATACGATGTATTTTACGACTTCAACGATGCGTGGCTATACGACGCTGAGTGATACGATGCTCGTCTGGTTGCTTTGCTTCGTCGGGAACGCGCTCGGCGGCATTCTTTTCGCCTTGTTGCTCGCGCCGACTGGAGTCATTCAAGAGCTCGGCATGAACAACTGGTTATTTGCCGTCGTCGAGAGCAAGATGCATCATACGACAGTCGAAATCTTTTTTAGAGCCATCTTCTGTAACTGGATGGTCTGTCTCGCCATCTTCTTGCCGAAACAGATGAAAAATGAATTTGCCCAAATCTTCTCGATGATCTTCCTAGTAGCCGTCTTCTTTGCTTCAGGGTTTGATCACGTCATCGCCAACTTCGTCTTGTTCGCACTCACACTCGTTGTTCCGCATCCAGAAGCAATCAGCTTTGCTGGAGCCATCCACAACTTGATTCCGGCTACGTTCGGAAACATTATCGGAGGCGCGTTATTCATGGGAGCGATCTATACATGGTTGAACGCTAAAGGATTGCGTGAAGCACAAGAGTCAGAGCAAGAAGAAGTCGAACTGAAAATCGTCAAGCCAGCCAAAGAAGTATGACATACATCACGAAACGCACAGTCGAGCCCACATCAGGGATTCGGCTGTTTTTTTACGTTCGGGATCGGTTGCAACTGTCACAATATCGACGTGCCTCAAATCGATAAAACGTGACATAATCTATATATAGAATTTTTATCGGTTATCAGCCGTTAAATAATCAATATATAGCGAGGTGATGCGGAGTGAACATGCTCCAGCTTTATAACGATGTCTGTGTGCTACCAGATCAAGATTTGATCCAAGAGAACGCCAACGTCGACGGGAAGTCGCCACTCGGCAAACTAGCGCGCATATCTTCAGAAGTGTCAAAACAATTATCGACCACGTACCTATTGTCGGAACGGTCACGTCTAGCGATCCGTGATAACTACTTGTATGTGCATGACGCCGATTACTATGTGACCGGATCGACGACGTGTTGTCAAATCCCGCTCGGAGAGTTACTCGCGAACGGGTTCCACACCGGACACGGGACGATTCGTCCCCCGCAGGACATTCGTTCGGCGCTGGCGCTCGCCTCGATCATTCTTCAAGCGAATCAGAACATGCAGCACGGGGGACAGGCGTTCCCGATGTTTGACGTCGATCTCGCTCCTTACGTCGAGAAGACGTATGAACGTCAACTCGAGCGGTTGAACGGACTACCGATTGAGCTGACGGTGGAGCAACAACAGCAGATTGCTGAAGCAGAAACCGTATCGGCGACGTACCAGGCGTGCGAGGCGTTTATCCATAACGCCAACTCGATGCATTCGCGCGGCGGCGGTCAAGTTCCGTTCGTGTCGATCAACTACGGCACCGACACGAGTCGGTGGGGACGGGTGTTTATCCGCGAGTTATTAAAAGCGACAGAGCGAGGATTAGGCAACGGGGAGACGCCGATTTTCCCGATTCAAATCTTCAAAGTAAAGGAAGGCGTCAATTTCAATGACGGGGACCCGAACGTCGATTTGTTCCGCCACGCATGCCGCGTGACGGGCAAGCGGTTGTTCCCGAACTTCTCGTTCGTCGATGCGCCGTTCAACCTTCAGTACTATGACGGGACACATGCTTCGGAAGTTGCCTATATGGGCTGCCGGACGCGGGTGATGGGAAACCGTCATGGGGCAGAGACGTCGATCGGAAGAGGTAATTTATCGTTCTCGACGTTGAATTTAGTGAAGATGGCACTCGTGTCATCCGATATCGAGTCGTTTTATAAGACGTTGGATGGATTCGTTGACATCGCCATCGAGCAATTGCTCGAGCGCTTCGACTATCAATGCAAGCGACATGCGGACGAATTCCGCTTTCTTTATGCGCAGCACGTCTGGCGGGGGAGTGAGACGCTTTTGCCTGAATCGGAATTACGAGACGTGTTAAAACAAGGGACGTTGTCGCTCGGCTTCATCGGTCTCGCCGAAGCGCTACGCGTCCTCGTTGGCGGGACGCACGTTGAATCAAGAGAAGCAGAACGTCTCGGGCTTGATATCGTGACCCATCTCGCGGAACGGATGAGGCAGGCGGGAGACGATCATGATTTAAACTTTTCGCTACTGGCGACGCCGGCCGAAGGATTGTCCGGGAAGTTCGTGTTAAACGATCAACACGAATTCGGGATGATCGCCGGTGTGACCGATCGCGCGTTTTATACGAATTCGTTCCACGTCCCAGTTTATCAACACGTCTCAATCCGGGACAAGGTTCGAATCGAGGCACCATACCACGCCTTATGTGACGCCGGACATATTACGTACGTCGAGGTCGACGGTTCGCTCGCCCATAACCCGGAAGCGGTTGAATCGATCGTGCGGCTCATGCGGGCGCATGACGTCGGCTATGGCTCGATCAATCATCCGGTCGATCGTTGCGGGAGTTGCGGTCTAGAAGGAATCATCGACGAGTCGTGCCCGACGTGCGGGGAACGAGATCAGATCGAGCGGATCCGTCGTATCACCGGTTATTTGGTCGGGACGATGGATCGATGGAACTCGGCGAAACGAGAAGAAGAACGAGCGAGGGTGAAACATCATGCGCGTCCTATCCGTACTTGAAGAATCGGTCGTCGATGGTCCGGGCATTCGAACCGTGATTTTTACAGCAGGCTGTCCGCATCGTTGCCCGGGCTGTCACAACCCTGAATCGTGGAATCCGCGAGGCGGTCGTGACATCTCGGTCGAAGAGTTGTTGGACCGTGTCGAGACGGCCGCATGGGAAGGCGTGACCATATCGGGCGGTGAGCCGTTCCTGCAACCGGCTGAGCTGTCGGAGGTCGTGCGCGGTTGCAAGACACTCGGGAAGAACGTCTGGATCTATACTGGCTACACGTTCGAAGCGCTACAACAGCTAGAAAATGAGGACATCGACATCGTCCTTGACCACGCCGACGTGCTCGTCGACGGGCGTTTCGAGCAGCCGCTCATGGACCGCTCGCTCCGTTTCCGGGGGTCGAGCAACCAGCGGATCATTTTTCTGAACAAAGCGTGATCGGGGCGACAACGCCCCGATTTTTTGTATACTAACAAAAAAGGGGGAAATCATTATGAAATGGTGTAGCTATGAAATCGAAGGGGAGACAAGAGTCGGGGTGGTCGAAGCGGACCAAGTATATGATGTCAGTGATCAACTACATACGAACTCATTGTTAGAAGTAATTGCTCGCGAATTTAAACCGGATATCGATCTAGACGTCGCAAGCGTACGAGCGCTCGAAGACGTCAAACTTCAAGCGCCATACCGGCCGCTGAAAAATGTCATCTGCATCGGGAAAAACTACGAGGAGCACGTGAAAGAGATGGATACGGCGGGAGCCGGTAAGCTCGTCATCTTCACGAAAGCACCGACCTCGGTCGTCGGTCCTGATGCCATCGTCGAGCGTCATGCAGCGCTTACCGACCAACTTGACTATGAGGGCGAGCTCGCCGTCATCATCGGAAAGTCAGGACGCGACATTCAAGACGTCGAGGACCACATTTTTGGGTATACCATCATTAACGATATTACGGCACGAGACGTGCAAAAGCAGCACGTCCAGTTTTTCCGCGGCAAGTCGTTCGACACGTTCTGTCCGTTCGGACCATTTATCGTCACGCCGGAAGAACTCGAATTTCCACTGTCAATCCGCACAGACGTGAACGGGGAAAACCGTCAGCTCGGATCGACAGATGACATGATCCGACCGATCGATGAACTGATTCGGACGCTCTCAGCAGGGATGACGCTCGAAGCGGGTGACATCATCGCGACCGGGACGCCAGCCGGGGTCGGACATGGGATGAAGCCACCGGTCTACCTCCAGTCCGGAGACCGGGTCGAAGTGACGATTTCCGGGCTCGGCACGTTACGGAACGACATCGTCTGACGAAATTGACGCAAATTGTGAAGAATCTTGTAATCGTTCCGTCAATTCCATGAAACGGTGCCGGCTTCTATTATACTCAGGGTAGAAGTTAGAGGAAACATCATTGAGGAGATGACATGTTATGGAACGAAATGATCGGCCAAATGAACAAAATCGACATGAAGATTGGTTAGATACAGAGCTAGGTTCGTCAAAGCGGGCGCCTGAGCCTCCGCAAGCAGAACAAGTCGCTCGGCCCTCTTTCATGAGCCGGATGTTCCCAGGGTTCATCGGCGGCGTCGCCGGGGCGTTGTTGACCGGTGCGATTGCGTTACCGTTTATCGATCAAGCACCTGACGTCACGTCGAATACGAATGTGACGTCAGACGGGACACCTGTCCAAACCTCATCGAACATCAAAGACACATCGGTCACCAATGCGGTCGCGGTGGCACAACCGGCAGTCGTGACCGTGAACAACTTCGCGGCGAGCGGATTCTCGAACGAAGCGGTCGAAGCGGGTGTCGGATCAGGGGTCATCTATAAAAAAGAAAATGGCTCGGCTTACATCGTCACGAACCATCACGTCGTCAATGGCGCCGACCGTCTGACCGTCACGTTCAACGACGGTTCAACTGCTGATGCGAAGCTCATGGGAAGCGATGCGACGTACGATTTGGCCGTGCTCGAAGTCGACGCGGACAACGTATCGTCTGTGATTAAGATCGGGAAATCGAGCGAATTGAAACCGGGGCAGACGGTCATCGCCATCGGTAACCCGCTCGGACAGTTTGAGAACTCGGTCACACGCGGGATCGTCTCTTCGACGTCGCGTCTCGTACCGGTCGATACGGACGAGAACGGACAAGCGGACTTTAATGCCGAAGTCATCCAAACGGATGCGGCCATCAACCCCGGTAACTCTGGTGGGGCGTTGATCAATGAATCCGGTCAGTTGATCGGGATCAACTCGATGAAAATCGCGACCGATTCTGTCGAAGGGGTCGGCTTCTCGATTCCGGTCGACATCGCGTTGCCGCTCATCAATCAAATTGAGCAGACCGGCGAAGTGAACCATCCGTCGCTCGGTGTCTCATTGCGTGACGTTAATGAGTTCCCGCCTGGTTATTTGACTGAACAGATCAAGCTACCGGAGTCGGTGACGGCCGGGACGATTATCGTCGACGTGCAGGCGAACAGTTCGGCGGCGGCAGCGGGCCTTGAGGCTCGTGACGTCATCGTCAAAATCAACGATCAACCCGTGTCCTCGTTCATCGATTTGCGGAGCGAATTGATTCGTGACACGGACGGCGTCGTCACGATCGAGTACGTCCGGGACGGCAAGACCGAAACGGTCGATGTCGAGATTCAAAATGCGAACGGAGACGCGTTGTAAAGATGGGCACGATGCCCATCTTTTTTGTTATGCTTAGAAAAAGGAGGGGATAACGTGATTCGTAAGTTATACGGTGTGTTATTTTTAGGGGCCGGCATCATGCATTTCGTTCAAGAGCGCGCCTTCATGTCGATTATTCCGAAATCATGGCCGTTCAAGCGCTTCATGGTACAGGCTAGCGGTGTGATTGAAGTCGTCTATGGCGTGTTGTTGCTCTTGAACAAAGGGACCGGTTTCGTCAAGAAGACGTTGCCAGCTTTTTTGATTGCCGTGTTCCCGGCAAACATCAATATGGCACTCAAACCATCCCGGATCGGGGGCAAGACGTTACCAAAATGGGTGACATGGGGTCGACTGCCGCTGCAATGGGTGTTGATCAAAGGCGTCAAGAAACTGTGACTACATAACGGGGGAATCAATCATGACTACGAACGTACTGAACTGGTTCGAGCATTTTCATGCTCATCCGGAAGTGAGTTGGAAAGAAGAAAAGACGACGAAGACGATTGCGGACATCTTGGCGTCATGGAACGTGCGTCACGAGACGTTTGACGACGTGACGGGTGTTATCGCTGAAATCGGCACCGGTGCCGACGTTATCGCCGTCCGAGCCGATATCGATGCCTTATGGCAACAAGTCGACGGAGAGTTCCGGGCCAACCATTCGTGCGGCCACGACGCCAACATAAGCATGGTGCTCGGCGCGCTCGAGCTGTTAAAGGACGAGGCGCTCTCGAAACGGATCCGCTTTATCTTCCAACCGGCGGAAGAACAAGGTAACGGCTCGCTCGCGATGATCAATAAAGGGGCACTTGACGATGTCAGCCACTTGTACGGCATTCATTTGCGCCCGCTCGAAGAGCTGAAGCGCGGCCAATACGCCGCTGCGATTCAACACGGCGCCGCTTTGTTCTTGAAAGGACGGATCATCGGGGACGATGCCCACGGTGCGAGGCCACACCAAGGTCAGAATGCGCTCGACGTCGTCTTCACGATTCAACAGATGTTGAAAAGCATCTATCTGTCGCCGTTTGAGCCGCATTCGATCAAGCTGACCGGTGTCCAGGCAGGAAGTGACAACATGAATATCATTCCGGGCAACGCCACGTTCTCGATTGACGTGCGGGCCCAGCAAAATAAAGAACTGCTCGAGCTTCGTGACCGTCTCGAGACGATGTTGCATCAAATTAGCGTGCTGCATGGCGTCGAGATCGAGTTGGAATGGCAAGACTTCACGCCGGGTGCCGAGATCGGGAAACACTCGAGCCGGATTACAGCAGAAGCGATCATCGCACTCCATGGCGAGGACGCGCTCGTCAATCGCATCGTGACGTCGGGAAGTGACGATTTTCATTTTTACACGGTCGAGAAACCGGGACTCGATGCCACGATGATCGGGATCGGGGCAAATTTGACGCCGGGACTGCATCACCCGCAGATGACGTTCGACCGCGACGTCTTGCCTGAAGGGGCGGCTTTGCTCGCCGAGACGCTACGCCGAGCGGTTGCAATACTATAAAGTGAAACGAAATGGACGGGGCGTCAGCTTGCCGTCCATTTTTTTGTTGCCAACTCCTCATGTAAGCGTTATCATAATTTCATTAGCGACAATATAACGACAATTCTGAATTTTCGCTAACGGGGAGGAATTTACATGGAACTGCAGGGGAACAGGCAAGACATGAAGCTTGGTTGGGCGTTGTTGCCGCTACTTGTCATGATTGGGGTCATGCTCGTCGCCATCGTCAAACTCGAGCAAGGGCCACACATCCCGCTCATCGTCGGGACGGCGACCGCTTCGCTTGTCGCGTGGCGTCACGGCTACAAATGGAAAGACATCGAGGAGATGATGTACAAGGGGATACGGCTCGCCTTGCCGGCGGTCGTCATCATCATCTTGGTCGGTTTGACGATTGGCGCCTGGATCGGGGGAGGCGTTGTCGCCACAATGATATATTTTGGGTTGAAGATCATCTCGCCGGCCTACTTCCTCGTGACGATCTGTCTCATCTGTGCGGTCGTTGCTTTATCGATCGGCAGTTCGTGGTCGACGATGGGGACGATCGGTGTCGCCGGGATGGGCATTGGGCTCAGCATGGGGATTCCGGCGCCGATGGTCGCAGGTGCCGTCATCTCGGGCGCCTACTTCGGCGATAAGATGTCGCCGCTGTCGGATACGACGAACCTTGCGGCCGGTTTGACGCATACGAACTTGTTCGTCCACATCCGTCATATGCTTTATACGACGATTCCAGGACTCATCATCGCGCTCGGCGTCTATTGGTGGCTCGGGACGCGTTTCAATGATACGGCGACGAATCCTTCAGATATCGTGCAGACGCTCGGCATTTTGGAGGACAGTTTCGTCATTTCGCCTTGGTTGCTACTGATTCCGCTCGCGGTCATCGTGCTCGTCACGAAAAAAGTACCGGCCATCCCGGCACTCGTCGTCGGGATCGCGCTCGGCTTCCTGGCCCAAGTCGTCATTCAAGGCGGATCGCTCTCGGATAGCGTCGGTGCGCTTCAAAGCGGCTATGTGATCGACACCGGCAATGAGCTCGTCGATAATTTATTCAGTCGAGGTGGGCTCGACGCGATGATGTATACCGTCTCGATGACGATCGTCGCGATGACGTTCGGGGGGATTTTGGAGTATTCGGGGATGCTGCAATCAATCATGAACCAGATCGTCAAACTAGCGAAGACGGCCGGCTCGATGATCGCGTCGACGATTCTTGCCGGGATTGCGACGAACGCGACGTGTTCCGAGCAATACATATCGATCGTCGTGCCGGCACGCATGTTTGCCGGGGCCTATGAGAAGATGGGGCTCCACTCGAAGAACTTGTCCCGGGCGCTCGAGGACGGCGGCACGCTGACGTCAGTGTTCATCCCGTGGAACACGTGCGGGGTGTTCATTCTCGGGACGCTCGGTGTCGGGGCGTTCGAGTACGCGCCTTACGCCGTGCTCAACTTCGTCGTCCCGGTCATCTCGATCATCTATGCGTTCACAGGATTCACGATCGAACGGATCACGGTGTTGCAAGCAGAAACACAAGTCGAAGATCAAGCGGCATTATAAAAATTTCCCGGCCCTCTAGGCCGGGAAATTGAATTTATAGACGGCACGGGGGCGGCCTTGGGCGTAACTCATTTCTTCACCAATGACGCTGACAAGGTATGCGTCGTGTAGTTTTTTGATGAGTCGCTCGGTCGTCCGTCGCGAGACGTTCAAGTAGTCGGTCAGCTCTTTGGCGGTGAACTCGAGTTTGCGTTTCGAGAATCGGATGATCTTGCCGGCGTTGGCCGGGCTGATGCCGACTTGTTTGACGATATCGAACGCAACTTCTTCGGTCACACGGTAAGAAGTCACGTCGTCGCGTTTCGGGAAAGACAATCGCTTCGAGTCGTCAACGATGCGGACTCGTTCGTCGGTGGCTGCAGACAAGGCGATTTGTGCATGTTCGTAAGCTTGTTGGTATTGGGTGCCGTAGCCGATCCCGATTGAAGAGTCAAAAGACGCGGGGGCGAGCGTGTTTTCTTCGAGGGCGCTGATCGTCTCGCCTTTCGTCGTCAACAGAGCGGTCGAGGGACCGTCCGTCGTTTCGAGATGTCCGCCGATATAGTGAACCGTTGCCAAATGGTCGCGGAGCGCCTCAGAATCGGTATCATATAAAATGATTGAAAATTGAGCGTTGTCCGCCAATAGTTGCCGAACACGTTGAATCAGTTGCTCGAGATGGTACCGGATCGTACTCGGCGGCTCGATCATGAGCTGACTCTCATAGCCTTGCTCCTGCAATTGGCTGTGGACACGCTCGATGCTCGTCAAGGCCAAGTTCGTTTGAGCGGGTTGTAAGTCCGCATGAAACGCGAATACGTCTTGAAAGTCGACGTCAGGATGAATCTTCATTAAACGAGGTGGTGTCGTCACTGCGGGGAGGGACGATAAAATCGCCGCCAACCGTTTCGGCTCGATCACATCGATCGACACGTGTTCGAGGGAGACGGCACGAGTGAGCGCCGCCGACAGGAGCGTCGTCAACAGCACGGTCTCGTCTTGGACGACGTGGTGCGCCATATTCGTACTGAGATAAGGCAGCGCGTACGAATAAGGGAACGATCCCGAGAAGAAGACGCCGTCGAACGAACCGAGCTGTTTGGCGATCGTGGCCGCCTCGTGCGGATGTTGATACGTATAGTAGGCGAAGCGAACATCTTCATAATCAGGGGCCAGCGCTGTGATGGTAGCGACGAAGTCGGCTGAACCGACGATTGCTAAATGAAGCGACATGCGAAAACTCCTCCTTGCAATTTAGCGACTATTTAACGACAATATATACAATGAACTTTTAAATGTAAAGGAGCACTTATCATGAAACTAGAAAAAATAGAACTGTTTGCGATTGAACTACCGCTCAAAGTCCCGTTCATCGTCAGCTACCATCGCTATGACGTCATGCCGTCGGTAATCGTCAAGATGACGACCGAATGCGGTCTCGTCGGGTACGGTGAGGCGGTTGCCGACGAACACGTGACGGGCGAGTCGCTTGAGAGTACGATCAGTGTCATTCGCCACTTGCTCGGTCCACTGTTGATCGGACGGAACCCGATGCATCTAGAACGGATTCACGACGAGATGGACCGGGCCATCCGTGACGTTCCAGCGGCCAAGGCAGCGCTCGACATTGCTTGCCATGACTTGATCGGGAAGAAGCTCGGACAACCCATCTACGAGTTGCTCGGCGGACGCTATCACGACGCCTTCCCGGTCACACACGTCTTAAGTATCGGTGAGCCTGAAGCGATGGCGGCGGAAGCGTCGGAACAGGTCGCAGAAGGTTACACGGCCGTCAAAATGAAAGTCGGCGTCGATGTCGCCTCGGACGTCCGTCGTGTCGCGGCAGTAAGGCAAGCGGTCGGTCCTGACGTCCCAATCCGTGTTGATGTCAACCAAGGCTGGGTAAACGCGGCGAAGACGCTGCAGGCGATGCGTAAGCTCGAACCGTTTGATATCGATTGGGTCGAGCAACCGGTCAAAGCCGACGATTTTGAAGGAATGCTCGAAGTTAAAGGCAAAATATCGGTCCCGCTTATGATTGACGAAGGGGTACGGGGTGTCGCCGACATGCGCCGCTTGACGATGATGCAAGCGGCGCATAAAGTGAACGTGAAATTGATGAAGTGCGGCGGCATCTATCCGGCGAAAAAACTCGTCCATATGGCCGAGATGTCCGGTATCGAGTGTCAAATCGGCTCGATGGTCGAATCGTCGATCGCTTCGAGCGCGGGCTTTCACGTCGCGTTCTCGAGTAAAATCGTTCAATCGGTCGAACTGACCGGCCCGCTCCGGTTCGCTACGGACGTCGGCAATTTGACGTACGATTTACCGTTCATCCGCTTGAACGACCGTCCGGGTCTCGGTGTCGACGTCGATGAGGACGTGCTCCGTCGCCTGACGACCGATTACTATGAAGTCGGAGGCGCCGATCATGTGGCACGGTGAATGCAATGGACTTGAACTCGACGTTCGGCATTTGACCGATATGGACTTGACGGCCATCGAAGCGGTGCAACAAACCGTGATTGCTGATCTTGCCGAAGGTAGCCATTACCAAGCGCTCACGACAGACGAATTCATGAAGCTGTTGTCGGATCAGACGATCATCGGCGCGTTCCACAAAGATGCGTTGATTGCGTTTCGGGCGTTGCTCATCCCGCCGCTCGATGACGAACATTTAGGTCGTGACATCGGGCGGCGTGAGGATGAACTCGATCGCATCATCTACCAAGAGGTGACGAACGTCGATCCGTCTTATCGGGGCTACCGTTTGCAGCAACATTTAGGGAAGCTGTTGATGGAAGAATTGAGCCAAGACGAGCGGTTTGACCTCGTCTGTGCGACCGTCGCCCCGTTCAACATCCCGAGCTTGAAGGACAAGTTTGTCCTGGGCCTAAGAATCGGCGCACTCAAACAAAAGTATGGCGGTAAACTTCGTTATATCTTTATGAAAGAACTGCATACGGGTTGGCGACCGTTAGGTGAGACGGCGTGGCTTGAGATGAGTGATACGGACGGCCAAGTCGAATTATTGAAGACGGGTTGGTACGGCACGGCGATGAAACGAGTCGACGAGACGTGGCTTATCCAATATGAACGGTAAAAATGGCCTGATCCATGTGATCAGGCCAAACGTGTTTAGTCGAGGATAAATAAAATGTCATCGGCAAGTTTTTCATACGTCCGATCGCTCGGGTGGAACTGATCGCTTGCGAGGTCTCGGGTGACGTCGCTCACGTACGCGAACGGATCGATCACGTCGATGCGGTAAGTATTCCCAAGGTTAGCCGCCGCAGCGTTCCAGTCGAGAATCAGCTGGTTGAACGCCTGTCCGTTCGTGTTCTCGGGGAACGGGTTGTAAAGCGCGATATAGACGATTTGAGCCGTGTCGTTCAGACCACGGATTTCTGCAAAGATATCATTTAAGTTTGCTTTAGCGTCCGTGACGACTTGTTCGATATCGACAGATTCGAAGTTATCGACGTTTTCGCCCCGGTTGAACAGGTCGTTGCCGCCGATCGTGAGCGTGATGTAGCGGGCGTTTTTGATTGTCCGCTGAACTTCCGGCTGAGCGAGCTGAGCGAGCAGGTCCTCGGTGCGTGCCCCCGATATGGCCAAGTTTTGTGTGCGGATATCTTGGTCTTCGAGAGCTGCGCTGACCGGTTGAACGTAACCGGCGCCTGACGTCGAACCGACGCCGCGTGTGATTGAATCACCGAGAGCGACGAAAATTTCGCCGTCTGGTTCAGGTCTCGTATCTTCGCTGACCGAGAGCGTACGCTCCGGCGGGTTGACGATGTCTTGATACCCAATCCAAAGACCAAACAAGGCCGTTGCCGTCAACAAGACAGAGCCGATTAAAAAGGCATACCATTTCCCATTTTTCATCTGATGACCTCACTTTCTATGTAACCATCATATCAAATATATTTGAACCTGCCCTATGTGAATGTTCGAATAGGACAGAAGCGGACGAGTCCGCTAGAATAGAGTTGAGGTGAGACGATGCAACCAACATTGAAAATAGACCATTTGACAAAAGTAATCGGGAAAAAAACCATCATCGACGATATCTCGTTCGATGTGTTTCCTGGGGAAGTGTTCGGCTTTTTAGGACCGAACGGTGCTGGTAAGACGACGACGATCCGGATGATCGTCGGCTTGATCAAACCGACGAAAGGGTCCGTCTCGATTTGCGGTTTTGGCGTCGAGCGCCAGTTCGTCCAAGCGATGAACCAGATCGGGGCGATTGTCGAGAATCCCGAGCTGTATAAGTTTTTGAGTGGCCGCGAGAACTTGAACGTGTTCGCGCGCATGTTACCGGGTATCACGGAGGCCCGGATTCAAGAAGTGATCGACCTCGTCGATTTGACGGCCCGGATCGATGACAAAGTGAAGACGTACTCGCTCGGGATGCGCCAACGGCTTGGAATCGCGCAAGCGATGCTCAACAACCCGCGTGTCTTGATTTTAGATGAACCGACGAACGGGCTCGATCCGATGGGTATCCGTGATTTGCGACTGTTTATCCGTCGCCTCGTCGAAGAAACCGGACTCAGTGTGCTCGTTTCAAGCCACATCTTGGCGGAAATTGAGTTGCTCGCTGACCGTGTCGCCATCATGTCGCGCGGCAAGATTGTGAAAGTCGGTACCGTTCAAGAGCTGATCAATGAATTGGCGTCGACGGTCGACGTTCACGTGGCGGACAGTTTTGAGGTGTTGCCGATTGTTCGTGGTTTTGAATCGATCGAGCAGGCGGACGTCGTCGACGAACGGACGATCCGTGTCTCGATGAACTTAGAAGACACGGCCCGATTAAATCGTTATTTGCTTGATCGAGATGTGGAAGTCTTTGGTCTCGAACGACGTGTTCAGACGCTCGAAGAACTGTTTATCACATTGACCGGGGGTGACCATATTGTCTAATCCATCTTTACTCGGCCTGATTCGTAACGAAGTGTTGAAGATCCATAATAAGCGACGACTATTGGTCGTCTCGGTCATCCTCGTCGTACTCGTCTCGATGTTCACGTACGCCAACTATCGTCAAATCGAGAAGCAGCGTGAAGAGCAAGGGACGATCGACTGGCGTGTCGACTTGCAGCAAGAGATCGTCGATACGCAAAACCGGCTCGCCTCGGCGAACGTCCAAGACGAGTTCCGGCAAATCCTCGAGTTCCAAGTGCAACAAAACCAATACTACTTAGATAACGACATCAACCCGAGTTATCCTGGGGCGCCGACGTTCATGCGTGTCTTCTTCTCCCAAGGGACGACGCTCGTCCTGCCGCTGTTCATCATCGTTCTGATGGCAGACATCGTCAGCGGCGAGCATAACGACGGGACGATCAAGACGCTGTTGTCACGTCCGGTCCGGCGCTTTAAGATTTTGTTGGCGAAATGGATGACGACGCTGTTGTACACATCGATCCTCATCTTCATCACGGCGTTCGTCAGTTATGCCATTTCAGGGATCGTGCTCGGATGGGACGGTTGGACCGCACCGATCTTGACCGGATTCCAGGCCTCAGCGACCGGGACGTTCTCGACCGACTTCGTCCATACGCTGCCGATGTGGCAATACTTGCTCATGTCGGTCGGTCTATCGTGGTTCGTCGTGGCGGCCGTCGGTACGATCGCACTCATGATTTCGGTCCTCGTCAAAAATACGGCGACCGGGATCGGGATCATGATGGCCATCCTCATTTCGGGACCGCTCCTCACGTCGCTCGGTTCGAACTGGGACAGCTCGAAATACTTGGTGAACGTCAACTTCGGTCTTCATACCTATCTCGAGGGACAAGCCCCGCCGATTGATGGGATGACACTGCCGTTCTCGCTCATCGTCATTTTCGTTTGGACGCTCGCGGCGTTGGCGTACGCGTTCTATCACTTCACCCAAAAAGATGTCTATTAAATGAGAAAGTGTCACCATCCCGGTGACGCTTTTTTTATACGGTTGAAAGCACTAAACAGGAAGACTGAATAGGTTAAATGTCTCAATAGTTAGAATTGTCAAAATAATCAATAAGTTGGATTCCTTAACTGTGGGAAACTATGTAAAGTAAGAGACACCACATAAGGAGGGAAACACATATGAAAAAAGTTTTATCGACATCATTGATCGCAGGCGTCTTACTCGTTCCACAATTCGCCGGGGCGGCAGAACTGAAGACAGGCACGTTGACAAAACCATCGACTGAGGCGCCGGCGACGATCGTCAAAGAGTTCGCCAAAGCGAAAGGAGAATTCAAGACGATCGAATCGAAGCGCGACAAAGTCGGACAAGTCGTCAAACTCCAACAGACGGTGGACGGTGTTCCCGTATTCGGCGGTATCGTCGTCGGAGTGGTCGACGAGGCCGGACAATTGAAGACGGTCGTCGATGACACGAAACAACTGAAAGGACTACATAAATCGATCAAACTGAACGAACGAAAAGCAGTCGCCCGCTATAAAGAACTTGTCGGTCATACAGGCGCCTACGAGCTCGAGCCGGCAGCGGAACTCGTCATCTACCCGAACAAAGGTGAAGCGGCTTATGCCTATGAGGTGACCGGGACGATCCTCGATGCTGAGGAACCATCACGTTGGACGTACTTCATCGATGCGGCGAGCGGCGAGGTGTTGAACAAATACAACCAGTTGGCTCACGCCAAACCGGCGAACGGCGTCACAGGAACGGCGTTTACCGGAACGGGGATCGACGTGCTCGGACAGAGCCAAACGTTCAAGACGACGAAGAGCGGTTCATATTACTATTTACAAGACTCGACGCGCGGTAAAGGCATCTACACGTACGATGCCGGCAACCGGACACGTCTTCCCGGATCACTTTGGGCCGACGTCGATAACGTCTTGAACACGACGTATGACCGGGCCGCGGTCAGTGCGCACGTGAATGCGACTAAAACGTACGATTTCTTCAAAAACACTTACGGCCGCAATAGCTACGACAACAACGGGGCGGCTCTCAACTCGACGGTCCATTACAGCCGCAGTTACAACAACGCGTTCTGGGACGGCAGCAAGATGGTTTACGGGGACGGGGATGGACAGACGTTCACTTACCTCTCGGGTGCGCTCGATGTCGTCGCCCACGAGTTGTCACACGCCGTCACCGAGTACACGGCCGGTTTGATCTACCAGAACGAATCGGGTGCGATCAACGAAGCGGTGTCTGATATCTTTGGTACGGTCGCCGAATACAGTGTCGGATCGAACTTTGACTGGTTGGTCGGGGAGGATATCTACACGCCAGGCGTTGCAGGGGACGCTCTACGTTCGATGTCGAACCCGGCCGCTTACGGTGACCCGGATCACTATTCGGTGCGTTATACAGGAACGCAAGACAATGGCGGTGTCCATATCAACTCAGGAATCGTCAATAAAGCGGCCTACTTGTTAGGTAATGGCGGATCGCATTACGGTGTCTCGGTCCAAGGTGTCGGCGTCATGGAGATGGGGGACATCTACTACCGCGCCCTCACGGTCTACTTGACACCGACTTCGAACTTCTCGAGTCTTCGCCAAGCGGTCGTCCAATCGGCTAAAGACCTTTACGGTTCGACGAGCACACAAGCCGTTGCTGCCGCGAAATCGTTTGACGCGGTCGGCATCTATTAATCGGAATCAATTAAGTAGACAGACATCTCTTCCCGCGCGGAAGAGATGTTTTTAGTTTAGTAGGTGATAGACTCGCTAAAGAGGGTAAATAGGGTTGTAGTTTAAACTGAACTGATTCAGAGGAGGATTTATGAATATTCACCAATTTCGTATCGACCATAAAAATGGAATTCGCTTGAGCGACTTCCAAACGAGCATGCAAGACCGGCCGTCTGATGAGACGTTGACTGAGGAATTGATTCCAAAAAGTGTCGACAGGTTAAAAGAGTTACATTGGAAGCTATATGCCGAGGCTAAAAAGGGTGTCGTCGTCGTCTTGCAGGCGCTAGATGCCGGAGGGAAAGATGAAGCGATCAGCTATATCTTCTCAAACTTGAATGCCCAAGGGTTGAAGACGAACGCCTTCCAAAAGCCGTCGGACACCGAAAAGAAACATGACTACTTATGGCGGATGCACGATTTGATGCCGGAGCGGGGTCAAGTCGGTATTTTGAACCGATCGTATTACGAAGAAGTCATCGCACCCCGCGTCCACGATCTACTAGGCGACGAGGTGATCCCAGATGAAGCGAACGTATGGGCCGTGCGCTACCGTCAGATTAACGATTATGAGCAGTATCTTAAGGAGAACGGCTTTGAGGTCATCAAATTTTTCTTTAACGTCTCAAAAGAAGTGCAACGCGATCGTCTGCTCGAACGCTTGAAAGACCCGAAGAAGAATTGGGAGTTTTCATTCAGTGATGTCGAGGAGCGGAGACATTGGGACGATTACCAGGCCATCTTCGAAGACATGTTGTCGAATACGTCGACAAGTCAGGCACCATGGTATATTCTTCCGGCCGACGATGACTGGTACGCGCGTTACATCGTCTCGACCGTTATGATCGACGTGCTCGAGAACATCAATCCGCAGTTCCCGACGTTCACGGAAGAGGAGCAGGAAAAGATTGACGAGGCGATTAAAGAGTTAGAAAGTGAATGATTGAGCGTCGTGTACTGAAACGATTGATTTCCCTATTGCGTTGAAAGCGAATCCAATGTACAGTGGACGTATCGAATCAGACGTCAGACATCTATACAAAGGAGCAATCATTGTGGGGAATATTAGTTTGTTGTTCGGCGGCGTGGCACTGTTCATTAACAGCCTCGTCCTGTTTGGGAAAGTCGATATGAAAAGTGCCGGGGTGTTCAGCCTGTTCACCGGCATGTTCCAGGCGTTCATCGCGACATGGCTCGTCATCGGGGCGAGCCCGTCAGAACTGTTTGGATACGCAGGTATTTACTTGTTCGCATTCACGTATTTGTACGTCGGTGTGACGTTCATCTTTAACTTGGACGGACGCGGTGTCGGCTGGTTCTCACTGTTCGTCGCGATTTCGGCACTATTTTACGCCGTCGTCGGGTTCGCGAACGGTGACAGCATGGGCGCGGTGACGTGGTTGTTCTGGTCGTTCCTTTGGGGATTGTTCTTCTATGGGATGGCGCTGGAACGAGCGATCGACGGCGTGACAGCACGCGTCGCCTTCGTCCTCGCTTGGTTGACGTTGATCGTACCCGCATTGCTCGGCTTGGCCAATTTGATGACGCCGCTCTATGACGTCATTTGGTGGGCGGCGAGCGGTACGGCTGTTCTCTACTTTGCCTTCGCGATGTCGCGGTTCAAACGCCAAGTCGAGACGGCAAACTAAAAACGCTCATCCTGAGCGTTTTTAGTTTGCATGTTAAATTGTGTCTAAAGTGTGAAAAGTGGGAAAGGAGTAGGTAAAGGAGGCGGTCACAGATGAGTGATGGCTTGATTTTACTGCTCGGTTTATTAATCTGCGGTTGGATGCTGTTTGCGGTCGTGTTTGATGATACAATTAAAAGAAGAATTTGACGGGCCGTTTCCTTTTTAGGAACGGTCTTTCGTTTGAGGAGTGACAGAAATGAAAAAGACACCAGTCATCGTGATTGTCGGGCCGACGGCAGTCGGGAAGACGAAGACGGGCATCGAGCTCGCCAAGGCGTTCGACGGAGAAATCGTATCAGGCGACTCGGTCCAAGTGTACCGCGGAATGGATATCGGTTCCGCCAAAGTGACGGTCGAAGAGGCGGAAGGCGTACCGCATCATTTGATCGACATTTGTGACCCGGATGAAGCGATGAGCGTCGCCAAATTTCAACGTCTCGCCCGCGCGGCGATCGACGATATCTACTCGCGCGGGAAGGTGCCGATTGTAGTCGGTGGGACGGGCCTGTATATTCGGGCGATTTTATACGATTACGAGTTCACGGAGCGACCGGTCGATACGGAACTGCGTGCAGCGCTTGAAGCCGAAGCGGAAGCACACGGCGCCGAGGCGTTACATGACCGCTTGCGTGGCCTCGATCCGAGGCGCGCCGACATCATTCATCCAAATAATGTCCGCCGTGTCATCCGTGCCCTCGAAGTCGCGCTCTCAGGTGACGAGCAGGCAATGGATAGTGCCCCATCTGAGCATTACGATTATAAGTTGTTTGTCCTGCACGCCGATCGCGACGTCTTATATGAGCGGATCAATCATCGCGTCGATTTGATGATCGAAGCGGGTCTCATCGAAGAAGTCGAGCGCTTATTGCGTGCCGGGTACCGGGAGACACAGGCGCTACGGGCCATCGGCTATAAAGAAGTCGTGCCGTACTTAGACGGGAAACTGACGCGAGAGCGGATGACCGAGACGTTGAAACAACATACACGCCAGTTTGCAAAACGGCAATTAACGTGGTTCCGTCATCAATTTGATGGGATTTGGGTAGATATGGGAAAGAAATCATTTGAACTATCGTATAAAAATATCTATGATGAGGTTGAGGAGTTTTTTCGAAAATTCCGATTATTTGAACGAGACATAGACTAGGGGGAATGCAACATGAAGGCAAGCTATAACATCCAAGATCATTTTCTGAACCAATTGCGCAAAGAGATGGTTCCGACGACCGTGTTTTTAGTCAGTGGCTTCCAAATTCGCGGAGTCATCAAATCATTTGACAACTTCACAGTGATCGTCGAGTCGGAAGGGCGCCAACAGTTGATTTATAAACATGCGATTTCGACGTTCTCGCCAGCACGGAACGTCACGTTGTTCGAACCGGAAGCGGTCGAGATGACGGAAGGTTAATTGAAGCATAAGGAAAGAGCGGCCCGGGGACCGCTCTTTTCTTATGCCGTTTTTATGTTGCGGTCATCATGGAGCGCCTCGAGGACGCGATGGATGGCGCAGCCACCGAGCAACGAGTCGAGTTGCTCGCACATTTGGGCGGGACTCGACCGATACAAGTGCGTATACGTCCGTTTCCACGAGCGGTCGGCCGACTGGATGCGGACGAGCAGGTCGGCGTGACCGAGCTCTTTCAGCTTATCGATATTCATCCGGTTCGTCCGGGCGAAGGCAGATAAGACGACCGCTTTCGCGAGCGGTGTTTGCACCGGATACCCTGAGACGATTAAAGCGGCCATCGCTCCTTTCATCTCATGCGCGACGACCGAGTCGATGAGGTCGTCGTGCGTATATGGATTTCCAGCGTGACCGGCGACTGCCTGCTCAAGCTCATTGTCTGATACGGGACAGACCGCCCCTTCGAGGATACCGTCAATCGTTGGATGGACATCTGCATAACGTGCCGCTTCCCCTGTCGCGATCAACCGTTCATACGTGTCTAGTAGTGAAATCATCATCATTCCCCCTTTTTGTAACTACTTATATCGTAACAATATAGGTAAGCGCTTTCAATATATTCCTCACAAGTTTCTGACCAGTAACGAAAGTATGTTCGCCTCGAACGATAAAACACGATACAATGGGCAAAGAGAAGAAAAAGGGGGTCATATCATGAATTATTATCAACAGATCGACGCGGTCGCAGGTGGTGGTACGTTCGACCGGGCCAGGTTTCAAGTTCCGAAAGTCGAGAAGTCGACGCTTCGGCTAACGGATTTGTCGGACGGGACACCGATTCAGACGAATGCGCTCGTCAGTTCGGTCGAGGTGCGGGAAGGGAAGTCTGGCGCCAAATGGTTGCAACTTAATTTGACGACGTCTGGCGGGCTGATCCGGGCCAAACATTGGCTGCGGGGCAACGAAGATCAACTGCTACCGATTTACGAATCGGGCGTGATCGCCTTAGAAGGAAAGATTGACGTCTATCCGAAGCCGGACGGCGCCAAATCGATCACGATCGATCGTGTCCAACCGATGTCCCGGGACGAGGCGGTGTCGCTCTTACCTGGACTTCCAGGCGACGAGACGTTCGATCAGTATGCCGAAGAGCTGTTCGCGATTTTGTCGACGCTGTCTCCGGACTATGAGGCGATCGCGTTGGCGCTCCTCGATCAATATTGGGACGATTTCGTATTGGCCCCGGCTGCTCTCTACCATCACCACAACTACGTCGGTGGACTGTTAAAACATACGGTCTGCATGTTGCGACTCGGTTACCGCATCCAAGAGCAAGACGATTATTTGGCGACTGCGTTCCGGATCATCAAAGAAGCCGAGCAGTTGCACAAAGTAGACGTATGGAATACGATGAACGGTGTTAAAGTCGAGCAGGCGTTCCGTGGGACGTTTGAGTCGCTCTATACGGCGTGTGAGGCGATGGCAGAACTGAAAGAACCGCTCCGCTGGGACGAACTCGCGCTCGGTATCTTGTTCCATGACATCGGCAAGTTGTTCGAATACAGTCATCTGTTGTCGTCACCGAGACGGTTCGAGCAGCTGTTTTACGTCACCGGCACGAGTGAGACGACAGGGATCGCCATCAATCCGATGGGGAGTCTGGTCGGTCACATGCCATACGGAGGGCTGTTGTTCGAGAAGAGTCAACAAGCCGCCGGCATCACGTTGCCGCTTGACGTCCACCACCGGATTTGGCATATGATCTTGTCCCACCACGGAAAACGGGAATGGGGTTCTAGCGTCCTGCCGGCCACGACCGAAGGGTGGCTGCTTCATTTGATCGACTTGTTGGACGCTCGCTACGAGAAGTGGGCACGGGTCCACGAAAATTTATAAAGTGAGGTGCAAGGCATGATTCCCGTGCAATTAGTGACCGGCTTTTTAGGCGCCGGAAAAACGACATATATGAACCGTCTTTTAGAAGCGACGGACGAACGATTGCTCTTGATCGTCAACGAGCTCGGCTCGGTCAACATTGACGAACAATTGATCGTCAACATGGATCAAGAACAGATCGAACTGTCGAACGGTTGTATTTGTTGTTCAATCCAAAATGATTTGAGTAAGACGTTTTATCAACTCGCCTCGCGAGGCGAGTCGTTCGATCGCATCGTCATCGAGACGACAGGTGTTGCCGACCCGGCTCCAATCATCCAGACGATTTATTACGACGATTACTTACGATCGCGCTTTAAACTGACGGCGATTTTGACCGTCGTCGATGCGAGCCAGATGGACCGCGAACTGTTCATCGAAGGTATCCATCAAATCGCCTATGCCGATGTGATCTTGCTCAACAAAGTCGATCTCGTCAGCGAGGCCGAGCTCGGGCGTGCCCACGGCCGGATTCGTGAATTGAACCCGACCGTACGTGTCATCGAGACAGAGCAGACGGTCGGAGCGTATGAGTTACTCGAGAATACGTTCCAGCTCTCCCGCATCGATGAACGTCTGCTCGGCGAGCTGACAGCCGGACATACGTCCGTCTCGACGCTGCGGGCTATCACGATCACGACCGACGTGCCGTTAAACCGCGAGCGGGTCACGCGTTACGTCAGAGAAGTGCTCATGCACTATGAACAAGACGTCTATCGTCTCAAAGCGATTGTCCGTATTGAAGGCGAGTCTTCAAAATTTGTCGTCCAGGCGACGAACCAGTTGATGGGCGCGACGTTCGCCAATGAACCGAGCGACGATACCCGGTCTGTTTTTGTCTGGATCGGCAAAGAACTTGACCGGGAAGCGCTTGAACGCGGGATGAAAGCTTGTGAGGTGAATGAACGATGAGATTGATGCTAGTAGATGGATTTAACTTATTATCACGTTATTATTTTGCGACCGAACGACGCCGGGCGCTCGACCCCGAAGTGACGTTGAAAGGTTTGCTCCGTAAAGTCGACGGCTGGACGAACGAGTTTACCCATATCGCTTTCTTTTGGGACGGACCGATTGAAACGACGCATCGGTTCGCCTTGTTCCCTGACTATAAGGCGACCCGGACCGGTCTGCCGGAACCGTTGTTTCATGATTACGTCAAACTGCGGGCCGCGCTCACGGAACGCGGCATCTTTCAGTCTGAGCTGGCCGGGTACGAGGCGGACGATTTGATGGGGGCCGTCGCGACGGCGTTTCCCGGGGAATCGTACATGTACTCGTCCGACCGGGACTTGCATCAACTGTTATCCCCGAACGTGTTTCAAATCGTCCCTAAAAAAGGTGAGGAACTGTTGATGAGCCGGGAATTGTTCGAAGCGACGTACGGGGTGAGACCGTTACAGTTCGTCGATGTGAAGGCGCTCCAAGGCGATGCGTCGGACAACATTCCGGGCGTCAAAGGGATCGGTCCGAAGACGGCGACGATCCTCGTGCAGTCATACGATACCGTCGAGCAATTATACGAGCTGTTGCGAACGGAACAGTTGCTTGAAGCACATCAAAAGTATGCGAAAAAATTGGACGGTCACGAAGAAGTCGCGTTGCTGTCGAAGCGTCTGTCACAAATCGATATCGACGCTCCGATCGAGACCGACTGGGAGGCGTACCGCTTTGGTTCACGTTTATTTTGACGCGGCCACGAATCAACAGACCGGGGAGAACGGGCTCGGTGTCTGGCTAAAGGCGTCCGATGGGACGGTCGTTACGTTCACAGAGAAGCGGACCGGGCTATCGAGCGTTCAAGCCGAGCTCGCGGCACTCGTCTTCGCGCTCAAACAAGCTGAAGCGCTCGAAGGGGAGTCGACGTTCCTGTTTTATTCAGACGCCGAGACAATCGTGCGTGCGCTCGAGCAACGCTTTATGAAAGACAAATCGGTCAAACCGCTATTTCTTGAGGCGTTGATCGCCTACGACGAACTGCCGGTCACGTTCATCAAGTGGATCCCACGGGCAGACAACCGGGCTGACTCGGTCGCAAAGGCAGCGCTGCTTGGCAGATGAAGAAGTCGAGACGTGTCTCGACTTTTTTTCGATTCTCATAGGCGCACGTTTCTTTTTTGCAAAAATTTCGCTAAAATGAAAGCGTAGTCAAAAAAAGAGGGGGAATTTTCATGGATTATCGGATCGAACGGGACACGATGGGGGAAATCAACGTCCCAGCTTCAGCAAAATGGGGAGCACAAACACAACGAAGCTTAGAGAACTTTAAAATCGGGACGGAGAAAATGCCGCTCGAAGTCGTTCATGCGTTCGCGATTCTGAAAAAAGGCGCGGCCTTGGCCAACGCTGAATTAGGGGTCCTCGAGCAGGGCAAGGCGGACATTATCGCCGAGGTCGCAGATGAGATTGTGGCGGGTGATCATGACGCCGAGTTCCCACTCGTCGTCTGGCAGACAGGATCAGGCACACAATCCAATATGAACGTCAACGAAGTGATCGCCCACTTGGCGAACGACAAGTTAAAAGCACGCGGGCAGACGCTGACGATTCATCCGAACGATGACGTCAACAAGTCACAAAGTTCAAACGACACGTATCCGACTGCGATGCATATCGCCGCCATCCTTGCCGTCGAGGATAAAGTCATTCCGGCGATTGAAGCGCTCCATGCGACGCTCGACAAGAAGGCCGAAACGTATATGGACGTCGTGAAGATCGGGCGCACCCACTTGCAGGACGCGACGCCGGTCACGCTCGGGCAAGAGATCAGCGGCTGGGTCCGCATGCTTGAACTATCGAAACAGATGATTGAACGGACGCTTGAACCGTTAACAGAACTCGCGCTCGGTGGGACAGCGGTCGGGACAGGCATCAACGCGCATCCGGATTTCGGTGAAGTTGTCGCTGCCAAAATTTCGACTGAGACCGGTAAACGTTTCGTGACGGCCGTGAACAAGTTCCACGCGCTCACGAGTCACGATCAACTCGTCTTCACGCACGGGGCGTTGAAGGCGCTCGCAATGGACGCGATGAAGATCGCCAACGACGTCCGCTGGCTCGCTTCTGGTCCTCGTGCCGGGATTGGCGAGATCACGATTCCTGAAAATGAACCGGGTAGCTCGATCATGCCTGGAAAAGTGAACCCGACGCAAAGTGAGGCGTTGACGATGGTCGCGGCCCAAGTTCTCGGCAACGATACGACGATCGGGTTCGGCGCGAGCCAAGGGAACTTCGAATTGAACGTCTTTAAGCCGGTCATCATGTACAACTTTTTACAGACGTGCCGTTTATTGACAGACAGCCTTCATTCGTTCGATGTGCACTGTGCCGTCGGGATTGAGCCGGATTTAGATGTGATCGCCCATAACGTCGAGCGCTCGCTTATGCTCGTCACGGCGTTGAATCCGCACATCGGCTATGAAAATGCTGCGAAGATTGCCAAGCATGCCCATAAAAAAGGCATCTCATTGAAAGAGTCAGCGCTCGAGACAGGTCTATTGACTGAAGAGCAGTTCGACCAGTGGATTCGTCCGGAAGAGATGACATCACCTAATCTAAAAGTTGGAAAATAACAGGAAGAGCGGTCGTTGAACCGCTTTTTTTTTGATTTTATAGGACGTTTGAACTAGATTAATGTCAAACAATAGGAATTAAATGAGGAAATAGTTGTATTTTCGCGGGTGAAGTCGCATAATCAGAGACAGAAGCGAATATCGGGGAGAACGAAACTGGGGGGTCGGGCATGGAGCAACATCAACTCACAGATCGCGTATATGGAATTTTGGCGAAAATCACGGAAGCTAGACAGATTCAAAAAACCGAAATCGAATTTTTATTAGATTGGATGAAAACGGAAGTCAAAAACCGTCGACTCATGCATCTGCTTGAGATTTTTAGTCGGGTCGAGTCTGACGTGCGTGAACTGCCGCCCGTCTTGACGCAGTCAGAAGCGATTGCGTTGATTGCGCCGGTCAAACGTTATATTCATACGGTTTTGGGAATCGAACAAGAAGATGAAGACTTAGTATTGATTTTATCGGGTAGTTTCTCTACGTTTAGTCGCTACAAACCGAGAGTTGAAAAGTTAGGGGCGAGGCCGGTGTTTCTGCAGACGATCGCAGAAGCGGTCGAGTACGATTATGAAGACGTCCCGAAAGCGATCGTCATGGATGTCGAACTATGGTCTCACTTCCCAGAGCGAGACATTCAGTCGTTCGTCAGCAAAATGAAGAAACTTTATGTGCCGCTCATCGTCATCGGGACGAATGAGCATTATCGCTTGGCCGCTTATTCATACGGCTTTGATGATTACTGGGAATCGTGGATCCCGATGGAAGAACGGCTCGTCCGGCTCGGCTTACATATTGAAAAGGCACGGCTCGTCTCAAACGCGCTTCTCGTCGATGAATTGACGGGCGCTTTTAACCGTAAATACTTAAAAGCGACGTTCAGCCGGTTCGTCTCCCGCTTAGAACGTTCCGGAGAGAGCTTCACGCTCGCACTTTTAGACATCGATCACTTTAAGCAGTTAAATGACACGTTTGGCCATGCGTATGGCGACGAAGTGTTGCATCGCATCGCCGAAGAAATCCGTCTAGCCATCCGCTCGAGCGATGAGTTGATTCGGTACGGCGGCGAAGAGTTTTTGGTCATCCTTAACGTTTCCGACCGGACCGTCGTCGACGCGGTACTTGAACGGGTCAGGACGCGGATCGAGCAGATGGAGTTTCCTTATGAGCACCATGTCACCGTGTCAATCGGTTATACGCGCGTCTGTCAGACCGGGATGACGCTCGGAGAGTGGTGCGCCTATGCCGACGAGGCCTTGTATAAAGCGAAGCGTGACGGGCGTAACCGCATCATCCGTTATTCGTCTGCAGTTCGAGAAGAGAAGCGTCTCGCTTATGTGACGATGAGCCCGCAAAAATACGCCTCACTAGCCGAACAGCTGCCGAAACAACATCGGCGCTACGAGGTCGTCTATCGACCGTACGACTTATACGCCTGTAACGATAACGTCGAGATGTTCATCTTAGACGAGTCGGGGTCGACCGCGACGAAAGGGACGCTATCGGCCGTGAAAGAACAACGCGGCAAGTATAGCCATATCCTTGCCGTCACGAAGCGAACGGCGACCGAGCTCGGGACGCTGTACGATGATTTGGCGGAGCAAGACCGTAACGACGTCATCACAGAAAAAATTGAGCAATGGCTTGAAAAATTACCGGATTGAAAAAGACATCGATTTCATTCGATGTCTTTTTTGTCGTATTGGCGGAACGTGAAACTATAATCATGTCGCTCATCTTTCGGATGGAACTGTTCTTCCGTGACGATGAGATTTTGCGGCGTGAGCGGATAATACGTGTCCGCCTCGAACGTCCCGTCGACTTCGGTAATATAGAAGCGTTCGGTGACTGGCATCGTCTGTTCATAAAGCGTCGCCCCGCCGATGACCAAGAAGTCCTCGGTGTCGCGCGCGGTGAGGATGCGATCGAGGTCGTGCCAGACTTCGACGTCGGGTGCTGAAAATTCACGGTTCGACGTGACGACGATGTTGCGCCGGTTCGGAAGCGCCCGGCCGATCGATTCAAACGTCTTTCGACCCATGACGACCGTCTGACCCGTGGTGACGGCTTTGAAGTATTTCAAGTCGTCAGGCAGGCGCCAGAGCAAAGCGTTGTCTTTCCCGATTTCACGATTTGATCCACAAGCGACGACATGGATGATCATACGCTGACCGCTCCTTTAATGTGCGGGTGCGGGTCGTAACCGACGAGTTCAAAGTCCTCGAACCGGAAGTCCTCGATCGATGATACGTCACGCAAGATGTTCAGTTTCGGAAGCGGGCGCGTGTCACGCGTCAGCTGCAGCTTCACTTGCTCGAGGTGATTATGATAGATGTGCGCGTCACCGAGCGTGTGGACGAAATCGCCGACCTCAAGACCGGTCACGTGGGCGACCATGTGCGTCAGCAAGGCGTATGACGCGATATTGAACGGCACACCGAGGAACGTGTCGGCGCTGCGTTGATACAACTGGCATGATAGTTTGCCGTCGGCGACGTAAAACTGGAACAACAGATGGCACGGCGGGAGCGCCATGTCCTCGAGTTGACCAGGGTTCCAAGCAGACACGACGAGTCGACGAGAGTCGGGATTCGTCTTGATCTGTTCGATCACTTGGGCGAGTTGATCGACACTCGAGCCGTCTGGTTTCGGGAACGAGCGCCACTGGGCACCGTATACCGGGCCAAGATTGCCGTCCTCATCCGCCCATTCGTTCCAGATACGGACACCGTTGTCTTGTAGGTAACGGACGTTCGTGTCGCCAGAGATGAACCAAAGCAGTTCATGGATGATCGAGCGCGTATGTAATTTCTTTGTCGTGATGAGCGGGAACCCGTCCTGCAGGTTGAAGCGCATCTGATAGCCGAACACGCTCGTCGTACCGGTACCGGTCCGGTCTTCTTTGACGACGCCGTGGTCCAGAATATGGTTACATAAGTCGTGGTATTGTTTCATGGTAGGTGTGCCCCCTTTTCAATCATTCATTTCTAACGTTATCACATCTACCACAAGATGTAGATGATTTCTTGACTGTAAAATCGATATACAGCTACGAGACAGTGATTATTCGTTTTCGGGATGTCCGATTTCGGGTATACTAGGGAAAGACAATTAAAGGGAGGGATTCGATGAAGTTACAAGGTATGAATATTTTGCAGATCGTCAGTGACGACTTTGAAGACTTAGAGCTCTGGTATCCGGTCCACCGGTTACGTGAAGAAGGGGCGAACGTCATCCTCGCCGGCGAGAAAGCGGATCACGCTTATATTGGGAAGTATGGCGTCCCGGCCAAGTCGGACGTGGCGTTCGACGACGTCGACATCTCGTCGTATGATGCGTTGCTCGTCCCGGGCGGCTGGTCGCCCGACTTGTTGCGCCGTTTCGACTCGGTGAAAGGCTTCGTCCGCTACATGGATGAGCAAAAACGGCCGATCGGTCAAATCTGTCACGCGGGCTGGGTATTGATTTCAGCCAACATCCTTCAAGGCGTCAACGTGACGAGTACACCGGGCATTAAAGACGACATGGAAAACGCGGGCGCGATCTGGCACGATGAGTCGGTCGTCGTCGATGGCCATATCGTCTCGAGCCGTCGTCCGCCAGATCTGCCCGACTATATGCGTGAGTTTATCAAGGTCATGGCCAAAAACTGAAAAAAGAATAAAGGAGATTTCTACAGTTGAACTTAAAATCTAACCCAATTCTCCGTAAATCGATGGAGTCGACTGCTTATAGCACGGAGCCGATGACGAAAGCCGGTACGTGGTCGAAAGTGTTCACGTTGCTCTTGCTCGTGACGGCCGCGGCTGGTACGACATGGCTGCTCGTTCCGACGATCGGGGAAGCGCTCTTGTTCCCACTCATGATCGGCTCGCTCATTCTTGGCTTGATCATGGCGCTCATCATCACCTTCAAACCGAACACGGCGCCTGTCGTCGCACCACTCTACGGCATCGTCGAAGGGGTGTTCGTCGGTTCGATTTCGTACTTCTTTGAAGCGATGGCACCGGGCATCGTCGGTCGCGCCGTCTTGACGACGTTTATCGTCGCGTTCGCGATGTGGTTCGTCTATTCTACCGGGCTCGTCAAAGTGACGCAAAAGTTCCGGGCCGGTGTCACGGCCGCGATCTTCACGGTCATGCTATTGTATCTCGTCCAGATCGGCATGAGTTTCTTCGGTTCCGGACTTCCGTTCATGACGGGGTCGTCACCGCTCGCGATCGGTGTCCAGTTCGTCATCGTCATCATCGCCTCACTTGCGCTCGTCCTCGACTTCGACTATATCGCACGTCAAGTCGAAGCCCGGGCACCGAAGCAGTTGGAATGGGTGGCGGCGTTTGGATTGATTGTAACGCTCGTCTGGCTCTATATCGAATTGCTCGACTTATTGTACCGCCTCGCGATGCGAGACTGATCATCGGCCTTGGGCCGATGATTTTTTTAGGAAGACAGGAAAGGATGTGACCGCCCTCGCGATTAAAGGGGGCGAAACTTATGAAAAAAATTATTATCATCGGTTCGGGCATCGTCGGCATCTCGGCTGCCTATCATTTGGCCGGGAAAGCCGACGTCACCGTCATCGATCGAAAAGAAGTGGGCCGGGCGACCGACGCGGCCGCAGGCATCGTCTGTCCGTGGATCGCCCAACGCCGCAATAAAGCCTGGTACGCGCTCGCCAAAGGCGGTGCCCGCTATTATAGAGACGTCGTCGCCGAGTTAATGAATGAGGGTGAGCGTGATACCGGCTATAAACGCGTCGGGACGCTCGCGTTGCATGAAGACAAGAAGTTGAACGAGATGCTTGAGCGGACGACGCTGCGCCGGGAAGAGGCACCAGAGATCGGTGAGTTAACTCGACTGTCGGCTGAAGAGGCGAAAGTTCTTTTCCCACCGCTGTCAGATGAATACGATGCGCTCCTCGTCGAGGGCGGGGCCCGCGTCGATGGCGAGAAGTTGCGCGCGGCGCTCGAACGTGTCGCCGTCAAACGTGGCGTGAAACTTATCGACGGCTCTGCCGTTCTCGTCGAAGAAGACGGCTATCACGTCGAATGTGACGGCGTCCGCTACGATGCGGACGAAATCATTTTGGCGTGTGGGGCCTGGTTGCCTGAACTGCTCGAGCCGATCGGTTATACGGCACGCGTCTCGGGGGAGAAAGCGCAAATCGTCCACGTCCAGTTACCAAACGTCGATGCGTCAGATTGGCCGGTCGTCATGCCGCCGCGACGCCGGTATTTGCTCGGGTTCGAAGGGGGTCGGGTCGTCATCGGTTCGACGCATGAGCGGGGCAAGGCGTTCGACGCACGCCCGACGGCGGTCGGTGTCCATGAAGTGCTCGCAAAAGGTCTGGAGTCGGCGCCTGGCTTAGCAGAAGCCGAATTGATCGAGACGCGTGTCGGTTTCCGTCCGGTCACACCGAACTCGATCCCGATTCTTGGTCGTGTGCCGGGGGCGGAGAAATTACTCGTCGCCAACGGTCTCGGTTCATCGGGCTTGACGGTCGGCCCGTTTATCGGCAAAGTACTTGCAGACTTGGTGCTGACGGGAGACTGCGAACTTGATCTGTCGCTTTATCCGATAGAAGACCATGTCTACCGACAACTGCAGTGAACGAAACAGGCGACAATCCGCGGATTGTCGCCTGTTTTAACGGCTTCGTCGCATGATCCCGTGCAAGAAAAAATGAAAATACTCCTGCATCGTCTCGGTCATTTCGTGCGAAGTGAAATCTGGATCTGATAAAACTGCCTGTTGCATCAAGCGAACGTAACGAAGGTAAGCATCGGTCGATACGTCTGGGTCGATCGCCCCGGTCGTCTTGCCGTACTCGATCAAGCTTCGAAACGCGGCATAGCCACGGGCCGCGAGTTGTTGCCATGACGGGTCGGCCGTGACGATTGATAACACCGCGTCATCGAACAATGCCGCCGATTCAATTTTCCGTCTTAATATCTCAATCAGTAACTCCTCGAACGGGATGTGTTCCCCGATGCGCTCCTCGATCCAGCCCATCTCATCTTCGGTCAGACGCGTGAGCACTTGAAGGACGACTTGTTCCTTCGAGCCGAAGTAATTGTAAATTGAGACAGGTGAGACTGAGGCAGAGCGGGCAAGTTCACTGATCGTGAAGCGTGACTGCTTCTCGCTCATCAGCGACTTGGCGGCGTCAAGTATGGCCCGTTGTTTCGTCTCCGTCCGTTTCGTAAAACCGTCCACCTTCATCCCTCTTCTCCATTGTTTTGTAATCAATATACCATTTCCATTTCAAAAAATAACGTGATATACTAGTTTTGTAATCATATCATGTTTATATTTCAAAAAGGAGAGGGCGAAATGATCCAAATTGAGAAGTTGACGAAACGGTTTGACCAGACGCACGGTATTTTCGACGTCTCGTTCCGTGTCGAGCCCGGCACCGTTTTTGGCTTCATCGGTCCGAACGGGGCCGGGAAGTCGACGACGATTCGTCATTTGATGGGACTGCTCCACGCCGACTCAGGGAAAGCGACCGTGATGGGGCATGACTGCTGGAAGGAGACCGAGACGGTGAAGGCGCTCGTCGGCTATTTGCCAGGTGAGATCAACTATCCGCAAGACATGACCGGGGAAGAAGTCATTCGTCTGACGAGACGCCTTCACGTGACGAGTGCGGAGCGGGAGCGTCAATTGCTCGACGTGTTCGCTTTCGATACGGGTTTGAAAGTCCGGAAGATGTCGAAAGGGATGAAGCAAAAACTCGCCATCGTCACGTGTTTCATGAAAGACGTTCCTGTGTATGTCCTCGACGAGCCGACGAGCGGGCTCGACCCGCTCATGCAAGAGCGTCTCGTCGACTGGGTGCTCGCTGAAAAAGCAGCCGGGAAAGCGATTTTGATGAGCTCGCACCACTTCCCGGAAATGGAGAAGACGTGTGACCGGGCCGCCCTCATCCGCGACGGCCGGATGATCATCGAAGAAGAGATGGCGGAGCTGAAACGGCGAAGCAAAAAGACGTATCGCATCGGCATGAAAGACGAGGCGGCGGCGATCAAATTGAGCGAACAGATCGGGACACGTGAACAGACATTCGTCACGGTGTCGTTATCGACGTCAGAAGAGTTGAACGGCTTGATCGAGCTGCTCGCCCGTCACGACATCGCGTCTTTGACGAGCGGCACCGACGAACTCGAGCACATGTTCATGCAATATTACGGGGAGGCGACTTAAATGGTACTCGTATCGTCACTGTTCAAGCAAAATCGGGGTTGGATATTAGGTTACGCGCTCGGGACGAGTGTGTACTTGTTCTTCTTGGCGGCCATCTTCCCATCGATTCAAGAGACCGGCCTGATCGAAGGGAAGCTCGATTCACTACCGCCAGAGCTGCTCGACGTGTTCAAGATCGACCCGAATCTCGCGATGGACAACGTCATCAACCTGCTCGCCGGGAACTATTATGGGCTCATCTTCTACGTGCTCGCCATCTTGTTCGCGTTGACGTTTGCGTCAAGGCTCATGGCCAAACCGGTCGACTCGGGCGAGGTCATGCTCTACATGGCGGCCCCAATCTCAAGAAGCGGCTACGTGACGGCGAGTATCGCCTTGCTGGTCATCGCGACCGTCTTGTTCGTCGGGTTGAACGGGCTCAGCCTCATGCTCGCGAACGTGTTGTTCGACTTAAACATCGATAGCGGTCTGTTGTGGACGTTGCAACTCAACGCCGGTCTCATCTTGCTCGTCCTCGGGTCGCTCGCTTACGTGCTCGCGAGCCTGTTCGATGACAGCACCCGGTCGTACATGGTCACAGGCGGCATCTTTTCAATCTTCTTGATTGCCAACATCTTCTCAGGCTTCAGCAATCAACTCGACTGGTTGCGAAACCTGTCGATCTTCTCTCTATTTGACGCAAACGCATTGATTCAAGGCGATTCGGTTTGGTTGTCGTTGTTTTGGCTGACAGCGCTGAACGTGTTGATCATCGTCTCCTGCTATGGCTGGTTCACACGGAAAGACTTGACGATTTAGTTTTTCGGAATAAGATGTCGGGTATGTTACAATCAGCTCGACAGATTAGAAAGGGGAATGATTTATGCAACTCGCAACGTTACGAAACGGCGTTCAAATCCCGATGATCGGATTTGGCGTCTGGCAAGTAGACAATGAGACCGAGGCGCCGCAAGCTGTCGCCGAGGCGTTGAAAGTCGGGTACCGTCACATCGATACGGCGGCCGTCTATAAAAACGAAGAAGGCGTCGCCAAAGGGATTATGACTTCAGGCGTCAACCGCGCCGACATCTTTTTGACGTCGAAGATTTGGAACGAGGACATCCGTCAAGGACGGACGAAGGATGCGTTCGACGAGTCGCTCGCTCGCCTCGAGACCGACTATTTGGACTTGTGCCTGCTTCACTGGCCGGTCGACGGTTTCGTCGCCGCTTGGAAAGATCTTGTCGACTTGTATGAGGCCGGAAAAATCAAAGCGATCGGCGTCTCGAACTTCAAAGAGCATCATCTTGAAGCGTTGAAAGAAGCGGGTCTGATGACGCCACTCATCAACCAAGTCGAACTTCATCCGCAACTCCCGCAACCGGACCTCGTCGAGTACTGCCAAGATGAAGGTATTCAAATCGAGGCGTGGAGCCCGCTCATGCAAGGAAAATTCCTCGATGTCCCGGTGTTTGCCGAAATCGCTGACAAGTATGGGAAGACACCGGCTCAAGTCGTCCTCCGTTGGCACTTAGAGACAGGGAACGTCGCCTTGCCGAAATCGGTCACACCACACCGGATCGAAGAAAACTTCAACGTCTTCGACTTCACACTCGATGCTGACGATATGGCGAAAATCGATGCGGTCGCGACACATGAACGCATCGGTCCAGACCCTGACACTATTGAATTTTAAACCGATTGAGACTCATTATTTGAGTCTCTTTTTCATTTCGCTTGTGTATGAGCAGAGACACACGGGTATAGAATACTATGTTAATAAAGGAGGTGTCAGGTCTTCTTCGGAAGATCCTATTTATGGACTTGTCAAAATGGCCTTTAGTCAACTGGCTGGCGTTTTTAGCGACAGTCGTCATCAACTACTTCGCGAGCGGTGATAACGCTGCCGTGTCAGACCGGATCGATATTTATTTCAAACCGGCTGGATACGCTTTCTCGATTTGGGGACTCATTTACGTCGCGCTCGCAGTATGGCTCGTACTCCAATTGAAGAAAGGGTCGGTCGCGAACCGACAGGCTAACCGGATGAAGGCAGGCTTCCTCGTGTCGTGTATTTTGAACGGTCTTTGGCTGCTCGCGTTCACAAACGAGTGGTTCATCGCCTCGCTCGTCGTCATGGCGGCGTTTTTAGCGACGCTCGCTTGGTTGTATTACATCGCCTTCCGCACGTCGACGAGCTGGCTTGACCGTTTCCCATTCTCGGTTTACCTCGGTTGGGTGTCGGTCGCGACGATCGTTAACGTCTTCATCGTCATGAAGACGGAACGGATTACGACGTTGCTCGGCTTAGATGAGTTGGCATGGACGTCACTCATGCTCATGGTCGGGGTCGTCCTCGCTTTGGTGTTTATGTGGTGGCACCGCGACTTCATCTACCCGCTCGTCTTCGCCTGGGCGTATGTGGGCATCTTCGCCCGAATCGACAACGGGACGCTTTACGTCGTCCTCGTGAGCGCGCTCATCGTGCTCGCGCTCGGTTACGTCGGCTTGATCATTTGGAAACGGCCGCGTTCGTTTTTGCATCACTCCAGAAAAACAGTATGACAAGCAAAAAGATAGCCTAAACGGGCTATCTTTTTCTTTGGGTATAACAAGTTCTGATGAACCTATACATAAATATATTTGATGGATAAATATTCATTATGGATTATAAGTTGTTTTTAAAAATCCCTTGATATCAAATATGTATCCGCTTTCAAAAAATATTCATTCCGTTACCGTTATGCAAAAATTCATTCAACATACTTGATTTTTCAGAATATTTAGAACAAAATAAAATTTACGAACAAGATGGATAGAGAGGGGCTGATTCGATGGAGCGAACAAGTTTGTACGATCCACGATTCGAAAAAGATGCATGCGGTATTGGGTTATATGTCAATTTAATGGGAGAAACAAAGCACGATATCGTCAGCAAATCGCTATCGATGCTCTGTAAGCTCGAACATAGAGGTGGGCAAGGCGTCATCGACGCTGGTGACGGGGCCGGCATCATGACCGAGTTGCCACACGAGTTATTCACTCAGACGATGAACTTGCCAGCGCCGGGGGGCTATGCGGTCGGCATGGTGTTCTTCCAACCGAACGAGACAAAGTTGCGCGACAAGCAACAACAAATGGAGCGACTCGCCGATGAACTCGATTTCGCGACAATCGCCTGGCGGGAAGTACCGGTCGACAGTTTGGCGATCGGTGAACACGCTCGGGTGACACAACCGACGATTTATCAATGGTTCGTGTCGTGCCCGTTCGCGGACTACGATTCAAACGAACGCTCGCTCTATCAGCTTCGCCGGATGATCGAGAAAACAGACGAATTAAACCTTTATCTTCCGAGCCTGTCGACGAAGACGATCGTTTATAAAGGGATGTTGACGCCGATCCAGATTGAGCGGTTTTATCTCGATCTGCAATCGCCGGCTTATAAGAGCACGTTCGGGATCGTCCATTCACGGTTCTCGACGAACACGTTCCCGTCATGGGAGCGGGCCCATCCGAACCGGATGATCGTGCATAACGGTGAGATCAACACGTTACGCGGGAACATCGATGCGATGCGTGCCCGCGAAGGTGTGACCTCGACCGACCTGTTCGATGATGTGAACGAACTGTTCCCCGTGCTCCAAGAAACGGGCAGTGACTCCTCGATGCTCGACAACGCGTTCGAGTTCTTCACTCGGACCGGTCGTTCGATCGCACACACGGCGATGATGCTCATCCCTGAGCCGTTCGCCGAAGTATCGATGGATCCGTTCAAAAAAGACTTTTATCAGTACCATTCGTCGATTATGGAGCCGTGGGACGGACCGACGGGCGTCGTCTTCACGGACGGGCGTCAAATCGGGGCAATCTTGGACCGGAACGGCTTGCGGCCGATGCGTTATATCGAGACGATGGACGGGGAACTCATCCTGTCGTCTGAGAGCGGGGTCATCCCGGTCCATGCGGAGAACGTCAAGACGAAGCAGCGTCTCCGTCCCGGGCAGCTCCTCCTCATCGACTTGGAATCGAAACGTCTCATTCCAGACGCAGAGATCAAACAGACGATCGCCCGGGCCGAACCGTACGGGAAATGGTTGAAGCAGATGACGACGATTGCGGACCAGCCTGTGAATGAACCGGTCGTCGAACAGGTGCACCGTAAACAACGGGCGTTCGGATACACGAAAGAGGATATCGAGCAATATCTCGTGCCGCTCATCCTCGAGAAAAAAGATCCGATCGGCTCGATGGGCCATGACCAACCGGTCGCGGTCTTATCAGAGCGACCGCGGTCGCTGTTCCATTACTTTAAGCAACACTTCGCCCAAGTGACAAACCCTCCGATCGACGCGTTGCGCGAGAAAATCGTCACGGCGACGTTCACTTGGCTCGGTCCTCAAGCGAATCCGGTTCATACCGGTCGGGGACACGCCCGCCGCGTCTGGCTCGAACATCCGATCATTGACGCGGCGACAGTCGAGGCGGTGAAGTTGAAAATGAACGTCGTCCGCATCACGACAACGTATGAAACAGACCTCGAACGTTCACTCGAGTCATTGTTTGAACGTGTCGATGCGGCCGTCCGAGATGGGGCTGAAGTCATCGTCTTGTCTGACCGTGACATGTCCGAGTCATCGCTCGCGATGCCGGCCCTGCTCGTCATGAGCGCGGTCCATCAACATTTGATTCGGTCGAACTTACGGGCGTCATGCAGTCTCATCGCTGAAAGCGGAGAAGTGAGAGAAGTGCACCAAGCCGCCGCTTTGATCGGATACGGGGCCGATGCGGTCTATCCGTATTTAGTGTACGCGACGATCGCCGAAGCGGTAGAAGCCGGATTGATTTCGTTCTCGGTCGAAGAAGCGATCCGCCGCTATCAAACGGCTGCAGTCGATGGAATCGTCAAAATTATGTCGAAGATGGGGATCTCGACCGTGCAAAGTTACCGGGGAGCACAAATTTTTGAGGCGGTCGGCATCGACCGCGCATTGATCGACCGTCATTTCCGCGGGACGACGTCACAACTGTCCGGGATCGGGTTCAAGGAGCTCGAAGCAGAATCACGGCGTCAGCACGAATCGGCATTTAGCCGTGACCGTCCACTTGAAGCGGGAGCAGATTTCCAGTGGCGAGCCGACGGAGAAGAGCACGCCTTTAACCCTAAGTCGATTCACTTGTTGCAACGGGCATGCCGCGAGAACGAACGCCGTTACTATGACGCTTACGTCAAACAGCATGAAGCATCCGGTCAATTTTTAAGACAGTTGTTCGACTTTAAATCGCAAGAGCCTATCCCGATCGACGAGGTCGAATCGGTCGCCTCGATCGTCAGCCGTTTCAAGACGGGCGCGATGTCGTTCGGCTCCCTGTCGAAAGAGGCACATGAGACGCTCGCCATCGCCATGAACCGGATCGGCGGGAAGAGCAACTCAGGTGAAGGCGGCGAAAACCGTAACCGCTTCACTCCTGACGCGGACGGGAACGAGCGCATCAGTCGGATCAAACAAGTGGCAAGTGGACGATTTGGTGTCACGGCCGAATATTTGTATCATGCCGATGAGATCCAAATCAAGATGGCGCAAGGTGCGAAACCAGGGGAAGGTGGGCAGTTGCCGGGCAATAAAGTCTACCCGTGGGTCGCCGAAGTGCGCGGCTCAGTCCCGGGTGTCGGGCTCATCTCGCCGCCACCGCACCATGACATCTACTCGATCGAAGACTTGGCCCAGTTGATCTTTGACTTGAAGCACGTCAATCCGAAAGCAAAAGTGAGCGTCAAGCTCGTCTCGAAATCCGGTGTCGGAACGATTGCGGCCGGCGTCGCCAAAGCGAACGCCGACACGATCGTCATCAGCGGCTACGATGGCGGGACAGGGGCTTCGCCTCGGACGTCGATTAAGCATACGGGTCTTCCTTGGGAGCTCGGATTGCTTGAGACACACCAGACGCTCGCATTGAACGGACTTCGCGGTCGCGTCACGCTCGAGACGGACGGCAAGCTCATGACCGGACGCGATATCGTCCTCGCCGCCATCTTTGGGGCGGAGGAATACGCGTTCGCGACGGCACCGCTCGTCGTGCTCGGCTGTATCATGATGCGGGCCTGTCATCTGGACACGTGTCCGGTCGGCGTCGCGACACAAGACCCGGCGCTTCGCCAAAAGTTCATGGGTAAACCGGAACACGTCGTCAATCTTATGACGTTCCTCGCCGAAGAAGTGCGCGAAATACTCGCCTCGCTCGGCGCGAAGACGATCGGTGAGGTCATCGGCCGAACGGACTTGCTAGAAGAGAGCGCCTGGAAACAGGAGCACGCGAAAGCGAAAATGCTCGATTTGACACCGATGTTATCGGTCCCGACAGCGTTACCGGGGAAGGAAGAGTTAGCTCATCCGGCTTTTCAGTCGTACGACCATCGAAAATTGATCCCAGCCGTATCGCGTTCGATCAAATCGCTTCAACCGACGTTCTTCGTCGGGCGGGTCCGCAATACGGACCGGGCCGTCGGGACGATGCTCGGCTACGAAGTGACGAAAGTTCACGGCAACATCGGTTTGGCTGAAGATACGATCTCACTCCGACTGAGCGGATCGGCCGGACAAAGTTTAGGCGCATTTCTTCCTCATGGCATCACAATCTCTGTGATCGGGGATGCGAACGATTATGTCGGAAAAGGGTTGAGCGGCGGGAAACTCGCGGTCATCGCTGAGAAACATGCCCCGTTCGACGAGAGCGAACAAATCATCGCCGGCAACGTCTGCTTGTACGGGGCGACATCGGGGATGGCATTTTTCAACGGACACACGGGGGAACGGTTCGCGGTCCGAAACTCAGGTGCCGTCACCGTCACTGAAGGCGTCGGGGATCACGGGTGTGAATATATGACCGGTGGGACGGTCGTCGTCCTAGGAACGGTCGGCCGCAACTTCGCGGCCGGGATGTCCGGAGGTGTCGCCTTCCTATACGGTGACCAAGACTATGACCAACTCGTCAACACGGAACTCGTAGCGGTCGAACGCGAGTTGACCGATGAGGACACAGAACAGATTTACACGCTGCTCGAGATGCATCAATTCCACACGGATAGTGTGAAAGCGAGTCGTATCCTCGAGTCGTTCGATGACGAGCGGAAGCGCTTCGTCAAAATCGTACCTCGCGATTATGCGAACGTACTTGACGTCATGCGTCAAATTGAAGCCACTCGTCCGGAACTGAACGAGGCAGACCGTGCCCTCGAACTGTTCCGGGTCGTGACTGAAGGAGGCGTAGTATGAGACATAAATTTATCGATATCCCACGTGAGACGCTCCCTGAGCGTACAGTGCTCGAGCGGATACGTGACTATGATGAATATGCATCCCGGATGGACGATGAACCGATCGTCAAGCAGGCCGAGCGCTGCATGGACTGCGGGACCCCGTTTTGTCACGTCGGTGACATGATCGGGCAAGAGACGATCGGGTGCCCGATCCACAACTTGATTCCGGAATGGAACAAGCTCGTCTCGGACCAAGACTGGTATCGTGCCTACGAGCGGTTGATGGAGACGAACAACTTCCCAGAGTTCACGGGCCGCGTTTGTCCGGCCCCATGTGAAGGGTCGTGTACGCTCGGCATCAGCGAAGACCCGGTCGCCATCAAATCGATCGAACGGACGATCATCGACCGCGCCTTTGAAGAAGGGTGGGTCCAGCCGCGCCTCGTCCAGATGCGGACCGGACGCTCGGTCGCCATCATCGGCAGTGGTCCGGCGGGTCTCGCTGCGGCGGACCAGTTGAATCAAATCGGTCATCACGTCACTGTGTATGAAAAAGCTGACGAGGCGGGCGGGTTGTTGTTTTACGGGATCCCAAACATGAAGCTTGATAAAGACGTCGTCCGGCGCCGGATTCACTTGCTGGCGGCGGAAGGAATCCGCTTTAAGACAGGTGTCAACGTCGGTGTTGATGTGACGGTCGAGTCACTCCGCCACAAGTTTGATGCCGTCATCCTCGCGACGGGGGCGCAGAAACAGCGGACGCTCGGAATCGAAGGGGACGATGCGACCGGCGTCGAACCGGCGATGGACTATTTGACCGAGTCGACACGGGTGCTCGGCGGAAAAATGATCGACGCACAGTATGACGCGGCCGGGAAAGACGTCATCGTCATCGGTGGCGGTGACACCGGGGCCGATTGTGTCGCCACAGCGATCCGGCAAGGTGCGAAATCGGTCACACAGTTCGGCAAACACCCGGAAAAAGGCATGTTCCGGGCGCCAGAACGTCCGTGGCCACTTCAACCAGACACGCTTTCGGTCGATTATGCTTACGCCGAGGCGATCGAACGTTATGAGCATGACCCGAGAACGTATTTGATCCGCTCGAACCGAGTTATTAGCCAAGACGGTCGCGTCGCCGGCATCGAGACGGAACGGATGGAAAAGATCGTCAAACCGGACGGACACGCGACGTTCTTCGTCGTCGAAGATTCAGTTAAGACGTATCCGGCCGACCTCGTCCTCGTCGCCATCGGTTTTGAACGTCCTGAATCCGAATTGCGCAAACTTGGCGTCGAAGCGAAGCAAGACTACGTTTCGAACGTGGACGGCGTCTTCGTCGCCGGGGACGCGAGACGCGGACAAAGCTTGATCGTCTGGGCGATCCGCGAAGGGCGAGAAGTCGCCGAAACGGTCGACGCTTACTTGGAGGCTTGTCAATCTCGTCTAAAAACTTCATCATAAAAAGGAGCGACGATTTCGTCGCTCCTTTTTAGATTGATCAATAGGAGGAGTCAGAGATGCTAACAGAAGTCCTCATGTATACGGGTTTTTGGTTTTTACTCGTGCTCGTCTTGCTCGGCACGATTTACACGCGGCGTAACCGGAAGTGATTACAGCACCATTGCGGCGATCAAACCGAAGACGATGAGCGGGATGTTGTAGTGGAGGAACGTCGGCCAGACCGTCTCACGCAAGTGGTCGTGTTGCCCGTCCGCGTTCAAACCGCTCGTCGGTCCGAGCGTCGAATCACTCGCCGGGCTACCGGCGTCACCGAGTGCTCCGGCCGTTCCGATGATGGCGATCGTCGCCTCGACCGAGAAACCGTACTGGATACATAACGGCACGAAGATGGCGGCGATGATCGGTATGGTCGAAAAGCTCGAGCCGATACCGAGTGTGATGACGAGACCGACGAGGAGCATGACGAGGGCGGCCAGGAACTGCGAGTCACCCATCAAGTTGCTTGCTCCGCTCACGAGCGGTTCAATCGCACCCGTTTCACGGATGACGGCGGCGAATCCGCTCGCAGCGATCATGACGAAACCGATGAAGGCCATCATGCGCATGCCGCTCGTAAAGATATCGTCCGCTTCTGACCAAGGGATGAGACGGAAGAGCGTCAACAGGATCAAACCGGTCACGGCCGAAGCGATCATCGATTCGGTCTGCAATTGAACGACCAAGACGACCAAGACGACGATCGCCGTCAACCAAATCTTCATGTTGCTCAACGTGCGGACCTCATAGTCGCTCGGACCGAGTTGGATCGTTTCATACGACCGCGGTTTCCGGTAGTGGAAGAAAGCGGTGATGAGTCCGACGAGCATACCGAGTGCCGGGATGGCCATGATGCTGACGATATTGACGTCACCGACGGCCATCCCGTTCGTCTCGACGTTCGGGAGCAAAATCTCGTTCAAGTAGATGCCGCCGAAGCCGACCGGTAGCAACATGTACGGTGTGACAAGCCCGAACGTGAGGATCGTCGCGACGAGCCGGCGATCGAGTTTCAACTCATTGAACAAGACGAGTAACGGCGGTACGACGATCGGAATGAAGGCGATGTGGATCGGTAAGACGTTCTGTGAGCTGATAGCGAGTAAGAGCAGCAGCGACAGCAGTAACGCTTTGACGCGACCGACACTCTTGCCGGTCACATCACGGCCAGACATGCTGATCAACCGTTCAGCCAGGACGTCAGGAAGGCCGGTCTTTGACAAGCCGACAGCGAACGCGCCGAGCAGGGCGTAGCTGAGGGCGATCGTGGCACCGCCACCAAGCCCGTCGCTGAAAGCGGTCAACGTGTCGTTGAAACCGAGTCCTCCGACAAGTCCACCGACGATGGCGGCGAGGATGAGCGATAAGACGATATGGACACGACTGATCGCGAGAGCAAATAAGACAATGACAGCTAATAATACAGCATTCATGAGTTCCAACACCTTTCGAATCATAAGTTCTTTCTCTTGTTATCGCTTTAATACGATAAAGACTTTTGAAATTTAACATACGTTTTATGACTTGTCAAATCATGAAAACAAAAAAAGCGACAACTTCGAAAAGTTATCGCTTCTTCATCATAGTTCGACGTTATGGTACACCTGACGAACGTCTTCTAAGTCTTCGAGTACGTCGAGTAGTTTCTCGAATTGCTCTTTCGACGCTTCGTCGAGTTCGACTTCGTTTTGCGGTAGCATCGTCAGCTCGGCGACTTCGAACGTCTCCACACCCGCCGCTTTGAACGCGGTCTGGACGGCATGGAATTCTTCCGGCTCGGCATAGACGATGACCGTCTCGTCTTCTTCGATGACGTCACGGACATCGAGGTCGTGCTCCATCATGAGTTCGAGCACGTCGTCTGCTGTCATCCCGCCGACACCGATGACGGCCGTCGCATCGAACATATACGCGACCGACCCGCTGACTCCCATGTTACCACCGTTCTTGCCGAACGCGGCCCGAACTTCAGAGGCGGTCCGGTTGACGTTGTTCGTGAGCGTGTCGACGATGAGCATCGACCCGCTCGGCCCAAAGCCCTCATAGCGGAGTTCGTCGAAGTTCTCTTCGTCGCCGCCTTTCGCTTTGTCGATGGCCCGGTCGATGATCGCTTTCGGGACGTTATACGTCTTCGCGCGCTCGACGACGAACTTGAGCGATTGGTTCAATTCCGGATCAGGTTCACCTTGGCGGGCGACGATGTAGATCTCGCGGCCGAACTTCGCGTAGATACGACTCGTATTGGCGTCTTTAGACGCCTTTTTCTCTTTAATGTTGTTCCATTTACGACCCATTACGTGTCATCTCACTTTCCATTGTTCGATAGATTCACTGTCGATTATATAAGAAGAAGCGAGCGTTGACGAGAGAAAATCATCCCTCGCTCTTGTCCATCTTCTCAACGATCTCGGTCAGCGTCTTTAAACTGTCGATCAAGCGGTCGGTCTCATCCTCATCGAGGAACGCTAACCGATCCTCGAACAGGCGCCGAAACGAGTCGCGCCGCTCGAGGAGCACGCGCTCTCCTTGGTCGGTCAATTGGTTCCAGATGACACGGCGGTCGCGCTCGTCAGGGACACGTGTAATATACCCTTCGTCGACGAGCTTCGTGATGAGCGGCGTCACGTTCGGCGGGGCAATCGATAACGTCTCACTAATTTGTCCGTTCGTGACCGCGCCTTCATCCTCGATCAACATCAGTAGATGAAAGTGAGAGAAGTTCAAGTTCGGGATTTGCGGGAGGTCGGAGCGGCGGAGCAGTTTTCTTCTGATTAACGGGATCAGTTTCACAAACTGATCGGCTGCATCTTGTCTTGGCATAGTCATAGTCACTTCCTAGTCAGGTTCTTTCTTCATTATACACGACCACAGGCGGGGTGGACGAGCAATCATCGGACTGTGAGCATTTACACACCGATTCCGCCAAACTAATGACACAAACAATGTAAGCGTTTACATATGGATCTGTCCTTGTTTTCATGAAAACGCATACGATTTTACTGAGCTGATCTGTAAAAATCAAGACCTATCCTCAAACAGCAAAAAAATATTGTGAAAGAGTTCACATTGTTGTCACGCACAAATTGAATGAAACGGTGTATTCTATGAATGTGAAGGAAAGCACAAACTCTTATCAGGCAAACCGATTATCCCGTGCTCTCCATCAAGTCAGAAGATCAGCTCTCATTCATGAGGAGGAAACCAACATGGCAGTTAAAGAGAAAGCAGTAGTGGAAACATCAGCAGAACAGATGGTCGACACGCTCGTCAAGCAAGCGCACACGGCACTCGACACGTTGATGACGTTTGACCAAGAGAAAATCGACACGATCGTCCAAGCGATGGCGTTAGCCGGACTCGAGCAACACGTCGCACTCGCTAAACATGCATTTGAAGAAACAGGTCGCGGTGTGTTTGAAGACAAGATGATCAAAAACATCTTTGCGACAGAATATATTTTCAACTCACTTCGCGGTGAGAAAACAGTCGGCGTCATCGAAGACGATGAGCAAAACGGCATCACATACATCGCCGAGCCGGTCGGTGTCGTCGCCGGGGTCACACCGGTCACGAACCCGACATCAACGACGATGTTCAAAGCGATCATCGCCATCAAAACACGTAACCCGATCATTTTCGGCTTCCACCCGTCAGCACAACAATGTTCAAGTGCAGCGGCCCGCGTCCTTCGTGACGCAGCGATCGCAGCAGGTGCACCGGAACATTTGATCCAATGGGTCGAAAAACCGTCACTCGACGCGACGAAAGCACTCATGAACCACCCAGGCGTGGCCATGGTACTCGCAACAGGCGGCGCGGCAATGGTGAAGTCGGCTTACTCGACAGGTAAACCAGCGCTCGGCGTCGGACCTGGTAACGTCCCGGCTTATATCGACAAGACAGCGAAAGTAAAACGCGCCATCTCGGACGTCATCTTATCGAAAACGTTCGATAACGGCATGATTTGTGCGTCAGAACAAGCGATCATCGTCGACCAAGAAGTATATGAAGACGTGAAACGTGAAATGACAGCGCTCGGCTGCTACTTCTGCTCACCAGAAGAAAAAGCCAAACTCGAAACACTCGTCATCAAGACAGACACATGTGCGGTCAACCCTGAGATCGTCGGGAAACCGGCAGCATGGATCGCCGAGAAAGCTGGACTCAGCGTCCCGGCCGACACGAAAATCTTGATCGCTGAACTCGAGACAGTCGGCGCAACAGAACTGCTCTCACACGAGAAGCTCAGCCCGGTGCTCGGCGCTTATAAAGTTCAATCACGAGAAGAAGGCTTCGCGATCGCTGAGAAAATGCTTGAAATCGGTGGTCTCGGTCATACGGCCGCAATTCACTCGACAGACGACGACGCGATCCTCGCGTTCGGACTTCGCATGAAAGCTTGCCGCATCATCGTCAACTCGCCAACGGCACACGGCGGTATCGGTGACCTTTACAACGAAATGACACCATCACTCACACTCGGTTGTGGGTCGTACGGTAAAAACTCCGTCTCTGAGAACGTGACGGCGAAACATCTACTCAACGTGAAAAAGGTGGCGAGACGTCGCGTGAATATGCAATGGTTTAAAGTCCCTGAAAAAATTTACTTCGAGAAAAACTCGGTTCAATACTTGCAGTCGCTCACGTCAAAAAAACGAGCAATGATCGTCACGGACGAAATGATGGTCAAACTCGGATTTGCTGACAAAGTCATCAAAAACTTGCCGGCTGGTGTTGACTACCGCATCTTCGACCAAGTCGAACCAGATCCATCGGTCGAGACGGTCATGGCCGGTGCTGAAGCGATGCGCCAATTCCAACCAGACATGATCATCGCCCTTGGTGGTGGTTCACCGATGGATGCTGCGAAAGGGATGTGGCTCTTCTACGAACGTCCAGAAGAGAAGTTCTCAAACCTTCGCCAGAAGTTCATGGATATCCGCAAACGGACGTACAAGTTCCCGACGCTCGGCAACAAGTCGATGTTCGTCGCGATCCCGACGACGTCAGGTACAGGTTCAGAAGTGACACCGTTCACGGTCATCACTGATAAAAAACGGAACGTCAAATACCCGATCGCCGACTACGCGATCACACCAGACGTCGCCATCATCGACCCTGAGTTCGTTATGACGGTACCGGCTTCAATCACGGCTGACACAGGAATGGACGTCTTGACACACGCGATCGAAGCGTACGTATCGGTCATGGCGAACGACTATACAGACGGACTGGCCCTCCGTTCGATGAAGATGATCTTCGACTACCTCCCGAAAGCTTACGAAAACGGAAGCGACGCTGAAGCTCGTCAAAAAGTGCACAACGCCTCAACGATGGCCGGTATGGCGTTCGCGAACGCGTTCCTCGGAATCAACCACTCGATCGCGCACAAAATCGGTGGCGAGTTCCACGTGCCGCACGGTCGGACGAACGCGATCCTCATGCCGCACGTCATCCGCTACAACGCGACACGCCCATCAAAACTCGCGGCGTTCCCGAAATATGAGTCATTCATCGCTGACGAGCGCTACGCTGAAATCGCACGCTTCCTCGGACTCCCGGCGAAGACGACTGAAGAAGGCGTCGAGTCACTCGTCCAAGCGATCATCGAACTCGGACAGCGCTTGAACATCAAACTCTCGTTCAAAGCACAAGGCATCAAGAAAGCGGACCTTGATGCGAAGATCGACAAAATGGCGGTCGATGCGTTCGAAGACCAATGTACGACGGCGAACCCGAAAATGCCGCTCGTCGAAGAATTGAAAGAAATCATGTACGCAGCGTACGAAGGCGTCTAATCAAAAAAAGGCGATCACTCCAACGAGTGGTCGCCTTTTGTCATGCAATTAAGGAAAGTCCCATGAACAGGAGGATGACGGATAAAGCGATGACGTTGAACCAGACGACAAACTTGATCGCGATCTCAGCCCACGCTTTATTTCTCAGCCCAAAATAAAGCAAGAATGCATAAAAAACTAGACCGCCGACGAGTCGGTACGGAGAGGATGCGTCAAAACCAATGTCGTATGCATGTTGTACTGTATTGAGCAAGGCGAGGAGGAGGAAAGCGCACAGGTAGCGCTTTTTCTTTATTTGTTGATTCGGATTGTAAACATTATTCATAGATTGCACCAACCGTCTTTTGGTTTTCGTATTTCTATCTTTCGACTTTGTAATATCTTTTCACTATACCATTTTTATGAAAGGTGAGATGGCGAAAACAGACAATTTCGTCTCCTGCGTTCATTCATCGCCAACGAGAGCGACCGTGTGAGACTGAAGCAAAGAAAAGCTAACCAAACCCCATGATTCCCGATGGAGGGGACGAGCAAGAAGGCCACAATCGTAAACACGATAAACGCATAGATGAGTGAGTTACGGACGGGCCGAGCGTCTCCGATGCCGGCAAAGACACCTTCATACAACATGGCCAAACCACCGATGAACGGATACAAAATAATCCACATATAATACGTCTCAATCGTCGAGCGGAGCGCTATATCTTCCGTGAAGAGGTGAATGATTCCATCCTGTGCCACTGACAGTAGTACGGTGATAATAACCGTTGACCACAAAATAAACCGAGAGCCGATCTGAACCGTGAGTCGATAGGTTTCATTCGATTTTTGCCCGATTGCGCGCCCAATCAATACGGTGGAAGCTTGACCGATGCCGCTGAACCAATAAGCGATCACATACTGCAATTGAAACAAGATGGCATTCGCACTCAATGCCTCGACGCCTTGTTTGGCTCCAAGTGCAGTGAACGAGCCCGTCATGAGAAGTAAGAAGACGGTACGGATGAACAAGTCACGGTTGACGGTCAAATAAGTAATATAAGCGCCCGTGTTCATCAAATCGCGGCTTATCTGTGCGGAAAACGTGATACGGCTTTGTACGAACAGCCAACCCAATCCAAACGTCATCACTTCTGACAAACTCGTCGCAAAAGCAATCCCGGCAACCGGATCGTAAAACACGTGGATAAACCAAACGTCTAAGATGATGTTCATCAGGTTGCCACCGACTTGGATGACTAAGGCGGTGCGCACGCTCCCATGCCCAATCAGCCAGCCGAGTAGGACGTACGTACCAAGCGCGAATGGAGCGGCGTAAAGTCGCGTCGTAATATAAGTCCGAACGGAGTCGGCCATGGATGCATCCGTTACAAGTAGATGAATGGCGGTTTCGCGAATCGGGATCAGGAACAAGAGAAAACTTGTTCCAACAACAAACGCGATGACGAGCGGCCGGAACAAACTCATTTGAACGCGTGTTGCATCTTGTTTCCCGAGTGCTTGCGCTGTGAATCCGCTCGTACTAATCTTTAGAAAGCCGAACAGCCAATAAAGGGTGTTAAAGACGACCGCACCGACGGCGACTGCACCAATCGCGGTCAATTCGTCCGTGTTCGCGATTACAATCGTATCGACGACACCAAGCAGCGGCGTTGAGAAACCGGCGAGCACGAGCGGGTAAGCGATGAGCCAAAATGATTTAGTCGACACCATGCAAGAACCGACCCTTCTCGACGAAGGCGTCGCGCAATGCAATCGTGTACGGATGGCGCGAGTCATCAAACAATTCATTGCCGTTGAAAGAGTCCACGATCGTCCCTTCGGACAAGACAAGGATACGGTCACACAGTTTCGATACGACCGATAAATCGTGGGAGATGATTAAAAATGCCATCGACTGGTCGCGATGATAGGACTTTAGCATGTCGACGATGTGATGTTGCGTGATGGTGTCCAGTGCTGTCGTTGCCTCATCGAGAAGAATGAGTTGAGGATTCAGGCTAAGAGACCTGGCGATGGCGGCACGTTGTTTTTGCCCTCCGCTCAATTCACGAGGATACGAGGCCATGCATGTGTGCGGAAGTTGAACGATGTCAAACAAGTGTTCTAACTTGGCCCGTTCATCGTACGGTTCAATCAAACGAAAATGACGAAGCGGCTCCAAGATGGAATCTGCGAGCGTCCATCTCGGGTTGAACGATTCGGCGCTGTCTTGAAACACAGCTTGAATGCGTTGCCTCATCTGTGTGACTTCCCGACATGAAGCGGTCTGCCAAGACAGATCACATAGCTGAATCTGTCCTGCGTCAACCAGCTCAAGTCCGAGTATACAGCGAGACAAGGTGCTCTTTCCGCTACCGCTCGTCCCAATCAAGCCGACCGATTCGCCAGCCTGAACCGTGAACGTGACGTTACATAATACAGAGTGGCTACCATAGTTTTTCGAGACTTTTTCAACGTGTAATAACATGTTCGAGTCGTTCCTCTCGTTTTAAAATCGGTGCCGCTTGAAGCAAAGACTTGGTATACGGGTTCTCCGAGGCGATCAGGTGCTCACGATTTCCCGCGTCAACGATGCGCCCATCTTTCATGACGAGGATGTGATCGGCATAGGTCATCGCTTCGGCTAAATCGTGAGTGACCCACAGCATGCTCGATGTTTGACCGATCATCGACTTCAACCATTCGGTCACTTGCCGAGCCGTCAGCACGTCGAGCGCATTCGTGATCTCGTCCGCGATGATGAGTGTTGGTTGAAGAATGCTCGCAAGTAATAAGCAAAACCGCTGAAGTTGACCACCGCTCAGTTCGAGTGGATAGCGATTGAGGAGTTCTTCCGATAAATGAATCTCGGCCATGGAGGAGCGGATACGGTCTTTGTCGTATGCCTCGTCATGACTTTCGAACAAGTCCCGAATATGCTCATCCATCGTCAAAAATGGTGCGAACGACGTCGTGTAATGTTGTGGGATGTATCCAATCTCGCACCCATAAATGGAACACGTTTTACTGGCATCCCCAATCTCTTGGTCGTTCCAATAAATTGTACCTGTCGTCTGAAGCGTGTTGGGAAGCATCTGCAAAATCGATTTGACGAGAAGTGATTTGCCGCTTCCGCTCGCGCCGACGAGACAGACCCACTCATTTCGTTCGATGGCGAATGAGACGTCTTGTAAAAGTGGACGTTCGTCATGCTTGATAGAAAGTTGATCAATGACTAACATTACGTTGCCTCCTAACGCTTAAACTTGAAAATGACGTGTCAGTTTTGTCGAGAGTCTCGTCGACCCGATAATGGTTAACACGATACAGAACGCCGGCCAAAAAACGAGCGCCGGATTCGTTGCAAGGTAATGTCGTCCTTCACTGATCATCCCCCCCCATTCTGGTAACGGTAATTGAACACCTAGTCCAATGAAGGAGAAGGCGGAAATCAAGAGGATGACTTTTCCAAGGTCAAGACTCATGACGACAAGAATGTGCGGACAGACGGCAGGAAGGACGTGCCGGAGTGCGATTTTCGGTTTCGAAAGACCGTTCACGCGCGCAGCGAGGACGTGTCCCTTCGTGCTCTCTTGCAGGACGAGCGTGTGTACGAGTCGTGTATAGGACGTCCACTTAATCAAACTGATGGCGAGCACAAGGCTTTGAATGCTCGGACCTAGGACTCCAGCGAGGACGATGGCGAGCACCGTATCGGGAAAGATGATGGTCGCATCTGTCACTTTTGTGACGATTCGCTCCAATTTGCGATAGACGAACCCGCTGATCGTCCCAAGAATGATGCCGACCGTCGCTGTGATGAGAATGATGACGGTACTTAAACCGACCGTGATCCCGCCTGCAAGAAGGAGTCGTGACAAGACGTCTCGCCCTAGGTGATCGGTGCCGAGCAGATGATGCAGCGATGGTGAGGCAAGTCGATTCGTCACGTTCGTCGCGAACGGGTCGACCATCGATGTCAATGCATACATCACGACGAAGATTGCCAAACCGCTTATGATGAATCGGCGCTGTTTCATCGGGACACATCCTTTCGATAGAGGTGAGGCTGCAGTAAACGTAACATCACGTTGGTCACGAGATTGATACTGACGACTAAACAAGTCGTAAAGACGAGATACCCTTGCAAGACGGGGAAATCACGGCGTAAAACAGAATCCACCATCAGTTTGCCGACCCCGGGATAAGCGAATAACACTTCGAGCACGACGACTCCTCCCATGAGGCTCGCCACGCTCACGCCGAACATCGAGATGACAGGGGGCAAGGCGGCCCGGGCGATATAGCGCGTCAGTAACTTTTTTGAACGGATTCCCCGAACTTTTGCTATCACGACGTAATCAGCCGCCATCACGTCGAGTAATGTCGAGCGGATGAGCCGGATATAGACGCCGCCAACGGCAATGCCTAACGTCAAAGACGGTAAGGCGAGGCTGTCCCAGCCGTTTCGTCCCATTACAGGGAACCATTGGAGTGACACGGCGAATACATACATCAAAAACAAGCCGATTAAAAAACTAGGGACCGATGACCCGACAATCGACAATCCGGTTGCTAGCTTGGAAAAGACAGACATTGGTCGGAAAGCGCTGATGGTACCGAGCGGGACGGCGAGCACAATCGCCACGAGGAGACCTCCGGCCGCGAGTTCGAACGTCGCGGCATAGTTGTTTTTAAACAATTGTGTCACAGGCTGACCGGTGATGAGTGAATCGCCTAAGTTTAATCGAACGATTTCAGAGAGCCAATTCACGTATTGGACCCATACCGGATCCGTGAAGCCAAGCTCCTCGCGGAGGCGGTCAATCTCGGCGACATCGACTTGCAGTTCGTCGACCTTCAATAAGTATAGGACGGGATCTCCCGGGACGAGTCGGAGAAGCAAAAAACTGAAAAAAGTGAAGACTAGAAAAGCTAGTCCCCACTCAAGCGATTTACGTGCCACGAATCGCGTCATATCACAACACATCCAAATCTTTTGTGATCATATAGTATTCGCTCTTTTCAGTGACCCACCCATGCACGTTGTCTTTCAAAGCAACATTCGTCGAAGGGTGGACTAAAAATGAGTTGATGACACGTTCATCGACATATTGCGCAATTTCTTCGGTCATTCGGTCGCGTTCAGCACGGTCGACCGTCTGATTCAAGCGGTCGATTTTCTGCGTCAATGTCGCATCTTCTACGCCACTGAAATTCAACGCGCCGTTCGGATGGAACGTGGCGTTCAAGTAGTAGCCGCCGTCCCCACGTGGTGCGGTCAAATTGCTATACGTCGCAAGGTCCCAGTCTCGTTCGGCGGCCATATATTCTTCCGGTGTGTCAATCATTTGAATATCGATTTCTATCCCGACTTGCTTCGCATCCGATTGAATCAACTGTGCGATGAGTGGTAAGTCAGGTCGTGAGCTATACGTCAACAGATTGAGCCGAACCGGCTCACCGTCTTTCATCAACACGCCGTTGACTTGCTCGTAACCGTCTTGTTTGACCAGGTCCAGGACATCTTGTCCCTCGTCAGAAGGGTAGGACGGGGCGAACGGGAAAGACGGTAAGAATGGACCGACAGCAGGTGTGGCATAGCCATTCAAAATGCCGTCCACGATTTGTTCGCGATTGATGAGCGAGTCAATCAGGCGGCGCATCGCGAGTGACTGCATATGTTCACGTTCAAGGTTCATCGTCAACTGATGGACACGGAACGTCTCCGCCTTGTCGACGACGAACCCGTCCTGCTCCAACGTGTCGATCATCTCGATTTCTGGACGATAGACGATGTCTGCTTCGCCAGACCGGAGCGCCATCGTGCGCGACCCCGGGTCTTCGTTGAACGTGAACGTGACCGTATCGAGTTTCGGTTGACCGTCCCAGTATGCATCATGCCGTTCAAGTTGGATGTTCGAGCCGGGTTGGAACGACGTCACTTGATAAGGGCCGGTCCCGACAGGTATTTGATCGATGGCATCATCTGCAGTGACGTCAATGATGGATGTGTTCGGATGGACGAGTTCATTGACGAGTTCTGGATAAGGGACGGTCGTCTCGATTAGGAGGCTCGATGCTTCCGCTGTAATCGATTCGATGCGTAACGCGCTGCGGATCCCTGTATTCTCTTCGAGAGAACGGTCGAGTGAACGTTTGACGGCCTGCGTGTCGAGCGGTTTCCCGTTATGGAACGTCACGTCTTCTCGTATGTAAACGCGCCACGTCGTTTCGTTCACTTGTTCGAACGATTGTGCGAGCCAGGGGTCGACCGATAACGTCTCATCGTTCAATTTAAAAAGCGTCTCTGTCACACCGGCCCGGAGCGGAACGTAACTTGAATCGCGGTGGGGGTCTAGCGACTGAGTTGAGAAGTTATAGACGAAATGTAAATGCCGATCGTCTTGATTGGAATCGTTGCAAGCCGTTAAAAAAAATAGAGCGATAGTACATATGAGCGGAACTACATATTTCATAGAGATGACATCCTTCTTTCAAATTGTAATGATTACGAATTACATCATAGCGTAATCATTACAATGTATCAACTGGTGAATTTTATGTTTAAATTAACAGGTAACACTGGTGGTGATTGAATGGTTATGTGTTGTTAAATATATTTAAACCTATAAAAAATTAAATGAAAAAGTACTAAAAGCCATTTATAATAATAATTTCCAAGTTATCCATTGTTTCTTGATCATTGGTTGAAATTATTACTTAGTTATTGGAGACAACTCGTATGAACATTATGTTTAGCTTACTATCGGTACTATATGTCGTCTTTTTGTACGTCAGTCCGTTCACAAACGCCACCCCGTATGAGACGGCCGAATACTTTGCGTCTTTCGACCGAGACGTTAACAGTTGGGAGAACGTCGAGCTGTTCGAGTCGCTCGGGACCGAGCTCGATCTTGAGATGGACCGTTTCGTCCATTATGCCTCCGTACCGAGCCATTGGACGACGTTGACCATTGAAGACGACGAACGATTCGATGGTGTATCTCATTTCATCTTAGAAGCTGGATTTGACGGTGAAGTGATTCAAACGGATTGGAACGAACCGATTGATGATGTAGAAGGAAAAGTCGTCGTTTTGCCGATGACGGTCAAATCACTCGAGTTTGACAGGAGGGACACGTCGGCTGATCCATATGGAGAGGTCCTCATTGATGATGAGGCGAATCGCCACTTACTCAACCTGTTGGAGGCAGGAGCCGAAGGGTACATTGTCACGCCCGATGAACAAGAAGAGGCTTATTACGGAACCATTTATACTTCGCCACGGACGCGGCTGCCCGGCATCGGCGTCGACGTTGAGACAGCAGATCGTTTGACGGACGGGACGCATGTCTCGGTCGAACCGTTCGTCGACGACGAGGTGCCGTATGTCGAATTTATTCAACCTGGTAAAACAGACGAGGAGATTGTGATCTTGGCTAGGCTTGACGGCACGGGTTACGGGGACCATGCGTTATGGAGCCTTGGTGGTTCATCGATATTGTACGCGCTCATCGAACAAATGGATGGCATTGATACGGATGCAACGATCCGGTATCTCTTCTTGAACGGAAGTGGGGGTGGCTACGAGACCGCCATGGATTATTTAGAAACAGCGAAACAGGCTGAAACTTTGCCGTCTTTAGTACTGTCATTAGATATTCTTGGTACCGGGGAAGATGCACGTTTTGTAAGGACAAAAGGGATGACAAGACTGCCGGTCCTTGAGCAAGGAAGCTGGTCATCACTTGATGTGAAGCCACTCGGGACGTCGTATTTAGATGAATTTCATGCGGAAGGCGTACCGGTCATGTCATTAAGCGATTCATTGACGGCTGAGTTTGATGCTTTAACTGAAGCCGATACAATCGACCGTTTGTCGAACGAGGCGATGGAAGACCACGTCGCTTGGCTAACAGATTGGCTCGCCACACAATGATGTCTTGAACCGTCCCCGTGTGAGGGCGGTTCTTTCTTTTTGACTGAAACACTCGTCCTCTCTCGAATTGTTCGGTATGATGAAAGAGGAGGCGATACAATGGAACGAAACATGAACATTACAAGACATTACGGTGAACTGGCCGGTACGCTTTTATTGCATGACGGGAAGCGAAAGACGGTCGTCATCTTGAGCGGGAGCGGGCCGAGTGACCGGAACGGCAATGTCGGACCTGTCCAGTTCAATACGTATAAAAAACTAGCCGACGCGCTATATGGCATGGGCGTCAACGTATTTCGGTACGACAAACAAGGGATTGGGGAGTCGGATGGTGACTTTAATAAAGTCGGACTCCATGACTTGGTCAACGATGCGATCGAAGTCGTGAAAACGATCCAACGGTTGCCTGAAACAGGCGATGTCTACGTGCTTGGCCATAGCGAAGGGGCGGTCATCGCCCCGGCCGTTCAACTCGAGACAAATGCGTCCGGATTGATCCTACTCGCCGGCTTCAACGACTCGTCGAAACAGATGTTTTTACATCAAGCCGACGCGCTCGCGTCCGAGATCGGGCGCGTGAAAGGGTTGAAAGGGATGTTTTACCGGTTGACCGGCGTCCCGAAAAAAGTCAGACAACGGCAAGACGATCTGCTCGAGCGCTCGCTCCGGACGAACGTCGCTGCGTTCAAATACCGAGGCCAAGTCGTCAACGCCAAATGGATTCGTGAACATGCGTCGTATGACGTCCGGGAACGGCTCGAGCTCGTGCGTGTCCCGCTGCTTGCCATCACCGGTGACCGTGACGTCCAAGTCCCGCCTGAACACGTCCATTCACTGCGGACGAAAGGCGATGTCGACAGCTATATCATTAAAGATATGAACCACCTGCTCGTCGAACGGACGAGCCCGCATTCACTTTTAACGTTGCACAAAGAATATCGTGAGGCGATCGAGGCCCCGCTTCATCCACAGCTGTTACAGAAATTGAACGATTGGTTAATCAAATAGTCAAAAACAGTCGAAAACGGTCAATCAGTGACCGTTTTTTGTGTTATAATTGTGACAATAAGATAAAAAGTGAATGAATTTGAATGTTTTTGATTGTTTTTTGAATGTAAACGCTTTATATTAGAGATACGGAGGGAATACGATGTTAACGAAACAACGACATCAGATGATTTTGCAACGGTTGTCGGAACAAAAGATCGTCAAGCTGAAAGAGTTGGTCGAATGGATGGGGGCGTCAGAGTCGACGATCCGCCGTGATTTGACGGACCTTGAGGCCGAAGGCTACCTTGAACGGGTTCATGGCGGGGCGACGCTCGTCGTTCGCGCTGAAGACGAACCGACGTTCGAGGAAAAACGGGATCGGCACGTCGATGAGAAAGTCGCGATCGCACGGAAGGCCGCGACGTTCATCGAAGACGGGATGTCCGTCTATCTCGATGCCGGGACGACGACACAGGCGATGGTCCCTTACTTGACAGGTAAGAAAGTCATCGTCGTCACGAACAGCCTCCCGATTGCCAACGACTTGTTCGATCTCGATATTAAAACGTTCGTGATCGGCGGCGAGTTGAAACGTTCGACGCAAGCGCTCGTCGGCTACAACGCCCGCGAGAGCATGATGAACTATCGGGTCGATGTCGCTTTTCTCGGTATCAACGGGGTCGACCTAGAAGCGGGCTATACGACGCCTGACCCAGAAGAAGCCCTCGTCAAAAAAACAGCGATTGAACTGGCTCGGGACGCCTACATCTTGGCGGACGATTCAAAATTCGGGAAACGTTCGTTCAGCCGAGTGGCGCCCCTCGAGGCGGCGACACTCATCACGATGAGCGGTGCACCGTACGTCAGTTCAGTCGAAACATTAACAAAGGTGGTGAACGCCCAATGATTTACACGTTAACACTTAACCCATCAATCGATTATTACGTCACATTGCCAGAAGTCGTCTTAGGTGAGGTCAACCGCATCCAAGAGACGACGCAACGGGCCGGAGGAAAAGGTATCAACGTCTCGTTCGTCTTACGTGAGTTTGACGCCGATACGGTCGCCCTAGGATTCATCGGCGGAACGACAGGTGAATTTATTAAGAAAGCGTTGACGGACAAGGGTGTCGAGACCGATTTCATCGAAGTCGATGGCGAGACCCGAATCAACGTCAAGATCCGGGCGAAAGAAGAGACGGAATTGAACGCGAGTGGTCCTGTCATCTCGGACACGGAACTTGAACAGTTGACAGCACAGTTCGAACACGTCCAAGCAGGTGATATCGTCGTCTTGGCCGGAAGTATCCCTGGCAATCTGCCGAGCACACTTTACCGGACGCTCGCTGAGAAAGTTCGAGCGAACGGAGCCGACTTCGTCGTCGATACAACAAAAGAGGCGATGCTCGAGGTGCTCTCGCTCGAACCACTCATGATCAAACCGAACCATCACGAACTCGGTGAACTGTTTGATGTCGATATCGAGACGTTTGACCAGGCGCTCCCTTACGCGGAACAGTTAGTCGAGCGTGGCGCCAAAAACGTCATCGTCTCGTTCGCAGGAGACGGCGCGATGCTCGTCAACGGTTCAGGCGCCTATACGGCTAACACGCCGAGCGGGAAACTCGTCAACTCGGTCGGAGCGGGTGATTCACTCGTCGCCGGCTTTGTCGCTAACATTTTAGACCACGACGCAACCAAGGCGTTCCGCTATGCGGTCACGACCGGCAGCGCGTCTGCTTATACGTTTGGCCTCTGTACGAAACAAGACGTGGACCGCTTGGTCGGCGAAGTCGACGTCACCCCACTATCCCGATTGGAGGAAACAACATGAACATCACGGACCTACTCAAAAAGGACACGATCCAACTGAATCTCCGCAGTCGTTCAAAAGCAGACGTCATCGATGAGCTCGTCGACGTGCTCGACCGGGCCGGTAAGCTATCGGACCGGAACGGTTATCGCGACGCCATCTTGGCCCGCGAAGCGCAAAGCACGACCGGACTCGGTGAAGGGATTGCCATCCCGCACGCGAAGACGAAAGCTGTCAAAGCACCCGCGATCGCCTTTGGTCGCTCGAGCGGGATCGACTATGAAGCGCTCGACGGCCAAGACAGCCGCCTGTTCTTCATGATCGCAGCAGGCGAACACGCCGACAACGAGCACTTAGAAACACTCTCGAAATTATCCGTCTTCCTTATGGATCCAAAATTCCAGGAACGTCTCTATGCGGCAACGTCAGAAGATGACGTCATTCGCGCAATCGAAGAGAAAGAAGCGGCCGAAGCGGCACCGGTTGCTGAAAAAACGGTCAAAAAGGATGCACCTTATATCCTTGCCGTCACAGCTTGCCCGACCGGCATCGCGCACACGTATATGGCAGCAGACAGCCTGAAACAAAAAGCAGAAGCGATGGGTGTCGACATCAAGGTCGAGACGAACGGTTCGACTGGCGTCAAAAACGAATTGACGGCAGCTGATATCGCCAAAGCGACAGCTATCATCGTCGCGGCCGATAAAGCCGTCGACATGGAGCGGTTCGCCGGGAAACACGTGATCGAAGTACCGGTCGCGCAAGGCATCCGCAAACCTGAAGAGTTGATCAATCGGGCTGTGAAACAAGATGCACCGGTTTACCGTTCGACAGGGACGTCAGGCGCTCCTAAAGAACAGCGCACCGGCATTTACAAACACTTGATGAGCGGGGTATCAGCCATGCTGCCACTCGTCGTCGCCGGTGGTCTGTTGATTGCCCTCAGCTTCTTCTGGGGCATCAACTCGGCAAACCCAGATGACCCGTCTTACAATGAATTTGCGGCTCAGCTCATGACGATCGGTGGCGCGGCGTTCGGTTTCCTCGTCCCAATCCTTGCCGGTTTCATCGCGATGTCGATCGCCGATCGTCCGGGTCTCGCACCTGGTCTCGTCGCCGGTGTGCTCGCGAGCGAAGGGAATGCCGGATTCCTCGGTGGACTCATCGCCGGTTTCTTAGCTGGTTACGTCGTCCTGTTCTTGAAAAAAGCACTCGCGAAATTGCCAGCGACGCTTGAAGGAATTAAACCAGTCCTCCTGTATCCGTTGCTCGGCTCGTTCATCTCAGGGATGATCATGCTACTTGTCGTCAACGAACCGATCGCAGCGTTCATGACATGGTTGATGGATACGCTCAACAGCATGAGTGGTGCTAACGCCATCTTGCTCGGTGTCATCGTCGGTGGCATGATGGCCGTCGATATGGGTGGCCCGATCAACAAAACGGCGTACGTGTTCGGTACGGCGGCACTCACAGCCGGAAACCAAGAAGTCATGGCGGCCGTCATGGCAGGTGGCATGGTGCCACCGCTTCTCGTCGCGCTCGCGTCAACCGTGTTCGCTCGTCAGAAGTTCTCGAAACAAGAACGTGAAGCTGGTAAGACGGCGTACATCATGGGCGCCTCGTTCATCACAGAAGCAGCTATCCCGTTCGCTGCGGCCGACCCGATCCGGGTATTACCGTCAGCAATCCTCGGGTCAGCACTCGCCGGTGGATTATCTGCCTTCTTCGCGATTCAATTGCCGGCGCCGCACGGTGGGATCTTCGTCTTCCCATTACTTGAAGGAGCTGGAAACGTCGCGATGAGCATGGGTCTCTACGCACTTGCGATTCTCGTAGGGGCACTCGTCGGAGCACTCCTCCTCTCGTTCTTGAAAAAACCGCTTACGACAGCGACGGCAGAGCCAACGCGTGATGTCGCTTAACAAACTCGACCGTAGGGATTCCTACGGTCGTTTTTTGTCAAATGATTGTCAGTCGTTTCTGGAAGAAGTGTGATTTCGATTCGGTGATTTGTGGTAAACTACTTGTAAAACTTAGGGTAGGAGGGGGTACGGATGCAAATACGGAAAGCTGAGCCGAAAGACGCTTACGGGATCGCACGCGTCAGGGTCAACGGTTGGCGAACGACTTATCGGGGGATCGTTCCGACTGAAGTTTTATTAAAGCTTTCTTCTGGGTCGATCGAGTGGTCGGAAAAAATCCGAAGTGCCCTTTCTAACCGCGAAGTCAGCGGATTCGTCGCCATAGTCGATGAGGAAATCGTTGGTTTCGTATTGTATGGGGACGAGCGGACGGGGGACTATCCGGACCATCCGAACGAGATTTACGCGATTTACATTTTAGAAAACCATCAACGGAACGGAATCGGCTCACTCTTACTCGAACGCGCGGTCCAAACGATGTCTAGCCGTGGACTACTCATTTGGGCGCTCGAGCTGAACCCGCATCGGGCGTTTTATGAACAGCGCCAAGGACGAGTCGTCGATGCGAAAGAGCGTTTGTTCGGCGAACTTGCGTTGCGCGAAGTCGCCTATGGTTGGACGGAAGCGAACTATGATGCAATTGTTGGAGCTTGAGACGCGGCCTATCGGGCCGCGTCTATTTCATTAATAAGGAGGCAGTTTATGATTCAAGTAGTAACGAGTACAGTGACAGGAATTGGCGGAATCGAAATCCCGTATTCGCTGATGCAACATGAGACGACTTCTTCTCAGCTTGCCATTTTATTGCCCGGTTTTCGCTATTCGACCGATGCCCCGATGTTTCATTTTTCGACGAGCTTGTTGCTCGAGCGCTCCGTTGATGTATTGGAGATTAACTATGAATATTATCGCGAGCAATACGATGAAATCGAAGACATCGGCGAGATTGTTAGACAGGATGTGGCCACGGTTGTCGACCACGTGTTGTCAAATCATACATATGAGCAATTTTATTTGATCGGCAAGTCGCTCGGCACGATTGCGATGGTCACGGAATTGAAAAGACCGATTTTCCAGGATGCGTTTGCTATCTGGCTAACGCCACTCATTCAACGAGATGATGTCAGGGAGACTATCGTTTCGTCTGAGACACCTCGCCTCGTCGTCATCGGGGACCGTGACCACTGTTATACGGAGAGCCGTTACAAAGAAATTTCAGACGTTCCTTTGCTGACGTCGGTTCTGCTTCCTGATGTGAACCACAGCCTAGAACGTGAGCACGATACGTTGGGCTCGCTTGCCGTCCTCACACAAGTGATCGATGCCATCAATCAGTTTCTACCAGACAATGCAACGGATGACGATTAAGCCGCGGTTAACCCATTGACAGGACCGTCTGTTCGCTTGATGTGAACAGACGGTTTTCTGTATATAATGAAAAGGTTTTCAATTGACAAGAATAGAAAAACGGTAATGATTTTTTGTCTAGGTCATCAAAAAGACCCGAATTCTAGCCGATACATAGGTTAACGTAGCGAGAGTTATTCTCGGGAATAGGGGTTATTTATGAAACGGACGAAACAACGAACCATCAGCATTAAACAAAAATTGATCACGATGTCATTGCTCTTATTATTGATTCCATCGTTATTGATCGGCTTTGTCGCTTACTATCAGGCGAAACAAAAAATTACGGATCAAATCATGCAGTCGGCACACGCGGGTGTGGAGCGGATGAATGATGAGATCACGAATTTGATTGAACCGATTGAGCGCGACGTCGCCTTTTTTGCGGGGCGGATCGATGAGTCGCTCTACGAAGACGGAGAAGACAACCTTGGGTTAGAGGAGAAGTTCGTCGAATATTTGGCGACCCATCCGAAAGTGACGAACATCTATTATGCGTCCATTGAAGGCACGATGACGATCTATCCGGTCCAAACGATGCCGGACGACTATGATCCCCGGACGCGTCCGTGGTACGAAGCGGCAGATGGTGCCAAAGGAAACGTCGTCATCACCGACCCTTACGTCGATGCGGCCTCGAACAAGATGATGGTCACGTTATCGCAGACAACGGATGACGGTCGTGGCGTCATCGCGGTCGACGTCGACGTTGATGATATCGCCGAAGTCGCGACTAGCATTCAAATCGGGAAAGAAGGCTACGTCACGATCCTTGATGCGAACCAGCAGTTCGTGACCCATCCGACGTTAGCAGCAGGCGAGAAGGGGTCGGGCGATTGGGTCGAATCGCTTTATGATGGCAAAGATGGCAGTTTTTCATATGTGTTCGAAAATGAAGACAAACAGATGGACTTCATGACGAACGACTTGACGGGTTGGAAAGTGGCCGGAACGCTGTATGATGATGAGATCACAGAAGAGACGATTGGTATTCTTTGGACGACCGTGGGCGTGATTGCTGCGATGAGTCTGTTGGCCTCAATCATCTTATACTTCATCTTACGCTCGATCATTCGACCGTTGAACCGTTTGACGACGGGCGCGGAACGGATTCAGGCGGGAGATTTGACGGAAGAAATCATCATCGATTCGAACGATGAGATCGGCCGGGTCGCTGAAAGTTTCAACGGCATGACGGCGTCACTCCGTTCGATCATCATCAACCTCGATCAATCGATTGGACAAGTCGCCGCATCGTCGCAAGAACTGATGGCCAACTCGGCGCAAAATACAGCATCTTCTGAGCAGATTGCCGGTGCGGTCCAGCAGATGGCGGCCGGCGCCGACGATTCGAAACGTCAGCTCGACGACAACGCCGTCTCACTCCAAGCGATCACGGCAGGCATCATGCGCATCGCTGAAAGCTCGACGGACGTATCGGAACTGTCTCGCGAGACGGCGATCGAAGCGGAAGACGGGACAGCTGCCGTCACCCATAACGTGACGCAAATGAAAGCGATCGACACATCGGTCGAGACGTTCGGCGCAGTCATCGAGTCACTCGCAAAGCGTTCGAACGAGATTGGAAACATTGTCGATGTGATCAACGGGATCGCGACGCAGACGAACTTACTCGCTTTGAACGCTGCGATTGAAGCTGCCCGCGCCGGTGAGAACGGGAAAGGGTTTGCCGTCGTCGCGAGTGAAGTCCGGAAGCTAGCCGAACAGTCACAGGACTCGACGAAGCAAATTTCGCAGTTGATTGAGAACATCAAGCAAGAGACGGAGCGGTCTGTCACGTTGATGAAAGAAGTGTCGGCCCATACGAAAGCGGGTCTTGAGACGACCGAGAACACGGCGGAGCGCTTCAAGAAGATTATGTTACGGACGCAGGAGATGACGCCACGGATCGAGGACGTGACGGCCACTGTCGAAGAGATCGCGGCGAACGTCGAAGAAGTTTCAGCATCAGCGACGCAAATCGCTCACATCGCCGACGAGAATTCGAACGCCTCGAGACAAGTCGCGGCAACGACAGAAGACCAGCTCGGTTCGATGGAGGAAGTCTCGCAATCCGCGAAAGCACTCGCCGATATGGCGGAGGAGTTGCAAGAACTCGTATCACGATTCAATGTATAAACGAAAGGCAGAGCGGATCCGCTCTGCCTTTTTGGTACATTTCGATTCTTCTTAGAGTTCATATCATCGTTTGCTCGACACTTGGTTGCGGCCTGAGTTTTTTGCCACGTACAGCGCCTCGTCCGCGTCTTGAAGTGCTTGTTCGACGGTCTTTCCGCCATCAAGCGAACTGACGCCGAACGAACATGTGACGTGCGGGACCGGACCGAACGGTTCGTCGTTGATCTTTTGACGTAACTTGTCGGCCAACTGGATGCCATCAGTAAGTGTCGACTGCGGGGCGACGATTAAAAACTCCTCGCCGCCCCAGCGACCGATCGAATCGGTCTTCCTTATATTTCGGCGGAGCAATTGAGCGATCGAACGTAACACGAGATCGCCGGTCGGGTGACCGAACGTGTCGTTGACGAGCTTGAAGTAGTCGATATCGAGCATGATGACGGCGGCAGGTGCTTTCGTGTCGACCGTATCTTGGACAGCCGAGGTCAGGACGTCGCCGACTTTTTTACGGTTGAATAACTCGGTCAACGGGTCGAGTGACGACAGATGCTCCATCCGTTCTTCATAACGTCGCTGTTCGGTCATGTCTTCGATGACGCCGACCCCGCCGTCGATTCGGCCGTCAGCCTGAAAGCTGGGCGACATCGTCGTCCGGACGAAACGGGGCTGTCGATTCGGAGGGGTATACCAACCGGCTAAACGGACGGTCTCGCCTGCCAATACACGGGCGACGGCACCGTATAAGTCAAACGTTGAGGTCGTGCACCGTTCAAACGTCGAGCTTGTCATTGGGACGACCCCGAGTAAGTCGACGAATGAATCGTTGTAACTGATGATGCGTCCGAACGTATCGAATGCAAAGAGACCGATCGGTAACTGGTCCCACGAGGAAGGATCGGGTTTCATGGTGTGGGTGTCTTGGTGAATTCGTTCTTGATCAGCCATAGAATGACATATGCGCGAACGCATACTTCCTCCTTTCTTTAACGAAACGAGAGTTTAGGACGTTCGTACTGATACTTTATACCCTTATTTGGAAGAATATTAGCTAAAACATGATAAAAATAAGCTGAAATCTAGAATCTGTCGGCTGATGGACATAAAAAAGAGACCGCTGGCGCGATCTCACAACGGTCATAAGATTGGGCTGAGCAACCGTGACACACCTTCGCGCATCCGGACGCTCCACTTCCGGACCGCATAGTCGTCGACCGTATAGCGGCGACTGACGGCGACGTCCGACTCGAACAACGAGGCGAGCTCAAGAGCGACCCGCTCGTCGTAGATGATGGCGTTCACTTCGAAGTTCAAGCGGAAGCTGCGAGCGTCCAAGTTCGTCGTCCCGACAGTTGAAATTTCATCATCGACGACGAGCGTCTTCGCGTGCAGGAAGCCTTCATCGTACATGTAGACGTTCGCCCCGTAGTCGAGCAGCTCACCGAGAAACGACAGCGACGCCCACATGACGAACGGATGGTCCGGTTTTCCGGGAATCATGATGTCCATCTCGACACCAGAGAGGAGTGCCATCTTGCAGGCGTCCATGAAGCTCGTATCCGGGATGAAGTAAGGCGTTTGGATGATGACCCGTTGCTTCGCCGACGCGATCATTTTGATCATCATATTCTTCAAGTGCTCGGTGTCCGAGTTCGGTCCGCTCGTCACGATTTGCATCGGTGACTGCTCTTTAATATCATGGTGCGCGAAGCAGAACGAGTTTTCAGGGTCGTGATGCTTGCTCCCCGAAAAGTTCCAGTCCAAGATGAACCGGTGCTGCAGGTGGTAGACGACGTCCCCTTCGACCCGGAGGTGGGTATCGCGCCAATAGCCGAACTTTTCGACGAGGCCGAGGTATTCGGTACCGACGTTAAAGCCGCCGACGTAGCCGATCTTCCCATCGATGATGACGACTTTTCGGTGGTTCCGGTTGTTCAACTTGAAATTGATCAAGCCGAACGTCGGTGGGAAAAAGACACGGACTTCACCGTTATGCGCGATCAACTCCTTAAAGTCTGAATCGCGGAGGCTGCGCGATCCGACCGCGTCATACAACAGCCGGACTTTGACGCCCGCTTTGGCGCGCTCGATCAACTCGTGGATCAATGCCTTCCCGAGGGCATCACGCTGGATGATGTAGTACTGGATGTTGATCTCGGTCTCGGCGCTCCGAATATCGTCCATCAGCGCCTTGAACTTCTGTTCACCGTCATGCATGATGGTCGACTTGTTATGGACGCTGATGAGTGACTTCGATGAGCGCAAGTTCATCTCGAGCAACTGTTCGTACTTCGCAAACAGCGGTTGCGAGAGGGCGGTCTCTTTGCGACGAATCTGTTCGATTTGACTCTCGACTTGCAACGAATGAAACGATCGTTCCTCAACACTCAAGTTAAAGAAGTTATCTTTTTTAAGCTGTCTACCGAGGAACAAGTAGATGATAAATCCAAGGATCGGTAGGAAAAATAATACGAGCAACCAGGCCCAGGTGGCACCGACATCGCGGCGCTCCGCGAAGATAACTGCTAAAGCGAACAATAAATTTAACCCAAGGACGATATACAGCCCCCAACTGATTATGACCGACCATTCCATGCGACCCACTCCTAAACGACAAATTGTGCAACTAGCTTTATAATACCTCAATCGAGGGAATAGTATGCTAGTGAAAAAATAAGGGGGAGACTGAGATGAACTTGAAAGTGGATTGGCAACAAGGGATGGCGTTTCAAACGACGACTCCTTCCGGACATAGCATGACGCTCGATGCGGCGGCGGATGTCGGGGGAATGAATACGGGGCCACGGCCGACCGAGATGTTGCTGCACGCCACGGCGGCCTGCACGGGCATCGATATCGTCTCGATTTTGCACAAGATGCGCCTGCCGCTCGAACGGTTCGGTATGGAAGTCGATGCGGTGCGGGCGACCGAGCACCCGATGCGGTTCACGACGATCCATATTTTATATGTACTCGAAGGGGAGATGCCGGAGGAACGGGTCCGCCGTGCCATCGAACTGTCCGTCGACCGCTATTGCTCGGTATCGCATAGCTTGAACGCGACTTTGACGTATAGCTATCAATTGAACGGGGGCGACGTCATCCCGTTCCGATGACATCGCTCAAGCAAGATGGTTGAAATCGGTCGAATGTCTCCGTTATATTGGTATTTCAAATACTGCATAAATAAAGGAGGACGTTATGATTCGACTCGCGACGAAACGCGATGCTAAACACATCGCGCACCTAATCGAACAACGAGCCGTAGCGCTTAATGAAACAGGAAGTGACCAGTGGACGGAATATTTGGAGCTAGATTTGTTAGAACGCGTGCGAACCGACATTGCGACGGGAAGTGTGTACGTGTATGAACAACATGGCTTTGTCTTGGCCTCGATCGCCTTGCTTCCTCCGGATGAATGGGATCACAATTTATGGGAAGATGGCGAGCGCGGTCAATACATCCATCGCATCGTCGTCAGTGAGCAATTGAAAGGCCGTGGCGTCGGTCAACAGCTGATGCAACATGTGCTCCGCGAAGCCGATGGTAACGAGCCGATCCGTCTCGACTGTGTCGCCGACAACGAGTTTTTGAACGAGTATTATCCACGTTTTGGTTTCGTTTACGTCGATTCACGTAACGGATACAACACGTTTGAATATGGTTTGGATGAAAGTGTCAGTGCGTGAGGGGTTAATGTACCCCTTTTTTTGTTACAATGAATCATGAAGAAACAAAGGAGGAATAGATATGATCAACACTATATTGGTCGGTTTCGGCTTCTCGGCTACAACGTTCCACCTGCCATTTTTGACGACGCTCGAGGAATTCAACATCACTGGGGTCGTCTCCTCTAGACCGGATGACGTCCGTGCCGTGCTCCCTGATGTGGATGTATACGCGACGCTCGAAGAAGCGATTTCGACCGATGCGACGCTGTTCGTGATCACGACACCGTCGAACTTACATAAAGACATGGTAACGGTGTGTCTCGACGCAAACAAAGACGTCCTCGTCGAGAAGCCGGCGTTCCTAACGTCTGAGGAAGGGGAATCCCTCATCGCCCTCGAGAAGACGCGTGACGGGATTGTCAACGTGTTCCACAACCGACGCATGGACGGAGATTTCTTGACGGTGGCGTCACTGCTCGAATCAAACCGAATCGGAGACTGGAAAGTGTATGAATCACGCTTTGACCGGTTCCGTCCGCTTGTCCGGGACAGATGGCGTGAGAACGCAGGTCCTGGGTCTGGTATTTTGTTCGACCTCGGCAGTCATTTGATCGATCAGGCGCTCGTGTTGTTCGGCGAACCGGACCACGTCTCAGCAGACGTCATGGTCCAACGAGACGGCGGACAGTCCGACGACGGCTTCAACGTGACGCTACACTACGGTGAAAAGCGCGTCTACTTACGTTCGAACCCGTTCGTCGCCGTTGAAGCGCCTCGCTTTGAAGTCCACGGTACGGCAGGCAGCTTTATGAAATACGGTCTCGACCCGCAAGAGGCCGCGCTCCGAGACGGCACGATCGAAGCGGGTGTCCGTGAGACGGGGACGCTCGTTGTAAATGAGCCGCAAACGATTGAAATCGAGCCGGGGCGTTATTTGGCATTTTATCGCCAGCTCGCTGACAGTTATTCGACGCGACGGCCGGTCGTTTCCCTCGAGGACGCTTTGTTGACGACGCGTGTGATCGAACTTGCACGGCAATCGTCTCGAACGCAAACAACATTATCGTTTGAATAACGAAAAAGCAGGAAGTCCGCGAATTGGACTTCCTGCTTTTTCATGCGGCTTCCTCTTCCGGATTTGCCATCTTTTCCGTATGTCGAACGATCGGGAAATTGCTGAACAGTTTGCTGCCGATGAGACCGGCGATGATGCCGACGGCGAACACGATGATTGCCGTCACCGTCACCGTCTGCCAGTCATTAAAGCCATACATGACGAGCAGTCCCGGGATACCGGCGGCAGACCCAGGTGCGTTGTTCACCATTCCGGTCATCGCGACGATGAGTCCGGCGATGGCACCACCGACAAAGTTGACGCTATAGATTGGGATCGGATTCGCCGAGATGAGGTCGGCTTGTGTGAGCGGTTCGATCGCGACCGAAAGTTGGTCTTTCTTCGAGCCGATGTTCAATCGCTTAAAGAGTAAATAGTTCATCGAAATCGACGCCGTCAAGGCAAGGGCCGCGATTGCCATCGGGACACCGGTCAGACCGAGCATCGCCGTGAGCGCCATCGAACTGAGCGGTGATGTCGAGACGACCGTGACGATTCCGCCAAGGACGAGTCCCATCACAATCGGATTTTGCGTCGCTGCGAGCTCGATGACCGCCCCGATTTGAGCGAGCGTGTTCGAGACGAGCGGATCGACACCGATGGCGACGAGACGGGCGAGCGGTGCCATGACGATGACGTAAAAAATCATGTCGACACCGGCCGGGAGGTGCCGGTCGAGCTTGCCGCCGAGTAAGGCGAGGACGTACCCTGCGAAAAAGCCGGGGAGAATCCCGAAGCCTGACACGGACAAACCGAGCATCAACGCGTAGACCGGGTTCATGCCGAGCGCAATCGCGACAAGTGCTGCTGCCGCAGGTCCCGACAGCGCACCGGCAGCTTGGCCGACTTCTTCATATAAAGGGAGCGGCAGTAACCCACCGATCGCGTAGGCGTTGAACGCTTCGACGAGGAAGCTCGCGATTGCGGCGCCGGCGAGTGCTCCCATCGCTTTCATCCCGAACGGTGCTTTGTAACTGAATAACGTGAACAAGGCGAGAATCAACAGCAACAGGGCGATCCCTTGAATAATGACCATACGTGTACCTCTTTCTCTCTGTTTTATTTTCTCTATAGTTAACCATTCAGACCGTTATGTAAAGCCATTTCATCCATCTGACACGACTTTTTTGGATGGGAGCGTTTCCAAATGAAAAACGAGGCAAATGTGAACGGTTTTTTTGAAAAAGTTGTGAAAATGTGTCGTCTGATGTGTCAGGAAGCCGTGGAGTGGGAACATAAAAGAGATAGATTTTCATATAGGATCGACCAAGGAGGAGTAGAGATGCAAATGGAGAACAAAAATTGGCACGCACTCGAACCGGAAGAGGTGAGGAGTAGTCTTGAGACAGACGTAGACAACGGGCTGTCGAAGCAAGAAGTGTCGAGTCGGCAAGAACAGTTCGGGAAGAACGTTCTGCCGGAAAAGGAAAAGACACCTGAAATCATAAAATTTTTGAGACAGTTCAATGACATTCTTGTGTACGTCCTGATCGGTGCGGCCGTCGTCACTGGCTTTTTAGGTGAGTATATCGATACGATCGTCATCGCGCTCGTCGTCACGATCATTGCCGTCGTCGGCTATTTGCAAGAAAACAAGGCTGAACAGGCGCTTGAAGGGATTAAAAAACTGCTCGAGACGAAAGCAAGCGTTATCCGAGACGGCAAACAGATTCAAATCGAATCGAGCGAACTCGTCGTCGGAGACCTTTTGGTGCTCGCCGCCGGTGACAAAGTGCCGGCCGATGCGCGAGTCATTCTAGCCGAGAAGTTCAAAGTCGAAGAATCGGCTTTGACAGGTGAAGCGACGACGGTCGAGAAGAAAATTCAAGTCGTGGCGGAAGATGCTGTCCTCGGTGACCGGAAAAACATGATTTATTCAGGAACGAGTATAGCGACGGGCAGCGCGAAAGCGATCGTCACGTCGATCGGTGAAGGGACGGAGCTCGGTCAAATCAACGCATCGATCGCTGAAGTCGAGACGGTGAAGACACCGCTCATCCGTCAGACGACGAAATTCGGTCAAACGGTCTCGATTGCGATCCTTGTGATCTCGGTCATCATTTACGCGTTCGGCTACTTTGTACGTGATTTCGATCCAATCGAACTGATGCTGACAACGATCGGGTTAGCGGTCGCAGCGATTCCGGAAGGTCTCCCTGCCGTCATCTCGATTATTCTCGCACTTGGTGTTCGTAACATGGCCGAGAAGAAAGCGATCGTTCGTAGTCTACCGTCCGTCGAAACGTTAGGGGCGGTCTCTGTCATCTGTACCGATAAGACAGGTACGCTGACGAAAAACGAGATGACCGTCAAGCAAGTCGTCACGGCGAAGCACGATATCGAAGTGTCAGGCGGCGGATACGCTCCAGATGGTGACCTCGAACAAAACGGTCAACCGTTCGACCTCGATGACGACGAGTCGATGATCGATCTGCTCACGGTCGGGAAGACGTGTAATGATGCCCAATTGTATGAAGAAAACGGCGAATGGGTCATCAATGGCGACCCGACAGAAGCTTGCTTGCTCACGCTCGCCGAAAAAGCGGAGCGACCGATTGAACGGCTGAAAGTCATCTCGAAAATCCCGTTCGATTCGGAGTATAAGTACATGGCGACGCTCGTCGACTATAAAGATGAGCGGATGATCTTCATCAAAGGGGCGCCAGACCGCCTGTTCGATATGGCTGAAGATACGGAATTTGACCGCACCTATTGGGATGAGAAACGTAAAGAGATCGCCGACCGCGGACAACGTGTCCTCGGTGGCGGATTCAAACGGGTCGATCGCTCGAAAGAGACGGTCGACCATGAGGACGTCCAATCCGGTATCACGTTCCTTGGTTTGTACGGAATCGTCGATCCACCACGTCCAGAGGCGATTGAAGCCGTCGCGGCGTGCCGTGACGCCGGTATCCGCATCAAGATGATCACGGGTGACCATAAAGACACAGCCGTCGCCATCGCCCGTGAACTCGGCATGGAAGTCGAAGGCGCACTTGAAGGGAAAGAATTGACGAACATGTCGGACGAGGAGATCAAAGAAGCGTCGGTTCATAACGATGTGTTCGCACGGACGAGCCCAAATGATAAGCTGCGTCTCGTCAAAGGATTGCAGCAAAACGGGCTCATCACATCGATGACCGGTGACGGTGTCAACGATGCCCCGGCCTTGAAACGGGCCGACATCGGTGTCGCGATGGGTATCAAAGGGACCGAAGTCGCAAAAGAGGCGTCGCAGATGGTCCTCGTCGACGACAACTTCAAAACGATTTACAACGCGGTGCGTGAAGGCCGCCGTGTATACGACAACTTGAAGAAGACGATCTTGTTCTTGCTCCCGACGAACGGTGGACAAGCGCTCCTCGTCGCGATGAGCATCTTGCTCGGTGCCGCGGCACCGCTCAGCCCGGTCCAAATCCTTTGGGTCAACATGGTCGTTGCCATCACGCTGTCGCTCGCGATCGCCTTCGAACCGCTCGAAGAGAGCACGATGAAACGTCCGCCGCGTCCGGCGAACGTCCCGCTGTTGAGTCGCTATTACGTGTTTCGGATCATCTTCGTCTCGATCTTGATCGGGGGAGGCAGCTTGATCATCAACTACATGTTAGCCGACTTTGATTTCTCGACTGCGAAGCTGCAGACGATCACACTCAATACGATCGTCATGGCCCAGTTGTTCCACTTGTATAACTGTCGGACCGAACTCGCTCCGGCGTTTAACCGCCACTTTTTCGATAACAAGATTGCGTTTATCGTATCGGCACTATTGATTGCACTTCAACTGTTCATCACGTACGTGCCGTTTATGCACACGTTGTTCGGGACAGCGGCACTTGATTTGAATGATTGGATCTATCCGGTCGTCTTCGGTGCCATCGTCTTCGTCATCGTCGAGATTGAAAAAGCGATCTCACGTCGTGTCATCGGCAATAAAGACATACACTGATGTTTCGACTCTTGATCGATGTGGAATTAATCCACTATGACAGAGGAGGGATGCTCAATGAAACGTGACGAATCGCAACCTGGGGTTCACCCAGACCCGATGCCAGACGATGAGTCTGATCCGGCGAAAAAACCGGCTCCGACGCAACATCCAGATCCAGACCCGGAAGAAGATAACGAGGAGTCATAACGCACGTCGATGACTCGAACGATAAAAAGGCGACTTTCCCGATTAAATGGGAAAGTCGCCTTTGCTGTGGGTCACTTTTTCGGTGCGACCACACGATACTCGTTCATTTTATCAAACTCTTTTTCATTGAAGTATTCGACGACGACGAAGTCACCAACCGGGCATTCCCACCGGTCTTTCGCGACTTGGCACTCTTTGAGCGTCACTTTCTCGTCGAACATGTCGAGCTCTAACGTATCTTTGAGGAATTGTTCAGCCTGTTTGTCGGCGATTTTGAAATACTCGCTTAGGATGACGTCTTCTCCCTTGTCGTTCGTGTGTGTCATTACTTTAAAAAATCTCATTGGATTTGACCCTTCTTTCTCTAGATAAACTCTCGCTCTAGTATAAAGGAAAGAGTAGGTTTTGGGAAACCCACTCTCAAGTACAACATCAAACCACTTTCGGCCGTCGCGGCGGCGCCTCGTTGAACGGTTGCTTATGACGAATGATGAGCCAAAACAATAGACCGAATAACGGGATGTACGGGAGCGGCCACAAGCTCATCTTATAGCGCTTCGCATCTCGGGTCATCAATGTCATTTGGACGAAGGCGAGCAAAAAGAAATCGACCGTCATCGTGCGGACGAATTGATTCTGTTCGACGTATGACCAATACTGTGCGACATTCCCAGTCATCGCGGCAGCGATGAATAAACCGATCGTGACGAGGAGCAACACGACCCCGAGCAGTCTCGTCGGCAACGGCTTGATTGGCGTCGGGTAGGGCGACTGCCGTGCGAACGCGAGATACGGAGCGATGATGAATCCTCCGACGACGAAACCGGTTGCTGCCGGTAGGAGTGGATTCGGCCGCAGTTGGTTCACTTCCGACCAAAGCAGCGGGAACAGCGCGAGCGGGTAGACGCCTAGCACGCTAAAGAGGGATAAAGAATATCCTTCATAGGCATCGGTATTGTACGTCAGGAAGTCGAGCAAGAACCGGCTCGAGAACGGGGTGTTGGGACCAAGTAGCGCGATCGCGATCGCGGCGGCCCAAGGAATCAATAAAAATTTTCTAGTCATGGCTACACCTCTAATCTGTCTCTGTTGTCATTAGTATACCCTGTTATCGGACGAACAAAAAATGAGAAGTGTCTGACGACACGTTCTCATTGGTTCTCTCTTGCATAAGCTTTGATCATCGTCACGAGCTGTTGGGCTTCTTCTGAATTCGCTTCAAGACGGATCCCGTAATCGTACATGCTTCCTATTTGACTGCGGTGACGGACGTGACCAGTCAACTCGATTGACTGGATGAGCGGGACGAGGTCGAGCACGACCTGAACTTTCAGCCCTTCCGACAGCGGGAACAAGTAGTCGCAGCGCAACTTCAAGCCGTGGGCACTAATGTTGAGCAGCATGCCTTCACCGTCATGCAACTCCTTATCTTCCCATACGAGGCGGTAGGGGATGAAACGGGGGTTCGGTAAAATGTAGCGGAACGTTTCTTGTCGGCGATAACGCATCGGTTCACCTCATTTCTCTTCTAGATTATCGGTTCGATTCCACCATTTTTGAAGCGTTGGACCGCCAAATTTTCGGGAAGCACGGTTTACAGAATCGTAAGCGCTTTCTATAATGAGGATAAAGGTTTGGTTTAAGGAGGGGATCGCGTGAACGTGTCTGATTTACTCCGACGTTACTCGATTGACGAACCAATCATCTATGTGAAGAACCTGCACGGGCAGTGGGTCAAGCTCGAACATCTGCCGCCCTACACCATACTTGAGGTCGAGACGACGGACGAGACCATCGAAGCGCTCGCTATCGACGCTTACATGGCGCTCACTGTTTGTCGGGAGACGTCGTCACTCGAAGATGCGCGGCCTTACGCGGTGCGTCTGCAAATTCGAGAAAAAACCGCAACCCGTTGAGGTTGCGGTTTTTTATTTAGGCTGCTTTTTCCGTCTCGTCGTCTTGTGGTTCGGTCCGTTTCGCATAATACATGAACGGCGTGGCCATCCAAGCGATGATGAACTTCGCGACATACGTCGTGACGAAAATGTTCCACCAGATATCCCATTCCATTCCCCAAAAGGCGATCGTACAGAACGTGAGCGTATCGATCAACTGTGAGACGACCGTCGATCCAGTCGTCCGGAGCCACAGTTTCTTCTCACCCGTTTTCGCCCGAATCTTCGAATAGATGAAGACGTCGAACAGTTGCGAGACGAGGTACGCCGCGAGACTGCCGAGCGTGATGAGCGGGAGCATCGAGAACAACGCCTTGAAGCTCTCATGCATGTAGAGCGCTTCTTCGAACGGTTCGTAAAGCAAGGCGAACTGCATGAGTACCGTCGAGACGATCAAGATGAAGAAGCCGAGCCAGACGCCTTTGCGGGCGGCGTGACGGCCATGTTTCTCGTTCAAGATGTCTGTCGCTAAATAAAGGGAACCGTAGACGATGTTCCCGAGTGTGAAGATGAAACCACCAATCACAATCTGCTGCGTCACTTGGATGTTGGCGACGACCGAGGCCATCGCGATCCAGGCGTACAGTCCGACCCGTCCGAACAGTTTATAGCTGAGGACGAGCAGACCGAGCGTGAGCAGGGCAGAAGGGATCCATAACCATTCATTCAGCATCTGTCATGCTCCTTCCAAAAAAATCATTCAATTCAACTTTTCAAGTTTATAGAGGAACCGTAAACGTGTCAAGACAGTATCCATGACTGTAAGAAAAAAGCCCTCATCCGAGTTTGGATGAGAGCAGCCTATGTAGTTGATAAATGTCACACACCACTTAGATAAATAGCGATGCCTTTTATGGTCGATGACATGCTATTCAATTGGGTCCGGGCTTCTTCCCAATAAGCCCAATCGTCAGTCTCTAAAAACTGCGTCAACCCCTCACTGACGGCTGTGAGTTCGTTCAATACGCTGGTCAGTCCTTCGCGGTCGATTCCTGATGCGTCAGATGACACCAAGTGGTCGAGCGCCGGAAGAACTTCATCAAGGTCGGCACGGACGGATTCGAGCTCTTCCCGGTTACTGTCGATTTGAGTAGAGATTTCTTCGAGCGGACGGTCTTCACAAGACGTCCCACAGGCGAAGATGGATTGCTCGGATTGACGCAGCGCACCGAGCGTATCACTGCTCAGTGACTCGAGATAGCCTAAAAATATCGAGACTTCTTCTTCGGTCGGGACAGGTTCGGAGAAGGGTTGCGTCTCAGATACATCGATCACGATATTTTCATTCTTTGGTGGTGAGTCAATCGGACGATCCGTTGTCTCTTGGGTACAAGAGGCCAACAAGGCGACGGCAGCTAGTAGTGTGATGAAACGTTTCATATCTAGTCTCCTTTAGGTATGTATCTGCTCATTATACCATTTATTGGAATATCAAATCGGATTAGATACAATAAAAAGCACTTTCTCTATTTTTCGAGAAAGTGCTTTTTATCGCTCCGTAAAACGGATTCAGTTGATGCCTCCGACGAGAATCGAACTCGTGCTGCAGCATTACCATTGCTGAGGTCTGCCACTAACCTACAGAGGCGTTACAACTAGTATGTTACACAGTCTCGATTGAAAATTCAAGCTTTTTTAGAATAATAAGACCCCCGTTCTTCTCTTGATGAGAAGAGCGAGGGTCAAACAAATCATGCTTACTTCGTCCGGACCCAAACAGCTCCAGCCGAATTGTCTTTCGCTTCGCCGACGACGTCGACGACGAGTCCGTATTGTGGAAGCTTACGGCCCGCATCCGGGATGAGCGAGTTGATGTACGTATTGGCGTCATTGAACTGTTTCACGCCAGATTGCGCCTTGTAGTCGTAAATTCCGCGGCTCGGAGAATCGAGGTACCAAGCGAGCGTTTTGTCTAAACTGAACGCGGCGTCCGCGATTTGGTAACGCGTGCTGCCTGAAACCGTTTCTTTGCCGTTCAAGTTACCGACAATTGCCTCTGGATGTGAGTCGACGACTCCGAGGAAACCTTCGCCCGGGTGGATACCGACCCAGTTGTCCGAGAACGAGTCGTCGGCATACCAGACAACGAGACCGGTGTTGTACTTGACGCCACGGCCGTTCAAGAGACCCGTGTCAGCGCCTGCGTGGTTACGCCATTCGAGGTAGTAGTAGTGCGGTTTCGTGTCATAACCGTCCGACTTGACGAAGCCGTCGAGCGTGACCGCCTCAGCACCTTCCGCGTCATCTGCGAGAAGCGTCTGTCCGCCTGACGTGATCGCCAAGTTGTCGAGGGCGAATCCTTCAAGGGCGAGACCGCCGTCTGTCACGTATTCGAACACGATCTGGACGTCTTGACCGGCGAACTGTGACAAGTCGTACGATTTGTTCACCCAAGCGCCGTTTGTTGACTCGGCGTCATTTCCGGTGTTGTCGTCACCGTAGACGTCAAGGACGACTTCTTTGCCGCCGCTCAGTGCTTTGACGTACAAGTAGTCGTAATCATATTCGATCTCGAACCGTGTATCGAAGGCGAGTGTGCCGTCAGCACTGAGCTTGACGCTTGGTGTCACGAGTTCAGTGTGCAAGTTATCACCTTTTGTCGAGTAGTAGTAGTACTGTCCGAACTCAGGTTCAATACCTTTCACTTTCTTGTCCGGAAGGTTCACTTTCAACAACCCTGGGTTGTTCGATTTCGTCACCGATTGATCGAGTTTCGAGACGAAACCTTGCTGGGTGATGTCTTCAAGATCGACTTCCGTGATGTTGGCCCAGTTGCCGCCCATCAATTTTTGGAAGTATTCCTTGTTTTGTGGCGAGAAGCTCGTCGGCTCCGTTCCTGCCACTTTACCAGCCCAGCTGCCGCCGCTCATGATCGACCATGATTGGACCGGCTCGCCTTGGCCTGTGTACTGCGTGTCATATTCGTCAGGAAGACCGAGGTCATGACCGAATTCGTGGGCGAATACGCCGACCGCTCCGTCTTCAGGTTGGATCGTGTAATCGTATGCGGCCATTTTACCGCCCCAATATGGGACGTCAGCCGTCGTGTTCTCCACGCCATATACGCCATCTAGTACCCAACGGTGTGACCAGACCGCGTCGTCACCGAGGACACCGCCGCCCGCTTCTTGGCCGGTACCAGCATGAATGATCATCAAGTGATCGACCAAGCCGTCCGGTTCGTTGAAGTCGCCGTCGCCGTCGAGGTCATACAAGTCATACTCATCGTATTCGGCGAGGTCCATTCCTGAAGCGACCGCCGCATTCAACGTGTCTTTGACGAGTTGACGGGGACCTGGACCAATGTTGTCATTCCCGCCGGCCGGATTGTCACCGCCGTAGTCTTTCGCCGTACCTGGTACGGTCAACCATTCAGAGACGGTACCGTCGACCGTGTAGCTGCCGCCAGACTGTTCTTCATAATACTGTTTGAACGTCTGAACTTTCTCACCGTTGAACAGTTCGAACGACTTATCACCGAACATATACTGCTCGTAGTGTTCTTTGCTGAAATTGTCGCTATACATATAACCGGGATCTTGGACAATGTTGTTATGTTTGAAGTCGCTGTACTCGACGAGGAGGACGAGCACTTTGTCTTCACGAACCGCACCGTTATAGCCCGTTGCTTTGGCCGGATCAACTTTGATTTGGCCATTCGGTTTGCCTTTTCGATAATTGCCTTGACCTTTTTTCGCTTTGTCGAGGAGACGTTTCGATTCTTTTTCGAATTGGTTATGTATCTTCTCTTTCGCTTTCGCCGCTTTGTCATTCAATTTGTCATCATGTTTGTGATCGTGGGCATCTTGCGCTGTACCTTGCTTCTTTTTAATATACGCGTCGACGGCTTTCTGTCGCTCTTTCGTTGAAAGCCCTTTTTTGATGACGCCACGCTTTTCGAGCGCTTTGGCGAGTCGATCCTCATCGATGATGTTGTGATCGAATGGGGCAGTATTTGTTGCGGTTGGTAACGGTGAAGCGGCAAGTGGAGCGGCACCGACGGCCGGGATCGCACTGACGCTCATGACCGATGTCAGCGCGACGGCGAGCGTCGTACGACGGATGGAACGTTTTTTCATTTGGACTGACCTCCTGTAAAAATAATGGGAAATTGTGTGAGCTTGATGTAAACGTTAAACTTGTGTCTGATTAATGTCAATATTCAGAAAATAACAATTATGAAAAATAAGAAAAAAGAGACTTTCGTCCCGATTAAGTCAAAATACCTAATCCGAACGAGTCTCTCAGTCGATATATCCATAATGGAACTTCGAAGTTTTGCGTGAAAGTCGCTTAAATCCATACTTTTCGAATGCCGGGCTCTCAAAATGTGCTTTTAGGACAATTCTGTTTTTCGCAACGCGTTTGGCTTCTGAAATCAGTTCATCTGACAACTGCGCTTCGTTTGCCAACGCTCGTAACGGGTTCAGATGAACTGATTCTGAAATCGTTTTTTCGAACATCGGATCGAAATAGACGACCTCAAATTCGTCATCCGCACAATTTTTCAAATAAGTGAGGGCGTCGGTCCAAACGACCTCGATGCGTCGCATCGCTTCATTCAAAGCGTTCTCTTTCTCTTCCCAGACCGACATGCCTTCTTTGACGAGTGTCGCTGTGATGAATTCGCTCTCGAGGCCGACGACGCGACCGCTCGGGCCGACGGCGTGGCTCATGACGATACTGTCGGAACCGAGTCCGAGTGTACAATCGAGCACGCGGTCTCCGAGTTGAAGGTCGGCCGCATCGATCAGTGGGTCGTTGCCATCACGAAGCAGTTGCTTGACACGGAAGACCGAGCTTGATGGATGGAAGAAGAACGGCTCTTTGGCGCCGAGCGGCGTATACTCAACGCGGCGCTTATCGAAAACGAGGACGGCGGCACCGTGCCGGCTCATCAACGTCTCGATTGAATGCTTTCGCCGCGAGACGAACGGCACATCGTGTAGCAATGAGTGCTCGTTTGCCTTATGAATGATTGCTTCAGTCGGCCGTAGACAAGTTGTGACGATATACATCATTTAATCTCCTTACTTAAAAAATGAGACGCGGTGGCGTCTCATTTTTTCTTACTGAGTAGATCTGACAACTCGTCGATGAGCGCCTTGTTCGAGGCGAGTTCTTTCTTTTTCTCATCGTTCGGGTTGATCGGACGTTTCGAGCGGGTTTGGAGCGCTTCGAGCGTCTCATCGATCGACGTTTTGAGCGTATCACGATCTTCTGGCTTAAGTGACGCTTCTTGTGGGCTCTCACCACTCGCATCAAGTTCGCGTAAGCGTACCATCAATTGTTTCGCTTCACGATTCAAATCGGATAACAATCTGTCAATTTGTTCCAAACGAAGTTTAATACCATCACGTTCTGTGAACATATCTTTCACCTCTTTTACGGTTTAACCACAAGGGTCTCTTCTTGTTTACTTTACCATAATTTTCGGAAGACGAAACTACCGGGAATATATTCCATTTATTTTGACTTCGGGAAACACTGTTTCTCTATGCCCACACGAAGAACAACTGGTATACTAACTTAGCTAAAAAGGAGGTGGGCGGATGCATTCGACAAATCATCCACCAAAAGCGCTCAAAGGAGCCATTTTATCAATCACGACTTATTTGATTTTATCTGTTCTCAAAGTCGTCTTCGGCTATATTTACAATTCGGAAGCCGTGCTCGCCGACGGTTTCAACAATACGACCGACGTCATCGCATCAATTGCCGTCTATATCGGGATTCGTGTGGCGGCAACGCCGCGGGATGCTGAACATAAGTATGGCCATGCGAAGATGGAGACGATTGCCGCGCTCGTCGCTTCGCTCATCATGGTCGCGGTCGGGTTGTTCGTGTTATTGAACAGCATCGCCAATCTGCTCGCCGGTGTCTACGTCGAGCCGAACCCGCTCGCCGCCGTCGTCGCGTTCTTTAGTGCGATCGTCATGTACGGTGTCCATCGCTACAATTTGAACTTGGCGAAACAGACCAAATCACTCGCGCTGAAAGCGGCCGCGAAAGACAATTTGGCCGACGCCTTGATCTCGATCGGTGCGACGCTCGGCGTCTTGTTCGCTTACTTTAAGCTGCCGTGGATGGATACAGTGCTCGCGGTCGTCATCGCGGGGCTCATCATCCGGACGGCCATCCAAATCTTTCTCGATGCGACGCATCAACTGTCTGACGGGTTCCCGCCTGATCTCGTCGAGTCTTATGAAGAGACGATCCAACATTTTGATACCGTCAAAGAAGTTCGAGAGATCAAAGGCCGGCATCTCGGTAACCACGTCATGCTCGACGTGACGATCGCCGTTGACGGTGGTTTGACCGTCGACGAGGCTCATGTGCTTTGTGACGATATCGAACGGGAACTCGATAAACACCACGCCGTCGATTCGGTCCACATTCATATCGAACCGGTCTGATTTAGGTTATCTTTTGCGCTTCATGATGCGCTTCGTATATAATGAGTTTGGAAAGACGTTGGAATAACTGTTAAGGAGGGCACGGGATGAAAATCGTGCGTCAACCTATTCGCCAGATCGATGAGATCGAATATGAACATTTTCAGAAATATGGTCAAAGCTCATACGGCATGTCGGCCGAAGAACTAAAAGGTATTTTTGTCGAGATGGGGGCCGAGCATGTGTACATGGCTGACGAACATAGTTATGGCGAGGATTTTTACTACGACCTTGTTCAAGACGGACAAATCGTCGGTAAAGTACTGCTTTTCAAGCTAGCTCGCGTCTATCAGCTCGATTTGATGGTGTTTGACCCGTATAAAGATAAAGGCTATGCGACAGAAGGATTACGCCTTGCACTCGAACAGTCCGATTTAAAAGACGGTCACACCGTCCGCGCCGGCATCCCGCCGACGAGTCCGCATCAAGAAGCGATGCGTCGCGTCCTCGAACAGAACGGCTTCGAGAAACGCAACGGACTTTACTATTTAAACTTTAAAAAACGATATGTGATGAACCACTGAACTGACGGCGTCTAGCGCGTCAGTTTTTTCGTATGGAGGGTTTTTGGATGAAACAAGTGACGATCAACGACATCGCTAAACTCGCCGGTGTTGCCAAAAGTACTGTCTCCCGTTATTTGAATGGGGGATCGGTCGGGAAGGCGACTCGTGAGAAAATCGAGCGAGTCATCCGTGAGACGAAATATGAACCGAACCAGTTCGCCCAAAGTTTGAAGTCGAAGCAGACGAAGATGATCGGCGTCATCGTCCCACGTCTCGATTCGTATGCGGCTTCAAGGACGATGATGGGGATTGATGAACGCTTGACCGAGCATGGTTATCAGATGCTCGTCGTCAACACGGCCCAACAGACCGAGCGTGAGATCGAGCAACTGTATAACTTGGCCAAGCAAAAAGTGGCCGGCATCATTTGGCTCGGGACGACCGTGACGCCAGCGCATCTACAGGCGATCGAAGCGATTCAAATCCCGGTCCTGTTGATTGGTCAGCAGCACGATGACGTGCATAGCCTCGTCTACCCGGACAATGAGTCGGCTTATGCGCTCGGGCGACAGTTCATGGAGTGGGGGCACCGGGACATCATCTATGTCGGGGTGGCAGAGGATGATATCGCCGTCGGACAAGCCCGTCGTGACGGATTTTTGAGAGCGTTCAATGAAGCTGGCGCCATCGTCCGTTCGATGACGACGACGTTCAGAATCGACGACGCCATCCCGATCGGTGAGCAGCTCGCGACCGACGTGACGGACGCGAAGCTCGTCGTTTGTGCGACCGACAACATCGCGCTCGGTGTCTTGAAAGGGTTAGCGAACGGCGGCAAACGAGTGCCGGATGACATCTCGGTCAGCGGTTTCGGTGGGTACGATTTCACAGAAGTATTGCATCCATCGCTGACGACGGTCCACCTTCCATATCGGCGGACTGGTTCTCGTGCGGCTGACATGATCCTCCAGTTGCTGACAGGTGAAGCCACCCCGATGAAAACGTTCACAAATTTCGAATTAAAATTACGAGAAAGCGTTGACATGTTGAATTAAATCGTTTACATTTGTGTTGCGGAACCGGTTCCGCAACATTTTTTATTCGCTTTTGGAACCGGTTCGATAAATGATACGAAGCAATACATTCAAACATGGAGGTGGACGGATGAACACCGTACATTGCATTGGTGAACTATTGATTGATTGGGTTTGTGAAGACGCGTCGAGCGATCTCGTCAATGGGACGACGTTCGTGAAGAAAGCAGGTGGCGCACCGGCAAACGTGGCCGCCGTCGTCAGTAAACATGGGGGACGCTCAAGTTTTCTCGGACAGGTCGGAGCCGACCCGTTCGGACAATTTTTAAAACAGACGCTCGTCGACAACGGCGTCGGCGTCGAGAATCTAGTCGAACAGGGTGACACGACGTTCGCCTTCGTCTCGATCCAAGCAGACGGGGAGCGCGACTTCACGTTCCGTCGTGGGAGTGACGGCGACTATGCGTTCGAAGCGATCGACTTGACCGCGTTCAAGCCAGGTGACATCGTTCATTTCGGTTCAGCGACGGCACTGCTCGACGGTGAGTTGAAGAACGCTTACTTTAAACTGTTACAGTTCGCCAAGCGTGACGGCCTGTTCGTCTCGTTCGACCCGAACTACCGGGATGCGCTCGTCACAGACATCGACGCGTTCAAACAAGACTCGCTTCACTTTATCGCAGAAGCCGATTTTGTGAAGTTGAGCGAAGAGGAAGCGCAACTTTTGACCGGGCATGACGATTTAGATCAAGCGGTCGCGTCGCTTCTCGAAACGGGTGCGTCACGGATTGCCATCACGCTCGGCTCGCGCGGGACGTTGATCGCCACGAAAGACGGCAACAATGTGATTTCGTCGGTGAAAATTGACAGCGTCGATTCGACGGGAGCTGGTGACGCCTTCGTCGGTGCTTACTTGTATCGATTAGCGACACTCGGGGTCGATGACGCTCGTTTACTAAAGGATATCGAATATGCGAACGTGACCGGCGCGCTTACGTGCACCGCTTACGGCGCGATTCCAGCCATACCATCACAACAACGTGTGCTTGAAGCACTAGGAGGGAAACCAGTATGAACTACAGACAAGAAGCAGAAGCGATTTTAGAGGCGGTCGGCGGGAAAGACAACGTTGCAGCAGCGGCCCACTGTGCGACCCGGCTCCGCCTCGTCCTAAACGACGAATCGAAAGTCGACGAGAAGAAACTCGACGCACTTGACGTCGTCAAAGGGACGTTCTCAACGGGCGGGCAGTATCAGGTCATCATCGGTCAAGGTACAGTCAACAAAGTGTACGCCGAATTCGCCGAATTGACAGGTCTCGGTGATATGTCGACGACCGACGTCAAGTCGGCCGGTGCGAAGAAAGGTAACCCGCTCCAACAGTTCGTGAAGATGCTATCTGATATTTTCGTACCGATCATCCCGGCCATCGTCGCCGGCGGTCTCTTGATGGGGATCAACAACTTGCTCACAGCACCTGATTTGTTCTTCGACGGCAGCTCGCTGATCGACCAGTACCCTGGTATCGCCGATCTTGCCGCGATGATCAACACGTTCGCCAACGCCGCCTTCGTCTTCCTACCCGTCCTGATCGGGTTCTCCGCCGCCAAGCGGTTTGGGGGTAATCCATACCTCGGCGCCGCGCTCGGGATGATCATGGTCCACCCGGATCTCGTCAACGCCTACGCACAAGCGACGGTCGGCGACATCCCGGTTTGGAACATTCTCGGCTTTGAGATTGAGAAGCTCGGTTACCAAGGACAAGTGTTACCGGTCCTCGTATCCGCCTATATCTTATCGAAACTTGAAATCAACATCCGTAAGTTCATGCCAGCATCACTCGACATCTTGCTCACACCGTTGCTCTCGCTCCTCATCACGGCGTTCGTCACGTTCGCCTTCGTCGGACCGATCACGCGTGAAGCAGGTAACTTGATCATCGATTCGCTCGTTTGGACGTATGACTCGCTCGGATTCTTCGGTGGTCTCGTCATGGGTCTCTTGTACGCCCCGATCGTCATCACAGGGATGCACCACAGCTTCATCGCCATCGAGACGCAACTTCTCGCAGACATCGCGCGCACAGGTGGTTCGTTCATCTTCCCGATCGCGGCCATGTCAAACGTCGCCCAAGGTGCGGCTACGCTTGCCGTCTTCTTCTTGACACGCGATAAGAAGATGAAAGGTGTCGCTTCGGCATCTGGTATCTCGGCACTACTCGGTATCACTGAGCCCGCCATGTTCGGGGTCAACTTGAAACTACGCTATCCGTTCATCGCGGCCATCATCGGTTCAGGGATCGCCTCGGCGTTCATCGTCGGTCGTGAAGTCCTCGCTGTCGCCCTCGGCGCGGCAGGTCTTCCAGGGATCATCTCGATTGCACCGGCATCAATTGTCTCGTATATCATCGGTATGGCCATCGCCTTCGCGGTCGCCTTCGGATTGACGTTCGTCCTTGCGAAACGCCAAACGAAAAAAGAAGCAGTTAAACAAGCAGCATAAGAAAGAAAAAGGAAGTGATTGTATGAGTTGGACGAAGGCAGAGCGTTACCGCTCGTTAAGTGACGTGAGTGCCCTCGAGATGGAGACGCTCCGTGCGAAGACGGCGGCTTCCCCGTGGCGGTTCGGATACCATATCCAACCGCCGACGGGCCTCCTGAACGACCCGAACGGATTCACGTATTACAACGGGGAGTATCACATGTTTTATCAATGGTTCCCGCTCGGACCGGTACACGGTCTGAAGCATTGGTACCATGTCACATCACCCGATCTCGTCACGTGGACGGACCGCGGGGTGGCGTTAGTCCCGGAGACGACCGAAGACTCACACGGTGCCTATTCGGGCAGCGGCTTCGTGAAGGACGGTGAACTCCACGTCATGTACACCGGCAACCACCGGACGGACGACTGGACGCGTCACGCCTCGCAAATCATCGGCGTGCTACGAGACGGAAAAATCGAACGCCGGAACGTCGCCATCCCGGACGTACCGGCCGGGTACACGGAACATTTCCGTGACCCGAAAGTGTGGCTCGAGAACGATGTCTATTACGCCATCGTCGGAGCGCAGCGTGATAATGATACGGGCTGTGTCGTCTTGTATCGGTCGACTGATTTGAACGACTGGACGTTTATCGGTGAAGTCAAAACGGGTCTCGACCCGTTCGGCTACATGTGGGAATGCCCAGACGTGTTCGAACTGAACGGTCAACACGTCCTCGTCTTCTCGCCACAAGGCATCGAGCCGGAAGGCCACCGTTATCACAACATCTATCAGTCTGGATTCTTGATCGGCAAACTCGACGTCGAAACGTTGACGTTCACACACGGTGCGTTCGAAGAACTCGATTTCGGGTTCGACTTCTACGCACCGCAGACGACCGAACATGAGGGACGTCGCGTGCTCGTCGGTTGGATGGGTTTGCCGGAGATTGACTACCCGACAGACCGCTACGGTTGGGCCCACGCCTTGACGTTGCCGCGTGAACTCTCGCTCGAGGACGGATTGCTTAAACAGCGTCCGGTGCAAGCGATGACGAAGCTGTGCCAAAACGAATTCGTCAACGCATCCGGTACGGTGATTGAAACTTCGACACCGGACCGTTACGAGCTCGAGCTGAAAACGGACGAATCTGACTTCACGCTCGACCTGCTCCAAATCGGGAATGAGTCACTCGTCATCCGTTATGATGCAGCGACGCATGAACTGACGATCGACCGGACGAACGCCGGTGAGCCGTTCGCGACCGAGTTCGGAACGACCCGGACGAAAACGATCGCCGTCGAATCACTTCACGTGTTCGTCGACTCGTCGAGTGTCGAATGTTTCGTCAATGACGGCGAGGCCGTCGCCACGCTCCGCGTGTTCCCGAGCGAGCTTGAAAAACAGTTGCGTTATGAAGGAGCGACTGCGAGCCTGACCGGTTGGACGTATCAATAAGGAAGAGCTGGGCTTCGGCCCGGCTTTTTTGTTGTCCTAAAAATCCGACTGCTTCATTCCTTGCGTGTGTTATTCTGGGAATAGGAAATAACTTACATATCAAACAACAGGAGACGATAGGACAATGTGGATCATATTTGGATTACTTGCGATTGCGGCGACGCTGTTCAACTTGTATACGTTCAGTGTCGGGAGAGACTACAAGCTGCCGATGGCGATTGCTTTATCGCTGACCGCATTGACGCTGTGCGCGGATTATAGTTATTTAACAGTCTGGGTCGAAGCGGAGGATTGGAGTACGTTGGCGGATGTCGTACCGGGCATGGGGCGAGCGTGGTGGGTGCTGACGAGCATTTCGATTCTGCTGAACATGTTGCCAATCTTTTTAGAAAGAAGCATGAAGAAACGAAGATTATAATTCCGAAATGCAAGTGAAACCAAGCGCTCACTTTTTGCGTATGAAAGGATAATCATAAACTTGGGAGTGATGTAATTGTGGACCGACTGTTTGATTTTATGAAAGAAGTAAGGCGGATCACGTTGCCATATGGATATGGCAGAGAAGGACTCAAGGCGATTGACGCTGAAGAGATGGATCAGGTGAAAATCGCTGAGTCCTCAGGGCGGACGCGATTCAATGAACAATTTTTAGTCGAGTTGAATCGATTAAATGACATTAAAGTGTTCGCGGACATGCTTCGAAATGCTGATGAGTTTACGGGCGAAACGATTCACAATGAACCGGATTTTGATCTCGAAATCCGTTACAAGGGCGATGACGTGGAACGCTATCATCTTTGGCTCGGTCGAGTCGGGTCACCGAGTGTACTGATGAACGTCTCGCAAACGCATCTCGTATACAAAGTGCCGGCTGACGTCACGGACCGCTTGATTCTTACGCTCGGGATTGACGACTAAAGAAGTTAATTGTGTTCATCCTTGAAACCAATCACAAGCGTCTCTCGTATAGATACAAGACAACATGTGGAGGTGGGACTAGATGAAACGTCGGGATAAATGGATGACAGGTATAGCTGCACTGACCGTAGGGTTAATGGGAGGATGCGAGACGAGCGAGCTCGTCGCGGAAGACATCGTGCAAGTCCGTATCGCTGAATCGGTCGACTTTGGTCGGTTCCAGGAGCGAGAAGTCGTCACATACGACAGACTCGAAGACGTCAAAGTATTTGCGGACATGATTCGAAATGCTGACGAACAACCAGGAATCGTGAATATGGCGACACCTGAATACGATGTGGAAGTTCGATTTAAGAGTGACGAGACAGACCGCTATTACGTCTGGATTGGGGAATCCGGTAAACCGACTAGCCTGATGAACGTGAATGATACGAACACGGTGTACCTCGTCCCGGCTGACGTGACGGACGAGTTGATTGAACTGCTTGAGACGGATTGAAAAAAGACACCTGACTAAAGGTGTCTCACGAGTTGAAGCGGATGAAGCGTTCGATCTGTTGTTCGCTCTTCCGGGCGTGGCGGCCGATCCAAATCAAGTGGCCGGGGCTGTTCAAGATGATAAGTTGAGCGTGCGAGATGAGCCGCTTCGCATAATAGGCGTGACGGATCGGGACGGCCTTGTCGTTTTTAGAGTGTACGATGTACGTCGGACAAGTCACCCCGAGCAACGCCTCGGCGGCGACACGTTGCCTAAGATCGAACTGGGCGCCAAGCCCGAACGTCATCTGACTCGCGACCCGCTTCAATAAGAAGATATCGTACGGCGTCACTTCGTCGCGAACGGCGTCTAGTGCGAGCAGACTCGTCGATTCGATCATCCGTGCCGTCGCCTCGAACGGTTGTTTTTGAATCGCTTTAAAGACGAAGTACTTCATCGCATATTGTGCCAGGATGAACGCGGGCTGAGCGACGTTTCGGCTGACGTAGTCTCGGTACGGGAAGTCGACCGCGCTCGTCACGGCGGCGGCGAGCGTCAAACTCGACGCCCGCTCATTGTCAGAAGCGAGCTCGATCGCCGTCGGTCCACCTGCCGAGATGCCGTAGATGTGATAGCGATCGATGGCCATGACTTCCATCAAGCGCTGTAAGTGTCCTGCGAACTGTTGGGGCGTGGCCGAAAATGAGTACGGAGTCTCACCGTATCCAGGTCGCGATGGGACAATGACCCGGAATCCGGACAAGACGAGACGGTCCACATGGTACGGTTCTAGACTCGACGATTGGGTCCCATGAATCAAGATGACGACCGGACCATGACCGCGGTCCATATATTCGATTTTCGTGCCGTTGACATGGGCATAGTGTTTCACAGCGGCGTGCGCCTCCTTAAATGAATTGTAATGGAAAATAACTTTATTTCATGGAAATTACATGATAATGTCTGTTTATACATCATACATATAGAGAACTGAAAGGGGATTAAACCGTGAACAACCGAGAACGGTTACTCGAGGTGAGACGGTTTTTCGAACGCCACACAGATGACAATCATCCAAAGACGTTAGAAGACTTGCTCGAATATTTATCGACAATTGGAGATACTTCTAAGTTAGCAAAAAAATCGGTGAAAGACGACATTCAAGCATTGACCGATTCGGGGTTCGAGGTGCAGGATGAGCTTGAAAAGAACGGTCTCGCCAAAAAATACTGGCATTCGGCCCGTCTATTTGAAATTCACGAGCTTCGCATGATGGTCGATGCGATCGTCGCGGCCAAGTTCATCTCGGAAGATGTGACGGAAAGTATCGTCGAGAAGCTTCAGAAACTGACGAGCATCCCGGAAGCAGAGACGCTCCAATCGATCATCAAGACACCGAAGAAAAAGCATGGACAGATCCCGTACCATATCGACCGCATCCAACGGGCGATCCAAGAACAGAAGGCGATCTCGTTCCAATACACGGACGTCGTCGGCTTTGACGTCACGAAACGCACGTTCCCGCTCCGCCGTGACGGCGAGCGCTACGTCGTCAATCCGATCGACCTACACTGGAACCATGAGCAGTACTATTTGATCGGCATCGATGAATCGATCGGGGAGATTCGCAACTACCGTGTCGACCGCATCGTCAATTCACAGATCGTCGAGGACGACACGCCGCGCCTGAAGCATCATCTGGCGGACGATTACTTTCAAAAGTCGTTCAACATGTATAACGGGCTCGATGAGGAGATCATTCTTGCCGTCGATGAGCGGGTGCTTCCGGTCATCTTCGACAAGCTCGGGGAAGATGTATCGATCACACGTGAAGAGGAACGATTCCTCATCCGCTTCGACGCGGCCGTATCAGACGGTTTCGTCTTCTGGCTCCTGTCGCTCGGCACGCAAGTCGAGGTGCTCGAACCGGTCACGCTGCGCGACCATATGCGTGAAACGATTGAGTCGATGGCAGGCCGTTACGCCAAGGCGAGCATCCACTAAAACGATTGATTTGAAACTGTGATATACTGCTTGCGACACTTGTAGAAGGGGGACAGGCGGATGTTGAATTGGATGCCTTTGATCATTCCGATTGTCGCTGTCATTTTTGTCGCCGTCGTCGCAAGACGCGCCATGAAAATGGACCAAGAGAAATAAAGCACGGACGGACATCCGCCTCGCGATGAGGGGGATGTCTTTTCAAAACAGAAAGAAGGTGTTGCATGGATACGATCACACATACGTTGTTCGGCTTGACGTTGTACGGGGCGGCCGACAAACGTGAACTACAAAAAAATGAAAAGCGGGCGCTGTTCGTGACGACGCTTGTCGGGAGTCAGATTCCGGACAGTGACGTCGTCTCGCGGTTATGGGACACGGAAGGGATGTATCAGATGTGGCACCGCGGCATCACCCACTCGATTTTCCTCGTGCCGCTGTTCGCGTTACTGATTTACATACTCGTCCGCGTACTGTTCAACGTGACCGATGTCCGCTATTTCTGGTGGGCGCTCTTGTCCGTCTTCATCCACAATACGGCCGATTTGTTCAACGCCTGGGGGACCGGTTATTTCGAACCGTTGTCCGACGTCCGGGTCACGTTCGGCGTCATTCCGATCGTTGACTTCGTCTATTGGGGGATTTTCCTCGTCGCTTGGCTGATCGCGCGTCGGGCGGACGTCCGGCACACGGTGTATCGCTACGCCTGGGCAGCGATTGTCGTCCACGTCTTGATTCAAAGTGCGCAGGGTGCGTACTTGTATCAGACGTACGCCGCCGAGCATGAAGAAGTGGCACTCTCGGCCTCTTTCATCCCGACCCAGTTCACCGTCATCACGAAGACAGACGAAAGCGTCTCGATCTTCAGTGACTCGATCTATCAGACACCTGAGCTCGAATACGAGCTGACGAGCGCGGACGATGCCGACTTGACGCCGCTGTTTGATGAGAATAAAGAAGCGATCACGCTCAAACAGTGGTCCCCGTTCGTTGTCGTCGTCGAAGAGGATGAACGTCTCGGTCTATACGATCCGCGTTTCTTTGACGGCGAGTCGTCATTCCTCTATGAATACATCGAATTGTAGGTGACATCATGCGACGGCTACGTTATTTGTTCATCTTCGGTTACGAACAGGCGCTCAGTTGCATCTTCCCGGTTGCGATCTTCGGCGCGCTCGCGCTGACGAAATGGCTCGACTTTCCGCTGCCACGTTATGACGTGCTGCTCATTTGGTGCCTGCTCGTCCAAGTCGTGCTCGTCAAGACCGGGCTCGAGACGATGGAAGAACTGAAAGTCATCAGTTGGTTCCACATCATCGGTCTCGGCCTCGAACTGTTCAAAGTACAGATGGGGTCGTGGAGCTATCCCGACGAGGCGTTGACGAAACTTTTTGGTGTCCCACTTTACGCCGGCTTCATGTATGCGAGCGTCGGCAGTTACGTCGTCCAGTCGTGGCGCCGGCTCGACCTCGAGTTTTTGAAGATGCCCCCACCGCTGATCGCTTTCGGGCTCGGTATTGCCATCTACTTCAACTTCTTTTGGCACCACATCTGGCTCGATCTACGTTGGCTGTTGATCGGACTCGTCTTTCTCACGTTCGGTCGGGCCATCGTCACGTACCGGCTTGACGACCGCCGTTTCACGATGCCGGTCGTCCTAGCCTTCTTTTTGATCGCCTGCTTCATCTGGTTCGCCGAGAATATCGTCACGTTCTATAACGGCTGGGCGTATCCGAATCAGTTGAGCGGTTGGGCACTCGTCGACCTCGGCAAGTTGTCATCGTGGTTCTTGCTCGTCATCATCAGTATCTTGCTCGTGGCGTGGCAGAAGCGGCGTCAAGGTCTCTCGTGAAAAACGTGTGCAACCGGAATCGGTCGCACACGTTTTTTAGGTCGTTGGTTGTTTGGAGCGGGCAATCATATGGACGATGAATATATAAAGCGGGAACGTCAATACGAGCGCGATGATGACGAGTCCGATGGCGGGACTTGGCCAGGCTGCTTCGCTAGGAGCAGGGATGACACGCGTCCAGCCGTATGTGAACAGCGCCAAATAAGGGAGCCACAGGATATAGAGGAACAGGTTAAATGGTGAAGGTGCAAGGTGCTTTAAGCGTTTGATGATCAGACGTGCGAACAAAATGAGTGAAGCGAGACCAGTAATCGCTATGATAATCAAAGAAGCGTCACCCATAAGTAGGGATACTCGTCCGCTATTGGCGAGCAGTTGGATATTTATAAGTGAGGTGAGTGCCAGTAAGATTGATATTGATTGTAACTTGAGGAAGTGGGTCATAAAATACTCCTTAATCTGATAGGATGATGAAACATTGTTCAGCAGTGCTCGTATAGTATGAAAGAGGTGATCAAGTTGGCACAATTAATTGCATTTTGGTTTTTTGGATTCATGTGTGTGTTCTCGACGTATATGTATATTTCGCAATGGAGGAGCGAGCGAAAACTGAGTAAATTGTTAGGTGCCGTATTCAGTGTTTTTATAGCCGTCGTTTGTTTTGTGATTGCCGTACCAGATACATACGATCGGGCCTTCGACCGTTATGAAACGGCGAGCGGAAATTGCTATGTGGTCGACAATCAGTCAAAACAAGGTGGCGTGACGCTCTGGTTCGAAGAGGAGTCCTACGATTTTCCAGAGATACCGGAAGACGTCGCGTATGGCCCAGGCACGTTGTTTGCTTGCAACGTCACGTTGACGAAAGTGAACTCGACTGGAGTTGACTATATGTTAAAATCTGAAGATGGCAAAACTCTCTTTTCAACATACTAAAGTATTCTTCTGATGAGAAGGATACTTTTTTTAAACGATTTTCTGCCATTCATCTTACTAAAATTCAATTATCATCTGGAATCTATTTTCCCGATAAAGATATAGTGGGAATGGAATGGATGTCGCTGAGTTATAAAGAGCATTTATTTAATGCGAAAACTGTCGAATCAAATGACTAGTTAAATTCCTGAAATTTTCCGAATATTGTTTTTATTCATAAATAATTATGATAAAATCATAACAGTGTAAATGGAGAATTTTTACTTTAAGGTGAGTGATATGCTCTATTTTGGAATTGGTTCTTAAATCTATATGTAAAATCGAAACGGTTATGAGATTGTACTTTTTTTGAAAGGAGAGAATCGGATGAATTTGCTTGCTCAAAAATCGGCTCAGTTTTTCATCACACTGTTTGTGTTGATTGCGATCAGTGCCTTGCCGTCACTCGTCGTGCAGCTCGAGTTCGTGCCATCGAATTACTGGAACGGGCTGCAACAACAATTTAGTCAGTTGGCGAAACTTGATGAGATTACATACTTCAACGTAACCGCGCAACGAGAATTACCGTTATTGCCTGCACTCGGTCCGCTCATGAAAGAGACGGTCATCATCTTTATGACGTCGCTTGTCGTTTCGGTCGGGTTCGCTCTTCTGTACGCTTATTTCTTTTATCGAAGCGGGAAGCGCGTGCGCACGGTGCTCCAACAATCGAGCCAGACGCTCGAGATGATCCCGGATTTATTTTGGCTCATCTTCTCGCAATTCCTCGCCATCACGATTTACAAGAAGACGGGGTTTGATCAGATTGAAGTCGCAGGCGGGTTTGCCGAATACATACGCTTTTTGCCGATTGTGACGTTGACGCTCACCATCCTGTTCTTCTTCCTCAAATGGTTGACGAAACACATCCTTGAGGAGGAAGCGACGCTGTTTCTCGAGCTGGCGCGGGCCAAAGGCGTCCGACCGGCCGCCCTGTTCTGGAGACACTTGCTCCCGAATTTGGTGTATCGCTTCTATCTCTTTTTCCGCTCGAACTTGATCACGGTATTATCAAGTCTTTTAATCATCGAATATTTATTTAACGTACAAGGGATTTTCCGTTTCGTCGTCTATAATCCTGTCATGCCGATCCTACTTGTCATCTTGTTGGTCGTCTATATCCCAATCTTTATATTGGATTTACTGGCGGAATGGCTCATCCCGAACGCTTGGAAAGGAGGTATTTGATGCGTCGTACGCTACTGCGTGACCCGATTTTCATCATAGGGTTCGTGATTTTTGCCAGCTTGCTGTTACTCAGTATCGGCAATACCGTATTCCGCGATGGCCAAGTCGATCAATTCCTGAACCGTTACTCCGACGAAGGTCGATTGATTGGCATCCCGCCACTCGAACCGTCGAAAGATCAATGGCTCGGAACCGACCGGGCCGGGAACGACTTGTTCCAGATGATGATTGAAGGCTTTAAATGGACGGTCGGCATTTGTGCGACCGTCGCACTCGTACGGATGGCGCTCGGCCTATTGGTCGGGATCCCACTCGCATTTCGCGGGGCACGCTTGAACCGAATCTTCAAAATGGTGTTAGATGGATTCTTGATTCTGCCTATCTCGTTGTTGGCCATGATGATGTTATTCCCGTCCTTTTTCTTCGCGGACTCGACGATGGTGCCGCCGTTATTAGACCGCGTAACCCTACAGTTGACGGTGTTCGTGTTGCTCGGTTTGCCTGCCGTCACGCTTTATCTGATAACAGAAGTCCGGCAGTTGCTCAAACAAGAGTTTATGATCGTCACTGAGACGTTAGGAGGCAGCGTCTGGCATCGGACGAGGCGGCACCTGTGGCCGCACCTCGTCCCGACGTTGGTCATTGTCTTCATGCAGCAATTCGTGCAAACACTGATGTTGCTCATTCATCTATCCTTATTCGGTGTCTTTTTCGGGGGAACCGTCTTCCTGTTTGAAGGGGTCAGACCGACACTGTTTGAATGGTCGTCGATGTTCGGTTTCTATTTCACGCAGTTCACGGCAATGACTTGGATGACGAACCATATGTTCCTCGTTCCAGCCCTCGGGCTGTCCATGCTCGTCTTTCTCAGTAACTTGTTGACGAGTCGACTCGAGCGGGCATTCCGATTACGACGTCAAAAATCAGTCGTCACCGATGACACGACGTCTCAAGCCGAGGCGGCAGCAGCAACGCTTGCGGATCCGTTCACGCTCGTTCATGCGAATGCCTCGTTTCAACAGATGAATCAAAAGAAAGCGGATGACATCAAGTACTGATGCCATCCGCTTTCTTAATTAATGTCTGATTATCGTAAGAAAACATAGGGAGGTTGAAGATGATGAGCACGAAATCGCTTACGCTCATTTTTATCTCAGTGTACATACTAATGAGCCTTCCTGCCATGTTAGGGATTGGCTATGTGATTGATTGGATTCCAGAAACAACGCTATTAGAAAAAATAAAGGGACACGTGATTGAAGGTCTTGTGAATAACTATCTTTTCAAAATGGTTGTTTCAGGAGTTGTCAGTGTATACAGCCACTCCCACTTCTATATAGGTTGTGAACGGTGAGGATATACGATTCACAATGAAGTATTGTATTTGATTAAAGAGTAGAAACGATCGAATTCAAAAACGGTCTTCCGCTAGAAAAGATTTATCTTTCGGGACCACCAACAGATTTTGTTTTGCCATCCCAAAAATCATTTAAATGATTCCACCATTTGAGTGATTCTCGGTGCAAATAGGGATGAAAAACACTCGTATCTCTTCCACTGTATAATAATTTATTTTGTAAATCTTCTAATAACCCAATTGTCACAGCTTCCTTAACGTAAGCATCGCCAGTTGTATGCAGCAATTCAATTACATCAAACACAGCTGATAACTCATTCAACTCATTTCGTTTGTACAAGTCAACGACGTGCGTAGCGAAATCAGCAAAATCGATATATAGTAATTGTTCATCTCCAGTCTCGTAATTGTCCTGAATATACGAATCCCATCGTTTTTTATAAGAAGGACATGCTTGGAGAAACAGTTCCATGACTTCGCCTTTAGACACTTCTTCTTTCATTTTCACACCCTCCTTTTTAAGACACAATTAAAACAGACATTGTCGATGCGTCATCACCCTCACAGGTGATTGTCACAATGATTGTTTACTCATCATAATGCGTTTTAAATTGTGCCATCCATTTATCGAGTGTGTCATAGTCTATGTTTCCTGACTTTGCCGTGTGAAAGAAACCGTGGTACCTGAGCGTCGTCTCGCTATTGATGATGAATTCATCGAGCTCGTCCCCGTCCTCATCGTATAATGTGACACGGTACGAGTACCCCATATAGCCGAAGCTAGGTTTTCCTTTTTGAAACGTGATGTCATTCAGATTACGCATGATGGAGTCGATGTCACGCCGCTCGCTTAGTGAGACCTCATAGCCGCTCTGACCGTCAAACACATGGATACGGGACACATCCGACGGGGACGTCGTGATGACCCGCTGCGGGATATACGTCGTCGCGTACAGCAGCCCGAGTACGAGACAAGCGATTGCAAGGCGTTGGCGTTTCGTGTGTGGTTTCTTTAAAGGATTTTCCCACATGTTCAATCGTCAATCACATCTTCTCCAGCTTGCCGCAGTTTCTCAAGCGAGACGAGCATATGCGCGATCACTTCGTCAGGATGTCGCTCCCAAGCACCGAGTTCGGCGACGACTTTGAGCGGGGCGCTCGAGCGGTACGACCGTGTCGGGTTTCCTGAAAAGCGCTTGTCGGTCAGGTTCGGGTCGTTCTCGAAGTCACCGGTCGGTTCGACGAGATAAATGCGCTCACGGGCATCTCCGCTCGCCAGCTCGGCTCCCCATTTGGCGGCATCGAGCGTCGCCGTGAAATAGATATAGTTCGACTGTTTCTCTTGATAGTTCGAATCGCGTCGGGGCTCAAGTACCTCCCCAAGCTTCAGTTCGGCTTTTGTCCCGTGGAAGAACGGGCCCGGATCGGGCGGTTTTGATTCATTCGTCATGAGGCATCTCTCCTTTTGTCATGTATCCAAAGTATAGTGGTTGAAATTAGGAGAAGGTAGTCTGTTTTTGGTTACGGAATCACGATACAATGAGGCTAGGAAGAGCGGATCGCTCTTCCCTTTTCCATATCTACAATTGTTTCCGGAACGAATAGCTGGTGATGGCGTAGCCCATCTTGTCCGTATAAAAGCGGTGCGCATCGGTCCGGGCGAGCCCAGACTCGAGCGCGACACATGTCGCGCCACAATCATGAGCGTACTCGTGAACGAAATGAAGCAACATCTCGCCGTATCCGTTTGAACGATGCGCGGCACTCGTGACGAGGTCATATATGTAGACGTGCTTCCCGAGATACAGGTTGACGCGTACCTCGATGCCGGCTAATGACACGATGTCGTCGTCAGCATATAATGCATGCAACTCATACCCTTGTGGCCGCATTTTGGCGACGAGGTCTCGATACGACGCGAGGGTCAGGTCGGGCCGGAGCTGGTTCATGACAGCGAACGATTGGTCGAGTGCGAACGGCGTCTCGATCGGTTTGATCGAATAGATGGTAGATTGAATTGGAATCAGTCCTCCTTGACTTGAGGTGAGTGCTATCGTTCAGTTCGCTTTTATAATCCACTATTCCTGTTCGAACGTGGAAAACGAAATGAATCGAGAGGAAGGGAAACAATGAAGCATGCGTTGGTTATTGGCGGCAGTGGGATGCTAAGAGAGACGGTCCTTTGGTTAGCTGACGTTGGGTACCACGTGTCGGTGATCGGCAGGGATGAGGCGAAGATGGGGCAATTGATTCCTCGCCGCCCTGACCGCTTGTCGGCCATATATGTGGATTACCATGACAGCGTCCAAATGGCAGATTCGGTGCGACAAGCGATTGCCGAACGAGGGGCGATCGACCTCGTCGTCGCCTGGATTCATTCGGACGCGCCTGACGCCTTGCCATGTGTCTTGAGAGAAGTTAGACATGATGCACAGCTGTTCCACGTCCTCGGAAGTCGAGCCCATCTTGAGGACGTGAAGAGCCGTTTGGTGCTACCGGACAAACTCCGCTACCACCAAGTGCAGCTCGGTCACATTACCGAGCATGGCGCAAGACGTTGGTTGACGCACGAGGAGATTGCCGGTGGCGTGATCATGGCGATTCAGGAGAACAAGTTGTGTCACATTGTAGGAGTTGTAGACTAACAAAACGAGTTATTCGTCATTTGATACAGCTAGGGATGTGGCAATATGGAAATTCTTATTGGTCAACCGAAGCTTGAACAACATCTACAGCAATTCATTCACCTCAAATGAATAGAACGTGCGATTACATATAAAAAACCTTGAATGACCACTTGTACCCAGTGATGATCATTCAAGGTCTTATAGTCTTATACGTCTAGGCTAGTTGCTGATGCTTTAGAGAGGATTTGCTCGACGACCGCATTGCAATTTTCTCGACTCACTTCATAAAACGTGTCCTCATACGTCAATCCAACGTGTTCGCCGCTCTGCAATTCATATTGTTCGAGCAGTGGGCGGATGCGATCATGGACGACTTGTGCAGATTCAGGTGATGTATACGGGAAAATGATAGCGAATGTATCGTGTGCGATCCGATATTTTTGATCGGTTCGTCTTGTCGCCATGTGGAGTTCGTCACTGAAGTAATTCAAAAACCATTCATATTCGGTCCGTCCATAACGTTCCTCGAAATGCGTGAACTCGTGCAGCTGGATAAACGAGACCGCGAAGGAACCACCGTGGCGGATGAGACGGTCTCGTTCTGAGTTGACGTCCATCCGAAACCGTTCGGCGTTGTCGAGCCACGTCTCGGGATCGACGGCAATCAGTTGGCGGGCCCGTTCTTCTAGCTCATGTCGTGACAACTGGACCTTCTTCACGAGTTGATGAATGAGGCCAGACACGATAGACATGGTGAGGAGGAGAGCTGTATAGCTAAGCCCTTTCCAGTTGAAAAACTGAACTTCTCCTTCTTGATAGATAGGAGCGAACCACAAGAAGTAGACAAACAAGAATGCCAGCAAGGCGACAGAAAACGTCAATCCTGCCCGCATCCCAAAGGCGAGAGAGGCAATGACGATGATTGGTAAGATGACTAATCCGATGACTCCGACGTCACTCATCAAGAGTAGCGACACGTATAGGATGGTGCCGATGATGAGGCAAGAGATGAGCCCGAATAGTTTAATTGATTCTTGAGTCCATTGATTCATGATCATTCCTCTTTCTGTGTTCGTGTTGTCCCCAATTTTACATGAAGTATCAAGTATAGACTATACAGTTCGTTTTTGAGTGAACAACAGAAGCAGACAGACGATATTTCGAAATGGAGCGAGTGTGTTATTCGGCAGTTTTTAGACTTGATTGAGACGTTTAGGGCAAACCTGCTTAAACACCCGGTGACGCAAAGCTTGTCCTCGGATGTTTTGTCGTTTATTCCACGAAGACGGTGAGTCCGTCGTGGATTAGCGTACCAATCTTCTCACCCAAGCAGATTCGCTTCATCGCGTCCGTCTCTTTAAAATCGAAGACGTGCACCGGGAGTTGATTGTCTCGAGCAAGTAAGAGCGCCGATTGATCCATCACTTTCAAGTCATGGCGCCACACATCGTTGTAGTGCAGCGACGCATATTGTTTTGCCTCGCTCGTTTGATTCGGGTCTTGGTTGTAGACTCCGGAGATCCCATTCTTGGCGACGAAGATGGCGTCACAATTCATCTCGATTGCGCGTTGCACGGCCGGGTAATCGGTCGACACGAACGGCTGTCCGTTCCCACCTGCAAAAATGAGAACGTAACCTTTCTGCAGATGGTTGAGTGCCTTCAGACGAATATACGGTTCGGCCATACTCGGAATCGGCATGGCCGTCATCACGCGAACTTCACGATTTGTCTTACTTTTTAAGACGCCTCGCAACATCAAACTGTTGATGACGGTCCCGAGTGTACCGATGTTGTCTGCCTCGACACGGTCGATGCCCCATACGTCCGCCTGGTTACCACGAAAGATGTTGCCGCCACCAATCATGAGCGAGACGTTGATGCCGAGATCGACCAACGACAGGACTTCGACCGCAATCTGGTCTAGCTTATGTTGATCGAAATTCGAGTTATCCTCGCCCGCTATTGCGGCTCCGCTTAACTTGATCAAAACATTTTGATAGTTGTTCATCTAGACACTCCCTTTCTGAATCCAAATCTTCAAAATTGTATAGTGTTTTCAATTATTTAGCAATACTTTTCGCTAATGAATGCTGTAAAGTTGATGGAAGGGTACTGAGTGGTGAATACGGTTTTGGGGGAGGGGACAGATGAGAACATGGATCGGGGCTGCGGCGATTTGTTTTGATCATCAAAAAGTGTTGCTCGTGAGAAATAAGGATGTGTTGGGATGGAGCGTTCCTTCCGGCGGCTTGGAGACAGGGGAAACACTCGACGAATGCTGTATCCGAGAGGTAAAAGAAGAAACGGGCTATTCGGTAGACACGGTAAAGAAATTATTGGTGAAAGAAAAAGAAAGTGACGGCTATCAAATTCAAACTCACTATTATCTTGTCGGACTTACAGATACGTTGGCGTCGAGCCAGATTGATCAAGATATTTCAGCTGTGCAGTGGGTGTCGATTGATTCAATGCATACAATCAGTCACCTCTACCAAGAAGATGTTCAAATTATTTTGGATACGTATGAGCGATTTCAAAATAAACTTGAAATCTATAAGTTAAAAGCGAGGTGACTGATGAAGCGATTCGTAAACGTGTTCGGGAAGAAACTTGAAATGATGAAAAAAGGTGAGCACGGGTTTCCGATTGTCATCTTAACTGGGATGGGGTGCGCATTTGACGAATGGCACGAGGTCTCGGAAAAATTGAGTAAGGCGAACCGAGTGATTCTATATCATCGACCAGGAATCGGAAGAAGTGAGCCGAGCGAAGGCAAACGTAACACGGAAGCAACCGTACGAGAACTAAGGGAACTTTTGGACGTCTTACAAATTACTGAGCCCCTCGTTTTATTGGGACATTCATATGGCGGATTGTGTGCGCAGCATTTCGCAAAACGTTATCCAAATGATGTGGCTGCACTTATTCTCATCGATTCCACATCACATGACCTGGACAGACTCGACACGTTAGATTTACCTGTCATGAACGATTTATCTTCAGACGAAGATTGGCTGAAACAATGCCAGGATTATGCGGAACGAACCGAAACCGAATTGACCGAATTGATACAGCCAACGCTAGCACCGAACCAATCAAAGTTGCCAGTGGACGTCCAAGCCGAATTAAAGGGATTTGTCTGTCGACCAAACTTGTACAAAGCGATGCTGGCCGAAGTCGAGAGTTGGTATGACGATGCCCGTCTGATCAAACGATTAGGTAACCTGTCAACTACACCTCTTTACGTGATTGGGCGCGACGCTGACTTCGAGGTAGACAGAGGGAAGGCGGACGGTCTGCCTGAATCAGAGTTAACGCTCTTGGAAGCAACGTGGCATCAACTCATCTGCGAACAAACCATGCTCTCGACAACTAGCAAGTTAGTGATTGCGGAACGGTCATCGCATGCCGTTCATTTAGATTGTCCTGACGTCATTATTGATGTGGTAGAAGAACACATGTATCAAATGACTCAAGCGTTAAAATAAGCCATTGTTGCCGCGACAGCTTAAAGAGAGCCGATTGAGAGTGAAGTCTCAATCGGCTTTTCTATTATTTCGATAAAAGATTAAGATGGTTTCTCCTCATATAAAACAGGCTCATACAGACCTTGTTTCGAACGTTCCAGCACAACGCGAACCGTGACCAAGCCGACAAGCAAGAAAGCGTGCGAGAAGGCGACATACGTCGAACGAATCCCGACATATTCAGCGAGGGGGCCGATGCCGAACGTCAACCCGATGATAAGGATGGATTCGACCACACTGATTACATATGATTTTTTAAAGTGCAAACGGCACATAGTACGTTGATATGATCAAATAAGGCATCAATTTATTTTGTCGTTTTTTGATTATCCCAAAAATCTCCATAGTTCACATCTAAAATAAGTGGCTCGAGCGCATGTAATGATTCTTTAGGATCAAGCCATTCCTCTATAAAATAGTCATAGTAGCGACCTGAGGCTATGGCTGCGCGTGAATTTTTATTTTCATACTCTAAAATAAGGTCCAGATTTTCTTCTAATTCTTCAAATTCATTTAATCCGTCCTCGTTTTTACCAATTCGTTCTTCAAACTCTTCAACAGAAAAACGCTTAACGATCTCCCAGTCTTCTGGCGTTGATCTTGCTTCTTCTGCCTCATAACGCGTAGCATATTGTTGGAACGGACGTTTCGTTTTAAATTCTTTCTTGTATAACCATTCATAAATTGTATACCAATGTTGAGACCATTTAAACAGCTTAAAGACTTGCCATTCTTCGTTTCGTGTTTCTTTTGGATGGCATATGATTTTCTTAACACCATCGCAAAACTCGACTACATAAATTAAATCACCCTGTATTGACTCATCTTCCATGAAATCTGACAAGCAAGTGTTTTTTTGTAATGCGAAAGTGAACAGATTTGCTTGCCCCCCAGTATCGGATTCTCGATAAAAAATTTCTACGCTTTTTATAATACGTATAGTCATTCAAGTTCCTCCAATTAGCATCTAATATATACTTTCTAATCCTTTAATACCTAGAGAATTTAGCAATTAGTATTTCACTAATTTTTATGAGACGTTCTCTTCAATCACCACCGGCTCGTACATTGCTCGTCTCGAGCGCGCTAGCACAACCCGAACCGTGACCAAGCCGACGAGCAAGAAAGCGAGCGAGAAGGCGACGTACGTCGAACGAATCCCGACATATTCAGCGAGTAGACCGATGCCGAACGTCAACCCGATAATCAAGATCGATTCCGCTACATTGATCACTCCGGAGAAACGGCCCATCAGGTCGGTCGGGACGTTGTTCTGATAAAACGATAAGAAGCCAGTGTTCGCGAACGACAGGGCGAACGTGAGGAGGAAGAACCCAATGGCCGCGAGTACGAACGATTCCGAGAAGGCGAAAATGAGATACCCGACGGGAGTCATCGTCGCTCCAAAACCCATTAAGAACGGTAGAGTCATTCGGGCGCTGAACGTCGCATTGATGATAGAGCCGGCGATAATCCCGGCTCCGGCGACACTGACGAGAAAGCCATAACGACTCTCCGAGAAGTCGAGCATTTGCGTCGCGAACGACGCCTCGAGCGAGTCGAGCCCAGACATGAAGATCGTCATGACGCAGAACAGACTGTAGACGAGCGTGACGTAACGCCGCGTCGACGCAAAACGGACGACTGTTTTCCAATCCTCGATAATCATGCGAAGACTGAACACTCCGACTTCATCTTTCGGGGTGAACAACGTCGGCAGGAGGGACAAGATACCGACAGAAATGAGGAGCGCTGCTGCATTCAACTGAATGGCGAGCGTCGGTGTGCCGATCATGAACAGGATTCCGGCGATGGCCGGCCCTAAAATGAAACCTGCCGACTGGACGAAGTTTTTCAAAGCGTTGAACCGTTGGCGGTCGCCGCTCGACACGAGCTTCGTCATATAGACGAGTGAAGCCGATTCAAAGATTGAGTTCGCAACGTTCAACGCGAAGACGAGCACGTAGATGATTGCGAGCGAGTCGATGAAGGCGAGGCTGAACACGACTGCTGCGCGGAGTGTGTCAAGCATTATCATCAAGCGTCGCGTGTCTGCACGGTCAATGACCGTACCTGACCAAAAGTTCGCGCAAAGGGCCGCGAGCGGGACGAGGATGTATAAAACAGACACGGCGAACGGTGACTGCGTCATGTCGAGGACGATCAAATTGAGGGCGATGAAATACACCCAAGCGCCCAAATTCGAGATACCGACGCCGGTCAGTAAGAGTAGCGGATGTTTCCAAGTGTGCATACAAATCGTCCCCGTTCAAATAAGATTTTGAACAGTATGTCACAAAAATGATTGTCATGCTAGAAAAATCAAATATTTTCTTTTTAATGGTTTGTATACTTTTGAATGCGTTGCATTAATTTTGGTTGTTGAGTAATTCGATTTTAAATACGCTCGTCATCCCCGATCGATCTTTCATCAGGATGACTGAGATTAAATCCTCTTCAGACAAGTCAGAGAGTTGGATGATTTTATCCTGTCGATAGATGCTTACGTGCTCTTTCACAATTTCATATCGAATCGTGCCTTGATCAGTTGCGTCATCGAACGACATCTTTTGCACTTCAATGGCATCGTCTTCAACTTCTCGTACCTCAGCATAAAATGTTTCAATGTCAGACGGTGAAAGGACCCAGACATCTTGTTCATACGCTTTGTAGGCGTCGGTGTATCCTGCAACATAACTAATCAAGACACTCACGACTATAGTGACGATGAATAAGACAATCGCAAGTTTATCAGGCGGTGCGATGGCGGCACCTTGGCCTGAATTTGATTGTACAGCGTCAGTTCGACGTCGTTTGTACACTTTGATATAAATGGTGGTAGCAGTTGCGACCAGAACCAAAATGACAAACCCTGTGACTAAATAAATCGGGAACATCATAAACTATCCTGCTTTACATATGACGTTACGTAATGGGCGGCGATACATGAAGGAATGTCCTCGAGCGGTCCCGTCAACTTGATGACGTGGGGGAGATGATAAAACGTGCTCGTCGTCTCGAAGTCATCGAAACGATTTGCTGCGTCATGGATGAACAGTGGTACGTCCGCGCCGAGGGCGATCCCGAGTTCGACGTGGCTGCTCTTGCCCGCCGGTAGCAAGATGACGACAAAATCAGATGTACGAATCGCTTCGTATTCTTTGGCGCCGATGTCTCGCAAGTCCTCGATTGTCGCTGCTCGTTCATTCATGGTCCAATCGTATGTATGGGTGTGGCCTTGTTCGATGAAATGGTCCCGCAATTGCCGGACGTGATTGATGTTATAAAAACCGGACCCGATGTAAAACTTCATAAATAGCCTCCTAAATCGTGTTCATGTTGTATGCGACGACTCGCCATAATAGAAATAGAAACGCGAGAGCATAGGCTGTAAGCAAGCCGATCCCGAAAGTAATGCCTTGTCGTCGCGTCCACTTTCGACTGTGGTATATGTGAAAGCTTAAACCGATGGCCGAAATGATGAGCAAGATGACTGTACCGCCTATCCAGACGAATTCAGCATGCGTCCAGTTCGGAGCGAGTAGAAAGTAGGGAATGGCAATCAGCAGGCTTGAAGATCCGATGAGTTGCGCTCTTGTCATAGCCGTTCGCGTGAAGCCGTGATTGCGACCTCGTGGATGATGAGTAACAGAATCGCGATGAAGAAAGTGATCAATGAGACGTATTCCGCTCCGACGTTCAAAAAGAAGTTGAGGCCGAACAACGGAGACACGAATAGAATGTAGAGCGGATATTGGATTGAAAACAAAGCGTCCAAAAGAAGGATGTCACGCATATATGTCTCGAAGCTGTTCAATGTAAAAACGGTGACACTCGCGAACAGGAGTGCCGTGATATATAGCTTGGCAACCTGGTTTCGTAATAAACAAGTTCCTAGTAGACAGAACAGGAGCGCGACCGAGGCTGCGGCATGCAGGGGACGAATCGTTGCGTCGGGGAAGGTGGCCGACGGGATAATGTTCACTATCAACGCGATGACATAAACGACTGACAACGTCACGATGCATCTTTTATTAGTTTTCACGATCTGACTCCTTTCATACGTCTTGCGCTAGTTTGGCCAACACGAGTGTGGCTTCTTCTACGTCGAACGAGCTGTGCCAGCGGACGTTTTGACGATCTAAAATCCGGTAATGCCCGCTGATCAGGTTTTGTTGCAACACATAATCTCCTTCTGTTGCGGTTTGCTTCCACCATACACGACCACCGAGTGTCTTTGACTTCGGTTCGTACGAGACGTCTTTGGCGATCAGTCTGACGAACTCGACTGGGTCGTCCCCGATTTCGCTCAAAAGAATCTCGCTGTCATTAAACAGGGCGCACAATGTGACGACCGTGCTCCAGTTGGCGATGGTCCGCTCTTTTTCGATTTGAATGAGCGTCTTTTTGGATAAGCCTAAGATGTCAGCCATCTCTTCTTGAGAATATTGTCGTTCCAGACGAACCGTTTTTACTTGTTTCGATACGAGTTGGATGAAATCCGATTTGTTCATCGAGCACCTCTTTGCTTGAAAGCATTAACCCTTTTCTAGGTGTTTTATTTACAATTAGTTACAAGTGTAATTTTACACTAAGCATGAACAGTGTCAATGTGATTTCTCATTTTATGTATATAATTCGGAATCATCCTTGCTATAAAATAGATGAAGTTGGAAAGGGGAATGAGTATGACGAAAGAACAGTTGATTGCGTTGTTACCCGTTTCAGAGACGGAAGTTCAGCTCGTGGATGTAGTGGGAATCACTTTAATTTGGAGGGAATCACGTGGAGCTACGTTTGCCTAAGCGAATAAATCCGTTTTTCTGGTCGATGTTTCCGTTTGTTTTTGGGCTGGTCGGTTATTATCAAATTTTTATCAGTTGGGAGATTCCACAGTTTGGTTTTCGTGAGCTTGAAGACGTCTGGCGATTGGCTTTCATCCTATTCACGAGTTCCTGTGAGGCTGCCTGGATCATTGTCATTTTATGGATTGGGATTCAGTTGCTGAAAAAATGGTTTAAGTCATCCAAACAAAAAGGAGTGAAACGCGATGACGATGAGCGGATCACATAACCGGTTACTTGATGCCGACTTGTGGAGCGGGACACTCATCACGCTGCATCAAGCAGACGACGCTACCATCGTGACGTGGCGAGGCGAAGAAATCAAACTCGCACTCGCATTGACAGATCCGTTCATTCGCGTGATGGATGAAACCACATTTGTGCTTGTCGACTTCACACGCGATGACTTGCGACCAAACGCCTGGGTCGTTCGAGCGGACGGTTCCATCGAGACAAGTTTTCACGCCGGTACGTTTATCGCGTCCATCGTCGTCGATGAGTCTGGTATTTGGGTCGGCTATGGAGATGAGGGAATCTTTGGCGAGGGGATATCGACCGAGGCGCTCGTCTGTTTCTCAAGAAGCGGGTACGTCTTGTTTCGCTATAACCACGACACACGTAAAGCCCCGATTATCGTCGACTGTGAGCACCTCGTCACGACCGAATCAGGTGTCTGGTTCTTCCCGTCGCTCGAACGCGAATTGACACAGATTGACCGTAACGGACGCATCGTCGCCTATCGGACACCAAAGATAATCTGTGATAGCGAGGCGATGACGATTGTCGACGAGATAGCTTATTTCGTGAGGGGCGGCGAACTGTATCGTTGGACGTTCGGTCGTCGGGAGAAGCCGATTCGATGCGGACGAGTGACAGGTGACCTGCGCGGATGTACTGGCGGATTTCTTCAAATCAACGGAACGGATGTAACGTTTCTTCGTGTTTGAAGCGTTAAAAAATCAAAGCAAACCACGAAAAACACATTCCCTCTTTTCACCAAAAAAAGTATACTCATGTTATTGAATGACGAAATGAGGGATTGCAATGCGAATCGAAACCAATTTGCCAGGACTTCCGTTAGAAACAATCGAAGCGGTCGAACGAGAGCTTGGCAGTCGTTTACCGAACGGTCTGCGGGAGGCATGGCTTCATGATAATAAATTTGAGGTCGGGGAATGGTTCTTTTATCCGATCAAAGACGAACGCTTCTTCAATAAAACGTGGGACGACATCATCCGTGCGAACAGACACGAGCGCGGGTTACCGGAACACTTTATCACGGTCGCTGCAAACGGGAGCGGGGACGAGCTCGGCTTTTTGACTTCAGACGTCGAGACGATTTGTATCTGTTGGCATGAGACGGATGAGCTCGAGCGGGTGGCCGATTCAATCGATGCGTTCGTCGAAGTGGTCCGATTGGAGTCGGACGTGATTGAGACGTTCTGTGAACGCGTCCTTGAAAGCGAGACGGTATTCGGGTTGTCGGCAGAAGCGAATGACGGTTGGGCATATGCGCCCTCGGTCACTGAGGCGACAGATGTGTTGTTGTTCTTCTCGACTCGTGAACGCGCACTTGCTTGTAAAGCAGAGGAATGGGACGACTATCAGCTTATCGAGTTGCCACTTGATTTGTTCGTCGCTGCCTGGTTGCCGAATATGGCGGATGACGGGTTGTTATGTGGATTGGATTGGTCTAGTGACTTGAAAGGGATGGAATATGATCCTGAGACGGTTTTAGAAGCCATCGAAGATAAAGAATAATTTTATTTCACATACCGTATCTAAAATTATTTTTAAAAAAGGAGAACGTATAAAATGATGAACCGTTTCAAACAGAAGCGCAAGCATAACACGAAGTGTGCCTGCTCGGTCTGTCAGACGCCAATCGACACACCGCTCGGATACGGCTCACTCATGCCGACCTATATCGAGAATTTCTCAAAGAAAGACATGAAGCGGCGTGTCTTTTTGACCGACGACATTTGCGTCCTAGACGAGGAACATTTCTTTGTGAATGGTTGCCTCGAACTCCCAATTATCGGAGAAGACGACGTCTTCACTTGGAACGTCTGGGTATCGCTTAGCGCTGATAACTTCTTTCGGATGCTTGATGCGTGGGAAGATCCGGCTCGTGTTGGGCTTGAACCGATGTTCGGCTGGTTCTCGACAGACTTGCCCGATTATCCGGATACAATTAATTTGAAGACGAATGTCCATATCCGAGAGGTCGGGATGCGGCCGTTTATCGAATTAGAGCCGACTGATCATCCGCTCGCCGCCGAGCAGCGGGAAGGCATCACACGTGAACGGATTGAAGAACTAGCGCGTATTGTGGAAAGCGACGTGTGAGAGGAGAGCCCAATTTGAATGATTACACGGTAGGGAATATTTTTGAGCTGTACTCAGGAAACGAGGTTCTTTCGGCGGAGCAACAAACGATGATGGATTGCATCAATGCATACGTTGAGGCAAAACAGTTCAAATAGCTCGAGTATTACCTTCAACAGACCCGCGGCATCGAACAGCTGTTGATTGACCACGTGATGATGGACCCGACCGATAAAAGCCGATGGGACTGGCTCATTGGGTATGAGTTAATTGATACAATCGAAGATTTTGCACGGGTGAACAGCTTTGGTCTCACCGCCTATACATATCATCCGAATGATACGTTCTATTATGCGCTCGCCTTATATTGGACGGGATGGAATGACTTTGTCATCACGGATGAGGACGTCGCCTTGGCAGAGTCGCTCATCGAACAAGGACCGGAAGAAGTGAGTGGCTTGTTTTGCATTGCGTTGGCGAAAGAGTTCAGTCATCTGAAGCAGCACTATTATCAACTCGCCATCGAACGCTGTCCTTGGACACCAGAACCTTACTTATGGCTCGGGAAGCGCCACCTTTATTTTAATTCTGCAGAAGGAAAGATGCTCATCCAGCAAGGACTTGACCGAGTGAAGGATACATGGGGATTCGATCAAAAGGGGCGCTGGTTCAATACGGGATCACAATATTTCAATCCCACCACGTGGCGACAAGACACCATCGCTGAGCTACTCGGTCTAAGCATGTCCCATGACGAGTATAAAAAATATGAGCGGATGATCAATAAAAAATAGTCACTTTTAAGAATGGAGCATTGGAATGACCACAATCTCTTTAGCCAAACCATCAGATGTGAATGCAATCGAACAACTGTATCTCGCCTGTAAAGACGATTTGCTCCACAGACAGATTTTCCAATGGGACGACACGTACCCGAACCGCGCCTATTTCGAGGATTGTATCAAAGAAGGCTCTGTCTATATCATGAAAGACGGTGAGCAGTTGCTCGGAGTCGTCGTAATCGATGAATGGCAGTCGCCGGAATGGAGAGAAATCGACTGGCGTCACGATAACCCGCTTGTCATCCATTCCTTGATGGTACATCCTGAGGGGCAAGGCAAAGGTCTCGGAAGAAACGTGCTCGAGTTCTCGGAACGATTGGCTGTCGAGCGAGGCTATGCCAGTATCCGGCTCGACAGCTTCACAGGGAATGAAGCAGCTTGCAACTTTTATAAGCGGCACGGTTACGTCGAATGCGGAAACGTCCATTTTGATTCGAAACCGAAAGGGCATGAACGGTATGTCTGTTTTGAAAAGGAGCTTGTCTAAATCAGGCAATGGTCTGCCGTCACGGTTTGGCTTGAACGAAGTCCAAAATATGTTTCTATGAAAAGGAAATGGGCTACTATACCGATGTAAGAGAACTGAGCCGGAGCAACTCAAAGGGGCTACATACACGAGGGGACGTCGAACAGTCATCAACATGACAAGAAGGGGAGATTCAACGATGTGGGATCAAACAACGAAGTTACTGATGAAAAAGGCAAAGAAACATAAAAAATGGACCGAAGGCGTTTTTGTCAATCCAGTCTATTGGATGGTAAACGGAACGCCATACTACATGGCAGGCTTTACGCGAAACAATCAATCGGTGGCAAGCGCCTACTTTACAATCGAGGATGAGAAAGTAGACGAAGTACTGATTGCGCAGCCAAACCTGTCTTATTTTGCCGATTTAAGCGGCAACCTATCTCAGATGGCGACGGAACGCTTAAACATTCCGATTACTTTTTACACGAAACCGTTAAGCATACCGGTTGTTAATGCGAGTCCACAAGTTCAGCAGGGGAGAGACGCATTTGAAGATTTTTGGGAGGTTCAACAAGCGTATAACCAGGTGCTTCGTGACTATACGGCGTACTATAACGATGACGTATTGATCCGAAAACACATTACGGACACGGATTTGACTAAGATTAAAGAATTCGCCGTGCTAGCAGACATCTATCAACATCAAACGTTGAAGATTTTAACGAGCCAGGGTGAAGCCATTCAAGCGTTCGCGGCGTTTCTTGAAAACACACAAGAGTGGTCAAGCCTGTCTCGAGAAGAAAAGAAATTCATCAAAGGGATTGCGGTCGGCAAAGAAAATATGCAGAAGAACATGGACGCTTTAAACGTGCTCGAAGCCAATGATTTTGACCAAATGGTTAAGTTGAATTATGACCACTTAATTAATAAAAATAAAGCAATCATCGAGGGGCAACGACAGTATATCCGTTATCCGAAAGGGATTTCTTAAGGGGGATTTGAGGTGAAACAACTTGAAGTAGCTACATACCACATGACAATTGACGCACCAATCGACCATGTTTTCTCCTGCCTCGCAGAAGATGAACATATCGTCAAATGGAACGACCATTTGATTGAAAACATTTATGAGGATGGGGACGCGTCACTCGTGACGGGGAAACGGTTCATCTCGGTCCAACAGTTCGAGAAGAAAGAGATTCGGGTCGAATCCGAATTGACGTATGTGAATCGCCCTTATGAGTGTGAAGTGCTGGCGATGACGAATCAGGGAATATCGACGTCTACTTATGTGCTGACCGAGACCCCGAATGGGACGGACGTAATAATTCGCCTCACACTCATCCCATCATCATGGCTGTACTCCTTGTACGTGAAAGGCTTTGCTTGGGCGATTCGGCTCATTTACGACGATCAGTTCAAACAATTTCGGATCTATACGGAAGCGAGCGCACCGAAGCTGCCTTCCGTTCAGGGGGCGGAGTGACAATGATTCGACCTATTATTCCGACGCTGCGTGAGCCGGTGCGTGACGTCTTTATCGCTGAGTGGGGATCACCTCAAATGGTCATCTCGACCGGGACGTATGACTGCGCTACGCTCGACGGTTTCGTCGCGATGGAAGAAGCGACAATCATCGGGCTGATCACGTATGTCATTAGAGAAGAGGAACTTGAAATCATCTCGCTCGATAGCTTACGAGAAAACGGCGGCATCGGGTCGTCACTACTCGATGAAGTGGAGCGCTTGGCCCGGCTTCATCGACTCAAGCGTATGTCGCTCATCACGACGAACGATAACTTACGAGCGCTCGCTTTTTATCAAAAGCGGGGTTGGCGCCTCGCAGGCATCATCCCTGGTGCGGTTGATGCGGCCCGCCTACAAAAACCGTCGATTCCAATGATCGGCGAGCACGGCATCCCGCTCCATGACGAGATCATCCTACGCAAAGCCATCACCAACTAAAGAAACGAGGTACATCCTTATGATTCGATTCGGTATCATCGGTACGAACTTTATCACCCATTCATTTTTAGAAGCCGTCCACGAAGTCGAAGGTGCGACCGTTGCGGCCGTCTATTCACGGACAGCGGAGCGGGCGACCGATTTCGCAAAAGAGTATGGGATCGTCCATACGTTCACATCGCTTGACGATATGGCGACGAGCGACGTCATCGACGCAGTCTATATCGCAAGCCCGAACTCGCTCCATGCCGAGCAGGGCATCTTGTTCATGCGACATGGCAAACACGTCCTCTGCGAGAAACCGTTCGCCTCGAACGTCGACGAGGTCAAATTGATGCTCGAGACGGCGCGCGAGCACGACGTCGTCCTCCTTGAGGCGCTCCGCAACCTATTCATGCCGAACTTCCAAATATTGCGTCAAGCGCTGCCTCGCGTCGGTCCCGTCCGACGTGTCATCTTGAACAAATCGCAATACTCGTCACGCTACGATTTGTATAAGCGCGGGGACAACCCGAATACGTTCAATCCTGCCTTCTCGAACGGTTCGCTCATGGACCTCGGTGTCTATTGCCTCGGTCCCGCCTTGAAACTGTTCGGTCGACCGGACGCCGTGCAAGCGAACGCCGTCAAACTCGAGTCGGGCGTCGACGGGAGTGGTTCGGCCATCTTGTCGTATGACGGCATGGACATTATCGTGCTTCATTCGAAGATTCACGGCACGGACGCACCGTCCGAAATCATCGGGGAAGCGGGGCGTATCGTCATCGACGATATCGCCTCACTCGACCGCTTGACGTTCGTCGGGCGCGACGGGACGACCGAGGAACTCGCCACGGAACAGACGACACACATGAAGTACGAGATTGAAGCGTTCGTGCTTATGATTCTAGCAGGCGAGAGGGAGACCGAGATCCACTCATTTGACGACATGCAGTTGCTTGCTGACGTCATGACCGATATCCGGCGCCGCATCGACGTCCGTTATCCGGCAGATGTATAAAACAAGCCTCGAGCGCGCGCTCGAGGCTTGTTTTATGATTCTTTATTGAGATACAAATGGCGGATAAACAAACCTAGTGCGACCGTCATGATGACGGCCGGGATCAGGCCGACGAGCAATAATGAACCCATGCGTTCAGTCCTTTCTGAGTGCGTCGAGGCGCTGTTTCATGTCATCGAACGACTGCCCGTCCGTCAGTACGCTCAGCTCACCGGCGACGAGGTCGTTCACTTCACGGTTCCAAGCAGTGCTGAGCGTCGTCTCGAGCAATTGTAAGTGCGAAGCGGTCCGTTCGGCTTGAGCGGCACCGACTGCTTCGAGCTGTTCCCGGACGGCGGCTTTTAAGCGTGCGCTCAAGTCGTCGCGCAGCTTCGTCCGACCGTCGGCTTCGAAGAATTGATTCGCGTTCTTATAGTGCTTCAACACGGGACGGAACGGGTCCGCTTCGAACGTGACCGGATCGACGGCGTCGCGGAGCCAGTCGATGTCGATGTCTTCTTCGTATGATAACGTCGGCAAGACGGGGCGCAGTTTGAGCGTCTCACGCTCGATCAACCGTTCTGTCTCTTGCTTCAAGAAGCGCTCGAGCCGATATTGGAACACTTGCAGCTCTTGGTGAATGTCATACGCATACTTGTCGAGCGTGCGTGTCAGGGCGCGCTCGAGACTCGCCTTCGAGCCGTCGACTTCGACCGGATGGAACGTCTCCTTGACGAAGTCCGAGAGCCGGAAGAGGGAGCGCGTCTCGAGGTGGGCGAGCAGTTCGTTCACTTCGCGCGTGAACGGGTCGACGAGCGTCGTGACGCTTAATCGGTTGTCGGACTCACGCAACTGTTCGAGTTGTGTGCGATGTGTTTCTTTAACAGTCGCATCGGCTTCGGCTTCGCGTAAGACGTCTTCGAACGCGGCGACGAGAGCGCTCGTCTCGTCTTTGATGCGGACGGCGTTCGCTTGGCGCAGGTCATGGTCGACGAACTGCTCGAGCTTGGCCGAGAAGCGGTCGAAACCATTGTCTCTGCCTTGGATGGCGTTCCGGCTTGAGATCGGCAGGACGGTCGGATTGCGGACGCCGAGCTTCGTCAACTGGTTCGACACGTAATCGGTCACGGCATCGCGTTCCGCGTCATCGGTCGCCAAATCGGACGCGTTGACGAGGAAGAACATGTCATGGCCGCCCGTCCCTTGGACCCGCCCGAGCTGGATGACGAGCTCGCGGTCGGCCTCGGTGAAGGCGTGGTTGTAGTACGTCACGAACAGGACGGCGTCGGCGTCGCGCATATAGCCGAACTGTACCTCGCTGTGGCGGTTGAACTGGGAGTCGGCGCCCGGCGTGTCGACGAAGATGATGCCGCGCTCGGCCCAAGGGGAGTCGACATATAGCTCGATCTCCTTGACGATGCAACTCTTCTCTTCCTCGGTGACGAACGAGCAGAACGTGTCGTAGTCGACCGACTGCTCACTGCCGAGATAGGACAGGGGAGCGTTCTTGACGGCGTTGACGAACGGGTGGTCGATGCTGAGCGCTTCAAGTGAAGCGCCGTAGCCGTTCAGTTCCGCCTCGAGCTCGTCCCGTGTCTTGAACGTGATCGAGGCGCTCTTATGGGCTTGACCGTTCGGGGGCACGATCTTTGTGATCGAGGCCGTCAACGGGTTCGGCGAAGTCGGGAGCACCGTTTCGCCGAGCAACGCGTTCAGCGTCGACGACTTTCCGGACGAGAACGCACCAAAGATGGCGAGCGTGTAACGCTCGGACTCGGCCCGGGCCAACTTATGACGCAACGACTTCACGCGTGACTTGAATAACGGATGTTTCTCTAATATTTCACATACCGCATATTCATACGAAAAATCAAATGAAAAAGCAACGATATCATTGCCCAAAAGCGAGGTCGACGCAACTTCTTGTTGCTGGTGTTCGACTTGTTTTTTCGGTAACTGGCCGGCATCTACGTAATGGCGGGTCTCGAGGTCGCCCAATCGGTCTTCCGAGATGTCACGTATGGCGTAAGTAGAGAGCAGCGCTTGCTTTTCAGCAAGCCGGCGTTGAAGCGCCAGCGTATCGAGCATGTCATATAAGTCGTCTTGCTCGGCCTTGATTTGGTCGATCCGGTTTTTTCCTTCAGCCTCGAGATACGTCTCGACCGAGGTGACCCACGGGTCGGACACTTTCGTCACCCAAGCGGCGAGGGCAGACTCGATGTCACGGCTGAACTGGAGGACCGTGTCGCCACTGAGTGACGCCCCGGCCTTCACTTGCTCGCTGATGAGCGTCTTTGGTGCGGACGGCAATGTGTCGGGACGAGACAAGATCGCTTCTGGCAGTTTCAAGTCACGGACGATGTCCTCGGCGTATTTGATCAAGTGAGGCCGCAAGTTCGTATCAATCAATCGGTTGAACTCTTTGGCGGCGACATCTTCACGCCGCACACGTTCCTGGCGCGTCTTTTCTTTTGAGAAGAACAGGCCGACTTTGAACTCAGGTGCACAACTCTCCAGATAATCCCGCAACAGTTCACGGAACTCATAGTTCATGATCGGCGCACTGGCGACGATCGGGGACTGGTGTTTAAAGAACTCACGACGGAACGACTGCAGCCACGTCGATTTCTTCTCGAGTCGCTGGAGCCGGGATTGGATCTCCGCCGTCTGCTTCTCGACGACCGGAAGCTGTTCGAGCGCTGTCTCGATTGACCGCACAGACCGGTCGAGCAACGTGTCGACGAGGAGACTTGCTCGCGCCTCACTCTGCTCTCGGGCCGTCTCGATGACGGCTTGGACGTGGGTCCGGAGCCGTTCGACCTCGTTCTCTGGGTGGTCGAGCTCGCGGAGTGAGATGTAGAACATATCGTCCGGATTGATGGCATGACGCATAAACGCCGTCTCGAGCGAGCGTTTGAACGCGTCAAACGGAAGTTCCGTCTCATCGTGCTTGTCGATCTGATTGATGATGATCGAGTAGGGGCGGGCTTCGGCGCTGAACTGTTTCATCAACTGGATGTTCTGTTCCGATTGGACATGATTGTAGTCCATCATGAAGAACAAATGGTCGGCGAGGAAGAGCGAACGTTCCGTCGCTTGGCGGTGACGCTCATCGGTCGAGTCGATACCTGGTGTGTCCATCAAGACGACGTCACTTCCGAACGGGAAGCGCGGTAGCGCGTATTCGACTTCTTTGATCTCTTCGATTTTGCAGTAGTCGCCTAAATGTTCGAGCTCGTCGGTCCCGAGTCGGATCCAGTCCGTGTCATTGATGGCGACCGAGGCACTTGCGTCACCGTTACGGAGCGTGACGATGTTCGCGCTCGTCGGGATCGGGCTCGTCGGTAATACCCCGTCGCCGAGCCAGTTGTTGAGCAGTGTCGATTTACCGGCCGAGAAGTGACCGCAGACGGCGATCCAAATCTCGTCACGCGTCACTTTCCGGAGTGCGGTCCGGGCGAGCCGAGCCGACTCGGTCTCGTCTTGTGTTTCAAATACGTCGGTCAATTGCGCCAGGCGCATGCGTTGTTCGTTCATAATCCCCATCCCCTAATCATGATTCCGTCGTGATCCCGACGCGGTGTCTGATGTATGTTCTGTCTTTCCAGGCGCGAAGCACGAGCTCGGCGACGTCATCCCGTGCGATCGGACCTGAGTTCACCGTGCCTAACACGTCGGCCGTGATGACAATCTCACCGACAGATTCGCCTTCGATCAATTGCGTCGGACAGACGATCGTGTAGTCGAGGTCGGATGCTTCGAACAGCTCATAGGCTCGGGCGTGGTCCTCGGCTGCGGTCGTCATCGACCGTTTCGACTCACGCGTCTCGAAGCGATAGTTGTCCGAGTCGTGTGCCCGTAAAATGCCGGCTGTGCCGACGATCAAGATGCGTTTGAGTCCTGCCTGTTGCATCGCCGCGATGACGAGCGGGGTGAAGCGCGACAAGACGTTTTGTTTGTCGGTGCCGAGTGCTGACATGACGACGTCAGCACGTTGTATCGTTTCAATGACGGCTTCCTGGTCGGTGGCGTCGCCGATGATGACGTCAAGACCGTCCCTCGGTTGAAGCGGTCGTCTCGTTAATAGGCGGACGTGATGTCCGTCCTCCAGTAATCGTTCAAGCATCCGCATCCCCGTGCGGCCGCTTCCTCCAAATAAAGCAATGGTTGACAAGTAAACCCCTCCCCATCAAGATTAAAGAAAATATCCAACGCCATCATACCACGGAAGCGCTCTCGAATCGGGCAAAATGACCTGACTTCGACCGGTTCGAAGGCCAAATGTTTCACCCACGCCGAAGTCGGCTAAAAAAATTGCATGACGTGTACAAAGGGGGAAGACACTCCGGTGTCGAGAACGCATGAGATTTGGAGCTAGAACGATCAAAACCGGGATTTCTGTCGCCCTGGTGTTACTTATTGCCGAAGCGTTTCAATTTGAACAAATCGTCGTCCCGGCACTCGCGGCCTCGCTCGCCTTACTGCCGTCGGTGTATCAGACGGGTGTCCGGCTTTTAGAGGAGATGAAAGGGAACTTGATCGGCGCCTTACTGGCCGTGTTCTCGTTGATGCTGACACCGAACCCGACACCGATCGCGATCGGCGTCGTCATCATCATCGCCATCTCGATCCTGCTCTTCTTGAACCTCGAGTCGACGACGCGGACCGTCATCTTGACGACAATCTTGATCATGGAAGGGGCGAGCCAGTCCGAGCTGTCGATCTGGATGTTCGCCGGCGAACGTTACTTGCTCATCATGATGGGAATCACCGTCGCGCTGCTCGTCAACGCGTTGTTGTTCCCGCCGCGCTATGAACGGAAGCTCGAAGACGAGATCACGACCGTCTTTCAAATGGCGGTCCGAATCGCTCGCTTGTTCTCCGAGACGGAAGGCGGCCGCTCGTCGTTCGAATCGCTCGACGAGACGAAAAAGAAACATCGCGGTTCGAAGACGACGTATGATTACTTCGAAGAAGAGATCAAAGCCAACCGCTGGCTCGAGAAGAAGACGCCGATCTACCGTCGGGCCGTCCTCAAGTCGAAGATGATCGACACGAACAGTGCCGCCATCCACGTGCTCGACAAGTTGTACGACGATTATTTGACGGTCGAACATCTGCCGCCACAACTCGAAGAAGAACTGTTGCGCCATATGCGGCACTTGCTGCGTCGGCATGAGCGTTTGTTCTCGGCGTATGAACTCGAGAACGAACACATCATCGACCGCGAGGAAGACTTGATCCACGAGAACTTCGACTTCGCCAAGCTGATGATCGAGAAGATGCGCGACGAAGAGGAAGAACTCATCTTGACCGTCGTCCCGCTCGTCGCGGCGATGACGAACTGGGTCAAGGCGATGAACGAACTCGAACGCTACCTCATCACCGAGATGAAGAAGCATAGCGACAACTTGAAAGTGGAACCGCGCAAGAAGTGGTTCTTTGAAGACTAAAAACCGCTCTCGTGAACTGAAACAAAAAAGTTAGACACTAAATAATTTGTCAGGCGACTTCGAGAACCTGGGTCCGGTATTCCACCGGGCTCAGTTTTTTTGTCGTTTTTTGATGCGGCGATGATAGTAGGAGTCGACATAACGCTCGATCTCTTGTTTGAAATGAGTCATGTCATAAAGAAAGCGTTAGTGAAGTTACAGATGTACCATAATCAGCTGGTTGAACTGCTTTTTGAATAAAAAAAACGCATCAGCTAACTTGGCTTTTAAAAAGTCAGTTAGTTGATGCGATTTTTATGAGCTGAGCTTGTTTATTTTTTATTTTCGTCACGTAAGGGGAGAAACGGGTTGAACCCATATAGTAATCTTGTTCCGATAGACTAGAGAGTAAGGCAAGGATGTTTTTAAGCTGCTTCGCCCCTTCTTGGATGCTCAAGTGATTGACGTGCCCCTTTTGATCTAATCGGTTCACAAACAGCTCGACCTTCCCGCCGCTTTCAATCAATTCCCGACTGACCAATGCCGTATCCTCTATCAGTTCCTCAAACTTATGATGTAGGCCGATCCCGTTCGAAGCCGACAAGTCGAGGTACACCGTGAACATGTCTTGATTGACTGGCTGGTACAGTTTCGTTTGCAGAGTAGATTTCTTCGCCGTCGCATACCAGTCGATTTGTCTAGACGGTTCATCCTCATAGGGCTTCGAGGAGATTTGTAATAACCGATCTTTAATTGGAGAATATTTAGAGACGCGCTCACCAAGCTTTAGGTGTGACCGGATACGTTGCGCATGAGTACTTGAAATCGATGGATAGACCGTCCAACGTAAAGGGGGAGCCAAATAGAGTGTCAGCGTCCCTAACGATAGAGGCAAGCTAATCGTGATAGAGATTTCAGCTACTTCGATGGGTCCCCTTCGATTACCTGTAAGTTCGAAGACGAAATCAGACGGCAGCTCGTCCAATTCGATGATGGATTCCGTATGCCCCTCTAAGTTCACGACATAATGTCCATCCTTCGGCGTACGTATATATGTTTTCGTGCTCATTTCGTTTAACAGGTGCACGTTCGTCAGGTCGAGGGTGAACTTACACCTGTCGTCTTTGAACAGAATCGAGTCGAACTGTCTCCAGGTGACGTCCATTTGTGAAGTCAATCGTTTCGTGTAACGCTCGATATAAACACTTGCCGCCAAAAAAATAGCGAGAACGAATGAAAGGATCGAGAGGTACGGCACGAACAATAAAATGAGAATCACTGAAAACAAGACGATTTGGATGCGCTTCTCAAGCAAAAAAAATACATTGGTCGAGATGTTCATCGGAGTCACATGCCCATCTCGACCGGGACCGGGACGGTCGCCAAGAGTTCTTCCATGACCATGGCCTTCGAGGACTTGATCTCGCCCTCGAGCGTCAGTGTCAACCGATGAGCGAAAACGTACGGGGCCAAGAACTTGATGTCCTCTGGTGTGACATAGTCACGATTGTGGATATAGGCATAGCTTTGCGCGGCTTTCGAGAGAGCGATCGTCGCACGTGGACTGATGCCCGTCTGAACGTTCTGGTGGCTACGTGACGAGGTCGCGATTGAGACGATATAACGTAACACGTCTTTCGAGATGTGAATTTTCATTGCATCGGCTCGATATTGTAAGAGTTGCTCAAAATCGACATTCGCTAAAATGGTCTTACGGGTCTCGGTGACGGATTCCTCTAGCAATTGAAGTTCGAATTCCTCAGTCGGATACCCTGTATGTAGACACATCATGAAGCGGTCAAGCTGCGCATCAGGCAAAGAGAATGTGCCGGATGATTCAATCGGATTTTGCGTCGCGATGACGAAGAAAGGGGTAGGTAGATGATATGTCTTGCCCCGACCGTCACCTGTCGTTCTTCCATCGCTTCGAGCAACGCGGACTGCGTACGTGGGACCGCCCGGTTGATTTCATCGATGAGCACGATGTTGGAGAAGATCGGGCCTTGCTTATTTTCAAACTCTTGCGTCTTCAGGTTAAAAAAATCCGAACCGATAATGTCAGATGGTAATAAGTCGGCTGTGAACTGGATCCTTGAAAAGTCGCCGTGGAAACTCGTCGCCAATGTCTTTGCCAGCATCGTCTTCCCGGTACCAGGGACATCTTCCAAGAGCACATGTCCGTTCGCCAGCAGCGACGTCACACACAGTTCGACCACTTTCGGGTTGCCCAAATAAACTTGGTTGATTTCATCGATCATCGCACGAATGTTCATCAAGATTTCTCTCCTTTATGGTGTTGTATGTACTGTCTGACAGATACTTTGAAGTCATGAAGTGAGCGCTCGTCGATCACGTCCAGTTCTCCATATCGTACATCGGCATAAGGTTTCACAGATTGTTCGAATCGAATGCGTGCAAACCACTCTGAGACGGTCTCGTGCGGTTTGCGTTTTTGAGCGTCGCTCAAGGCGTCATTCAACGCCACGAGTAGTTTTCCAAGCTCGGTGTCAGAGGCATAGAAAACGGTTGGTGTGGTGGTGGACACTGTGTCCATGTTGGCTCGAGAAGATAATGGTCTCTCGTCATCTGAGGACAGAGTCGCTTTGCGGCGCCGCTTATCCCACCAATCCCGTACTCGCTTGTAGTACTTGAGAAATAAAATGATCAAGAAAGCTATAACGGCCCATTTCAGGACGTCTGAAGCAGTATTTTGATTCTCACCGGTAATTTTTTTCTCAAAGCGTTCTTTCGACAAAAGGTTATGCCATTTCGGTATATCATTAGTGTCCTCAAGATTCTCTGTTTTTTCCTTAAAGGTTGCCGGCTCACCGTCAATATACCTTGGCTTCCCAGACATGTCTTGTTGGGTGGGACGATCTACAATCATTCCATATAGGAAAGTGCCCCCGATCTTAACTAAAGCGACGATGATCAAGGTCGATATGATGAAATAATACATTCTTCTTTTCTGCATAAACCCTCCTTCATTTTATTCTTCGAAAAGGTAAAAGCATAAATCAATCTTTCAAACGAGTTCAGTAGAGTAAGTTAATTTATACTTAAATATTCCATTATAAAAAAATAATGTCAATAATTGAATTTAAATACATTTAGAGGCTGTTAACCACCAACTTTTTAATTCGTCGTATAATAAAGAAATCTTAAGCGATGCGGAGAGAAGCGAATGCAGACTCATTTACAGCATATGATGAAGTTCTGGAACATCCGCGTCAGGTCCGACGAGTCAGACCTCGATTGGGACAGGTTGAACAGTTTCACAGTATCAAGGTGAAACTTTTTTCAAATAAACGACGTATACTAAAAGAGAGACGGACAACGCGTCCGAACGGATAGGGGGAAACACCAATGTCAGACATAGAAACAGTACCAGCATCACTCAGCGGAAAACTACCGATCGAAGCACGGACCGTGTTCCGGTTGTCTAGCGCCATCTTTTACTTGATCGGGCTCGTCATCACCGGCGGTCTCGTCGTCGCCTCGCTCTATTTTGACTGGCCGACGTGGCTTCAATACACGATGTACGCCTTGCTCGCCATCGATCTTATCTATAGCGCGATCGACATCATCGTGTTCCAAAAGTGGAAACAAGAACGCTTCACGTATGACGTAAAACCGCTCGAGATACGATTGCATCATGGCATCATCACGACACACGACGTGTTGATCCCGATGACGAAAGTGCAATACGTCCACGCCCAGCAAGGGCCGTTGCTCCGGAAATATGGTCTGCAGACGATCACGATTGGCACCGCGGCCGGGTCGCATGAGATCTATGCGATCGAAGAGTCGTTCGCGAAGACGCTCCGTGAACAAATCGCGGTCTACGCCCGGATTGAAGAGGAGGATGTCGTATGACGGAAGCGACGCTCACTTGGCATCGTCTACCGACTCGCGTTTTACTGTTACGTGTATTAGAGGTCATCAAGTCATTTATCATCCCGCTCGTACTGCTATTTGTGATCAATAACGATTGGAGCACGACGTTCGGCATCATCTTGCGCGTCGGGATCTTGCTTTTTCTCTTACTAGACGTGATTCAAAAATTCTTCGGCTGGCGTAATTTCCGCTACGCCTTGGACGACAAGACGATGTATATCATCGATGGGAATTGGATCAAAAAAGAGAAGTCGCTCCCGCTCTATAAAATTCAAAGCGTCCATTCGAACAGCCCGTTTCTTTACCGTCTGCTCAGTGTCGTCGAGTTGACGTTCGATACGAACGCGAACAGTGATGACGCCTCGTTCAAATTGGCCGGGGTGCTCCCACAGGAAGCGCAACGGTTAGAGGACATCCTCGACCAATCGCGGCAACGCAAGACCGAGACCGAACCGACACTCGAAGGCGAAGCAATCGAAGCCGTGACGGAAAAACCGGCCGGCGTCATGCTCTATGCCTTGTCGACACGCGAGATCATCATCGCATCACTGACATCGCTGTCGGTATTCGCCATCTTCCCGGTCGCTTCGACAGTCGTGTCCTCAATCGATGACTTCATCAACCTTGATGGAACGTTCAATCAAATCGAGGACTGGGTCGTCCATGCCTCGTTCATCGCGCTAGGATTATCTGTCCTGACGATTCTGATCATGTCTTTAATCATCGGGACTGTCATCAACTTCATGAAGTATGGAAACTTCCACCTCGAACGAAGAGGTGACCGGGTCCGCGTCGAGAAAGGACTTTTGAACCGTTCAGCGAAAGAAATCCCGTATGAGAAGATTCAAGCGATCCGCATCAAAGAAACGTTCATCCGGCGCTGGTTCAATATCGTCGGTGTCGAGCTCGTCGCAGCGGGCACGATGGACGAGTTAAAAGATGAGTCGTCGACGATTCTTCCGTTCGTAAAACGGAACAAGGCGATGGCCGTGCTGAACGAACACTTCAATCAGTTCACATGGGCCGATACGCTCCATCGTCTGCCGACACGTTCGCTTTGGATCAAGTTGATGCGCATCAGTTGGTTCGGTCTCATCATCAGTGGCGTCGTCCTTTATTTCTTCCGCGATTACGCCTGGTGGCTCGTCTTGTTGTGGGCCATCATCATTAGCGGCCGCGTGTTGAACTACATGACGACCCGCTATGCTCGGAACGATGACTTCATCGAGCTTCGGACAGGTGCGTTCAACGTCCGTTCGTTTTTAACTGATAAACCTCGGATCGAACGGGTAGAAGTGACGCAGACGCCGCTCCAACGCCGCTTTGGATTATGTAACGTCCAATTGTCGACGCGCGGCGGTCTCTTATCCGTCGAGTCGATTGAGGACATCCCGCGCCAAGAGGCGGACGCCATGCTCGCCTGGTTCTCACGCTATACAGTAGAGGCAGACATGAAAACATCGGTTTAACCTCAACTCAGACAAACTAAAAAGACGAACCAAGTCGCAATAGGCGATGTGGTTCGTCTTTTTAGTTCGAACAGCTAATAAAAAAGTATGGCGCGTCTGAGCGCTTGCGCGATGTTTTTCATAAAGAGGACTGTGTGGGGGCTTTGGGAAGCACGATCGTAAACGTCGTTTCCCCCGGTTGACTGCTCACATGAATTTCGCCCTCATGCAAATCGACGATAGACTTGGAGATGGCGAGACCTAGACCTGATCCGCCGGTGTAGTGGGCTCGTGACTTTTCGACTCGAAAAAATCGTTCGAACACGAAGGGGAGATCACGGGAGGGGATCGCCTCCTCCCCATAATTCGTCATTTTGATGAAGACCGCTCTATCCGTATCTTCAACGAACGTATCGATATACGTTCCGTCACGCCCATAACGCATCGCATTCTCGAGTATATTCTCGAACACGCGCACGAGCTTCAACGCATCGCCTTCAACGATGGGCCGTTCGGCTGAAGAACTGAATCTTGCTTCCATCTCAACTTCTAAGAGACGTAATCGGGACTGCGTGATGAGCTGATTGAGCAATTCATCGAGATGGACCTCGCTTTTTTGTCGGACGATGCGGTCGTTTTGTAGAAACGTATAGTCAAAGATATCGTTAATCAAACCTTTCAGATTGCTCGCGTTCTCATGGATCACTTGGATGTAATGACGCAATTCGACCTCGTCCCGGTAACGGTCACTATGAATCAAGTCAAGGTAGCCGGTGATGGACGTGAGCGGGGAACGTAAATCGTGCGCGACGTTCGTCACGAGTTCGTGCTTCAATCGATTTGCCTGAATCAATTCATACTCTGCTTTTGCCGCACTATTCGAGATGCTGCGGACGGTTGCCATCAACCGGTCTAGCTCTGGCGGGACATCTTGTTCAACCGCATCACAGTTGGCGTGGAGTTCTTCCACAAGTGATGTCATCCGCTCAATATGAAACTGTAAATAACGTTTATGCTCATACTGATAGATCAAGACGAAACAAACGGCGACCATTAAACTATAAAACAGGAATAACACACCTTCACGGAAATAGGAAAGGACGATGACAAGACTTTCCACAAATCGTGAAGACTCCTCAAAGTACCAGACGGCAGGCAGTAAGAGAACGCCGCTCAGTGTGGCGACCCCAAAAGTAATCAACACATATAGCAGACGTTTCCACATGGGGATGAACGTTATGACGCGCCATATATTATGTCTCAATTTTATATCCCACTCCCCACACCGTATGAATGATGACTTCATGTGGCACAACGGAATGTAATTTCTCACGGATGTTACTGATGTGAACCATCACGGTCTGGTTCGTCCCGACGCCGTGCTCTTGCCAGACAGTCTCAAAAATCTCTTCTGAACTATATACCCGGCCTTTATGTGTCGCCAGTAAATATAAAATCTCAAATTCACGTGCCGTCAATCGAATCATCTGCTCTTGCATCGTGACGGTGTGGCTGGCTCGATCAATGAGAAAAGGTCCTGCTAATACGCTTGAGGACTCACTGGGTCGATTGTAATTGGAACGGCGTAGTAATGCTTTAATACGAGCCATCAACTCGAGCGGGTTGAACGGTTTGATGATGTAGTCATCTACACCCGTCGTCAATCCCAATATTTTATCCATATCACCAACTTTGGCACTGACCATGAGGATCGGGATCTGACTCGTCTGGCGCACCCGCTTACAAAACTCAAGCCCATCCATCCGAGGCATCATCCAATCTAAAATAATTATGTCAAACGGTTCTTGGTTAAATAAAGCAAGCGCCATCTCCCCGTCGGTAGCCATCGTCGTGTGATACCCGTCATTCTTTAGATACACATCAATCAGTTCTGCGATTTGGACATCGTCATCCACTAACAAGATTTTTGTCATGCCTAAAACTCCCTTGCGAATTAAAGTTGGAAATTCTGATACAAACGTCGGAACGGAGCGTATTGGACGACGAAGCGAACGAGTAGAAAGCCTAAGAGTGCGCCAAGCGCATTCGCCAATAAATCATTCACATCCGTGCTTCGTCCACTGCCTAGTGTCGTACGCACCAATAATTGTGTCAGTTCAAGGATCAGACTAAACTGAAACCCTCGTTTAAGTATTTCTTGTGTCGTGATCGCCGGTTTCAAAAATGGAAGAAAACAGCCGAATGGGAGGAACATCACGATATTCAGCAAAAATGAATGCAAGTCGATGGTCAAAACCGGAATGAAATTAATCGTTCTCCACCATGGGACTTGGTTCGCGTATTTTCCTAAATTGACGTCAATCGGGAAAAAGACGAAGTGAAGGACACCTAATAAGTATATCCCGAATGATAGAAGCAAAATCGTTTGTGCGACTTTTACATTCTTTTTACGAAACGACCAGACGAGTAACGTGATCAATCCGAGAATCGCGAGCGGGATGAGGACGACCTTTGATTCGATTGTGAACATAATTGAATAATCTTGATTATACATGGTTGTAAACCTCCTAAGAATTTGAACTGCCTTTATCGTAGATGACAGTTCTAAAGATTTCTTAAAGGAGTTATAAATGAAATCTAAAAAAAGGCAAAGCGTCTCGCCTTACCCCAAGGTTTATTGAACAATGGACCAGGAAATGAACTCGGATTGCTATCGGGTGACCCAGTGGTTGTTCGTCACGTCAAATTCATCGTTTTCGTGTTTCTAATACTGAAAACCGGGAACAGATATGGTATGATGCAAGTAGAAAGAGACCGGTGCTCGATACACCGGCCTCTGGCTCACAGGCTACCACTTTAAGAGTGGCCCAGCCGCCACAATGGTTAGTGAATCAGAAAGTGACCCATCTCATTGCGCCGAGGGGGTCATTTTTTTGTGCGTTCAGACGTTGCACGATCGGATGTTTGGTGGATTACCAAGTGAACGATAATCGGAGCGAGGATCGGAATGATGACGTAGTCACCGACCCAGGTCCATAGTTGTTCCATCCGCACCACCGCCTTCCTCCATTGCGGAATTGGCGGCTGACCCCACTATTGCTGTGTTAACCTGCCTCTTCATTATAGCAGATTCCCGCTAAAATAGATGCTAAAAACAGGAACGTTTGTTCTTATTTAATAAAATGAACCTTTAGATGGAGTCGTCTCAACACTGGGTCCAAAGGTGGAATTGAACTACGATAGTGTTGCATGTCTGAAGTCAGACAGGATATAATGAGTCTCGTGTGTAACCACATGGGTGGGTGAGGGTGCCAACAAAGGATTGATTCCTATGGCAAAACAAACAGAATGGAAAACAGAAACATACGGGGGCGTGCTGAACTTTCTGGCGACAGCATACATCCCGGCCGTACATGCGGCAATCTTGACACAAGCCGGACTCCCGTTCGAGGGAGCGCTCGTCGGAGCGATTTTGACAAGCATCATCGGGACGTTCATCGCGGGACTGTTCAACTTACCGTTGTTGCTCCTACCTGGTATGGGCATCAACGCGTTGTTCACGTACACGCTCGTCCTGCAGATGGGACTGAGCTGGCAGAGTGCGCTCGCCGTCTCGCTCGTCTCGGGGGCGCTTGTCGTCCTCATGACGGTGACGAAAGTGGCGAGGAAACTCGCGAACGCGTTCCCGCCGATTATTCATGACGGACTGACGGTCGGACTCGGCCTGTTCCTCATCTTGATCGGGCTCGAAGCGGCAGGGATCGTCTCGGGCGGTGGTGGGGCACTGCTCCACATCGGAGACCTTGGGGAGCGACCGGTGCAGGTCGCGTTCCTGACGCTATTCGTCGCGATTCTTTTGTTCTTGAAGATGGGACCGAGCAGCTTCCTCTGGACGATCGCGTTCGGTGTCGGTTTGAGCGCTGTCACGGGCACGCTCGACTGGACAGGTGAGTTCGCGCTCACACCGTTCTTCGAGTCGTTCGGGACCGTGTTCGGCAACGTGTCGTTCGCGCAATCGACATCACCGATCTTCCTGATCGCGGTCGGCGTGTTGACGCTCGTCTTGTTGATCGAGAACATCAGCCTGATCCAGAATCAGACGCGGGCGATCGGCAAGGACGATCAAGCCCCGAAAGGTTTGATCGCCCAAGGGTTGTCGACGATGGCCGGGGCCATGTTTGGCTCGAGCCCGACCGTCTCGACGGTCGAGGTCGCGGCCGGCATCTCGGTCGGCGCACGCGGCGGCATCTCGTCGTTCGTGACATCAGGTCTTTACGTCGTCTCGCTGTTGTTGTTGCCGCTGTTCGCGATCATTCCGGTGACGGCGATCGCACCGGTCTTGATCATCATCGGTATGATGATGTTCCAGAACGTGAAGCATCTGCCACTCGACAATTGGGAGCAGGCCTTCCCGGCGATCCTCGTCATTATCATGATCCCGTTCACGTACTCCATCGTCGATGGCATCGGGCTCGGCTTCATCGCCTACACGATGATCGTCTTGTTCAAGAAGGGCTATCGCTCGCTCAGTCCGGTCGTCGGTGTCTTGACCGTATTGTTCTTGGTTTTCTTTTCTTTACCAGTCTGGCTGTAAACATGCTGAACGGGACCGTTCAGCATGTGCTCTCCAATCGACAGTAGAAACTTGTTCCTAACGATTGGAGAGATAATCACGAGAAGAGGAGCGTCGTCCCGGGAGGATGATGCTCCTCTTCTTTCGTGTAATCAACTTCATTCTTTACTAATCGTTCTAGAAAGGATATAGTGAGGGTGTAGTTAGAACGTTCATTCTAAAACTGTGTGGTGACCGAAGGAGGATCGAGATGGCTAGAAGTAAAGAGTTTGACGAAACGATTGTATTAAAGAAAGCGATGGAATTGTTTTGGGAACAAGGGTATGAGAAAACATCGATGCAAGACTTGGTCGACCACATGGGCATTCATCGACGAAGCATTTACGACACGTTCGGTGACAAACGCTCGTTGTTCTTAGCATCGCTCGGCGAGTATGAAAAATTCATCACGCATGAGATGGAGACGATTATTCGTCAACATGAATCCGTGAAGTCAGCCATCGGGGACGTATTTCGATTCATTCTGAGGTCTTCTGAAACCTATCCAAAAGGGTGCCTATCCGTCAATGCAGCCGTCGAATTGTCGCTCTTGGACCAAGAGGTAGACCGGATGGCGACGACGATGTTCCATCGGACCGAGGACATGTTCCAAGAGTTGATTCAACAAGGAAAAATCAGTGGCGAGCTGTCAACCGACATCGATTCGGAACAGATGGCGCGTTTCTTGCACAACAACTTGATCGGTCTTCGTGTCTTGATCAAAACGAACTACACGCAAAAAGAATTAGAAAGCATCATCGCGCTGGCACTCAGCGTGTTGGACTGACTTTCTTTTTTTACCTGTTTTAGAACGTTCATTCTAAAAAACGTCAACAGGTTTTTATCATACTTAGGGTGCACAGTTACAAGCCGTTGCGAAATGGGCGCAACAAAAGCCGGACGAAGACTATGCATGGCTACATGCGATCGAACAACCGGTCCTTGTGACGAATGGGATTAAAGATGTCATGGTGCCGACTGAGAACAGTTACATTTTGGCCGAAAAAATACCGAACGCACAATTGATCGTCTATCCGGATTCTGGACACGGTCATCTGTTCCAGTTCCCCGAACGATTTGCCGCACACGTCAACCTATTCCTCGATTCAGATGCGATTTGATCATCTGTCGAGACAAACAAAGGAGAGTCAATCATGAACAAAATGATGAAAGCAGCTCAAATCAGTCGATATTCGAAAGTAATCGAAGCGCAAGTGAACGAGGTACGTGTTCCGGACATCGGGGACAATGATGTGTTGATCATGGTAAAGGCCGCCGCCATCAATCCACTCGAGATGTTGATCATGATCGGTAGCGTAAAACTGATTCAAGATTATGCTTTCCCGCTGACAATCGGGAACGAACTGGCGGGTGTCGTCGAACAGGTCGGGAAACATGTGACCGGTTATTCCGTCGGGGATGACGTCTACACGCGTCTGCCGATTGAAAAAATCGGGGCCATCGCTGAATATGTAGCAGTCGATGCATCTGCCATCGCAAGGATGCCCAAAAACTTATCTTACGAAGAGGCAGCAGCTGTCGCTTTAACGGGACTCACAGCCTACCAAGGACTACATGAAGAGTTAAACGTCCAGTCCGGACAATCTGTGTTCATTCCGGGGGGATCGGGTAGTTTCGGTCAAATGGCCGTTCCGCTCGCGAAGTCGTTAGGTCTGACAGTGATCGTCAGTGGAAATGCGGAGTCACGCGAACGGACGCTGAAGCTCGGTGCCGATCAATATTTGGATTATACGACGCAAAACTATGAGGACGTCTTGAAAAACGTGGATTATGTCATCGATACGTTAGGGCCGACAGAATTCAAGAAAGAGCTGAGCATCCTCAAACGAGGCGGACGACTCCTGTCTTTGCGGACAGGACCGAATAAACGTTTCGCAAAAGACCGACAGCTCCCGTTCTGGAAACAAACGTTATTTTCGATGGCGGGTGCGAAATATGACCGGATGGCCAAAAAACATGACGTCGAATACCGCTTCATCTTCGTACGTGCGAATGGGTCACAACTCAAAGAAATCACGAGCGTCGTGGAGGCGAACCAAGTCGTTCCTGCCCTTCATCCGAAACGATTTACGATTGATGAAGTGAACGAAGCACTACAGTTAGTTGCGACGGGTCGGCCGAAAGGAAAGGTCATCATTACGTTCTGAAGTATGTGAGACTACTGCTTGTAGCAGAAAAAGAGGGAGAGACTGCCATGAAAAAAACGGTTCTCATCACAGGCGTGTCAGGTGGGATCGGCAAAGAATTGGCCGATCGCTTTGCCCGGGATGGACATGAGATGGTACTCGTGTCACGGAATGAAGCGAAACTGTTAGAAATCGCTAAAGATTATCGGATCAATCATGGTGTCGGCGTCACCGTCATCGCCAAAGACATCGCGTCACCTGGAGTGCCAGAAGCGATTTACAAGGAGCTCCAGGAGAAGGGGATCCACGTGGACTACTTGGTCAACAATGCCGGGTTCGGTCTGTACGGGACGTTCTTAGAGACAGACATGAACCAAGAGGTGAATATGATTGACGTCAACATCAAGGCGTTGACGGTGATGACCAAATTGTTTTTACCCGGTATGGTTGAACGGAATCAAGGGGGCGTCATGAATGTATCTTCCATGGTCGGTTTTTTCCCGGGACCGTTGATGTCGGTGTACCACGCGACGAAGTCATACGTGTTGTCGTTCTCAGAAGCGCTCGAAAATGAAGTGAGCGGGACGAACGTGACGGTGACCGCTTTATGTCCAGGGTTAACATCGACCGGTTTCGTCGACCGCTCCGGGATGCAGGCGTCAAAACTGTTTCAAACGGGCACGATCATGGAAGCAGGACGGGTCGCGGATATCGGGTATCGTGGCTTTATGAACGGAAAGACCTTGATTATCCCAGGGAGACGGAATCGGCTCGTTGCCTTCCTGCCCCGACTGCTTTCGCGTAAGCGAATCACTCGCATGATGCGAACGATGCAGGATGGATCGAAGCAGTGAATGAATAGGGCGTCATTAGCATAAACATCTGAGGCTCAAACATAGCGCGGTACCGTTCCTAACGGTGCCGTTTTTTGTATGATTGAAAAAGGAGGTGTTCGAATGGATCAAGCAGGCGGATTCATTTCCATCGGGATGGCTTATCCGAACCATTATCCGTTACCTAAACTTGCTCAAAATGTATGTGAGGAACTGTTAAGTAGCGGTGGAGAAATCATAAACGTGACATTCAGTCAGGATGAAGCGGGGAACGATTGGACGACAACGACAGATACCGACTTTGCTCGGATCGGGCATTACGGATCTATCCATTTACGAAGTAACTATTTTGGAGGCGTGGATATGGTGATGACCGTGTCCCTTCAAGTGATGGACACTTATGTCGGGATTCTCATCGATTTGAACTGGGGGGATGTCGTTTCACATCCTGCATCGAGATCCGCGTTCACACAGCAAATCGAACGACTGCTCGTCGACGTGTATCGTCATGTGCCATTCTCCTACGCGATTGCTGGGCACGAACTTGAACTGGATTGGGCCCCTGGGGTATTTCCGACGTCAGCGGACTGGCTAAATGCGTTTTCCCTTTCTATTGTCCCGACGCCAGAAGGCTTAACGGTCACTTACGGTTCGATTTCAATCGACGGGATAACTCCACAATTCAAAAAGAAAGTGTCCATCTCGCTAGATGTATAAGTCATCATTGTGAGAATCAATCGCTTCCGTCAAGCGTTCCTTGATTGACCAAGGATAGAAAAATATGACCGGAACAGAAGTAATCGAACATGATACAATTTCCTTACCTTATGAATTGAGGAGGGACAGATTCATGACTAATCGTTCAAACGTCATCGACGAATTTGCATCCTATACAGATTGGCTAAACACGCTAGAGAGATTGGATGAATCGATGTGGGAAAAGCCAATTGCGACCGACAAATGGTCAATCAAAGCAGTCGTCCTTCACATCGCCCATTGGGACAACCATCTGTTGAACGTCATCATCCCAGCCGTGAAGAACGGAGAAGGGATGATCTTCCCTGAGTTCGACTCGTTTAACGCGCGGGCGACCCAAAAAGCGAAACGTCTCTCGGGAGAAAACGTTCTCCAATTAGCCAAAACGAGTCGGAGTTCACTCATAGAAGTGCTGCGGTCATTGCGTCAAGAGACGCTGACTTCGCACACGACGGCGAACGGGGTGACCCATTGCCCGCATCAGGGTGTTCCGTATACGCTTACTTATATCGTCACCGAGTTCATCGGACATGACCGGCATCACCAGCAGCAAGTCGACGCCATATTGGGAAGAACATCTTGAAGAGACGAGCGAAAGTGCGCGGTATCAGACGAAGATTGAAACGATTGCACACGTATATCGACGAACAGACCTATTCGTTCCCGACGACGTTCCATGACGGGTATTGGCACAACAAAATCCCAATTGATCAATCGTTCTTACTGTCGGTGCAGGAGAACAGCCGGATTCAATATGCGGTCATCGAGGCGATGATGGAGGGGCCTCCCGTCTCGTGCGTCTCCGAGAAGAGGAGCGGTACCGGGTCGTCGTCTTACTCGATTTGCCGACGCTTTGGCAGTCCGAACTTCTCGTGATTGAAAGTGACGTACGACTGAAGGCGTTTATGGAACGTGACTCGCCAGAACAGACATGGACGCGGTTACCTAACGATCACGTATTCCTGCAACGGCTCGACCTGTCAGCGGATGTCGAGGTGCATCGGTTCCACGAGCGGATTCAAGATGAGGATGATATTTATACAGGAGAAGTCTGGTTGCTCGTTCAATGAACGGGCAATTTTTTTGTATGACGAATAATAGGAAGTTAAGCACAACGTCTCAACGTAAACCCAAAAACAACAGTGATATTTACAAGTTGATTAAAATGTCGAAAGGTAATTTGATAGAAAATATGGTACAATTTAACATGTAAAAGGAAGATGACTCATAATCTTTACTACACAGTCTTTCGAAGAGAAAAAACATCATCATGATAAAAGCTCACGATAAATGCTTGATGGTTTAAAAAGAGACGGAGGTCGTTCAGTTGAAAAGATTCACACTTCTTCTACTTTGTATTCCTTTGATTCTGTTATCGGCATGCATTGGTGACAAAGAAAATGTCGAAGCTATAAAAGAGAACGTTAACGTGCAGCCTAAGACTATAAAAATAAGCGACGATAGTGAATTAAAAATCGTGCCACTTTACACACAGTATCAAAAGTATTTGGAGGCATCTCTAGAGACGAATGATTCAGAACAGAAAAAGAAATTTTTTAGAGAATTTGTTCTCGATTACATAGGGAAGATTGGAGAAGAGGAGAAGTTCGGAACAGCGGATTTGAAAGGCAACTTTTTGATGAAATCGACATCCTATGAGCAACAACTCCTAAATCGAATCGATGTGCTGATGAGCAAACATGGTGAGATTGAAGAAACGATTATAAAAACTTACATCGCTTCCCATCAGGCACTTCCTAAAAAGAAAAGTACGATTTTTCTCGTACCAATCAATTCAGAATTTGCATTTATCGGTGAGTCACTGGGTGGGATTAGTGGAAATGCATATAAAGATACTTTTGTCTTTTATCTGAATGAAGACTTCGATAAAGATATCCTTGCTTATGCGACTGCACATGAATATCATCACTTGATTCTTCGCGACACACCAAACTTTATGGTTAGTTCGGTTTTAAATTCTGTCATATTAGAAGGGAAAGCAGATGCTTTTGCAGATCGAATTGTCAAAGGCGTCTCACCTCCTTGGCATGAACCAATGGATGAGAAGACGAAGGAGCATGTAGCCAACCTTGTTAATGATTATGAAACAACATTTAACGATTTTGTTATCGGTAATGAGCAAAAGAATCTTCCTCGCTGGAGTAACTATATTTTAGGAAAAGATATTCTCAACCATTACTTAGAATCAAATCCAAAGCTTTCGATTCAAGATTGGACATTCAAAGAAGATCATGAAATCTTAGAGGGCTACAAATATCAAGAGATTCTTCAGCAATGACGAAACAAGTCACATGATTTTCCAGTATCGCAGTCGTGATACCCGGTCCCCAATCAGTTCGCTCTATTGATTGGGGGCTTTTGTTTAAAGGAAGGATTACTGAGCTGTGATTATGAAGGGTGATGTTTGACGAAAATCAGCGCGTGCATTCCCTACAACTTCGTGACGAAGCGACCTATCTACTTCCGATTCACGCCTGGTAAGGATGGGGGATCGACTCGTCAAACATTCACCGCTCCACGACCCGTTGATGATCCAAAGCTCAAAACAATATGAGCAAGAGCCGGTGAAACAAATTGACTGGGTCGCTACAGCCAAGACAGGGAAGCTACAGGCGAAAGTATATGAGCGCGAAAACCTCGATACGTTCACATTATGCTTGACTTGAGCGGTCCGCTCGGGAATGGTCTCCACGCCCGTTACGAAGAGTTGATTCAACAGGCCGCTTATCTGGTATCCTATTTGGTGAAGGAAGAGTGTAAAGTCGAGCTGTTCATCAATCGCCTAGATGCTGATAATAAAGTCGATCACCTTCGGATGAGTGACGGTCGTAAGCAGTTGCGCCTCGCACTCGTGCGCCTGGCGTGGATTCACGAGTCGAATCGATTCGTCGCCTCAAAACGGTTTGGCCGAATCATCGAGCGCCAAAAACATCCACATGCGGAACTGATTCGGATTGATGCGTCATTCCTAAAACAAATGTCTGTCGGTTGAAAGGAGAAAGAAACATGTTCCGCCTGATCACAACATTCGCTTTAGCCGGGGTCTTCACGCTCGGTGCTACGTCGGCAGCTGCGGCGCCGACAGAACGATCCGCGGAGCGTTTCGCTGAAGAACATTTCGAGTCAATCGTCCTCGACCATATCGAAGGAGACGACCCGAGTAACTATCACTTGACGGAAAGTCGCACCGTCTCGTTCGGTCCGCTCCATGAAGTATTGATTGCCGCGCAATCCTGTTATTCGTTGGACGAAATGTGTACGTTCGTCTCGAGCAAGGAGTACGTATCAGCCGTCCTACAAGATGGGGAGCCGAGAAACGTCATCGGTACGTGGGAGCAAGAACCGGGCATTTTCGCCTTCTCCACGTTCGGGTATGGCGACGAGTTGGCCATTGCCTTAGCTGATGTGTCCGGCTCACTCGTCCATTCTGCTCAAGAGAATGCCTGGTTTGACTTAAACGGGGAGACGTTGACCGCCATGACGACCGATGCGAAACGGTTCATCAGCGGAGACACGATCACGCTCGAGATGTATCAGAAACTCTTGGTCGAAACACATTCAAACGATCAAGGTTCTGTGGAGGATGCCCTTACTGGTGGTTCAGGTGACGTTCAGACGATAGAGCCGAAATCTTTTCGGATGATTGGACTCGCGTTGTTGACGGGACTCCCGCTCGGTTATCTTTTTTACCGGAGGCGATGGAAAAGATGAATGTGAAACGTCCGTGGTTACGTGAAGTTGACGCGACCACGGCTTTATTTGTGCGTCGACACGCAGTGGACACGGATAAATTTGAACAAAAGACGGAAAGATTATCACGTTCGAACGATGGTACGTTATGGAAAATCGACCGTTATCAATTCGACCAAGTCTATGATCAAAGGCTTGATGAGGTGTATCGCTCGATTCGTCGACAAGATGCTGACATCTTTTCATTTCATTCGGATGACATACAGATCGATAAGGGTTTTACCGATGTAACGATACTACGTTACCTCATCTTGCATCCGTTCACGCGAGACGTCTATGTCGATGCCGCATCATCTGGGGTCGTTGAGACGGTGTATGTCTGGATGCATCCGATTGAGGTGTGTAAACAGAGAGACCGAATCACTCGTGTGACGCTAGACGTCTCGGACATCGCGACATGTTTTACGGACTACGAGAAAGAGCCGGACTTGAAACTTTGTCGAATCCTCTATCATCAGACAGAGATGCTGATTTTACCGAGCCATGCATTCAAAGAGGGAGAAGCAAATCGCCTAATTTACCGACATCTCGCCGACGCAGAGTTCCCGTTACGCGTGGAGCGGAAAACAAAGGTACTGTTGCCGAAGAGACATCGTTTCTCGTTTGAACGCTTAGAAGAGGATTCTGTCACATCCGGAATCGTTCATAATCATGAGACGATCGCCCCATGGCTGACACTTTCCCGTGACGAACATCGCCAAGACGTCGTCACGTTCTCAAATGAAACGGATTGGCTGTTGAGCTATTACCGTGAGGGACTGACACTCCAAGGGACGACAATCGAATCCGTTGAGTCGATTGACACAGCGGATTATGAGACGTTCTTTCACCACGTGACAAAGGGTATGTTTCCAATCGAGTTGACGTTCTGTCTCGGAGGAACGTTCGGCCCGAGGGAGAAAGTGTATCGATTGACGCTTCATGATGACGACTGGAAGAAGTTGATTGAAGACAAGCTGCTGCCCCAGCTCGGCAATCTGAAAGCAAGCGGGTTTTGGCAGTCCCTCTCATCCCCTACATCTGTACAGACACTTGAAACGTTCATGGGAGAGTATCATCCTCATATCTTCGGAAACTTCGCACTGGCGCATGATGCGGACGATGTGTATCACTTTCTCGATCATGTGAACGGTTCAATCAAGCGGTTTTGAAGTAGTAAGCAGTGCTTTTACATTGCTTGTTGCATATTTTTTACGAAATGGAGCTGTACAAATGAAAACATATACGTGTCTCTGTTGTGGTTACAAAACGCTGGAGGAAAAGCCGCCCGGAACGTTTTTGATTTGTCCGAACTGCTTTTGGGAGGATGATGGCGTAGGCCCCGACGATTGGGGAGGGGCAAACGGTGTTTCTTTACGAACGGCGCAGCGAAATGTGATTCGTTTCGGGGTTTCCGAGGAACAGTTGGTCGGCGATCGTCCATCGAGAGAATATGAAAAGGACGCGGCATGGAAACCCGTCTGGGAAGCGAATCCGTCGATGTCACCCTCCTTATTAATCGATGGTGTAGTCTTGCATCGAAAAAAGAATAAGCCTATTGATATCAACCGGTTCAATGAACAGTTTGAAAAAATGTTGAAACAAAATGGATGGACGTTTGGCGGAGAATTTGTTCAGTCTGAAGAATAAGAGACTGTTTCGAAAACTACACAACGCATCAAGCCATAAGGTTATACCTCGCTGATCTTGTTTGGCATTTAGAGTAAGAGAACATACAGAAATCAGGTGAAGTAATGTATCGATATAGAATAACCAAATACAATCCCGCTTTTCGAGACGAGCCCTATGGATATGAAAAGGATGAATGGACAGCCATTTCTGATATCGGAAAGTCGTTTGAAGGCATCACGCTTCACTTTGAAGAGTACATGAGAGTTGAAGATGCCTATGTGACCTCGGTCAAGTGGATCATGAAGCATTGCAATGTGACTTCCCTAAGAGTGTCTTATATTGAGAAGCGAGGTCGACTTTCACGTCATGAAATTCAACGGCCTGACCTTTCGGAAATCGTTTATACTGCAAAAACGAGAGATTTGTATAAACGGGTAAAGAAAGGAACTGTGCTGACTGGGTGGAGAATCGAACATATGATTCGCTTGATGTTGCGAGAAGAGCTTTATGCGCAACTCGTTGGGAATGAATCGCATCATAAAGATGAACCGTTTAAAGTGTTTATCGGATACGATTATTTGATGGGGATTCATACGAATATAGATCTTCAGCACCTGAAAGAACAGCTCTTGAATATCGGAATGTATCTCGAAAATCCGTCTGGGGAGAGTTGACTTGAACATACTTAGAGAATTCAAATCAATCGATAGTGAAGTTTGGCGAGTGCAACTCGACGAGAGTGACGCATTCCTCATCATCAAAGATGAGAGAAGGAGGAGTGATCTCACCGATTATCCGTGGTTTTCTGAACATGAGGCTTCTATTTTTGAATCAAAAGAAAACGTGATTCATGTCAGTTATCTCGTCACCCCGGACGTCCGATTGAGTCCGGAACACTTGGCTGAAGTGTATGTAGTTGTCGAACAGCTATTGCATCACATCGCCCAGGCCTCATGTGATATCGTATTCAGCCCATACAGTTTCCCTACCAAAACGGAGATACATACTCATATAAATGAGACGTGTAAGATTGATTCGTATTCAGTCGATGCGTATCGAGACCTGACTCAAGTACAGTCCAAATAGATTACGGTTATACAAAAACACCGCCCTTACGCCAATGCGTAGGAGCGGTGTTTTCACATATAAGGTCCGTTCGCCTGAACGACGAACTGAGAGTGTTCGTAATGGTAGGTGATGCGTGAGTAGTCGAACGGTTTCCCGTTCGATAGATGAAAAATCGTCTCGATGCGGAGCGTCGGATCATCCGTCCGCAAGTCCAGATATCCTGCTTCCGTCTCATTCAATCGTCCGACCTGCATGTACATGTCCGAGAATCCAATCGTGACACCGAGCGCGCCCTGGACGTAATCGAAAATCGAGTCGGCAACGATCTCCCGGTTCAAATACGGCACAATCGCCTTCACGTAATACGATTCTTCGTAACAGAACACCTTGCCGTCGACATAGCGGACGCGTTCGACGCGATAGACGTCATCCGTCACGTCAATCCCGAGATTCATTGCGATTGTCTCGTCAGGTTTCGTCACCGATACGTCGAGCACATCCGATGTCAGGACGCGGCCCCCGAGGTTGCTCTTGAACCCTTGCGTCGAGAACAGGCTCATGTAGCCCGGGCGGTTATGACGCCGGACGAAGATGCCGCTCCCGCGAAGTTGGAAGACCACCCCACGCCGTTCGAGCAGTTCGAGCGCTTTCGTCACCGTGCTCTTACTGACGGCATATTGGCTCATCAACTGTTCGAGCACGGGAAGTTTATCGCCTTGTTTCAAATCATGTTGATTGATGTACTGTTCGATCTCTGCTGCAATCTGTTGGTATTTTAGCACGTTCATCCCTCATCTACTTGAAAATGTTGCCTTCATTATACCACACACATGTTTGCTAAAAGTTCACAAACTTTTTTATTGTATCGCTATTGATTAATTGTACCGGTACAATTATAGTAAGAGTGTACAAAATGTAAGCGTTATGAAAAAAGGAGGGTATTCACTTGAGTAAAGTTCGGGATTATTCAAAACTCGCCAAGGACATCTTGGAGGCTGTCGGCGGGGAAGACAACATCATCAACGCAGCCCGGTGTGCGACACGGCTTCGTCTCGTCTTGAAGCGGTCAAACCCGCAGGCGAAAGAGCGTGTCATGGCGATGCCAGGCGTCATCACGGTCGTCGAGACGGGCGGACAGTTCCAAGTCGTTATCGGACAGCACGTCGGAGAAGTGTTCGAGGAGTTCACGCAGCTCGTAAAAATCGAAGGCACTGAAACGGAGGCGGACCAAAAAGGAACGATACTCAACCGGATCATCGCGACGATGTCCGCGGTGTTCGCGCCGTTCATCTATATTTTAGCGGCAGCCGGGATTTTGCAAGGAGTACTCATTTTAACGACATTGTTGTTCGAAGGTTTCGCCGAGACGGGAACGTACGAAGTGTTCAGCTTCATCTCATGGGCACCGTTCACGTTCTTACCAATCTTTATCGCCATCACGGCATCAAAACACTTCAAGACGAACACGTTCATTTCCGTCGCGGCAAGTGCGGCCTTGGTCAGTCCGACATGGGCCGAGATGGCGGCACGCATCACGTCAGGGGAGACGATCAGCTTCCTTGGGATTGCCTTGTCCGGTACGACGTACACGTCATCGGTCTTGCCACCGCTCTTCCTCGTCTGGATCTTGTCTTACGTCGAGCGGTTCTTGAACCGGCATATGAATGAGGTCATTCGTCCTCTATTTGTGCCGTTCTTCAGTTTGGTGCTCATGGTGCCGCTCACGATCCTCGTCATCGGACCAATCACGACGATGGGTGCGGTCGGGATCGCCAACGGCTATAACTTCCTAGCTGAAAACGCGCCGTTGCTCGCTGGCGCCATCATCGGTGGACTCTGGCAAGTCGTCGTCATCTTCGGGGTCCATTGGGGCGTGACGCCGATGGTGCTCGCAAACTTCGACCTATACGGCCGTGACTCGTTCCAAGCGTATCAGACGATCGCCGTCATCGCCCAAGTCGGCGCCGTCCTCGGTGTCATCTTGAAAGCGAAGAGCCAAGAAATCAAAAAAGTCGGAGTCTCGGCAGGAATCACCGGTCTGTTCGGGATCACCGAGCCTGCGATCTACGGGGTGACGCTACGCTTCAAGAAACCATTCATCTTCGGATGTATCTCGGGTGCGGTCGGTGCCATCGTCGCAAGTTTCTTCACCCCATACTACTTTGCCTACGCCGGACTCCCGGGCCCACTCACTCTTGTGAACGGAATCAGTGAAGACGTGCCGACATCGATTTGGGGACTGTTGATCGGGACGGCGATTGCCATCATCCTCCCGGTCATCTTGATTCAAATCTTCGGCTTCGGGGAAGACACTGCCAAACAGGCAAATGAAGAATTGGCGACGCCAGCGACAGCGGAAGCGAGCGCGACGGTCGTCCAAGAAGAAACGATTACGTCACCGCTATCAGGGAAAGTCATCGCCTTGAGTGATGTCCCGGACGACGTGTTCGGCTCTGGGGCAATGGGGAAAGGTTACGCCGTAGAACCAAACGGGAATAACATTGTGGCGCCATTCGATGGGACGGTCGTCATGGTTGCACCGACAAAACATGCGATTGGACTGCGTTCGAACTCAGGGATCGAGCTCTTGATTCACGTCGGGCTCGACACAGTGACACTTGACGGGAAACCGTTCACTGTCCACGTCAAAGATGGGGACAGCTTCAAAGCGGGCGATGTATTGATGACGTTCGATCGCGACATGATCGCCGCCCATAACTTATCAAGTATCACACCAGTCATCGTGACGAACAGCTCGACTTACGCCGATGTACTCGTTCAACCAAGCGATGAGACAGACACAACGAAGCCGATGCTCACGATTGTTCATCAATAAGGAGGAATAAACATGAAGACATTACCGAAAGATTTTCTATGGGGTGGCGCCCTCGCCGCCCATCAATTTGAAGGCGGCTGGGACGCCGACGGCAAAGGCCCGAGCGTCGTCGACGTCTTGACAGCAGGCGCCCATGGCGTCGCACGCCGGATCACGGACAAGGTCGAGCCGGACGAGTTTTATCCGAACCATGAGGCAATCGACTTCTACCACCGCTATAAAGAAGACGTCGCCTTGTTCGCCGAGATGGGTTTGAAGTGTCTCCGGACGTCGATCGGCTGGAGCCGCATCTTCCCGAACGGTGACGACGCCGAACCGAACGAGGCCGGGCTCAAGTTCTACGACGACTTATTCGATGAGCTGTTGAAGCACGGCATCGAGCCGATCATCACGTTGTCACACTTCGAGATGCCGCTCCACCTCGCCCGTGAGTACGGCGGGTTCCGCAACCGGAAAGTCGTCGACCATTTCGTACGCTTCGCCGAGGCCTGTTTCGACCGTTACAAAGACAAGGTCAAATATTGGATGACGTTCAACGAGATCAATAACAAGATGGACGTCAACAACCCGCTCTTCCTCTGGACGAACTCAGGCGTCATCGTCGAGGAAGGCGAGAACGCCCGTGAGGTCATGTATCAGACGGGGCACCATGAGTTGATCGCGAGTGCGCTCGCCGTCGCCAAAGGGAAAGCGATCAACCCGGACTTCGAGATCGGAGCGATGGTATCGCACGTGCCGATCTATCCGTATTCGTCGAACCCGGACGACGTCATGCTCGCCGAGGAGATGATGCGCCAGCGCTACTTCTTCCCGGACGTGCAAGTACGCGGGTTCTATCCGCGCTACGCTTTGAACGAGTTCGAGCGTGAAGGCTACAACATCCCGTTCCTGGACGGGGACGACGACATCTTGAAGAACGGGACTGTCGACTACCTCGGTTTCAGCTACTACATGTCGACGACCGTGAAGAGCGACGTCGTCGCCGACAACAGCGGCGACATCGTCAACGGCGGTCTGCCGAACGGTGTCGAGAACCCATATATCAAGTCGAGCGACTGGGGTTGGGCGATCGATCCGGTCGGTCTTCGCTACGTGCTGAACCGGTTGTACGACCGCTATCAGATCCCGCTCTTTATCGTCGAGAACGGTTTTGGCGCCGTCGATGAGATCATCGACGGAAAGATTCACGACGCGGCCCGCATCGATTACTTGAAGGCCCACATCGAGCAGCTGAAACAAGCGGTCGTTTATGACGGAGTCGACTTGATCGGCTACACGCCGTGGGGCATCATCGACATCGTCTCGTTCACGACGGGCGAGATGAAGAAGCGGTATGGCATGATTTACGTCGACCGTGACAATGAAGGCAATGGCTCGATGGAGCGGATGAAGAAAGACTCGTTCGATTGGTATAAGCACGTCATCGAGACGAACGGGGAAGCGTTGGAATACGAAGCGACAAAATAATTTTCCATGAATAAACCCACCTCTTTCAAAAAAAAGAGGTGGGTTTATTCCTTCTACAGATGTTGCGGCAATAGGAATTTGCAAAAGTCACTGATTATAGCCGAAGAATAACGTAAATGTGATGAGCATGACGGATGAAATCATGAGAACCACAGCGAGTGAGCTGGCGAACAGCAAAAAAAGTTTTGAGAAGTTGATCCGTTTCTTCCAAACCCCTATTAGGAATGCAAGATTCAGTACCAAGAAAAATGTGAGCACGAGCAGAGGTACCGCGCGCTCTTGCATTAAAATAAACAAATCCATAATAAAACACGTTCCTTTCTGTCTTTATCATATTTGCAAAAGAGGTATATTGCTCGTAATCAACCGTATAATGATGAAAACTGCTAGACGTATCGTCTGCTAATTTGGAGGAAATAAGAATGAAGAAACTGCTTCGTGCAACTGTGGCCTGTCTCGCTTTGTTTACGCTGAGCCTCGCTCCTGCGAATCCGGCTGATGCCGCTGCCAAAAAGTTTAAAAACTGTACCGAGCTCAACAAAACCTACAAGGGTGGTGTCGCGAAAAACAAGACCATCAAAAACAAAGGCGGCAAGACGCAGTATAAGCCGCTCGTCAACGCGGCACTCTACCAAGCAAACATTGGGAAAGACCGTGATAGAGACGGAATCGCCTGTGAACGTTAAGAGATTTGGGGACTACTCCCCGAATCTCTTTTTTCATTGAGGATATCGATGCACAATGTTTCCCGCTTGATCCAGTAAAAACTGACGCACCCGCTCGAGCGGGAACTCCGGACTCCAATGAACGAAGTGACCTCCCGGAACGGACTGATAGGTGACTGGAGGTCGATCTTGCTGAAGACTCGCAACGGCAGACTTCGTCAATTCAGCTTCTTTCGTGTCCACTCCGATAAAGTCAGCGTAGACGAGAAGCGTCGGTACGCGGAGCATCCTCATGAGTCGGCTCATGTCCAAGTTATAGTAGCCGAACAGTAAGTTCATTCCACCGGGACCTAGTTTGGCAGGAGCATCCAAGGCCCGGCGTACTTCGTCCCGCTCAGGCAAACCCGTCTGCGTGCAGAACGCTTTGAACTGTTCCTCTGAAATCGGTTCTGCCGCTTTGTCCGTTATGAATTTCGCCTCGATTTTCCGGACGGCTGCCGGCCCAAGTATGCGGTAGATCACGTTCAAGAGCGGTACGACGAGTCCAAACGCGCCATATTCTTGCAGTGGGACACGCGGGAACGGCTTATGTCCGGCGTCGAGCAAGATGAGCCGTTCCAGCTTTTCAGGATAATGGGCGGCAAACGCGAGGGCGACCGCGCCCCCGAGCGAGTGACCGCTCACATGGACAAGGCCGAGTCCTGCTTCCACGATATAGCCGTTCACCCAATCCGCTAATTCCAAAGAAGTGACTCTCCCTTTGAGTCCTTCGCTGCGACCGAACCCTGGCAGATCGAGCAGATGGACCTCGAAGTCGTCGGCAAGCGCCTCGGCGAGCGTCAGTCCCTCGTTTCCTGAGAATCCCCCAGCCGGTAGGAACAACAGCGGAGACCCGCTACCGATCACTTCAGTATCATATCGTCCCAAGTCATCAATCCTTCCTCAAATCCCAATATATGTATTCCTTTCATTGTAAAGGAGATATCGTACGAAAAGAAGAACATTCTTCCATAACAGCATGCAGGTCACTTAAAATTCGGGTATAGACTACTGACACGTGTTCAGTCCGCACTTGTCGTTTTGCTGTGTCGTCTTCTACTTAACCAAGGAGGAATGCTGTGTGAAACTATCAGGCAAGACAGCGCTCGTGACCGGTGCCGGTTCTGGAATGGGGCGGGCCATCGCCAAGCTATACGCCGCGGAAGGTGCTCGCATCGTCGCCGTCGATATGAACGGGGATACGGTCGAGGCGGTCGCAAGTGAGATCAAGTCGTCCGGCGGGGAAGCGGTCGGTATCGCCGCGAACGTGACGAAGCAAGCGGACATCGACAACATGGTCGCGACGGCGACGGGGCAGTTCGGCTCACTCGATATTTTAGTGAACAACGCCGGCATCATGGACAACTTCATGACGGTCGGTGAAGTGACCGACGACGTGTGGGACCGTGTCATCGCGGTCAACTTGACCGGTCCGATGAAGATCGCCCGGGCCGCCATCAACGTGATGGAGACGCAAGATTCGGGCGGGGTCATCATCAACATCGCCTCGGTCGGCGGCTTGTTCGGGACACGAGGCGGGGCCGCGTACGTCGCATCAAAACATGCGCTCATCGGTCTCACGAAAAACATCGCCGCGACGTATGGCACGTTCGGCAAGATTCGGGCCAACGCCATCGCACCAGGCGGGGTCAATACGAACATCGGGGCGACGATCACGGCGCCGAGCGAGCTCGGGATGCGTGCCATTCAAGCGGCAGGAGAAGCACCGATTGGCGAACCGGACCAAATCGCAAGCGCCGCGCTGTTCCTCGCTTCAAGTGACTCAAGCTTCGTCAACGGGGACGTCTTGAAAGCAGACGGTGGTTGGACCGCCCGCTAAAAGACAAGCGACTTGTGAGGAGGTACACGATGAGAGCAGTGATTTGTACCGCATATGGCCCGCCGGAAGTGTTACAGCTTCAGGAAATTAAAAAGCCTGTGCCGAAAGCAACCGAACTGCTGATTAGAGTACACGCATCAGCCGTTCAATCCGGGGACCGCCGGCTTCGTGCGTTAGATATACCGGCAGCAGGTAAGTTGCCGATGCGTGTCGTCGTCGGCTTTAAAGCGCCGAGACAGCCTGTCTTAGGTGTCGTCCTAGCAGGTGAAGTGGTCGAGACGGGCCGACGTGTGCAACACTTCAAGGTGGGAGATCGTGTCTATGCGCTGACCGGGATGCGATTTGGCGGCTATGCCGAATATGCATGCATCAACGAGACGAAGTGTGTCGCGCTCATGCCTCACCACGCAAGCTTTGCAGAAGCAGCCAGTCTTCCGTTTGGTGGAACGACAGCCCTTCATTTTTTGCGTAAAGTGAACATCGAACAGGCGAAGTCCGTATTGATTTACGGAGCTTCCGGGGCAGTCGGCTCCATCGCGGTACAGATTGCCAAACATTTCGGTGCTCACGTGACAGCTGTCTGTCGGGAACGAAACTTCGAATTGGTCAAAAACCTTGGCGCAGACGTCGTCATCGATTATACAAAAGAGGGCTATGACAGCGAACTGACAACGTACGACGCTGTGTTTGACGCGGCAGGAAAAATCGATAAACGGATGGCTCGTAAACATGTCGGGGAAACAGGTCGATTCAGTTCGGTTGCCGGACAGGGAGTAGCGAGTGAACGAAAAGAGGACCTGAGCCTGTTGAATCAGATGTTTGAAGCCGGAGACCTGAAGGCCGTCATCGATTCGATCTATCCGATGGAGGAAATCGTCGCAGCGCACCGCTATGTGGACGCCGGCCAGAAAGTTGGAAATGTCATCGTATCGGTCGTGCATGAGGAATGACATCGTCTCTCGTCCATCGAGAACGCAAAAAGAAGGAGTCTAGCCATCGAAACTCGGCGGCCAGACTCCTCTTTTCATTTCCTCTTCACTTGGTCTTCTTGCTCTTGCGGTAGACGAGCGGGGTGACCTTATGTACTTTCTTGAACGTCTGGACGAAGTGACTGACGCTCGTGTAGCCGAAGTGACTCGCTAGTGCGGCGACCGACTCCGTCGTCTCCTGTAACTGATGCGCCGCCGCTTCCATGCGGACGTCACACACATAGGCGAGCGGGCTCGTGGCGGTCCACTTCGTGAAATAGCGGCAACATTCCGCCCGGCTCAAGCCACCGGCCTCGGCAATCTGTTCGAGCGTCACACGCTCCGTCACATGTTCATGGATATAGGCGAGCATCGCCTTCATCCGGTCTTGACCGACCAATCGCGGTTGCTCGTTTGTCTGTTGAATCCAGTAACGCCAGACGACCGCCATCTGGAGCGTGGCATCTAAGAGGGCGAACGATGAGTCGCCGTGTAAACTTCGGGATACCTTGTCGATCGTATCTAACACGGCCTTCTCCGCGCGCTCGGTCGGCGTGAGGAGTTTTAGGGGCAACGTCGCCCCCGTCATGAACGGCGTGACGAACCTTTCGGCAAGCAACGGTGCGAACAAGTCGTATGGATCGACACGGACGTCGACGAACCGAGTCGCTTCTTCGGACGAAACGACTTGATACAGTTGCCCCGGCGCCAACAGCAGGCCCGACCCAGTGCGGAGACTATGACGGTCCCCGTTGACCATCAAGTCGACGCGACCTGCCCTCACTATAAAGGCGTGGAAGTGATCGGTCACGTGGATCATAGCTGTCATGACCGCGCCTGTTGTCGATTCCACGCTCTGAAGTGAACTTTGTTCCAACATCTTCATCCCACCTCAATATTTGAACATTTGTTTCGGGATTACACCGGGCTGACAGTCTTGAACCAGATGAATTCATGATTAATCCGACATTTATATCTCTATTGTCACGAGACGTCTTATCACGTTCCTTCTATATAATGCAGCAGAAAAGATAGCCAGCTCCACTCAGAAGATGAAAAGTGACGTGATCCCGGCGTGAACGAGAATCGCGACCGGGACCCCGATCCGAAACTTCGGCTTCAACGTCTTGTGACGGAAGAGGCGCATCGCGACATAAGCCCCAAACGCTCCCCCGATCCAGACGAGAATGAGCAACGTTTGTTCCGAAATACGCCAAGCCCCGGATTTTGCACGTCGTTTATCGAGGAAAAATGACATAAACGCTAGTAAATTAGTCACAATGTAATACAGCAGTAATAGTTCCAAAGACTAAAACCTCCTTTCTCACCTTATCAGTATAGCTGAAAACGGCTCAACAAAGCCATTTTTATCTAGATTGTAAGAATTCAGACTCCTCTCATCTCCCTGAAAGCTTCTGTAACTGAACTGATATCACTCTCATATCAGCCTGTAACGGCAGTGAAATATAGAGGTGTTACAGTAAGGGAGCGTTAGAAAAGGGAGGAATATTCTTATGAAAAAACCACTATTGACACTAACGGCACTCGCTGGCCTTAGTTTAGGAGTCGCTGCTCCAGCTTCGGCAGCATCAACACACACGGTTCAGTCTGGAGATACTTTGTACCGTATCGCCGTGAACAACGGTGTATCTGTGAACGACATCAAACAAGCAAATAGCTTAAACTCGAATATGATTTATCCTAACCAAGTGTTGAAGCTCGCGAAGTCGGAAGCAAAAGCGACAGCTTCTTCAAACACTTACACAGTTAAATCAGGCGACACGTTGTATCGGATCGCGACAAACAACGGTGTCTCTGTCAATCAATTGATGACATGGAACGGTCTTAAATCAGATCTCATTTTCCCTGGTCAACAATTCGCTGTGAAAGGTGCCAAAGCAGCATCGGTTGCGAACAGTGCACCAGCAGCTAAACCAAAAGCATCAACGTCTGCACCGGTGACAAAACAGTCTACGTCTACAACGCAAACTCAAGCTCCGGCTTCGGGTAAGACGATGACAGTTGAAGCAACGGCGTACACGCCATATTGTGCAGGTTGCTCTGGTATCACGGCAACAGGTATCGACGTTCGTTCGAACCCGAACCAAAAAGTCATCGCGGTTGACCCTTCAGTCATCCCGCTCGGCTCTAAAGTATGGGTTGAAGGCTACGGCGAAGCAATCGCTGGAGACACTGGCGGCGCAATCAAAGGGAACAAAATTGACCTCTTGATGCCGACACAACAGCAAGCGCTCAACTTCGGTCGTAAATCAATCACAATCAAAGTCTTAAACTAATCGATCGACCCCAAAAACACCGCAGGCGCGGTGTTTTTTTGCGTTCTATTCGCTCAAACCTGCAAGCTCGTATACCTTTCTCCTTCGAAATCAGGCAAACTAGATATATCAGGTCTTGTCTGGTCAGAAAAACCGGGTATGTACCAAATCGTAAAAGGGGGGAGAACCTGATGCTCACGACAGAAATCATCATCAGCGTGTTCGGCATCCTGCTCGTCATCTTGAACATGACGTTCGCCATCACGATCATCTTCTTTGAACGGCGCGACATCGGCTCGACATGGGCCTGGCTGCTCGTCCTCTTCTTTTTGCCGCTCATCGGCTTCTTCATTTATATCTTCTTCGGTCGTTTGATCAAGTCGAACAACTTCTATCAAGTCGATGAAGAGCGGCGTAGTGAGTATGCGTTGCACGTTCAACAACAGCTCGATGAGTTGGATGGGAACCAGCTGATCTTCAAGCAAGACCCGCTGTTAGCAAAATACCGGCGTCTCGCCCGGTTGAACCTGTCGTCGACGAACGCGCTCGTCACGTATCATAACGACATCCAAGTCATCCATGACGGGAAACAGAAGTTCGCGGCCTTGTTCGACGATATCGAGGCGGCCAAACAAGAAATCAATATCCAATACTACATCATCCAGAACGATTCGCTCGGCCAGGCGTTGATTGCGGCGCTGACCAAACGGGCCCAAGGCGGTGTCCGGGTCCGGTTGCTCTATGACGCCGTCGGCTCGAGAGGGCTGAGACGTAAACATTTCAAAGAGCTGCTTGAAAGCGGAGGCGAGGTCAAGTCGTTCTTCCCGTCGAGCCTCGGCATCAACTTCCGCGTCAACAATCGCAATCACCGCAAGCTGTGTGTCATCGACGGGGACATCGGCTATATCGGCGGCTTCAACGTCGGCGACGAGTACATGGGGACGAACCAACATTTCGGCTATTGGCGTGACGTCCATCTGCGGATGAACGGGGAGGCGGTCCAAGAGTTGCTTGAACGGTTCTTGCTCGATTGGAACCGTTCCGTCCCGACGAAACGAAAAGCGTTGAAAGAAGAGTTCATTTGGCCAAGCAAGACACTCGAGGCGTTCAAGTCACCCGTCCAGATCGTCACCTCCGGTCCGAACTCGACGACGGAGCATTTAAAGAACATGCTCGTCAAGATGATCGGGGAAGCGAAAGAGACGATCTACATTCAGACGCCATACTTCATCCCGGACGCGAGTTTCCTTGACGCCTGCCGGATCGCCCTCATGTCAGGGACGAAGATTCAACTGATGATCCCGAACAAACCGGACCACATGTTTGTCTACTGGGCGACATACGCCAATGCGGCCGAGCTCGTCCGGTACGGGGCCGAGGTGTATACGTACGAGGGCGGTTTCTTGCATGCGAAGACGCTCGTCATCGACGGCGAGGTCGCTTCGATCGGGACGACGAACATCGACGCCCGCAGCTTCCACCTCAACTTCGAGATCTCGGCCCTCGTCTATGATGAGGCTGTCGCCCGGTCCGTCATCGACGCGTTCGACCGCGACAAATCGTGCGCTGAGCTGTTGACGCTCGAACGTTATGAGACACGGACGAAATGGATTCGCTTCAAAGAGAGCGTGTCGCGTCTGTTGAGTCCAATCCTATAAAAAAACCAGTCAAGACGCCCGGGTTCAATCCCGAACATCTTGGCTGGTTTTATTTTTTCAACACGTGTTTGACGTGTCGTTCAAACGCCTCGACGACCGTGGTCGGCGCTTCTTTCTCACCGTACTCGGCCGCCTCGAGCCAACTTGCGAACAAGCTTCCATCGGTAAAGTCGATCCGTTCTAACCACTCGTGCGCGGTCTCCTCGCGATGGCGAGGGTGCACCTGTTCGAGCCGGCGTCCGGCCTCGAGCAGGCGGACATCACGTGGCGTCCGCGTCAAGCGACGTTCCGTCCGTGCCGTCTGATGGGCCTTTTTCGGGACCGACAACACTTCGTGGATGTCTTTTCGCTTTTGTAAATAGAAGAACAACAGGACACCGCCGACGAGCAGGACGATGAAGAAGATGACTAGCGCGGAAGACTGATTCTTCGCCGATTCGAGCAACGTCTCGTTCGCGATCGTCTCGGCATCAATGTTCGGGTTGTCCGGTATCATGAATCGATTGACCCGGTCGGACGGGTCGAGCGTGATCCCATCGAACCAGCCGCCGATCCAAAGCAAGAACGGTCGGATCCAGGTGATGAGGTCGCCGAACAACAGCTCTTTGACCGTCCGGATGACAAAAGCCAGTCCGAGACCGACCGCTAGGCCGACGACGAGCGTCGACAACATCCGTTTATAGTCGCGACGGTAATACAGGCTCCGTTGCCAAAACAAAAACAGGAACGGGAACACGATCATGAGGAGCCGTTGCTCGGCTGGTGGGAACAGCCAATCCGTGATCAAGAACAACACGCTCGCGATCGCGTAACGGTCGGTCCAATCGAGCGTGCGGATGAAGGCGTGCACATACGTGAACAACAGCAACGTGATGCTCATCTCATACGAGAACCAGAGCGCACCGATACTGAGCAAAGTCTGGACGCCGAGCTGCCAGTTCCGCGGCAGACGGAGCGTCAACAGGAAGACGAGCGGATAGACGTGACCGACATAAAATGCCGCGAACAACCACCAGAGCCAGTTCATTTGCCGTCACCTCCGAGCCGAAGAATCGATTGGCTGCCGCCGTATTTGGCGACTTTCCGTTCGAACAATGACCGGGCCATCGGGAAGTCTCGTTCCGACAGACAAGCGAGCGTCGTCATGACCTTGCGGAAATGGGTCTCGCCGCTCCCGGGTGCGAGGTCGTACGTGATCCCGTCTTTCGTCAGCGTCGGGACGATCAGCCCATAGCTCGCGTTCTCTTTCTCGAAGTCACGGCACAGCGCCGCCGCTTGCGAGATCACGCGTTCCATCTGATGGGTGAGGGAGCGCCCGTCTTTCGTCAACAGGTCCAAGACGACGACGTACTCGTTCGCCTGGACGGGCTGTTCGGTCCGGGCCAGCAGTTCGCCCGTCTTCGCGTAAGCCGACCAGTACAGTTGACGCATCGGTTGACCGTGATACGGGGCGACCGACTGGAACGTCTCCGGGTCACGATAGGCGCTATGACGGACCATCTCCTCGCCCGGTAGCGTCGGCGGGCGTTTCGGGATCGGATAAGGCAGGAACTCTGGGAAGACGTACCCTATCCTTGCGAGCGGTTCCTCTTTATAGAGCGAGAACATGCGGAGCGGGTCACGGATCTCCATGCCGATCGCCTCGACACGGATCGGACCTCGCTTGATGGCTTTGAGCGGTAGGTCGTAAGAGACGACCGCCTCGCCGCCGACATAATTCTCTTGGCGCCAGAAGGCGTGGTTTTCCACTTCGACGGTCGGGTGGAGATAACCCGACAAGCGGACGACACCGAGCGGGACTTTCGCAGTCGAGATGAGGCGGATGACGTACGACTCTTCGTCACCCGGAAACAGTTTCAGTTCGTCCGTCACTTCGACACGGACGTGTTCGGCCAGGCGGAACAACAGCTCGGGCATGACGAGCGCGTAGATGCTGACGCCGAGCAAGGCGCTCGCGAGGAACACGTTCCCGTAAAGCGCCGTGAAGACCCCGACGACGAACAAGAGCCACATGTAGCCGGATTCTAGATAGCGCGGGCTGACGAGTTGCATGTCACACCTCGGATGGGACCGCGATGGTCTCTAACACAGATTTGATCAGTTTCGACGGTTTCGTCTTGAGCGATGCCTCGACCGTCAAGACGATGCGGTGCCCGAGAATCGGCAAGGCGAGCGCCCGGATGTCTTCCGGTGCGACGTAGTCCCGTCCGTCCATGTAGGCGTGGGCCCGGGCCGCCATCGTGTAGGCGAGCGTCGCCCGCGGGCTCGGCCCGACCTCGATGTCCCGGTGGTGCCGGAGCGCCTCGACGAAGTCGAGCAGATAGTCTTCCATTGCCTCGTGCAGCGTCACGTCACGGACGGCTTGCTGCATCACGGCGAGCTCTTCATGTTTCAACGTGAACGGAGCGGCGCTCAAATGCTCGTTCCGGAGCAGTCGGCGCTCTGACTCCCGTGACAGCGGGGCGAGCGAGAGCTTGAATAAGAACCGGTCAAGCTGTGCCTGCGGAAGCGGGAACGTCCCTTGTCCGTCGAACGGGTTCTGCGTCGCGATGACGAAGAACGGGTCCGGCAAACGGAGCGACACCTCACCGAGCGTCACTTGACGCTCTTGCATCGCTTCGAGCAGCGCCGACTGCGTCCGTGGCGTCGTCCGGTTGATCTCATCGACAAGTAAGATCGACGTGAAGATCGGTCCGGTCCGTCGCTCGAACGCACCCGTCGTCGGATTGAATAATTCCATCCCTAAAATATCACTCGGTAGCGTATCCGGCGTACATTGCACGCGCTGGAACGCGGCCGATACGGAGGAGGCGAGACTCCGTGCGAGCGTCGTCTTCCCGGTCCCCGGCCGGTCCTCGAGTAAGACATGTCCCCCTGAAAGCAAGGCAATCGTCGATAGCTTGATCGCTTTCGACTGCCCAATCACTAAACTATTTAAATGAGTCGTCCATTGTTGCACCATAATCAAATTTCCCCCGTCTGTTTTCTGATAATTAAGAAAATCATAGCACATTCGACGCTTACACAAAAAGGAAAACAAAAAACGATGACCGCTAAGTCATCGTTTCGGTGTATCCAAATAGCGTTCGAAATGCCGCTCGAGCCAGTCTTGGAAGAACGACATGAACGTACAGATTCCCCAGTAGATCAGAGCGACGACCAAATAGACGGTCATATAGTCGAACTCACGTCCGCCGACGATCTTCGCCTTGTTGAAGATCTCAGGGACGGTGATCATCGCGGCGAGCGAGCTCGCCTTGATCAGATCAAGGAACACGTTCGAGAGCGGGGGCAGGGCGATCCTCGTCGCTTGAGGCAACGTGACCCCTTTCAACGTCAGCCACTTGTTCATGCCGAGCGACCGGGCCGCTTCAATCTGTCCCTGATCGACGGCACGGATCGAGGCGCGGATGATCTCCGCGATATAGGCGGCCGAGTTCAAGCTGAAGCCGATGATCGCTGCCGTCAACGCCGCGAACTCGATCCCGATGAACGGGAACCCCGAGTAGAGAATGAACAAGATAATCAAGATCGGGACGCCGCGCATGAACGAGACGTAAAACGTCGACGGATAACGCACTAACCTTGACGGAGACAGCTTCCCGAGCGCGAGCACGAGCCCTAACACTAAACCGAAGAACATGCTGAGGAAGGAGATCCAGAGCGTGTTCGGTAGCCCACCTAGCAAGTATGGGAACGAGCGGATGGCGAGGTCGGCGTCAAAGATCGCTTCCCACTTCACACCTTCGAACATATCGCCTTAGTCCAATTCGACGATTGTCGCGTCGACGTCCGGTTCGACGGATACGTCAGCACCGTTATAGAACTGTTCGGAAAGCTCCTTCACCGTGCCATCCTCAAGCATCTCTTCGAGGACGCGGTCGATGTTCTCTTGCAAGTCGACGTTGTCTTGATTCATCAAGAGTGCGACGTCTTGCGGGTTATAGGCGATATCCGGGTGGATCGCGATATCGAATTCCGGGAAGAAGGCGAGGGCGAGCGTCTGGAGGTAGTAGTCGTTCAAGATGACGTCGGTCCGACCTGTCGACACGTCGCGAAGATACTGATCGTTCGTCGCGTTGTCGTAGATGACTTCTTCAGCCCCATACTGGCGCGCCACGTCCATGAAGACGGTCGTCGCTTCACCAGCTGCCTTTTTACCTTTCAAGTCTTCGAGCGACTTGATGCCTGAAAGATCGCTCTTCCGGACGATCGCCGTCCCGTACGTGTGCTTATACGGTACGGAGAAGGCAAACTTCTCTTTCCGGTCTTCCGTCACCGAGATGTCGTTCGCCACGACATCGACTTGTCCGTTCTGGACGCTCGTCAACATGTTATCGAACGCCATTTCTTTGAACTGGACCTCGAGGTCGAGACGTTTTCCGATCTCTTTCATGACCTCGACGTCAAACCCTGTCAAGTCGTCACTTTCTTCTTCGCGGAACGAGGCAGGGTAGAGTGTCCCGGCCGTACCGACCGTGAGCGTACCTTCTTCTTTGATCTCATCCCAACGTGTCGTATCGGCCTGATCGGTGCTAGAATCACCACACGCCGCGAGCGGGACAGCGAGCAAGATAACTGCTGCTAAACCTTTTGTCATACGTTTCATTCATGTTCCTCCTTAAAGTATCATCTGTCTAAAAATAGCATGATGAACGCCTAGAGGCAACTACGAAGAACATAGAAACAGCAGGTAAGATATTTTTGAAACGTTTATTCTAAAAGCGCTATCATGTCATTGAATCAGGGTTTCATACAGGTAATACAGATAAGAATAATTTATGAAACAGCATGCGATTCACCAACCTTCAACCTCTAGAGAATCGACAGGTGCGCAAGTGGGAGATAGAGGCAAGATGAGTCCACAGCTTTTTAAATCAGGTGAGAGGACTGTGCTAGGTCCCGAGAGGAAGGCCTATGCTACCCTGTCCAAGAACAGGCGAGGACAGTTAGGTTCTTTGCCATCGTTTAAGGGTATTTCCTCTGTAGATAGAGGGAGGGAAAACTAAAAACGATGGAAGGAGTGACATAATGAAGAATAGTAGCTTGATTGTGTATTACTCATGGATCGGCAGTACAGAAGTAGTCGCGAAAGAAATTCAAAGGCTTACAGAGTTTGACATTCAAAGAATCGAAGATAAAAAGAAGCGAAAACTCGGTAACATCGCCGGTGCAGCAATGGGAGCGTTTTTTGGTCTGAGAGGCGTTATCATGCCAATGGACTTTGCATTAAAAGAATATGAGCATCTATTCCTAGGAACCCCAGTCTGGGCAGGAAAGACGCCCCCGGCCATCAATAAATACTTAAAAGAGACTTCCTTTAAGAACAAGAAAGTTTGGCTGTGCATAACTAAAGGTGATGAAAAAGTTCCCCAACAGGTTATCGACTCAATTACAAAAAGGATTGAGAAGAAAGGCGGAAAAGTGATGGGCAGTATTTCGATAACGACAAAATGGGATCCCAAGACGAACATTCCTATTGCACTTGAGGATGTCCAGAAACCGATCTATGACTGGCTGAAAAGAGGAGGCATTTTATAAAATCTGAACGGAATCAAGCTGTGCCAACGTCTGAGCGAGGAAAAACAAAACGAATCGGTGGCTAAGGGAAGCACGACCTGCCGACATAACTGATCACGTGAACGTGGGAAGCAGGTGAGTCCTGAAAACTACCGAGGAATCGGTTCAAATTTTATTAGTTTACATAACATATATTATCAGTAAAAATAAAACTCCGTCTCAATCCTTTAGTATACTTAAAGTAGTGAGACAGAATCTGAAATTATGAGATCGGGATCAAATTCGCGTAAACCGGATCAATGTGACACCTGGTTCCGGTTCGAACTCGGCACTCGGCTCGAAGCCAAGCTTCGAATACAATCGTTTGGCCGGACCGTTATGTTTGCCGGTATGCACGTAGACAAGTTTGTCCTCGTGTAGACTGAGCACGTGTTCTAACAACGTCGTCGCGAGCCGCGCCCTGAAGTATGTCGGATCGATGCACAGCTTCGTGATCTCGACCGTGTTCTCGGCCGCCTCGATCGTCACAAACCCGATCATCCGCTCCTCGTTGTATAAGCCGTAGCTCAGACCCGGCAAGTTTTGAATGACTTCGACCGTCTCATATCGGGCCGGGATCTCGTCAAATCCGATCAGTTCGGCCTCGACCGCATAGGCGTTCCGTTGAATCTCGAGCATTTGCTCGGCTTGCCGGTAATCCGTCGTCCGAATCTCCCGTAACTCCATCTGTCATACCCCCAAAGATTATCGTGAAAAGCGACGGGCTTGCTTACGCTTAGCTCGTTTCAGTGCCAAATAGAGCCGATGTGTGCCTTCAAGCGCTTTGCCGTGGCCGACGAACGTATGACGCGGCGCCAAGTCAAGCAACCGCTCGGCATGGTCGACCGCGGCCCGCTTGTCCCATGTCGCCAGACCCGGGAGCGGGAACAACGGACGCGTGTCCCCTGCCACTGCGACTCCCCCATGTGATTGGAACGCGTCACCGGCGAACAACAGGCGATGCTGTTCATCGAAATAAGCGATCGAGCCCGGGGTGTGGCCGGCGGCGGCATAGACGCGAAGACCGAACAGCCGCTCACCCGGGTCGAGCAGCTTGTCCGGTAGCGACCGGATCGGCGGCAACGAGCCTCTTATGTTGAGTGGCCGCTCACCTGAGTCCGTCGTTCGGTCCCCTGCTAACAAGCGGGCGTCACGGCGTGAGACGTAAAGCTCGGCGTGTGGATGCGCCTTCAGGATCGTATCGACCCCACCGACGTGGTCCCCGTGGGCGTGGGTGAGCAGAATCGCGAGGAGGGGGCGATCTTGTGCCTCGATATACGTTAAAATGTCAGCGGCGTTCTGCTTCAACCCGGTATCGATCAAGACGAGGCCGAGCTCTTTCTCGATCAATTGGACGTTGATCGGCAAGACGGGTGAATAGAACGTCAGCTGGTGGACATCTTCAATCCGTGTGACTTTCATAAGACCTCCCCTTTCCTAGTCGAACAGTGTGACCCAATCGTCCTGCCACCGGGCGTCAAAGCACATATGGAGCTGTTCGAGCGTGTTGCGGGCGAGCGACAACGGCGGCAAGGCGTCACGCGAGAAGAAGCCGACCTCGCTCGTCTCATGGCTGACTTGAGCTTCCCCGCCGATCAGCTCACACTCGATGAACAGTTTATAATAATGTTGTGACAACGGCGGGTGCGGGTGACGGTGCATATCGAACAAGGCGACGAGGCGCATCGGGGCGACATCAAAGCCTGCCTCTTCCCCGATTTCCTTGATGATATTGTCTGACGGTGACAGCCCGACCTCACAGAAGCCACCTGGCAGCGTCCATAGCCCGTCCGACCGCTCACGCACGAGCAACAGCTCGTCGTCTCGGAAGACGACACCGCGTACGTCGAGCTTCGGTGTCGGATAGCCGTTGACGTGCGTCAGTTCAGTGATCTCATGCAAGGCGAGGTTCGACTGTCGGTCGAACATATCGGTCGCAATCTGCTGGAGCTCGAGATAGCGCTCACGGTCGAACTCGTCCTTCGTGAACGTCAAGCCCGCTTGCGACAGTGCTTGTAGCCGTTTGGCCCAAGTGAGCCAGTCTGACATAGAAATCCCTCCATCGTTTGTCCTGCTTATCCCATTCGCCATCGGGCTTGATTGTTCCTTTTCATAATACCCGCTCCCACAAGAAAGTATTTGTCGCGCCAGTCTGGAGTTTACGACACCCGGCTCATGGTATACTCGACGGAAGCATCCGTAGCAGTAGAAGGAGGAGACATATGACCGCCATCGAATTGTTGTCCCGGTTCAAGCAAGACCTCGACCAATACTCATCAAATCAACTCCGCTATAAGGAGAAGACGGATGTTTGGTCGATCGGGCAGATGTATGACCATATCATCGTCGTCGCCCATGAGTATCTAGACGAGATGGAAGCGTGTCTGACGAATGCTGAGCACCAACCGCTCGGGAAGACCGAGTTTGGGGAGCTGTTGTTTAGCGACGGTGGATTCCCCCCTATTAAAATCAAACTACCGGACGAAATGAACGGCCCGCCCGACAATACCGATAGCCGTGAAGCTTTGAAACGCCGTCTTGACGACCTCATCACACGGTTGGAGAAGTGTGCGCCGATGATTCACGCGGCCGACCCGAACTGTAAAGCGCTACATGGCGGCTTCGGCTGGTTGAACGCGCAAGAGTGGTACACGCTCATCGAGATGCACACGCGCCATCATCTACGGCAACAGACGGACTTGGAACGGTATCTTAGAGCGTTCCATGACTGACAAAGACGAATAGAGACAAAAAAAGCCTGCACACATGACATATACTGTCGCGTGTGCAGGCTTTTGCTGAATCAATCGAGATAGACGTCCTCGATGTCACCGAACGTCTCCTCGTCGAAGACGAATGAGCCGTTGGCGTAGCGGTCGAGCAGTGTCAGTTGTTTCGCGTTGACCGTCTTCGCGGTCTCTTTGCCGACGATGTGGATCGTTTCATCCCCATGCACCGGAAGCACGCGGCGGATCTGGTGCGGTTTTGATTTGACCTCACGGATGAGCATCGTGCCACGCAAGTTGCGGTTCGTGCAGTCGAATTGGTCTTCGAGCTTCATCTTCTTGACCGCTCCGCGTTGCGTCACGAGGACGAACAGCGGCGGTGTGAAGAAGGCGAACGCGTCGGCGACGACGTCACCGTCTTTCAAGTTCATCGCTTTGACACCGGCGGCACGCTGTCCGACGACCGGGACGTCGTCTTCTTTGAACCAAAGCCCGTATCCACGCTCAGAGACGAGGAAGAGTTGGCCTGGACCGTCACTGATGCCGGCGAAGACGACCTCGTCGTCCCCTTTCAGTTTCAGCGCCATGAGCGCCTTCGACTTGCGCTGGGCGTCATAGTCACGGAGCGGCGTCCGTTTGACCATGCCGTCTTTCGTGACGAACAGGCAGTGCGCGTCCGTCTCGAACGTCGAGACGACGTCGGCCGAGACGACTTGCTCGCCTTCGATCGGCACGAGGTTGGCCACGTGTTGGCCCGCGTCTTTCCATTTCGTCTCCGGGATCTGGTGGACCGGGATGAGCAGGTAGCTGCCTTTGTTCGTCCAGACGAGCAAGTGATCGGTCGTCATCGCCTGGGTGAGGAGGACGGACCGGTCTTTTTGTTTCATCTCCGGCATATCCTCGCTCGAGGCGCCGTATGAGCGCATCGACGAACGTTTCACGTAGCCGTCACGGCTGACGAACACCATCGTCTCTTCGACGGCGATCATGACCTCGGTCTTCAGTTTCAATTCTTCGACTTCGGCCTCGATGACCGAACGCCGCTCATCACCGAACTCGTCGCGGAGCGCCGTCAACTCTTTTGAGATGAGTTTCCGCTTCGTCGCGTCGACGTTCAAGATGTTGGCGAGGCGCGCGATCTCTTTTTGCAACACTTTCGCTTCTTTTTGGAGCTCGACGATGTCTGTGTTCGTCAAACGATACAATTGAAGCATGACGACCGCTTCGGCTTGACGGTCCGTGAACGAGAAGCGATCCATGAGCTTCTGCTTCGCCTCGGACTTGTCCTTGGCCGAACGGATCAGTTCGAGCGTCTCGTCAAGCACTGAGATGGCTTGTTCGAGCGCGTCGACGATCTCGGCGCGTTTCTTCGCCTGTTCGAGCTCGAACGTCGTCCGGCGGGTGACGACTTCCTCGACATGTTTCAAATAGGCATCGATGATCGGTAACAGACCGAGCTGTTTCGGTGTCCGCTGCACGATCGCGACCATGTTGTAGTTATAGGCGAGCTGCAGGTCGGTATGCTTCAAGAAGAAGTGGAGCACACCTTCCGCGTCCGCTTCTTTCTTCAATTCGATGACGACGCGGACCCCGGTCCGGTCGGTCTCGTCACGGACTTCGGCGACGCCTTCGACTTTCTTGTCGAGGCGGAGCTCTTCCATCTTCTTGACGAGGTTGGCTTTGTTCACCTCATACGGGAGCTCGGTGATCGTGATCTGTTCACGGCCGCCCTTGAGCGGCTCGATGACCGATTTGGCGCGGATGATGATCTTGCCTTTACCGGTCTCGAACGCTTTCAAGATGCCGTCTTTGCCCATGACCGTGCCACCGGACGGGAAGTCGGGACCTTGCATGTAACGGAAGGCGTCATTCGGTGTCTCGACTTCGCCGGCGAGTCGGGCGATGGCGAGATTGAGCACTTCGGTCAAGTTGTGCGGTGGGATCTCGGTCGCATACCCCGCCGAGATCCCGGTCGTCCCGTTCATGAGCAGGTTCGGTAGGAGTGACGGCAAGACGAGCGGTTCCTCGGTCGAATCGTCAAAGTTCGGCGTGTAGTCGACCGTGTTCTTGGCGATCGACGTCAGCATGACACCGGCGATCTTCGACAGCCGTGCCTCGGTATACCGCATCGCGGCAGCCGAGTCGCCGTCCATCGAGCCGTTGTTCCCGTGCATGTCGATGAGCGGGTAGCGGAGCTTCCAGTCTTGCGACAGGCGCACCATCGCCTCATAGACAGAAGAGTCACCGTGCGGGTGGTAGTTCCCGATGACGTTCCCGACCGTCTTGGCCGATTTCCGGTACGCCTTGTCGTTCGTGTTGCCTTCATGGTGCATCGCATACAAGATCCGGCGCTGTACGGGCTTGAGCCCGTCGCGCGCGTCCGGGAGCGCCCGGTCTTGAATGATATATTTCGAGTAACGCCCGAAACGGTCTCCGACGACCTGTTCGAGCGACAAGTTTAAAATGTGTTGAATCGTCGACATCGTTACATCACTTCCTCAATCGCTTTAGTCACATGTTCATTGGCGATGATCGAATCATCTTCTTGGAGGCCGAAGGCGACGTTCTCCTCGATCCATTCGCGGCGGTGGGCAACGTTGTCCCCCATTAGCACCGAGACGCGCTTGTCGGCGACGGCAGCGTCATCGATTGTCACGCGGATGAGTGTCCGTGTGTCCGGGTTCATCGTCGTCTCCCACAGTTGATCGGCGTTCATCTCACCGAGACCTTTGTAGCGCTGGATGATATAGCCTTTTTTGTACACTTTGACGAGTTTCTCGAGCGCTTCCTCGTCCCAGGCGTATTCGAACTGCTCCGACTTGCCTTTCCCTTTCGAGATGCGATAGAGCGGCGGCAAGGCGACGAACACTTTGCCCGCCTCGACGAGCGGTCGCATGTAACGGAAGAAGAACGTCAACAAGAGCACTTGGATGTGGGCCCCGTCTGTATCGGCATCGGTCATGATGATGACTTTGTCGAAGTTGCAGTCACTGAGATCGAAATCGTGTCCGACCCCGGCGCCGATCGCGTGGATGATCGTGTTGATCTCCTCATTTTTCATGATGTCATTGAGTTTCGACTTCTCCGAGTTGATGACCTTCCCGCGGAGCGGCAAGATCGCCTGGATCGTCCGGTCACGGCCTTGCTTGGCCGAACCGCCGGCCGAGTCCCCCTCGACGAGGAACAGCTCGTTCTTGGCGGCGTTTTTTGATGTCGCCGGCGTCAGTTTCCCGTTCAGAATGCTCGAACGTTTCTTTTTCTTGCCGTTACGCGCCTCTTCACGCGCTTTCCGGGCCGCTTCACGGGCCTGGGCCGCGCGGATCGCTTTCTTGATGAGCATCGTCGCCATCTGCGGGTTTTCCTCGAGGAAGATCGTCAGCTGCTTGGCCATGACGGCGTCTGCGCTGGCACGGGCTTCAGGCGAGCCGAGTTTCGACTTCGTCTGTCCCTCGAACTGGAGGAACTCCTCCGGGATCCGGACCGAGACGATGAGCGTCAAGCCTTCACGGACGTCGCCGCCGTCGAGGTTCTTGTCTTTTTCTTTCAACAAGCCGTTTTTGCGGGCGTACTCGTTCATGATTCGGGTCATCGCCGTCTTGGCGCCGACTTCATGCGTCCCGCCGTCCCGGGTGCGGACGTTGTTGACGAACGACAACACGTTCTCCGAGTAGGCGTCCGTGAACTGGAAGGCGAGTTCGAGCTCGATGTCGTTCTCGGTCCCTTCGAAGTAGACGGTCGGGTGGAGCGTCGCCTTGTCGTCATTCAAATAGTGGACGAACTCGGCGATCCCGTTCTCGTAATGGAACGTCTCTTGCTTGTCCGAGCGTTCGTCGGTCAACGTGATCGTCAACCCTTTCAATAGGAAAGCCGACTCCCGGAGCCGTTCGGCGAGCGTGTCGTAGTTATACGTCGTCGTCGAGAAGATGGTCGTGTCCGGCTTGAAGTAGACGCTCGTCCCGGTCTGGCGGGCTTTCCCCGTCTCGAGGAGCGTCGTCTGTGGCACACCGCCGTCAGCGAACGTCTGCTCGAACACCTTGCCGTCGCGATAGATCGTGACGAGCAGCTTGCTCGAGAGCGCGTTGACGACCGAGGCGCCGACCCCGTGCAGTCCGCCAGACGTCTTGTAGCCGCCTTGGCCGAACTTTCCGCCGGCATGGAGGACCGTGAAGATGACCTCCGGCGTCGGTTTTCCCGAGGCGTGCATCCCGGTCGGCATACCACGCCCGTGGTCACGGACCGTGATGGCATCGTCTTTATGGATCGTCACATCGATCTGGTCACCGAAACCGCCGAGCGCCTCGTCGATCGCGTTGTCGACGATCTCGTAGACGAGATGGTGCAGCCCGCGATGGTCGGTCGAGCCGATATACATCCCTGGTCGTTTCCGAACGGCAGCGAGCCCTTCGAGCACTTGGATGGCGTCTTCATTATAATTAAATAGTTTTGTTGACATGTCAGTCACCTCATCTTCGAACACATGTTCGTTTTTCATACCTAATTGTATAGCTGTTTCGGGTTTCTGGCAAGCCTTCCTCTCCGCGCCGTCGACGCGTGAAAAAAAGTAGACCTGCCGCAGGGGCAGGTCTCAGCCGAGGAGTCGAGCGTGCTCGACGTAAATACACCGGTTCTCGATGTAGTCAAGTCCGGCAGCATGAACGATTCGTTCGGCGTCCTTGCTCGACAGACCGAGCTGGTTAAAGACGAGTCCGACATCCCCATGACGGACCGCGTCCTCGGCAACGCCGGCCAAATATTCGTTCCGGCGAAACACGTCGACGATATCGATTCGTCCCGGGATGCTCTCGACCGTCGGATACACCTTGCGGCCGTTCCACGTCTCAAGCGTCGGATTGACAGGGATGACCGTATACCCGTGCAGGAGCAAATACTCCGCAATCTGGTTGGCGGTCTTGTTCGGGTTCGATGACACACCGACGACAGCGATCGTCTTCGCTTCAGCGAGATGTTGTTTCAAACGTTGGTCGTCCATCCTGAAATCCCCCTTTTGTTTACGTTCTCAGTGTAACGTTACCTCGTTCCCCGTTTCAAGCTTTATTTTCGCCTAACGGATGAACGGCTGTCGAAACAAAAGTTTATATCCCTCATAGTGGTTTACATAATAATGTATTGTCACCCTGTTGATTCGCTCTTAAATCGGAAGATGCCACCACGTCTGTTTTAACGAATCAAACGACGCTTCTATAAACCTTGCGTGAAATATCTATTTCACGCAATTATAACGTCATGAAATCAACGTTTACAGAGAGTGGATTGACTCGATTCTCGAACAGGCGTAGGCAAATCCTTACAGTTTCGGTATACTGGAACGAGGAGGTGTTCACGTGGGGACTGCCTATGAGGAACGTCGCGGTACACTGTATAATTACCGCATCACTTTTTACGGGAACGCGCTCGCATGGCTCATCCATGTCGTGTTCTTGGTCACGTTTTGGCGTCTCGACGTCACGGTGCTCGCCTGGTCGAACGTGTTCAGCGTTCTTTATTACACGCTCTCATTTTATTTCGTACATAAACGGTACTACCGGACGTTCTTTATCGGACTGTTCGTCGAAGTCGTCTATAACGCCATCATCTCGACGATCGTCCTCGGGTGGGGCGCGAACGTCCATTACTTCATCATCATGGTGGCGTACGGTGTGTTCTTCATGCCGAACGTCAGCCGCTTGGTCCGCGTCATGTCGACCGGGCTCGCGATGGCGATCTACGGGTTCCTCTACTGGAACGTCACGGTCGGGACACAGCCGCTCGCCCCCATGATCGAGCAAGTGATCGGGCTGACTTGTCTGCTGTCGACGATCGCACTCATCGCCGGGCTGACGTTCGTGTTCGAGAACTCGGTCGTCGAGGTGACGACCGAGTTAGAACGGTCGAACGAACGCTTGAACGTCCTCGCTTCACGGGACGGATTGACCGGGCTGTATAACCGGATGACCGGCTATCAACGAATCGAGCAAGCCATCGCAGAAGCGGTCGCAGACGGCCGCCCATATGCCGTCGCACTCGCCGATATCGACCACTTCAAAGCGTTCAACGAGCGCCACGGCCATGATTGTGGCGACCTCGTCCTCAAACAAGTCGCCGCCGCCCTCGAGCGGACCGACGGGATCTGTGTCCGTTGGGGTGGAGAAGAGTTCTTGCTGTTCATGAGCAATCAGACAGCAGATGAGGTCGCAGAGACGCTCGACTGTCTCCGGGAACGGATCAAGACGACCGAGACGATCTATGACGGGCGTCGCCTCAGTGTCACGATGACGTTCGGCGTCTCGTGCCGTGACGGATTAGAGGCCGTCGACACACTTGTCAAAGAAGCAGACGACCGCCTCAGGGCCGGGAAACAGGCCGGCAAGGACCGGATCGTCACATCGATCAGTTAACAAAAGGAGAGATTTTTTGAGTATATTCCGCCAGCTCGGGCAAGCGCCGGCACGTGTCACGACGCAGCGTTTCAAGCTGAACGGATACGAGCGCATGCCCGGCTTCATCCAACGTTTCTTGAACCATTTGGCCGCGAAACACTATTCAGAACAGACCGCGCAGCGGTACTTATACGATTTCTTCGACTTCTTCCGGTGGGTCGAGGCCGCGAGCGCATCCGAGGTCGACCCAACCACGGTCGACCTCGCCTCGTTCGTCGAACTCGATTATGCGGGCGCGGATGCCTATGCGTCCTATCTCGCGCTCGAGCTCGATAACGCCCCGAGCGTCATCAACCGAAAGTTGTCGACGATGCAGTCGTTGTTCAACTTCTTGATCGAGTCCGGGATCGCGTCACACAACCCGTTCCAAGCGGTCGAGCGTCCAAAGCGCGCCAAACGGAACCCGGTCTATTTGACGGAACACGAGTGGCTCGACTTCTCGACGCTCGTCCGCAGCAACGTCGGCATGTCCGACCGCGAGGCGAGCTGGTACGAACGGAACCGCGACCGTGATTTTCTGATCATCCAGCTGCTCGGACTGACCGGGATGCGCGTCTCCGAACTCGTCGGGCTCGACTGGAGCGACATCGACCTCGCGACCGGGACGATCCGTGTCATCGGGAAGGGGAACAAAGAGCGGGTCATCCCGCTCGCCTCCCCGCTCGAGCCGTTGCTGCTTGACCATCGTCAAGACGGGAACGGGCCGCTGTTCCGTTCCGAGAAAGGAAGACGCATCTCGGTCAGGACGGTGCAACACCTGCTCAAAGGACATATCGACCGGTTGAAACCGTATCTCCCGTTCTTGACCCACAAGCAGGTCACGCCCCACAAACTTCGCCACACGTTCGCTTCCCGGTTGGCGATGAGCGGGGTCGACGTCTTGACGATCCAACAACTGCTCGGTCACGAGTCGGTGGCGACGACGCAAGTCTATGCCCATATCGGTGACGAGAAGAAAAAACAAGCGTTATCCGGTTTACGATAATATATTATGTAAACCATACTGTAAAAGCACGGCCCTCGATTCGTAGAGGGCCGTGCTTTTACAGTTGTTTCGTCGACAAGATGACGATCGTCTCGTCGAGTACCGTATAATAAGCGTCTTCGAACGCCTGTCGCTCGTTCGCCTCCAAGTTGAAGATGCTGACCCCGCCGTTGCGCCCATCGGCCGATTCGTGGATGAAGTAGTTCGCGTCGAGCACCCGTTCGAACGGTGACGTGTCCAAAAATCTCGCCCCGGTCGTCGCATCGATCAACTCCGTATGCTCCATCGATTCTTCGACCTTGATGAAGATGGTCGAACTGACGTCGTCATACGTGAAATCGATCGGCTCATAGGCACCCCAGTCGACGACGGCGAGCTCGTGCAGGACGTCCGGTGCCGCCAGTTCGTACACCGTCTCCTCATTGGCTGCGTCGATGAACGCCGCAAACCGGAGTTTTTTGTCACGCTCCCCGAGATACTGGACCGTGTCCCCCTCCCCTTGCAATCGGATCAAATCATCGAACGGGATCTCGTCCGCTTTCGACCAAACGGCCTCGACCGCCTCGTCGAGCGGACAGATGAGAATCGCTTCGGAATGGTCGATCGGGTCATCGGGTGAGATGCGTCCCGATTCGAGCGCGTCATAGTAATCAAACTCGTCCAACCGTGCGTTACATACAATGTAAGACACGCCTTCGAGCTCCGTCGTGAACAAATACAGTTCACGGAAGCGCCCGGCATGGCCGACGAGCCGCTCGTCACGAATACGTTCTTCGCGGGACGTCTCGGCGTCGAACAGCCACGCCTCGTCCGTAGCCTCGAAACTCGTCAAAAAGAGGAAGTAACGGTCGGCGAGCACCCAGTATAACGTGCTGTTGCCCCGTTTCTCGAACGTCGTCAGCACTTCTTCATCACCTGTACGGTAGTCGAACGCGATCAGTTCCGTGCTCACGACCCCGGTCCGGTCCGGGGTCTCGTTCAAAAAATAGACACGGTCGGCGCTGATGAACAGTTTTGATATGCCATAGTCTTCGAAGACGCGGCGATTGATTTGCGTGATGGTGCCATCCGCTTCATCGTATCGAAAGATGGAAAAGCTCGTCTCCCCCGTCTTCTCACGGTAGTACACGGACGACTCGGTGACGGCGATCAAGTCTTCGTGGCTGATTGACATGGCACGTGCATCGACGATTCTCATAGAGCACCTCTTTCATAAGTGGATTCGATCGGTTCGACTGTGACGATACCGGGAGGACGTTTCGGGAACGAGATCCGAAGGTGGGCGTACTCGATGATCGACTGGTGAGAGTCTGCCTTCTCGACCCAGCGGATCCGTTGCTGGTTCGCGAGCGCGTGGCCGATCTTCTCTTCGATTTGAAACTTGGAGATGCCGCGATAAGCGACTTCTTGAATATAGGTCGACTCATCGGACTCGAACTGCTGCCACACTCCCATGACGAGCTGTCCGAGGGCCGAGACCCGGTTCTCGGGTAAACGGACCGTGCGCAACGTCTGCTCGACTTCTTTCAGACAGACGACCGGGTCGTCGGCGACCGCGAACAGCCGCTTCGCCGAGTTGTTCATGACCCGATAACGGCGCTTCCCGCTCTCGAGCCGAAGCACTTGGGCGTACGGTTCGACCGGTACGCCGTGGAAGAACGTGTCCGTCCCGCCCCAGGCGAACCCGAACGACGGGTCGAACTTCCGGATCGTTCGCATGAACGCGAGCATGAAGTCTTCGACTTCCCTGCGCTCGAGCCGGAGCCATTCGGCGAGCGCCAACGGTCCGTGCTGTTTCGAGATCCGGTCGACCGGAAAGAACAGGTCCCCTTCGGCGAGACGGTGGGGGCGCAATTCGACCCCATCGGCCCGGTAGTCGGTCGCTTGACGGCCGCTGCGCCCCGCGTAGATGATCCACTCGTCGTCCGTGCTCTCGATGGCGTACGCCTGATGCGCCCAAGGCGGCGTCACATATAGCGCCGGGAACTCCTCATACGTCTCGAGATGCAAGTACGAGCGGTCGTTCCAGATTTGGGCGAGCAACCGGACGATCTCCCCCGTATCCGAGTCTTTCGGGGCGATATAGTTGCCGGTGTTCCCGATATAGGTCAAGACGTGGAAGTCGTAGGCGTGGTAGAGATGCCGGACGATCCGTTCGAACACCGCTGCGATCATCCGCTCGAACAACGGGTGGTCCTCGCTCCGGTCGACCGTCGTCGCATCGACGGTACACATGAGCCAGCCCATGCGCACATACAGCCGGATGCGGAGCGGATAAGAGATCAACGGCGACGAGGACGCGTGGATCTCCGTCATTCCGATGTTGGCCATATTCTCAACCTCTAGCGTAAACCCGCTACGCCTCAGCTGCTCCTCCATCTTCTTCTTCCAATTGATCGTCTCCATCTGCCTCACTCGCTTTCTGTCGCCACGTCATCTTGACTGACTCGTTCTGAAATTTTTCCCGTTTCTCGTTTCATACAAACGCTTTTCCATCGGAATGGGTCTTGATCCGTCCGAGCGCCTCGTCAACGATCGTCCGGGATGTACCGAAGTTGAGACGCTCGAACGTCGACGCCGCCCCCCCGAACGGAACACCCGGTGACAAGAAGACCCGCACCTCCTCGTGGAGCCATTTCTTCCGAGCTTCGGGCTCAAGGCCGAGCGCGGCGAAATCGATCCATAACAAGTAACTCGCCTCCGGCATGAAGCACGTCAGCCGGGGTAACTCGGCATTCAGGCGCTCGACGACATAGGTGGCTTGTTCCTCGAGCTCGGCCGTCAGCTGGTCGAGCCATCGTTCCGCCCGGACGTCTGTGTAGGCGGCGATGATGGCCGTATTGGCGAACGGTGTCGGTAGGACGTGGTGTTTGTTTTGGACTTGGATGATCCGTTTGCGCCAGGCGTCATCCGGACAGATGATGTACGACGCGAACAAACCGGCGATGTTGAACGCCTTCGACGGGGCGCTCACCGTGATGACCCGGTCGTCGAGTCGATTGATCGCCGTATGGTGCTGCGACGGATATGTCAGATCGGCATGGATCTCGTCGGCGACGATGATAACGTCGTACGTTCTCGCCAACTCGACGACACGAGCGAGCTCGGACTCTGTCCAGACGCGACCGACCGGATTATGCGGTGAACAGAGCAAAAACAGTTTCGCCTGTCGCATTGCGTGTTCGAGGGCGTCAAAATCCATCTCATACTTGCCATCGACTTGTTTGAGCGGGGCGTCACGCACAACGCGTTTCAACCCGGTCACGAGTTCATGGAATGGTGGATAGACCGGTGATTGGATGACGATCCCGTCCCCTTCCTTCGTCAACGCCTCGACGATGTGGGTCAGTCCGGGCACGACCCCGCTCGAGAACAACACATGTTCGGGGGTGACGTCGAGTCCGTGTCTCCGCCCGTACCAAGAGCTGACGGCTTCCTGGGCTTCTTTCGCGAACATCGTATAGCCGAACTCTCCGGTCGCCGCACGCGCCGCGAGCGCTTCCGAGATCGAAGGTGCCGTCCGGATATCGATATCGGCCACCCAGAGCGGCAGTACGTCAGACTTCACATGGAACCAGCGCTCGAGGCCGTCCCATTTCACCGAGTCGGTGCCGACTCGGTCAAGCGGTTGATGTAAGATTGATTTCATAGTGATCCCTCCTGTCCCTACTGTAACAAAAATTGAAGCAACTGGTCGTCAAAAGCGTGGCGGATTTTCGAGACGTCGGCTATAATCGACCGAGAACAGTGTTTGGAGGTGACAACGATGAGCGTAAGTATCATCCGCCATAAACGGCGAAAGAAAGCGGCTTTCTACATAACGGCCGAAGGGATCGAGCTCCGCATCCCGGCCCGACTGTCGAACCGGGTCGTCGAGACGATCTTACGCGAGCATGCGGACTGGATAAACGACCGGCTCGCGGCATTACCTAAAGCCCCGTCATTGCCGAACGACCGGCTCCGTTATCGAGGTGAGACCGTGCCGCTCGTGCGCACGAACACCGTTGACGCCTTCGACTACGACGGGACAGCTTTCCGTTGCCCGGACCGGTGGGACGAGTCCAGGATAGGGGCCGCATACGAGGCGTGGCTCCGCGACGAGGCGCTCACTTATGTCACCGGGCGGGCGCCCCACTATGAACGTCTGCTCGGGGTGAGCGCCGCGCGCATCCGCATCGGCCATCAAAAGACGCGCTGGGGCTCGTGCAGCTCGCGCGGAACGATCTCGATCAACGTCCGGCTCATGCTCGCCCCGGTTGAGGTGATGGATTACGTCATCGCCCATGAGTGGACGCATCTCGTCCATTTCGACCACTCCAAATCGTTTTGGTCGACTTTATCCTCTGTTTATCCGGACGTCGATGGTGCGATGGCCTGGTTGAAACAACACGGTCATACGCTCGTCGTCAAAAAAACCAATTGAGCGGACTCGCCACCGACGACGGTGGCGGTTCCTTCAATTGGTTTTTTCGTCAGATCGCCGAAGTGAACTGTTCGGCCGTCCCGTTCAATGACTGGGCCGACTGCTCGATCTTCCCGAAGCGTTCGAGCGTCGCTTCCATGATGTTGACACTCGCATTAATGTCTTCGTTCGATCGTGAGACGCCGTCGACGATCGAGGCGAGCTCTTTGTTCATCCCCTCGGTGTTGGCCCGGACCTCGATGACGGCGCGCTCGACGAGACGAGACAAGTTACGGACCTCGGTCGCGACGACGTTGAAGCCGAGGCCGTGTTCACCTGCCCGCGCCGCCTCGATGGCGGCGTTCAGTGACAACAGGTTCGTCTGGGCCGCGATCTCTTTGATCGTGCTGGCGATTTTCGTGATCTCTGCCGCTTGGTCTTGAAGGTTGCCGAGCGTCTTCAAGTTTACCGATGCGTCCGACTCGAGCCGCTCGATCGTCCGCTTCAAATGTAGGCTCTCCTCCATGCCACGGCGGGCCCGGTCATCAAGATTCTCGGCCATATCACGGAACGTGCGGGCGTATCGTTCGATCGTCTGTTGCCGCTCGGTGATGTCCGAGGCGATCTTGACGACACCGATGACGTCATCCCCCTCATAGATTGGCATATACGTCGCCTCGAGCCAAATCGAGTCGCCCCGGGCGTCGACGCGCTCGATCTTGTCGGCCGAGCTGAACCCGTCGAACAACTTGTTCCAAAACGCTTGATAGTCCGTACTGTTGACGAAGTTCGGCGTACAGAACAGATGGTGCTGCATCCCGATCATCTCGTCGCGTTTGTATTTCATCGCCTTGGCGAAGGCGTCGTTCACATCGACGACACGGCGCTGGCGGTCAAATCGAATCATCGCCATGTTCGCTTCGATGGCGCGAAGCACGTCTGGTGACGATAGGCTGACATCTCTCGTTTCAATCATTCCGATAATTCCCACCTTTATAATTTGAGTTATTTCAGGACATTTTTCCTTTGTTAGTACAATCGAGTTCAAGTGTAACTTGTGATAAAAGTCCTGACTAGCGCCGTTTTTAACAGTAAGTCAATATCTTGAGTTTGAAGTATTTACCAACTTCATCACAGGTTATCAGACAATGAATCGCAAAAAAAGAACTCCTCGTTTACAGGAGTCCCATTCGACCTTTTCGTGAAAATGACGGTGCTGATCTTGTAAAAAGATTTGCTTCTACATAGTTGTCGATTCTTCGGTCAGTTGCGTGCGACTGTCGGATTCATCGACACCGCCAATCGTCGCTGCAGCCGAAGTCTCATCAAACCAAACGCTCTGCTTACTCCACTGCACTGGGGAAAATTTCATGGAATATTTTCGCACCTTCACTCGACAACTTGAACTGTTCGTCCGTGTTCATATCTTTCACGAAGACATCAACTTTCTGCGAACGTTTGTGGTAACTCAACTCGAACTGTTGACCACGATTTCCTTTCAGCAGCGTCAAATACATGTACTCTCCCGCTTCCCCATTCTTGGTCGAAGGTGTCCCCGTCTCGAGCGCCTCGGTCAATCGTTCATAGCCTTGCCCCTCGGTGCTGACTGCGTCCGGATAGTAAAACGGGACACTGGGATGGTACGGGTATTTATGGACATAACCGATCGAGACGGCATCGGTATCGGTCGGCTCCGTGATGAATGGATTCGGTTTGAATCGAATCGAGATCGTCTTCGTCATCTTTTGACCGTTTGACTCGTAGGTTAATTCGTATAACGGAAACGGTTCGAGCGGTTCGAGCGTACCGCCTTCAAGAAGCGTCCGGACACTTAAGTTGTCGACTCCGTCCAGTAATTCGCCATCGTTCAACGAATGCTGTCCATAGTGAATCCCGTCACTCGACATTAACATGTATGGCGTCTTCGTCTTCGTGCCATATCCTAACGCAACATGAGTGTCCTCCCTGACCACGTAAGGAGCAAAATCTAAATACGGTGTGAAGACCCCGTCGTCCCCGATTCCAAACTCGATGGACCCGTTGAAACCGGGCGAGATCGTATAAAGACTATCCAAGAATGGACGAATGGTGAGGTCTTGCCCGTAAGGATGGATCGCTTCTTCCCGTGATAACCTTTCCCGAATTTCTTCTGTCCCGCTTACTACGCTAGGTAGCAATGGAATCTCTCGCGCGGTCTCGTCTTTCAAAAACTCCGGCCTTGCCTCCAGCTTGACCGCCCGGTATCCCTCAACGTGGTCCGACTTACACAGCGCGTAAACGGAATCACCTTCGACGAACGATGTCTCATTGAAGGCGTATGTTTCAGTATCGGGCTCAGTGAACGGCATTCGGCTTGCAAACGTCACGCCAAGTAAGGATAGATGGTCCTCCTCGATATCGTTGAGTAACTCGCCTTGTTCACAATAGGTCAACATGTCCTTGGCCTTGATTGCCTGCACTTCAAGGTCATGTGTGATGTGCTCTGCCGTCCAATGGGCCTCGACAACATCATATCGGACTACTTCTTGGTCCCGGGCGCATCCTGCAGCCAAAACGAATAGCGATAGACAGATTCCTAATCCGAACTTTTTCATCAGTTCACCTCAATTCTTCGGTTTCTTCTTCAAGTCGGGGAAGTAGGACAAGAACGTCTCGGCCCCTTCGCTCGTCAGTTTGTACGTCTCACCGGTCAGTTTATCCGTCAAGAAGATATCTATCTTTTTTGAGCGCTGTTTATACGTCACTTCAAACTCTTGGCCTTTCAGCCCATCGAGAATCGTCAACTGATGATACTCGCCCGCATCCCCACTGCGATTGACCGATTCTGCCGCGTCTATGGCGTCGATCAAGTCGGTCATGTCGGTCCCGGCTGCCTTGAGGACATCCGGATAAGCAAGAGGCTGTTCATGGCTGAACGGTTTCTTATGTAAATAGACGAACGGTTCATCAGATTGCCACATGGACTGCATGTCGGTATGCTCCTGCTGAAGATCACGTTCTTCTTCCGTGATGAACGTCTCTTCCCGATACGTGATTGTCACCGTGTCCGTGATCGGCGCTCCGTCTTTCATGTACGTGAACGTAAAGATCGGGTAGCTCTTGCCGGACTCAAGTACCTGTTCGGTGAGCGGAATCCGTTCAATTTTTAATGATTCATATCTCGGGGCCGCCTCGGTCGCGTCAAACGTGACTTCAATCGGTTGAGACGAGAAAGAACCGTTCTGATGCCCCATCAACACGTACGGAAGCTTCTCTTCTGGACTGAAAGCCATCATCATTTGGACGTCACCCATCGACGACGTCGCCGGTTCGAACGTATTGATCGGGAACAGCGTCGGCCAACCTTCGACAGCGATCTCCATCTCCCCATACAGCGCCTGTGAGAAGCTGAATAACGAATCTGGAAACAATTCAAGTTCATGGTCATATCCGCTCTTTACCTCTGATTGCAGGAACATCGCTCCGTCCGAGGCTTTCGTCTGTAACACGGCAGGAGCACGGCCGATCGAAGTTCCTGTCGACGCGCTTATCTCTTCTGGGAAAGAGGGAATCACTTCCGCTTGGAGACGATGAGAGACCATATCGCGGCAGATTGCATAAGATTTATCCCCTTTGACGTATGTCACACTTTTGAACATGTAATCTTCCCCTGAGTTCGTCAAGGGGGACCGGCTCGCCACGACCGTGTCGAAGACCGTTAACTCCCCGTCTAGCGACGTCGTCAAGTCACCCGTGCACGCCGCTAACGTCTCATCGATATCGGTGACCGGCTCTGCCTCAAGCGAATATTTATTCACGGTCCAATGGTGATCGATATAATCCAATTTCAACGCGCTCGTCTCGTCTTTTCCGCATCCGGAAAGTAAAACCGCGCTCAACAGCATCCATTTGACAGATTGTTTCAACGTTTCCGCCCCTCGTCTTCTTGATGACCCAATTTTACCATTATCTTACTTATTAAAGAACATAAAAAAACCCGCCTTTGTCGGCGGGTGTCATCTCTTATATACTGCGGTCGATGGCGCGTGTCAGTCTAGTCTCGACATCCAGTGCGATGGACTGGAGCGACTCGTCCTCGATCAATTCGATCAGTTTCGTCGGTTTCGGCATGCCGACGTGGGTCGCCCCGTCTTTCGTGAAGACGGCGAGCTTGCACGGCAGGAAGTAGCCGCCCTCACGGTGCGCCGTGATGACTTTCTTGGCCTCTTTCGGGTTGCACACTTCGAGGATACGATAGTCCCCGTCGATGGCTTCACCTTTCTCTTTGAGCGTATCACTCAAGTCGAAATCCCACAGCACGCCGAACGCTTCGTCCTTGAGCGTCGCTTTCAACTTTTCGACCACTGCTTCGACCGACTGATCCGTCTTCACCGTATAATCAAACATGTAAGCCCCTCCTTGTTTGTTGTCTCTCTCGTCATGTACCCGAACTCGCTTGAAACGAATCGTTCCGACGATTTCGAAAAAAGTATATGTGATTTGAAACATATTCTACGCCGAACCCGTATAATCGAGAGACAATAAAGTAATCCAACCTTAGGAAAAGGAGAAGTGGTTGTCGTGACGGTCACCGTATTCACGCATACAAGCTGCAGTTCTTCCCGCAAGACGCTCGATTGGTTACGCGAACAGAATATCCCGTTCATCGAGAAGAAATTGACCGACCAAGGAATGTCGTTCACCGAGTTCAAGGAGATGCTCCGGCTCACCGAAAACGGGACGACCGATCTCTTGTCTGTCCAAAAAAGTGTCTACAAACAAGCGGCCGACCAGCTCGACGAGATGTCGCTCCGCGAACTGTACAGTTTTGTCGCGACGCATCCGCAGATCTTGAAGAGTCCGATCGTCGTCGATGACAACCGGATCCAGATCGGGTTCAGCGAGAAAGAGATCCGGACGTTCATCCCGCGGCATAACCGGATCGCCGACTTGAAACGACTATTAGACAAACAGTAAGAGCGCCGCAAATTTTGCGACGCTCTTTTGTCAGGCTTTCTTTAGACGGGCCGCCAAGCGGTTGCCGAATGATTGGATCGACTGCACGAGCAGGATCAAGACGAAGATCGTCACGTACATGACTCCCGGCTCGAACCGGAGATGCCCGTACTGATAGGCGATATCGCCGAGTCCACCCGCACCGACGAGACCCGCCATCGCCGTCGCACCGATCAGACCGATCGTCGCGATCGTCAGACCGAGCACGATCGACGACCGCGCCTCACGGATCAATACGTACCAGATGATCTTACGCGTCGAGATGCCCATCGCCTCGTACGCCTCGACGACGCCGCGATCGACTTCGAGCAGTGCCGACTCCATCAAACGGGCGATGTATGGCGCCGTGAAGACGATGAGCGGCAACAGCACGCCTTGGACGCCGATCGTCGTCCCCATGATGAAACGGGTGAACGGCAAGATGAAGAATAGCAGAATGATGAACGGGATCGAGCGGACGACGTTGATCACGCTCGACAATGCCCCGTAAAAGTAACGGTTCGCGAGCCGTCCATTCGGCCGCGTCAAGACGAGGAGCGTCCCGAGCGGCAAGCCGATCAGTGTCGAGATGACGAGCGCGATGCCGGTCATCGTCAGCGTCTGGATCGTGCCCGTCCAAATCAAGTCACCCCAATTTCCCCAAAACTGCAGCATGGTTCGTCACCTCCTTCACTTTGACGCCGCTCGCTTCAAGGTAGCGGACGGCTTGGTCGGTCTGTGCCTGGTCCCCGTCGAGATGGACGAGCAAGTTGCCGACGAGACCGCCTTTCAGCTTTTTGATCCCGCCCCCGATGATGTTCGGCAGCAGGCCGAACCGTTTCGTCAACTCGGCGAGGACGGCCTGTTCGGTCTGGTGACCGATGAACGACAAGTTGACGAGCGTCCCGTGCGAGCTCAACACGTCGACGACTTCTTTCGGCACGTCGAGGTTCGCTTTCAAGAAGCGGCGCGTCGTCGGATGTTTCGGGTCCGAGAAGACGTCGAGGACGTCCCCTTCCTCGACGATCTTGCCGGCGTCGATGACGGCGACCCGGTCACAGATGCGCTCGATGACTTCCATCTCATGGGTGATCAAGAAGATCGTCAGCCCGAGCTCGCGGTTGATCTCGAGCAACAGATCGAGGATCGACTCGGTCGTCTCCGGGTCGAGCGCGCTCGTCGCCTCGTCACTGAGCAGGATGTCCGGCTCGTGGGCCAAGGCCCGAGCGATGGCGACGCGCTGTTTCTGGCCGCCGGAGAGTTGCTCCGGGTAATGTTTACGGTGATCGGTCAGTCCGACGATATCGAGATACTTGTCGACCCGCTCGCTGATCGAGCGTTTATCGAGTCCTTCTAGGCGGAGCGGGATGGCGACGTTGTCTTCGACGGTCGCAGTCTTCAGCAGGTTATAGTGCTGGAAGATCATCCCGATGCGGTGACGGAGCTTTGATAACCCTTTTTTGTCGAGCGTCGTGATGTCTTGCCCTTCGATCTCGACTTGACCTGACGTCGGCCGTTCGAGCAGATTGATCATGCGGATGAGCGTGCTCTTGCCGGCGCCGCTCCGACCGATGATGCCGAAGATCTCACCCTTTTCAATCGTCAGCGAGACATCGTCGAGCGCAGTGACGGTCCCTTTGTTTACCGTGAACGTTTTTGAGATCTGTTTGAGTGCGATCATAGTGCCTCCTTAAAACGCCGGGACGATCGAGCCGTCGAACGTCTCTTCGATGAACGTCCGGACCTCGTCCGAGTGGTAGTAAGATTTGAGTGTCTCGACGACTTCATCGTCTTTGTTGTCGGTACGGACGACGACGTAGTTCGGGTACGGGTTGTCGACCGTGTCTTCATGGAACAAGGCGTCCTCATTGATCGATAGGCCGGCACCCATCGCGAAGTTCGTGTTGATGGCCGCGAGCGCGACTTCCGGGAGCTGGGTCGGGAGTTGTGACGCCTCGAGCTCGATGAATTCGAGGTTGAGCGGGTTCTCGGCGATGTCACGTTTCGTCGCCTTGTCCGTCAATCCTTCTTTCAAGGTGATGAGTCCGGCCGTCTCATACAGGCGCAGCGCCCGAAGTTCGTTCGCCGGGTCGTTCGGGACGGCGACTTTATCGCCCTCCTTCAACTCCTTGATGTCCGTCAGCTTGTCCGAATAGAGCCCCATCGGGAAAGCGACCGTCTTGAACACGTCGTCGATCTTATAGCCTTTGTCCGCCTTCTGTAGCTCGAGGAACGACAGCGTCTGGTAACTGTTCACGTCGAGACTGCCTTCGTCGAGTGCGGTGTTCGGCGTGTTGTAGTCGTTGAACACCTTGATGTCGAGCTCGAGGCCATCCTCGGCCGCGAGTTCTTTTACTTTCTCGGCGATCTGCTGGTGCGGTCCGCCTGTCACGCCGATCGTGAGGGCTTCTGTGCTGAGCGCTTCGCTCGCGTCCGATTGGCCGCACGCCGACAAGGCGATGGCCGCGAGTAGAGATGTTCCTGCGAGTACTGTTTTCTGTTTGATGTTCATGAATGATTCCTCCTCCAAAATAAAAGCCCGCTACTCATAAAGAGTGGCGGGCACGACAAGTCAAAGACAGTCGGACACGCTCATCTCCCAGACGTTTCGTCTGTTGGAATTAGCACCATGATCATTACGATCTGGTTGCCGGGTTTCATAGGGCCAGTCCCTCCACCACTCTTGATAAGCTATCGGTCTTATTTAATTGTTATCATCTTACTTTTAATTCTTTTATTTGTAAACAGAAAATACTAAATTTTCAAAAATTATTTTCAAATAGTCAATATCGAGCGGGACGGGTGAACGTTGCAATTCGGTCTCGACCCGGACCGCCTCGACCAGTTGCGGGATGTCGGCCGGCACGAGTCCGAGCGTCTCAAGTGACGTCGGCGCGCCGATCCTGGCGAGCCACGCCTCTAAATATGGGGCGTCAGACGAGCCACGCAACCGTTCTTGGACAAGGAGGCCGAAGCCGACCTTGTCGCCATGTAAGAACGGATGGGTCGACTCGAAGCGGCTGAGCGCGTTGTGGACAGCGTGGGCGACGGCAACGCGTGTCCCGGCGTCCCCGAAACCACCGACGGCACCGCCGACGGCAAGGATGTGATCGACCGCGAACCGGGTCTCTGGCCCATACGCGGTGAAACTGGACTCACTCAAGTCGAGTTCGACGAGCCGGCCGCATTGCTCGGCCAAGGCGAGACCGGTATTGACGCCGGCATCAGGCGAACTGTCGCCGCTCAAATAGCGGGCCTCGTAAAACTTGGCGACCGTGTCGATGACGCCGGCCCGGAAGTAGTCGTACGGCGAGTCGGTCACGACCCTTGCGTCGACGATGACCCGCTCGATGACGACGCGAAACACGTCGTAGCGGTCATAGGTGCCGTGCTCGTCATAGATGACGCTGAGCGGTGTGAAGGCGGCACAGTTCGAGGCGAGCGTCGGGATGACGATCAGCGGGACACCTTGCCGGTAAGCGACGAGTTTCGCCGTGTCGACGAGCTTGCCCCCACCGACGGCAAGGAGGACGTCCGCATCCTTCAAACGGAGCCGTTCGACCTCGGCGTCCGTGCATTCGCCACGGAACAGCGATGTCGGATAGGCAGTGATCGCTGGCAGGACACGCTTGACGACGTCAAAACCGTTCTGCCCGCGCAGCACGTGAGCACGACGGCCAGCGATCAATTCATCGAGCCGCTCGAGCCCGTCATCCGCATGGTCGTACTCGAGCACGGCTTGGCGGATCATGCCCGGACCTCTTCATACGTCGCGAACAGTTTCTCGATCCGCTCGACGGCCTCGTCGATCTTCGGCTCGGCGGAGACGAGCCCGAACCGGACGTACCGCTCGCCTTCTGAGCCGAAGAAATAGCCCGGCGTCACGGCGACCCCTGCCTCGTGGAGCAGCTTATGCGAGAACGATTTTGCGTCCCCGTCCGGCACTTTCGCCCAGACGAAGAACGAGCCACTCGGGGCCGTGATGTCCCATCCGGCCTGACGTAACCCGTCGACGAGCCGGTCGCGGCGGGCCTCATACAACCGTGACAAGTCGTCCCGGAGCGAACGTGGCGACTCGAGCGCGGCGATGGCCGCCTCTTGGATGGCCGAGAACACACTCACATGGACGTGGTCTTGATACGTGTTGATCGCCTCGATGATGTCGCGGTTGCCGACGGCGAAAGCGACCCGCCAGCCGGACATGTTGAACGCCTTCGACATCGTATACACCTCGATGCCGATGTCTTTCGCACCCGGCGTCTGCAGGAAGCTCGGCGGGACGTGCCCGTCGAAACCGATGCTGCCGTACGCGAAGTCGTGGACGACCATGAGGTCATGCTTATTCGCGAACCGGACCGTGTCGTCAAAGAACGCGGGCGACGCGACGGCGCCGGTCGGATTGCTCGGGTAGTTCAAATACATGAGTCGCGCTCCCTGCGGATCGAGCGTCTCGTAATCAGGAAGATAGCCGTTCTCTTCCCGGAGGACGAGGTCGTGGACGACCGCACCGGCGAGACGCGCCCCCGAGATGTAGTCCGGGTAGCCCGGGTTCGGGAGCAACATGCCGTCACCTGGCTCGAGCACACATTGCGGGAGCGTGATGAGTCCCGACTTGCTGCCGATCAAGATGGCCACTTCGGTCTCGGCATCGAGCGCGACGCCGTATTCGGTCTGGTAGAACGTCGCGACCGCTTGCTTCAGGCGCGTCTGTCCCCGGAACGGTCCGTATTGGTGTGTCGCCGGGTCGAGCAGGGCCGTCTGCAACGCCTCACAGATCGGGGCCGGTGTCGGCAAGTCGGGCGTTCCTTGGCCAAGCCGGATGACCTCGCGGCCTGAACGCTCGAGTGCGGCGACTTCAGCGGCGAGTCCGACGAAATGCTGGGGTGGTAACGTTTTAAGTAACTTCGAGCGTCTGTCTGTCATGAATAGTCCTCCTATGCAAAAACACCCCTTTCCGAGGAAAGGGGTGTCGAGATACGGACGTATTCAAACAACCACCTTTCCATCTCTCAAGGTCACCTTGCTGGAATTAGCACAGTATTGAAACAATCTGTTGCTGAAGCTTCATCGGGCCAGTCCCTCCGCTTCTCTTGATAGAAAGTGTTTTTATATGCAATTGATAATTTCTGTAATATGTCATTTAGTAAACCAAACGTTACCAACCTTGTCAATCCTTATTTCAAAAATTCCTTACCGCTATTGAATCCCGGTAAAAAAACGTTCATAGTAAAAGGTGAACGTTATTCTGCAAAATTTACAGCATGAGGGGATAGACCATTGGAACTAAACCGTCAATTGATATGGAAGTTAAGCGTGATCGGGCTGATTCTGCTCGTCCTATGGAAAGTCATCAGCGAGCCGGACACGATCTCTCGGGTCATGCAGTATGCGTTTCAGCTGTTGACGCCGATCATCATGGGGATCGCCATCGCGCTGCTCCTCAACACCGTCCTATCCTATATAGAAGAGCGGTTCCACTTGAAGCGCTACCAAGGCTTGTTGATCGTCTACGTCACGTTCATCGGGATCCTTGTCGTGTCAGCGGTGACGCTGTTCCCTCGCATCTATTCGAGCGTCGCGTCTCTCATCGAGGAGCTCCCGTTTTATATTCGCCAAATCGATGGCTTTCTCGGGCAGCTGAAAACGTATGTCGAGGAGTATAATGCGACGATCGCCCAAGCGATCGATTTTAACCGGTTCGAGGAACGGTATTCCGGATGGGTCGAGACGGCCGTCGTGTCTTCGGTCGGTTACGTGTCGAGCTTCACGATGACGTTGATCAACTTGTTGATCGGGATCGTCATCTCGATCTACTTGTTGAAAGACAAGGAAGTGTTCGCCCGGATGTTCAAGCGTCTACTGTACGCGATGTTCCCGGTCGCCTCGGCGAAGACGACGATCGACATCTTCCAAGAGATGGACTATATCTTTAAACGCTACATCATCGGAAAGTCGCTCGACTGTCTCATCATCGGCGTGATGGCCGTCATCGGGCTCTTGATCATCGGCGCGCCGTACGCGCTCTTGCTCGGTGTCATCATCGGGGTGCTGAACTTCATCCCATACGTCGGGCCGCTCTTAGGGATGATCCCGGCGTTCATCATCACCTACTTCTACGACCCGTTCACGGCCCTGCTCGTCTTGTTGTTCATCTTCTTGCTGCAACAGTTCGACGGACTTTGGCTCGGCCCGAAAATTCTCGGCGACAGCGTCGGGATCACCCCGTTCTGGGTCATCACATCGATCATCATCGGGGGGAGCCTGTTCGGCCTCGTCGGGATGTTCATCAGCGTACCCGTGACCGCGATGATTCAAGTCGTCTTGTCCCGGTTGATCGATTATCGGCTCACCCGCAAGAATTTAAATGAACTGTTATGACGCAAGTCAAAATATGTTGACACATTTCAAGAATCTGTCATACAGTTGAAACGAAGAGTAAACTTTCAGAAAGGAGGACCCGCCATGTCAGTCATGACGCAGCCACATCGTATCCAATTTCATACTGACAGGTCGGGGTCTTCCGTTTCATGAACTGAAGTCACCCGCCTGTCTTCCGAGGCGTGCATAAGCAAGTAGGGACGAGTATGCCTCCGTGCATCCTTCGTCCCTTTTATTTTGTAGAAGCAGGTGAAACGCATGATTCAATCACTCAAACGGCTCGACCGTAACATTTGGATTCGCTTCCTCGGCGAGACGATCACCGGTGTCATGATGTTCATGATCGCCCCGTTCCTCGTCCTCTATTACAGCGACAAGCTCGACAGCTACGTCCAAGTCGGCGTCATCTTAGCGACCGGACCGATCATGGCGCTCATCGGCTCGGTCGTCGGCGGACGTCTCGCCGACTTATACGGTCGAAAACCGGTCATGATGACCGCCATCCTCGGTGATGCGGTCGCGCTCATCGGTTTCGCTTTCGCGGAAACGTTTTGGCCGCTGCTCCTTTTGAACGCCATGCTCGGTTTGACGAACTCGCTGTTCCACCCGGCAGCGAGCGCGATGGTCGCCGACGTGACCGAGCCGGAACAGATGAACGAGGCGTTCGGTCTCTTACGGATGGGGCATAATATCGGGGCGGCGTTCGGTCCCCTGCTCGGCAGTGCCGTCTTGTTCATCGACCGACAGTACATCTTCTTCACGGCAGCGTTCGTCTTCGCCTTGTACGCGCTCGTTCTCGGACGTTTCATCCGCGAGTCGCTCCCAGAGACGACCGAAGCGGAGACACCGTCGAACCGTGACGTCTTACGCGTCTTTTACAACGACAAAGTCTTTCTCGTCTTCATCTTCGCCGGCGTCTTCATCTCGATGGGCTTCTCGCTGATCGAGAGCATGTTGCCGCTGTTCTTGAAAGAGTCGATGCCGTCGTTCACCGACCGCGAGAACCCGTTCGCCTATCTGCTCGCCTTGAACGGCATCATGGTCGTCTTGTTCCAATTCCCGATCGCCTCAAAACTCGGGCGCAAACCGTTCGGCAACGTCATGCTGGTCGGGGCGACGATTTTCGGGATCGGGATGATGTTGATTGCGGTCGTGCCGCGGCTCCTCTATACGCTCGGTACCCCGTACCTCGTCCTCGTCGGTATCCTGCTCGCCGTATACGCGTTCTATACGCTCGGCGAGATGATCATGTCGCCCGTCCAACAGACGTTCATCGCCATGATCGCCCCCGAGAACATGCGCGGTGCCTATAACGGGGCCGCCAGCATCCAATGGTTGATCGGCGGCGTGACCGCACCGCTCATGGCCAGCCTGTTCCTCGACCAACGCGCCGGGCACATCGCCCTCATCCTTGTCGGGGCGGCAAGTTGTTTGTCGGGTCTCATCTATTGGCGTCTCGGGAGATATGTTAGCGCTGAAGAAGCCAGGCAAAAGACCGCTTAATTGTTCAATCCACCTAAAACAACTTGGTTTAGGTGGATTTTTGTTTCGTTTCAAATCTGTTAAAATTTGAACTTCACTTTCATTTTTCCTTTACAAACATAATGATTCTTCTTATGATAATACGGTCAAGGAGGGATCTTTCATGGAAAGGATCGATAAACAGAAAATTGTGGACAGTGTGCCACAAAAAGGATTTTTCGGACAGCCGAAAGGCTTGTTCACGTTGTTCTTCACTGAATTTTGGGAGCGTTTCTCGTACTACGGCATGCGGGCCATCCTCGTCTTCTACATGTATTACGAGGTATCGGAAGGCGGTCTCGGTCTCGACCAGAACGTCGCCCTGTCGATCATGTCCGTGTACGGCGCGCTCGTCTACATGTCAGGAGTCATCGGGGGATGGCTCGCCGACCGCGTCTTCGGGACGTCCCGGGCCGTATTTTTTGGTGGTGTGTTCATCATGCTCGGTCATATCGTCTTGTCGATCCCGGGCAGCCTCACGTTCTTGTTCATCTCGATGGGTCTCATCGTCATCGGGACCGGACTGTTGAAGCCGAACGTGTCGAGTATCGTCGGTGACCTGTATCACGAGACGGACCGTCGCCGTGACGCCGGGTTCAGTATCTTCTACATGGGGATCAACCTCGGGGCCTTCATCTCGCCGTTGATCGTCGGCGGCGTCCAAAAGAGCTACGGCTTCCATTGGGGCTTCGCTCTCGCCGCGGTCGGGATGTTCATCGGTCTCGTCGTCTTCGTCCTCACGAAAAAAGGCAACCTCGGCCTCGCCGGGTCTTACGTGCCGAACCCGTTGACGGCGTCTGAAAAGAAGAATGCGATCAAGTACACGACATTGGCCGTCATCCTCATCGGAGGATTACTGGCCATCCTGATCCCACAAGGCTTGTTCACGATCAACACGTTCATCGGTCTCGTCGGTGTGTTCGGGATCTTCATCCCGACGATCTACTTCATCGTCATGTACCGGAGCCCGAAAACGACAGAAGTCGAGCGGTCACGCATCATCGCCTACATCCCGCTCTTCATCGCCTCGGTCATGTTCTGGGCGATTCAAGAACAGGGCGCGACGATTTTGGCAAGCTATGCCGATAAGCGGACCGATCTTGAATTTTTAGGGTTCACGCTGTCGCCGGCCTGGTTCCAATCACTGAATCCGTTGTTCATCATCCTGCTCGCCCCTGTGTTCGCCTGGTTATGGGTGCGGCTCGGTGATCGTGAGCCGAGCATCCCGACGAAGTTCGCTTTCGGGATCTTGTTCGCCGGTTTGAGCTTCCTCGTGATCTTGCTGCCGGCCTACTTCGGTGGACCGGACACGCTCGTCAATCCGCTCTGGCTCGTCCTCAGTTACTTCATCATCGTCCTCGGTGAGCTCAGTCTGTCTCCGGTCGGTCTGTCGGCGACGACGAAACTCGCCCCGGCCGCCTTCTCGGCCCAAACGATGTCGCTTTGGTTCTTGTCGAACGCGGCGGCACAAGGGATCAACGCCCAGCTCGTCCGGTTCTACTCGCCAGAGAACGAGATGCTCTACTTCGGGATCATCGGCGGAGTAGCGATCGTGCTCAGCATGATCTTGTTCGCGCTGGCCCCGGTCATTAAAAAGTATATGCGCGGTATCCATTAAGTCAAAAAAACGCCATTCCTCGCGCGAGGAATGGCGTTTTTTATTTATCGGATTACTTACGGACTTGGATGAGCGACAAGTAACGATCGATCATGTCGTGGTTGAAGTAGTCGTGGAAACGGTCTTGCTTCAATGCTTGGATCGACTCATGGAACGTCGCCGGGAGCGACGAGATGCCTTGGCTCTCGATCTGTTTCGCCGAGTACTCGAACAAGTCGTCCTCGTTCGGTGCCGACGGCTCGATCTTATGCTCGATCCCTTCAAGACCGGCGTAGATGAGCGCCGCAAGTGCCAAGTACGGGTTCGCGCTCGGGTCTGGGTTACGGACCTCGACGCGTGTCGCGCTGCCGCGTGAAGCCGGGATGCGGATCATCGAGCTACGGTTCGACGGGCTCCAACAAATGTTGACCGGTGCCTCGAACCCTGGGACGAGGCGCTCGTATGATTCTGGGAGCGGGTTCGTGAAGATGGCCGTCGCCCGGGCATGCTTCAAGATCCCTTCGATGAAGTGGCGGGCCGTGTGCGAGAGACCGTAGTCAGACTCCGGCTCTTCAAAGGCGTTATCGACCGGGTTGCCGTCTTTGTCGTTGTTCCAGACCGAGATGTTCAAGTGCATCCCTGAACCGTTGACGTCACGGAGCGGTTTTGGCAAGAACGATACTTTAGCCCCTTTTTCCTGTGCCGCGAGCTGGACGACTTCCTTGAAGAACTGGATGTTGTCCGCCGTGTGCAAGGCGGTGTCGTACTTGATGCCGATCTCGTGTTGGGCCGGTGCGACCTCGTGGTGGACCGCTTCGATGTTGAATCCGACCTCGCTCAAGCGGTTGGCGATATGTTGACGTACTTCGTAGCCTTTATCTTCTGAACGTGTCGAGAAGTAACCGGCCTCGTCATAAAACTCGCCGTTTTCGTCAAAGATGAAGAATTCTGGTTCGGCCCCTACGAAGATGGAGTAACCGTCACGGGCAGCGCGCTCTAACGCGTCTTTCAACACGTTGCGCGGGTCGAACTCGTAACGTTCGCCGTCTGGTGTACAGACGTCACAGAAGAAAGCGAGGATGCTCTCGTCACCGTCTTGTTCGTAGCGTGGTCGATCTAAATCCGGTCTCAAGAATAGGTCTGAGTTTTTGATAGAAGAAAAACCGGCGATTGACGAGCCGTCGAACATCGTCTTCCCTTCAAAAACTTCCGGCAACAACTTTGCAGAAAGAGTCAACAGCTTCAAGTCTCCGATCACGTCAGAGAAATACATGTGGATTTGTGTAATCCCTTTCTCTTGGACCGTTTTTTCAATCTCTTCTTGCTTCTTCCTATTGCCGTCCTTATCAGTTCCGAATAGATTTGCCATGATTCTTAAAAACCTCACTTAATTTATTTGACAGGTCATCACTGTCATGACGTACCATACGTACGCTTCTCCTTAAGTCATAACCTACTTTTTAAAAAGTTAAACCCCTATTCTTTCGATTTTGGCGGCTCGGCATCGATGACCACGCTCCTCGGGAAGGAAGAGCGTGGTCCTGCTCGCGCGTTTGTTTTACTCGCGGCGGATCGCGTAGACCGTTGATGCTGCTATAAAAATCTGAGTTCGAAGTGGCTCATTCTCGTGACGCTTGGTATGATGGGTAGAGACTGAACAGAGAGGAAGAACGCTGTGAATATATTTATGACCGGTGCGACCGGATTTTTAGGAGGGCGGCTCGCCCGCGAACTGATTGCCCGAGGACATCGACTTTGCGTCTTGGCCCGAACGCCACAGAAAGTGACGGCGATGTTTACGAAGAGTGAACTTCGTTCGATTGACGTGCTCGCCGGTGATTTGACGGCTCCGCTCCTTGGAGCGGACGAGGCGTTTATCCAATCAAACGTTGATCAATTCGATTTGGTGCTCCACATGGCGGCGCTCGTCAAATTCGACGAAGAATTGCGCGAGGAGCTGTTCGATACGAACTTGACGGGGACGAGACAGGCCCTCGCTTTAACGAAGGCGTTGCACTGCCCCCGCTTCTTCCATGTCAGCACGGCCTACACGCTCGGGGCTCGTGAAGCAGGGGATGAGACGCTATATGCGACGGACCAGCCGTTCCATAATCCGTATGAGGAGAGCAAGGCCCATGCCGAACGCGAAGTCTGGGCGGCCCGACACGACCTCGCCGTCTCCATTTTCCGGCCGGCCATCATCGTCGGCGACTCGAAAACCGGGGAAGCCGACTCGAAGTTCACGATGTACGGTTACATGCGCGCCCTCGAGGTGTTCAAGCGCCGCCTCGAGCGTCGAGGTGCCCCGGCCGAACCGATCCGTCTGCTCGGCTCGGAGACCGGTACGTCTAACCTCGTCCCGGTCGATTACGTGGCCGACGTGTTGCTCGCCGCCATCGAGCACGCCCGCCCGAACACGATTTACAACGTGACGAACGATGCCCCGCCTCGGAACGAGACGATGCTCGAGTATATGAAGCAGGCACTCGCGTTCCCGCATCTCAAGATCACCGAGACTCAATCCTCAAAGCTCAGCAACGTTGAGCACACGTTCAACGAGATGGTGAAAGTGTTCAATCCTTATTTGAATCGTAATATCGTCTTCAACGATCAAAATACGAAGCAACTTTTAGCCGATGCCGGCTATAAGCCGCTTGATTTGGATGAACGGTCGCTCCGCCGGATCGTCGATGCCTACTACGATACGAAGTGACATCAAAAAACGGACCTGACAAATTTGTCAGGTCCGTTTTAAAATGATTACTCAACTCTTGTCGCAAACGAGAACGATTTTACCGTCCTGAATCTCACTTTCAAGTGATTCGACCATCTGCTTCGTCAGCCCGAGGCTCTCGAGCTGGTCAAGACGGTCATCCGAGTTTTTCGTGAATTTTGACACGAGTGATTCCCACATGCCTTTCTCGGTGATGCGGTAAGGCTGCACACCCGCTTCGGCAGCGAGTCGAATCGTCAATTCTTCATCTTTGGCAAATAAGTAAATGCTCTCATTGACGCATCCGCCCGACACCATTCCGTTCACTTCATGGTCGACCGAAGTCATATCTGGCACAATTCTCGTTTCTAACATCTTTCATCCTCCTAAACGTTCGCTTTCTAAAATCGAATAATATACTATTCCCGAAAAGTGAGTCATAAAACCCGATTGGACGAATCGTTTTATTAACAAGAGGTCAATGTATCGTGTAAGACCAATACTCGATCTCGAAGTGGTCGACGAGCCCTTGGATGCGCTGCCGCTCCTCGGCTTCGGTCTCCACCCCTTCCCGTCCGACTTTTATCCGGAACAGTTCGGGTTGCGAACTGGGCTTCGAGACTTTGTAACCGGCCTGTTGCAACAGGCCCGAAACGATTTCAAGTTTCTCGCGCTCAGGCGATTTGAACGTATGCGACACTTTCATAACATTCTCCCTTCCCCTTTTTCTCTGACGTATTGTATCATATCAACCGGGAAGTACCGCCGTGCTATCAAGTTTTCATTGATGATATAATAAGAACAATGAGACAAGGAGTGATTGAGATGCCGAGACAGGATATGAACACAATCATGCTCGACTATATGAATGAGAAAGAGGACTATGAGGCGTTCGCCGCCAAGCTGAAGTCGCTGCTGAGCGAACTGTTGGACGATGCCGGGATCCAGTTCCACTCGATCGTCGCCCGAGCGAAAGAAGCCGAGAGCCTATATGCGAAACTGTCCCGCAAGCCGTACCAGTACCGGTCGCTGCGTGACGTCCAAGATTTGGCCGGGATCCGGATCGTCACTTATTTTCATGATGACGTCCGCGCCGTCGCCCATATTCTTGAAGAAGAATTTCGAATCGACCGCGAGCAGTCGATCGACAAGTCGACGTTGCTCGACCCGAACGAGTTCGGATACCTGTCCGTCCATTACGTCGTCGGATTGAGCGATAAACGGCTCGCCCTCGGTGAATATCGCCGTTTTGAGGAGAAAGAGGCCGAGATCCAAGTCCGCTCGATCCTCCAGCACGCCTGGGCCGAGATCGAGCACGATTTAGGTTATAAGAATCCGAACGCGGTCCCACCGGAGATCAAGCGCAGCTTCAGCCGTGTCGCCGGACTGCTCGAGATCGCGGACTCGGAGTTCGTCAATATTCGCAAACAGTTGCGCACGTTCGAACAAGAGACGGTCGAACGGATCGTCGAGTCACCGGAGAAAGTCACGATCACCCGCGATAACTTGAACTACTATATCGCCAACGACGTCACCGTCGAGAAGCTTGATAACGCCATCTTCCAAAGCGACTGGTTGCTCGAGACCGACTTGTCGACCATCGTCGAGCTGACGCGCATGTTCCATTATGCCGAGATCCGAACGTTTCAAGATTTGAGGGATACGCTCGATCGTTACTTCAATCGAGCCGTTCAATGTGCGACGCTACTGCCGTCCTCGTTACTGCCGCGTCAAGGGATGGGTGTCGTCTATGCCGTTCTCGCCAAACTGCTCGCGGAAGGCGATGATCAACAGATCGAATTCTTCTTCCGTCGGTTTTATCCGGACTTGAAGCATTACGACGAAATCATTCAAGAATTGCGTATCCACGAAGAGCCATCATAACTTTACAGACTTCATGTTTTTGTTGTAGAATGTTTTTATGTACTGAAATATATGCAAATAATGATTTTTTATAGAAGGGACTTTCGAGGATGACAACACCTGTACACACGGCATCCCGTCGCCAGCTCGTCGCAGACGCTGAGCGTGGGATTCGCATGAACTACCGCGGAGTGAAAAAGAACCTCCGCTCGATGTTTTCGCAATACTTGACGCGTAACGAATTCTTCATCCTCCGATCGCTCTGTCAAAATAGTCCACAAATCGCCTCGGCTTTGTCGAATGAGTTTCAATTCTCGGCCTCGATGATCACGGCCCTTGCTGATGAGTTGACGAAAAAAGGCTTGATCTCCCGCGAACGCAGCGATCGCGACCGTCGTGTCGTCGAACTTCAAGCGACAGAGGAAGGCCGTGTCTTGTTCGAAACGCTCGAACACATGAAAATCGAGTACTTGATGGACGTGTTCGGCGATTTTTCAGACGAAGAATTGGTCCTTCTCTCGAAGTTGCTCGACCGCATGGACGCCTAAGGCGAACCAGACTTTATAGTGAATACGACTTAAAACAAGCAACAGGTCCCGAATCATCGGGACCTGTTGCTTGTTTTAGATATCAGATTCATTCACCTAGCCGCGTCTGATCGGCTGCCTGTTCACGCGCCCTCATCTTTTCATTCCATCTTGGGTGCTCTTCAAAAAACAAGTCTTGCTCGTTATGGAGACGCATTTCTCTCATTTTCTTACTCAGTTCCCGTTTCTCTTTCACTGAGTCACGACCTAACACGAACTGCCAAGTCAAATATATGCCGATCGCAAGTAGGAAACTGCCGCTGCCAGTCCCAACTCTCTCATAACTGATTAACCAAAAAATAATGAACAGTCCTACATTTGCGATGTGTGTTCTTTTTAGCACGCTCTGTTAAATCCCCCGTCAATTTATTCAATCAATTTTCCGACAGTTTATAATATATCAAAAAACTCGGGATGATTTTCATCCCGAGTTGAAAAATTGTGCTATTGCTTAACAATCGCCGTGACGACAATCCGGTCTCGATACCCATGTTCTGGGTCATAAGGACCCGCACACGTGATGAGTTGAAGACGAACCGATTGTGTCGCCGCGAAAATCGAGGCGAGCGGAACATCTTCGACCCGGTACCGTTCGACTGACACGACCTCATATTCGATCACTTGCTTGTTACGTTGGAGCGTCACCTGCTCTCCAAGTCGTATCTGATCAAGATTAGCGAAAATGGCCGGGCCTTGTAAATCGTCTAAATGTCCGGATAAGACGACGTTGCCTTTCGCTCCTGCTTTCGCCCCGTAACGATACCAGCCGACCTCGGCTGCTTCAGCCGGTGTGTCCATCCGGTCGTATCGGTCTTTACCGACCGGTTGGATGACAGTATCGACTTCAATAGACGGGATCTTCAGTCGTTTTGGAACGAACGTCTCGGTGTGAAAGGACTGACGATCGATTTCAGTAGCGGCCAACACGAGCGGTTCTGCGAATCCGACAGTTGAAAGTTTCGCATCCGCGTCCGGGGCATCCGCTACTGGTGCTACCATGAGGAACGAGAACGTTCCGATCAAAAGTAGCTTAAGCGTCTTGTTTCTGACGACGAAAGACGTAGAAGCCAGCTGCTGCTGCGCCAAGTACTGCTGCTGCGAGCAACCAGTTCATTGAAGCTGTCTGAGCGAGACCGCCTTGACCTGTCTCAGGAGCTTCGGCCATTTCTCCACCATCAGCTGCGAGGAGTACTTCGAAAGCAGGTTCCCCTTCAAGAAGGCCGATTGCGAATGCCGTATAGTTTTTACCGCCTTCGAGGGCGACGCCGTCAAGCGCTTTTACGACGTCAGTCGCGCCAGCTGGGCGAACTTCAAGATCGTACGTTCCAGCATCGAGTGTACCGTAGTCACTGACTGCTTTGAACTCGAGGTTTGAGAAGAGTGGGTCTCCACCTTTTGGAGCTACATCGACTGCAGGTGCGTCAGGTGCGAAGTGAGCGACGCGGACTTTCGATTTGCCATCTTCAAAGTTGGCGTCATCTTCCATCGCTGCGATCTCGATGTTTGCAAGTTGACCGATCGCTGCCGCTGTGTAGAATTTACCAGCTTCGATTGAAAGATCGGCTGCGACGACGACTGTCTCAGTATCGCCTGCTGGTTTGATTTCGACGTTGTAGTCACCAGCCGGTAGTGTCAAGTAATCCGTAAGCGCTTTGAACTCCGCGCCTTCGACTGCGACTTCACCGTTGACATAGACGTCCACCGCAGGGGCGTCAGGCGAAGCGTGGAGCACACGGACCATCGCGTTCTCGTGTCCATCTGCACTGACTGGCAGGATGAACGCGAACGCTAGAGCAAGTGTACCAAGTAAAGACATCAATTTCTTCATGTGAAATTTCCTCCTTTTTTTCCTTGGGTTGACCGATCGACTGCATACGACAAGTTTGATGCGATGCTGCATAGTGTGCTACATCTGATTGCTATGTAGCTGGTGACATCTTAAACTTAAGACAACAGGACGACGGCGTAAAGATGACGGTGTGCTTTGAATATGCCGGTCGGCACATTTGGTTGTTACCGTTTTCTTTACATAGTCTTCCTTCCCGTTTCCATAAATTTAAAAACCCCGTAACGACCTGTTACGGGGTTGAATGTGCTCGAGCCCACTCGATATCGTTGACGAAAATCGCATCGACACCGAGCAGTTGGAACCGTTTCAGCTGTTCGATCGTCTTGACCGTGTACGGACGGACCTTGACACCGTTCTGTTGAATGAGCTTGATCTCGTCATCGGTCATCGTTCGGACACTTGGATGCACGCCTGTCGCCCCGAGCTCGTTCAAGTAACCGGCCAAGTCGAACAACGGTTGGGAGATGAGCGCGGCAGACTCGTACTCGGGTGCTAACCGCTTCAACCGGTAGAGCGTCTCATGATTGAAGGAAGAGAACAGGACGCGGTCGGCCGGGAATCGATGGGCTCGCAGCGTCTCGACGAGCCGGTCTTCGATCCCCTCGTACCGGTCGATGTCGGTCTTCACTTCAAGGTTGAGACAGACGCCCGTTCCTTTTACTAAGTTTAACAGGTCGTCTAGTGACGGGATGCGCTCCTCGAGGTCGAATAAGACACCGGCGTTGTATCGTCCGAGCTCGGACAACGTCATCTCGGCAATACGGCCCGACCCGTCTGTCGTCCGATCGATCGTCTCGTCGTGAATCAAGACGAGGCGACCGTCTTTCGTCAAATGGACGTCCGTTTCAATCCCGTCGGCATGGGCGGCGAGCGCTGCGCGAAACGCCGCCATCGTGTTCTCCGGGAACTGGTTCATCACCCCGCGGTGCGCGAATAGCTTCATCGGAAGACTCCTTACTCGGTGACGTATTTTTTCGTCAAATAGCGGACGAGCGGACGGACCGAGATATCGCCTCCGGTCACTTGCTTGATCAGCTCGTTCGGGGTGAGCGACTTACCGTGGCGATGGACGTTCGTCTCGAGCCACTGTTTGATCGGACCGAACTCGCCTTCATGCACTAACGTCTCAAAGTCGGACCGTTCCGATTTGAGCGTCTCGGTCAACTGCGCCGCATAAATCAATCCGAGCGCATAGCTTGGGAAGTAGCCGAATGAACCGCCGGCCCAATGGACGTCTTGCAATACGCCTTTCGCATCATTCGGCACCTCGACGCCTAAGTACTCTCGATATTTCTCGTTCCAAGCGTTCGGCAGCTCGGCGACGGTCAAATCACCTTGGATGAGTGCCTTCTCAAGCTCGTAGCGAATGATGATATGGAGGCTATACGTCAGTTCATCCGCCTCGATCCGGATGAGCGATGGCTTCGCCTCGTTCACGCCTGCGTAGAACGTATCGAAGTCGATATCTTGAAACGCCGGATGCCGTTCTTGTAGCCGTGGATAGACGCTGCGTAAAAATGCTTCGCTGCGCCCGACGAAGTTTTCAAAGAAGAGCGACTGTGACTCGTGGATACCCATCGATGCGCCTCCTCCGAGTCCGACCTCATCGAGCGCCTCGTCGATCTGTTGCTCGTAAGTCGCGTGGCCCGCCTCGTGCATCGTCCCGAACAGGGCGTTGCGGAAGTCCGACTCATCATACTTCGTCGTGATCCGCACGTCGCGGCGGTTGATCGTGATCTCGAACGGATGCACGGTCGCGTCGAGACGACCGCGGGACAAGTCATAATCGACGACCCGCATCCAATCGTGACAGATCTGTTCTTGCACCGCCGCCTCCATCGACCAGTCGAGTTCATGCTTGCTCGACTTCAACTGACGGATCAACGGGACGAGCTCGTCCCGTAGCGTCTGGAACAATTCGTCGAGTTGTTCGACGGTCATACCCGGTTCGTAATCATAGAGCAACGCATCGTACGGATGCGTCTCATATCCGAAATAATCCGCGAACTTACGCTGGAACGCGACGATTTTTTCTAAATACGGGGCGAATGTGCCCCAATCGTTCTTGTCTTTCGCTTTTTCCCATGCCGTCTCGGCTTCAGAGACAAGTGTGACGTAGGCCTGATACTCCGCCGGAGGGATTTTGGCGTTCCGTTCATATTGCGTCTTCGCCACGGCGACCGAGCGGACCTCGGTCGGTGTCAACTCTTCGGTCGCTGTCATCTCGGCGAGCAGTTCCGCGAACGAATCGCTCGTCTGACGTTTGAACGCCTCTGTCGACAAGTAACCGATCGTCTCGGCACGAAGCGGGGCCGACTGTTCCGGCATCTGTGTCCGCATGTCCCAATATAGTAGCGAGATCGCCTCATCGAACGCACGTAACTGTTTGAAATGTTCACGCCATTGCTTTGTAATTTCCATCTGATTCCCACCCCTATGACAGTTGTTTCCTTACCTCTCTACTTTAATCGATGTGACGAAAAATGCCTATTCTTTCGACACATCCGCTTTTTTCTCATAGTGGAGCGGCTTCGTCGCCGGACCTTCAAGGACGTTTCCTTGCGTGTCAAAGCGCGATCCATGGCATGGACAGTCCCAAGACCGCTCCGCGTTGTTCCAATTGACGCCACAACCCATGTGCGTGCAACGGGTCGATACGAGGTGACAGTTGTTATCGAGATCCCGATAAGCGCCGACTTTCTTGCCATCGACGTGAACGACCCCACCTTCGTCGAGTTGGAGGTCGTCGAGCGAGCCCGGCTTCTCGAGCGTTCCTTTGACGAATTGGGCAGCCGTGTCTATATTCGTCTTCAAGAACTGACCGACATCCGCCGGTTTGAACTTCGAACGGAGCGGATCCAACAGTTCGGTAAACCGGTTCTCGTGACCGGTCAGTAGGTCGGCGAGCAACAGTCCGGATGCGATCCCGTTCGTCATCCCCCATTTGGCGAATCCGGTAGCGACGAAGATGTCCGGTTCACGACTGAACATTTGACCGACGTAAGGAAGATGGTCCAACGTGATCAAGTCTTGGGACGACCAACGGAAACTTGATTTTTTAGCGCGGAACGCCTCATTCGCGAACTGCTCCAACCGGTCGTAGCGCGTCCGCGTCTCCGTCACGTGACCGCTCAGATGCCCCTCCCCCCCGACGAGGACGTACGAGCGATCGCCGTCATCGAACGTCCGGAACGAGCGACTCGGCGAATCGACGCTCAAATACATGCCGTCCGGCACGGGACCGTTCGTCTCGCAAGCGACGATGTAGGACCGTTCGACCTCAAATTTCGAGAAGTATAGTCCACGGATGTCGTTGAACGGATAATGCGTCGCGACCACGACTTGATCGGCTTGGACACGGCGCCCGGTCGATGTCGTGACGATCGGACGCGGACTTTGGCTGATCTCCGTCGCCCGTGTTTTCTCATAAAGCTTCCCGCCCGCTTCGACAAAGCGACGCGCCAGTTCGTTCAAATATTTCACCGGATGAATCTGGGCTTGGTCGCGGATGACGGCTGCTTGTTGTACCGGAAATGGAAAGACTGCGTTGACCTCGTTCGTCGCATCCCCACCATTCAACCCGATTTTTTGATACGCCTCGATCTCGGAGGCGAGCTGACTCGAGCTGTCGATCGTATAAAGATATGAATCTTTCACTTCGTAATCGATGTCAAATCCGGTTTCGACTTGACGTCTCAAATAGTCGAGCGCCTCATCGTTGAACTCATAGTAAAGACGTGCCGTCTCTTCATTGAACGTCTGCATCAATTTCGAATAGATGGCGCCATGCTGGACGGAACATTTGGCCGTCGTGTGCCCGGTCGTGCCGCGGCCGACTTCCATCGCTTCGAGCAGGACGACCTGCTTGCCCCGGTTTTGAAGCTCATAGGCGGTGACGAGTCCGGCGATCCCTGCCCCGATGACGACGATGTCACAAGAAACGGAGCTCTCGAGTCGTGGATACTGTAGGGTGCGATCGTGTTGTCGCCACAATGAATTCGTGAATGGATAGCGATGCATGATGATACCTCCTTTAGGAATGAACGTGTCTGCTTATGTGTATACCCATTCCCTTCTGTTTCATCACTCGATAAATATTGACCTGTTTCTCGATTTTGAAGACGATTTCATTGCCCGACATCCATTATGGTAGAAAAGTAAACTATGAAGGAGCGATTGCAAAGTGAAACGTACCCGTAGACATCGTAGACACACCTATATAATGAGACGCTTGACCGTCGGCTTGATGCTCGTCGGAATGATCGCGATCATTCCGGCACTCATCGGCTTCAAGCAAGAAACACCGGTGAAACCTGATCCGAAGGCGCCGGTGGCCGAACCGGTCAAACAAGGACCGTCTTTCCCCGATATCCCGATCCAAGAATGGGTAGAAGATTCCACTTTGACCGCCGACCCGGAACAGGTTCTTGTCGGGGCGATGACGTTCGTTGATTTGACGGACGGTGTCGTCTTGTTGGACAAACACGGGGAGGAGCGTGTATACCCGGCCAGTACGACCAAGCTGATGACGGCATTGCTCGCCTATGAGAAAGCGGCGGTCTCCGGCGAACTGGACCGCCCCGTCGTCGAAGTGCACGCGACGACGCTCGACATCCCCTGGGACAGTCACATCGTCCATCTCGCTGTCGGCGACCGCCTAACCGTCCGGCAAGCGCTCTACGCGACACTGCTCGAATCGGGCAACGATGCCGCCAATAGCTTGGCGGAGTATGTGAGCGGCTCGACGGCGGAATTCGTTGAACTGATGAATGAACGGTCCCGCGTCCTAGGCTTGACTGGAACAAACTTCAAAAATGCCCACGGCTATTCGGACCCGGACCACTATACGACGGCACGCGACATGGCTAAAATCACTTACGCGTTCGGGACGTATCCCGAACTCGTCGAAATCGCCGGAACGTATGAGTACGAGGCGAAGTTCGAAGACAAAGATGGATTGATGAAGCGACGGTGGTGGTATCACCTCGGGTCGGCGATCAACAGCCGCAGCATCCACTACTCGGACCTCGTCAAGGCGACGAAGACCGGCTATACCGACGAATCGGGCTACACGATGGTGTTCTTGATGGAGCATCAAGGCAAGCAGTACGCGCTCGTGACGATGCAGGCGCGTTCCGGACAGACGTTCCCGACGATGCGGCTCGTCGAACAACTCGCATTTGGACGTCAGGCTGAATGAACGTTACATATGACGAAGACCTGAACTGATTGATATGCTCCCCAATAGGTAGACAGATGAAATAACAAATCTGTTTATCTATTGGGGAGTGTTTTTTTATGGCGAGAAGTCGGCATTCGATTGAACAAAAACTGAGTGCACTACGTATGCTGGAAGA